>CANQRU010000087.1 GCA_947626395.1 uncultured Lachnospiraceae bacterium | reverse complement strand
TCGAAATCATTATACCTCAAGGAACCAATACTCTTTTCATTTATTTTTTATCAACTGACTATTTCTTTACTCCAACTCTCGGTTACAAAACGGGAAAGTCGTTTACAAAGCGGGAATCTCGGTTACAAAACAGGAATCTCATTTACAAAACGGGACTCTTGGGTTACAAACGGGAATCTCGGGTTGCTATTCACCTTTTGAATATTGTCCTGATATAAAAGTGATTGTAAATGACGAAAATGGAAACCTTATCAAAGTGAAAGCAAGAGATCTGCTGCCGTTCGCCTGGCAGCCGGTTATTTGTTAGATCACATAAGGAGCAAAAGCGATGGCAAAAGTCTTTCTCATCTGCGGGAAACTATGCAGCGGCAAAAGTACATACGCAAAATAGCTGCAGACGGCTCATCAGGCGGTCATTCTGTCGGTGGACGAGATCATGCTCGCGGTATTTGGGCTGTATGCGGGAGAAAAGCATGACGAATACGCGGCCAGTGTGCGCCGTTATCTGCATGATTTTGCCACGAAAGACATTGAAGAAATGCACAAAACGGGATATTCCGTTGTCGAAGGATATGAAGAGATTTCGTTTATCTTCTGCGGTCGGACAGAGAAAAACATCAAAAAGCGATATATTTTTTTCCTAAAACAACCTATCCGAATCGATTTCACCGCACTATAAGGGCGTAATCATGATTGCAGTCCCAAATAGAATCAAGGAGGAGAAGAGCTTGGAGGAAAATAAAATTCTTCCGTATATCGAGCCGATATTTCGCTTCTGTTGCAGGCGCGTATCCAACCGCTATGATGCCGAGGATCTCGCAGGTGAAATCATTTGCCATATTCTTGACGGAATGAACAAATACCAGATCGAATCATTTGACGCCTGGGTCTGGCGGGTCGCTCATAACCGGTATGCGCGATTTATCGATCATCGGAATAAAAATCAGATCGTTCTGTCAGGTGATGCGGAACTTTTCGACATCGCGGACTATGCCTGTGTGGATGAGGACGACACTCAGGAACAGTATGAAACAGTGTTTCGCTGTCTGCATACGTTAGCTTCCGAGTATAAAAATATTTTTGTAGACCATTATGTCGGTGAATTGTCGGTTCGAAGTCTTGCAGAAAAGTATTCTCTTCCGGAAACCACCATTAAATGGCGCCTGAATGTGGGACGCCAGAGAATCAGAGATCGGATAGGAGAAGACAAAATGAATAAGGTATATCAGAGAATTAACTGGAACACCAAATCCAGCAACGGCAATATGAACACCGACGCGTATCTTCACACACAGATTGCCCGAGCGATCTGCCTCGCGGCTTACGAAAAGCCTTTGACGGTAGAGGAGATCAGCATTTGCACAGGGATTCCCACGATGTATATTGAGGATGAACTTCCCCGTCTTGAATATGGCGACGCGGTCTGCAGGGTCGGCAATAAATATGTGACCGGTTTCATTATCTTCCGTATGAAAGACAAGAAACAGACCGGGAAGGTCTCCGTATCGACAGTCAATCTGCTCGCGGATCAGTTTGAACGTCTTTTTTCAGAGGTGTCCGATAAGGTCCGCGCGATGGATTTTTATGGCAGTCATTTCGGGATGGACAGACTTGGCTATATGATTGTTCCGTATATGCTCAGACGCAGGATCAGCCGTGTAAAAAATAACCGTCTGAAGATCGAAGATGGTCCGTTTCCGCCGAGAAAAGATGGCGGCTTCGGTTGGTTTATCGTGGAAGAAACGGCGGACGCATCTGAAACCTGCGCCGAATATGATTCCGGATGCAACGTCGCGGGCGACGACAGCGGAAGTGAGTACAAAATTCTGTCGCATATCTATTACTATTGGATCAATAAGTATTTTGATCCTGATATTTACCACAACAAAGGGACTCGCTGGATGTGCGCGAACGGTATTCCTCAGAACAGTGTAAACGGTGTGGTATCCAAAGTGGCTCTTTCCGAAGAGGACGCCGCGCACCTGATCGAAAAGAATCTGCTGATAAAATCCGGGGATAGCTACAGGCTCAATTTTCCGTACTTTACCGCGGAGCAGTTCAAAGCGTTCGTTTCATTATTTGAAATGGATGATGAAACGGCCGACGATCTCCTTGCGGAGTGGATCGCTGCTGTGCGCAGCAATTTTGAGAGCTTCGTGCCTGTGCACCTTCACAGCCAGATCAATCAATGGGTAAGCTGCTATTCGAATCAGCTTGCCGGTCATGTTGCAGCGGAACTGATCAGCCGCGGCGTGCTGCGGAAGCCGGATGCCGACCGGCCTTTGACTGATGGCGTGTTTGGCGTCGCCGGAGAATATATTGTTTCGTAACCTGATTCGTCCTTTCGCAACCATTGGTTGTAGGAAGTTCCAGTTTCGGCTGGTAGACTGCAACCGGGGTTTCTGCTATACTTGAGTGCATTAGAAGTTCCCGAGGGAACGGAAGGGAGAAGCATATGAAGCCCTGACGCCGCAGAAGGACGAGAAAACGGGCCGCACGATGATGGTTCCGGTAGAAGGAAGCGAGCGGGAGGTGCCCGCGGATCTGGTGCTGATCGCCGCCGGATTCCTGGGCAGCCAGAAATACGTTTCCGACGCCTTCGGCGTGAAGTTAAACGCCCGCACCAACGTGGACACCGCGCCCGGAAGCTATAAGACCAACGTGGAGAAGGTCTTCGCGGCCGGCGACATGCACCGCGGCCAGTCCCTGGTGGTCTGGGCCATCCGCGAGGGGCGCGAAGTGGCGAAGGAAGTGGACGCGGCGCTGATGGGGTATACGAATCTGATGTGAGAGGTACGACAGAACCGGCAGCTGTGAGGATCAGCGGCCGGTTCCTTTTTTGAACAGTGAATCATTCAAAAACCAATTGACAAAAACCTGTCTCATATATATAATAAAGCCTATTAGTCTGGTAGGAAATGAAAATGACATGCGGGTGTATACCATCCGCTGTTTTCGATGTAAGAGGAGATGCGCAGATGCTGACGCAGTTTTCAAGAACAGAATTATTGCTTGGAAAAGAAGCGATGGAGAAATTAGCCGGTTCCAGAGTCGCAGTTTTTGGAATCGGAGGGGTAGGGGGATATGTCTGTGAAGCGCTTGTGCGAAGCGGCATCGGGGCGTTTGATCTGATCGATGATGATAAGGTCTGCCTGACCAATCTGAACCGGCAGATTATTGCGACACGAAAAACCGTAGGAAAATATAAGGCGGACGTGATGAGAGACCGGATACTTGAAATCAATCCGGATGCGCAGGTCATCGTACATAAGTGTTTCTTCCTGCCCGAAAACGCGGATGAATTTCCTTTTCAGGAGTATGATTATATTGTCGATGCGGTGGACACGGTTACTGCCAAAATTGAACTTATCATGAAGGCGCAGGAGAAAAATGTGCCTGTTATCAGCTGCATGGGCGCCGGAAACAAACTGGACGGCAGCCAGTTTAAGGTTTCTGACATCTATAAGACAAAAATGTGTCCGTTGGCAAAGGTCATGCGGAGGGAATTGAAAAAACGGGGCGTAAGGAAGCTAAAGGTTGTATATTCCGAAGAAAAACCGATAAGACCGCTTACTGATATGTCGATCAGCTGCAGGACAAACTGTATTTGTCCGCCCGGAGCAAAGCATAAGTGCACAGAACGAAGGGACATTCCGGGCAGCGTAGCATTTGTGCCGTCTGTGGCAGGACTGATCATTGCGGGCGAAGTCGTAAAAGATTTGTGCAGCGAAGAAATGAGGCGGGATTGATATGGGTATTTCGGTGGAAGAATTGAAAAAGCTGGATGAAAGTACCTACCAGATGATAGATATCCGCAGTCAGGCAGAGATTGATCACGGAGCGATAGCAGGGGCTGTCGCCATAAAGCCTGAGGAGATCGAGCGCAGCGAAAAAACAGATGTTTCCAAAAAGCTGATCATCTGCTGCAGCAGAGGCATAGTCAGTAATGAGGTGGCGGAAAATTTAAGAGAAAAGGGACTGGATGCGGAAAGCCTTGACGGCGGATATATTGCGTGGCTTATGGACAGGATGCGTGAACCGCAGAATCAGGATAAGGCGAAGGACGCGGAGCAGAGCCTGCGTAAAAAATTCAAAAAAACGATCTGGTCCAGGTTTACAAAAGCGATTACGACCTATGAACTGGTAAAGCCGGGGGATGCGATAGCGGTATGTATTTCCGGCGGAAAAGATTCCATGCTTATGGCGAAATGCTTTCAGGAACTGAAGCTGCATAATAAATTTGACTTTGAAGTAAAGTTCCTTGTGATGGATCCGGGGTACAGCGAGGCAAACCGCAGGTTAATCGAAGAGAATGCACGGAATCTGAATATACCGATTACTATTTTCGAATCGGATATTTTTGACTCGGTCTATCATGTGGAGAAATCCCCATGCTATTTGTGCGCCAGAATGAGGCGGGGACATCTGTATCATTTTGCGAAGGAGCTGGGATGCAATAAGATTGCGCTGGGACATCACTATGATGATGTGATCGAAACGATTCTCATGGGTATGCTTTACGGCGCGCAGATACAGACCATGATGCCGAAGCTGCACAGTACCAATTTTGAGGGCATGGAACTGATACGTCCTTTGTATCTGGTCAGGGAAGAGGATATCAAGGCGTGGAGAGATTACAACGGACTCCATTTTATACAGTGCGCCTGCAAGTTTACCGATACCTGCAGCACCTGCAATAATGAGGAAAACCGTTCCAAGAGAGTGGAGATAAAAGAACTGATCCGAACGTTAAAGCAGAGCAATCCATTTGTAGAAGGAAATATATTCAAGAGTGTGGAAAATGTGAATCTGGACACGGTGATTGCCTACAAGCAAAATGGAGAGAAGCATACCTTTTTGGAAAGATATGATTAAAGAATGAGCGGCAGCTCTAATTCTATGATAGTTTCGTGGGACGGGGAGTCCGCTATGGTTCCCCGTCTTGCTATTTTTATAAGATGGCGCTATAATAGGGACGCCAAGAAATTTATGGTCCACAAGGAGAACTTTAACATGGAAATCAAAAAAGAAATCAGGCAGGGCTATTTAACCGGGGAACGCGCATTGTTCGGCAGCGAATACTTGCGGGTGATCGATACGATCTTCGACGACGGGGAATCCCCGCTCAAGGAAAGCCATGACATTGAACTGTCCGGCAGTATGTTCAAATGGAAGTATCCGCTCTGGTATTGTCGGAACGTTGCGGTGAAAAACTGCACCTGGTTTGAGATGGGGCGCGCAGGCGTGTGGTACACAAAGCATATCAGAGTGGAGGACAGCGCTATCGAGGCCCCGAAAAACTTCCGCCGGTGCGAGGATGTGACACTGAAAAATGTATCCTTTCCCAATGCGGCGGAAACTCTGTGGAGCTGCGACGGTGTGATCCTGGATCAGGTTACCGCAAAAGGCGACTATTTTGCCATGAACAGCCAAAACATGGAGATCACCGGCCTTACGTTATACGGGAATTACTCGTTCGACGGTGCCAGGAATGTTGAGATCCATAACTCGCATCTGCTCTCCAAGGACGCTTTTTGGAACAGCGAAAATGTGACGGTGTATGATTCCTTTATTTCCGGCGAATATCTGGGCTGGAATGCCAGGAACCTTACGCTTATCAACTGCACCGTCGAAAGCCTGCAGGGGATGTGTTATATTGATAATCTCGTGATGAAAAACTGCAAGCTCCTGAACACAACCCTTGCCTTCGAGTATTCCACCGTCAATGCGGACATCGTTGGGAAAATCGACAGCGTACTGAATCCGTCGGGAGGAACCATCCGCGCGGACTACATAGATAACCTGACCATAGAGCGGGACAAGGTCGATCCGTCGAAAACCAATGTGATCTGCAGGCAGACCGAACCGATGCCTGTCCGGATGTGCGTGTAAAAAAACGGTATGCAGAAATTCAGTAAACGGGGGCAGGGAGGCAGACATGAAATACGATTTTGATTCGGTCACAGACCGGAGAAATTCAAATTCCTTAAAGTGGGACGTATCAGACGGCGAGCTGCCCATGTGGGTAGCAGATATGGATTTTCAGACTGCGCCGGAAATCCGGGCCGCGATCAAAGAGAGGGCGGAGCACGGCGTATTCGGCTATTCCGTTGTCCCCGAATCATGGTATGCAGTGTACAGAAACTGGTGGCAGAACCGGCATCACTTTGCTATGGAGCACGACTGGATGATCTTTTGCACGGGCGTGGTCCCCGCCATTTCAAGCGTTGTCCGGAAGCTGACGACGCCCGCTGAAAAGGTTCTGATACAGACGCCCGTCTATAATATTTTTTTCAATTCAATACTTAACAACGGGCGGCAGGTGCTGGAAAGCGAACTAATCTACAAAAACGGCGAATATGAAATTGATTTTGAAGATTTGGAGCGGAAGCTTGCCGACCCGCAGACTACGCTTATGATCCTGTGCAATCCGCATAACCCTGTCGGGAAAATATGGGATAGAGAAACGCTTGCACAGATCGGATCGCTCTGCAGAAAGCACCATGTCGTGGTACTATCCGATGAAATACACTGCGACCTGACCGCGCCCGGAACCGAGTATGTTCCATTTGCGAGTGTTTCGGATGAATGCCGGGAAAACAGCATCACCTGCATCGCGCCGACCAAGGCGTTTAATCTGGCAGGATTACAGACGGCTGCGGTGGCGGTGCCGAACCCGGTACTCCGCCACAAGGTCTGGCGCGGACTGAACACCGACGAGGTAGCCGAGCCGAACTCCTTTGCGGTCGAGGCCACCGTCGCCGCCTTCACAAAAGGCGCGCCCTGGCTTGATGAACTCCGCGCGTATCTGTTTCAGAATAAAGAAATCGCGGCGGACTACATTCAAAAAAAGAATCCGAAGCTGCATATCGTTCCCTCGCAGGCGACTTATTTGATCTGGATTGACTGCAGCAAGATCGCAGGTTCAGCCGATGAGCTGGTACGATTTATCCGGGATACGACAGGACTGATCGTTTCCAGCGGATCGCAATACGGCTGCTGTGGGGAGCAATTTATCCGTATGAATGCCGCCTGTCCGCGTACGGTGCTGGAGGATGGGCTTTCAAGGTTGGTTGCGGGAATTCAGAAATACGAAGAAATTGTTCTGAACTGCCGCTGAGAAAGGACTGGCGGAAATAAGAGAACATGGTGTCTAAATTACGAGGAAAGGATATTGATGAACATTATCTTGACGAAAGCGAATCTGAGTGAACGATAGATTTGCGGATAATCAGCTAAGGAGCGCAAAAGTTATGGCCAAAGTCTTTCTCATCTGCGGAAAACTCTGCAGCGGCAAAACTACATACGCCAAACAGTTACAAACGGCTCATCAGGCGGTCATTCTGTCGGTTGATGAAATTATGCTTGCGGTATTTGGACTGTATGCAGGAGAAAAGCATGACGAATACGCAGCCAATGTGCGTCGTTATCTGTTTGAGAAATCGTTAGAGGTTATCCGGGCCGGCGCCGATGTGATCCTGGACTGGGGCTTTTGGACAAAGGAAGGAAGAGACGAGGCAAAAGCGTTTTACCGAAGCCGGAATATAGAATGCGAACTGCATTATCTCGATATCAATGATGAGGTCTGGCGGGCGCGCATAAATCAAAGAAATCAGGCCGTTACGGCGGGCGAAGCGACGGCCTACATCGTTGACAGCGCCCTTGCTGCAAAGTTTGAAGCGATGTTCGAACCGCCGGACAGAGATGAAGCCGACGTATGGATCAATGGATAGCTTCCAATTCTGGGGGAATTTGCAGAGGACAAAAACTGAAGGTCAGAGGAGGCGCTATTTTGCTGGAGAAAATTAACCGGATCTTAAATACAATCATAGGCGCGTTCGTTGGAGTTTTTATCGGGCACGGAATATATGTATTCTGGGATTTTAAGGCGCATCCCGATCTGTATGCCATGCAGTCCGCGCCGTGGTACACAAGTATTTTATTGTATGGCATCGTAACGGCTGTCGTTTTGATCGCAGCTGTTATCATAAAGCTGATTATTCGTCAGAAATTAAAGAAAGAGTATCATAACGGATGAAAAAGTCCAGCAGCAGACATATGGGGGATGATACACGGTATATTCGTGCACTTTGATGTAAATTTCAAAGAAAATTGCATTGATTTTTACATGAATATTTGGTATAATTCTAAAAGTTTCAGCTTAGGGGGACCGCGTATGTACCGGAAGATCATGCTTTTTCTAAAGGAATGGAAAGAGAGTGAACACCGCAAACCGTTAATTTTACAGGGTGCAAGACAGGTCGGAAAGACGTATTCTCTTTTGGAGTTCGGCCGCACTAACTACGAAAATGTGGCGTATTTTAATTTTGAGACCAATCCGAAGCTCTCTGAAACGTTTGCGGAGAACGTAAGTCCGGACTATCTGATTCCCATTTTGTCGCATATAGCGGGACAGACGATCGTCAGGGAAAAGACGCTGATCGTCTTCGACGAGGTGCAGCTTTGCGAACGGGCTCTGACCTCACTGAAATATTTCTGCGAGGATGCTCCGGATTATCATATTATTGCTGCAGGAAGTCTTTTGGGCGTTGCGGTTAACAGGACAAGGTTTTCATTCCCGGTGGGAAAAGTGGATATGAAAACGCTCTATCCGATGGACATGGAGGAATTCCTGCTCGCTCTGGGCGAGAATGCTTTGGCTGAACAGATCAAAAGCTGCTTTCAGACAGATACGCCTATGCCTTCCGCTTTGCACGATGCGGCCATGCAGCTTTACCGTCAGTATCTTGTGGTAGGCGGTATGCCGGAATGCGTCTTGCAATTTGCCCAGACGAAGGACTATATTCTTGTACGTCATACGCAGGACACCATTCTGGCAGGCTATCTTAATGATATGAGCAAATACAATAATGGAAATGAGATCAAGAAAACGCGGCTCGCCTACGATAATATTACCGTGCAGCTTTCAAAGAAAAACACCCGCTTTCAATATAAGCTGATCAAGAAAGGCGGGCGGGCTTCCGAATTCGAGAACGCCATCGAATGGCTTTGTCTGTCGGGAATCGTGTCGCAGGTGTTCAAGGTGGAGCAGGTGAAGAAGCCATTGGAGAATTACCGTGACATCGATGCTTTTAAGATTTATGTTTCTGATCTGGGACTGCTTGCTGCCAAGAAGAACCTGGATGCAAACGATATCTTTTATATGGTGGAAGAAATGAACGACTTCAAAGGCGGTCTCGCTGAAAACTATGTGAATGTGCAGCTTTCCATCAACGGATATCAGACATACTATTGGGAGTCCGAGAGAGGGGCGGAGATTGATTTTATTATCCAGCGGGAAGGCCGGCTTATCCCCATTGAGGTTAAGTCTGCCGACAATACAAAGGCTAAGAGCCTGAAGGTCTATATGGACGCCTATAAGCCCGCTTACGCCATCAAGCTTTCTGCGAGAAACTTTGGCTTTGACGACGGGAAAAAGACGGTTCCGCTCTATGCTGCATTTTGCATTTAAGCGGATACGTTTTTTGTATATGAGAATAACATCATACGTGTGTTTTGTAGTTTAATAAAATAAGATGAGCAACGGCGGCCCCGGTTTGGCTTACGAAACAGGGATTCCGGTGCTGTTGACAGGAGCGGGGAAAAGGAGGAAAATACTGTGGCGATACCGAGGCCGGAACATCCGCAGCCGCAGATGCGGCGGGATAACTGGATGAATCTGAATGGGGAATGGGATTTCGCGTTTGATTTCGGAAACAGCGGGATCGACCGGAAACTCTATGAAAATGAGAAGCTGGACCGGAAGATCCTTGTGCCGTTCTGTCCGGAGAGCGAGCTGAGCGGAATCGGCTGTAAAGATTTCATGCGGGCGGTCTGGTACCGCCGGACGGTTTCGCTTACGGCTGAACAGACGAAGGGAAGGGTTCTGCTGCATTTCGGCGCCGTGGATTATGAATGCCGGGTGTGGGTGAACGGTCAGGCGGCAGGCGTCCATAAAGGCGGCTATACATCCTTTGAGTTTGATATCACGAAGTTGGTGCGGCCGGGAGAAAACAGTCTGTCCGTCTATGCCGGGGACGATACGAGAAGCGGGCGGCAGCCGAAGGGCAAACAGTCCGGCCGCTATGCGTCCCATGGCTGCGAATACACCAGGACGACCGGGATCTGGCAGACGGTATGGCTGGAGTTTGTGCCGGAGGCGTATATAAAGAATATCCGCTATTATCCCAATATTTACGAGAATACATTGACGATTCAGGCAGTGGTGAAAGGAAAAGGCACGCTTCAGGCAAAGGCGTTTTACGAAGGACGGGACTGCGGAAGTGCGGAAGCGGCCGCCTGCGCGGATCATGCGACAGTTACGATCCCGCTTTCCGAACGGCATCTCTGGGAGGCCGGGTGCGGAAGGCTGTATGAGCTGGAACTGCGGTTTGGGGACGATCTGGTTCACAGCTATTTCGGAATGCGGGAGGTGCGGATCGACGAAGAAAGAGTGCTGCTCAACGGAAAATCTGTATTCCAGCGGCTGGTGCTGGATCAGGGCTTTTATCCGGACGGGATCTATACGGCTCCCACAGAGGAAGCGCTCATTCAGGATATCCGCCTGTCGATGGATGCGGGTTTCAACGGCGCGCGTCTGCACCAGAAGGTATTCGAACCGCTGTTTCTGTATCACTGCGATCGGCTGGGCTATCTGGTCTGGGGCGAGCATGCGAACTGGGGCTTAGACATAAGCGCGCCGGACGGGCTGAAGCATTTCCTGCCGGAGTGGATGGAGGCGGTCTGCAGGGATTTCAATCATCCCGCGATCGTTGGCTGGTGTCCGTTCAATGAGACCTGGGACTGCCAGGGGCGGAAACAGGACGACGAGCTGCTTGCGATCGTATACCGGATGACGAAGATGACGGACATCACGCGTCCCTGCATCGATACGAGCGGCAACTACCATGTGGAGTCGGATATTTTCGATCTTCATGACTACACACAGGATCCGAAAGAGTTCGCGGCCCATTATGCGGAGTTTGCTGCGGGCGGAAAGCCCTTCGACCCGTTGGCCGGCCGTCAGAAATTCATTGAGGGCGTTCCGGTCTTTATCAGCGAATTCGGCGGCATCAAGTGGGACGTGGAAGGCGTGAACGGGCAGAGCTGGGGCTATGGGGACAGTCCGAAGACAGAGAAGGAATTTCTGGACCGTTACCGCGGCCTGGTCGACGCCCTCCTGGACCATCCGCGTATGTTTGGTTTCTGCTATACGCAGCTTTATGATGTGGAGCAGGAGATGAACGGATTGTATACCTACAGCCGGAAACCGAAGTTTGACATGGAAGTGATCCGGGCGATCAACAGCCGGAAGGCGGCGGCCGAGGAGTGAACGGCACTTGGAACAGAAAGGTGTTGACATATGAGAAGAAAAGATCGTGAAATTACGGATATGAACCAGATCCTGGATATTGCAGAAAGAGCGAAGATCCTGCATCTGGGCCTTATGGACGACGATGGGTATCCGTATATCGTGCCGCTCAATTATGGATTCGAGACGGCTGACGGGAGTTTGATTTTCTATATGCACAGCGCGAAGGAAGGGCATAAGCTGGATCTGATCAGGCGGAATGCGAAAGTCTGCGTTGAACTGGAATGCGGTACGGAGCTTGTGCCCGGCGGTGATATTCCCTGCCGGTACGGCCTGACCTATGCGTCCGTCGTCGGATGGGGGACAGCGGAGATCGTCGAGGACGAGCAGGAGAAAGTTCGGGGGCTTAAACTTTTGATGAAAAATCAGACAGGCCGTGATTTTGAAATGGACGGCAGGATGGCGTCGGCGGTCGAGGTGCTGAAGGCCGTCGTGCCGCGTTTTACCGCAAAAGCAAGGCGTAAATAGAGAAAATCAGGAGAATACAGATATGAGCATATCAGTCAGAAGCTATACGGAAATGGATCTGCCTGCGATGATCAGCATCTGGAACCAGGTGGTGGAGGACGGTGTGGCGTTCCCGCAGGAGGAATGTCTGGACGCGGAAAGCGGCGCGGCATTCTTCGCGGGACAGACATACTGCGGTGTGGCTGAAAATGAAAGCGGAGAGATCTGCGGACTCTATATTCTGCATCCCAACAATGTAGGGCGATGCGGGCATATCTGCAACGCCAGCTACGCGGTGAGGCGCGACCTGCGCGGACTGCATATCGGAGAGAAACTGGTGGCGGACTGCCTTGCGCAGGGGAGAAACTGCGGGTTCCGTATCCTGCAGTTTAACGCGGTGGTGGCGGCGAATACCCATGCGCGCCATCTCTACGAGAGGCTGGGATTTACCCAGCTTGGGACGATCCCGAAGGGATTCCGCATGAAGGACGGGCATTACGAGGACATTTGTCCGTATTATAAAGTTCTGGATGAGTAAAGTCTGACTGCCGTATACGGCGGAACGAAATCAGTAAAATGAGGGACAGAGGATTCTGGCAATGACGGAAAACAGATACCCGGTTCTGGAGATCGATCTGGGAAAATTGGAGCACAATCTGCGGGAGATCATGACGCGCTGCGAGGTATCGGGAATTCAGGTGGCCGGCGTGGTCAAGGGCTTTACGGCCTGGCCGGAGATCGCACGGATATATGAGAGGTGCGGCTGTCCGTATTTGGCCTCATCACGGATCGGGCAGCTAAAGCGGCTTCGGGAGGCGGGGATTCAGACCCCGCTTATGCTTCTGCGGGTTCCGATGCTTTCTGAGCTTGACGAGGTGGCGGAGATCGCGGATATCAGTCTGCAGAGCGAACCGGAGGTGCTGAGACGGCTGGATGCGGCTGTGGCAGGAGTCTGCGCAGCCCGGCGTCACAAGGTAATCCTGATGGCGGATCAGGGAGACTTACGGGAGGGTTTCTGGAACCGGCAGGAGCTGATCGGCACGGCGGTAGAAGTGGAGCGGAATCTGCCTCATCTGGAACTGGCAGGCATCGGCACGAATCTGACCTGCTTTGGTTCTGTGAAGGCGACCCCGGAGAAAATGCGGGAGCTTCTTGAGATTGCCGCGCAGGTCGAGGCGGTGGTCGGCCGGAAGCTGCAGTATGTGTGCGGAGGCGCGTCTTCTTCTCTTCACATGGTTCTGGACGGCACGATGCCGGCGGGCGTGAATCTTCTGCGGCTGGGCGAGAGTATGCTTCTCGGAGATTTTCTCGGCTGTGAGATGGATTTTACATACAAGGACGTATTCACGCTGAAAGCGGAAGTGATCGAAGTGAAGGATAAGCCCAGTTATCCGGTGGGAGAACTGGCGGCAGACGCTTTCGGAAGGACGCGGCAGTACGAGGATCGGGGGATCCGCCGCCGCGCTCTGGCGGCGATGGGCCTGGTGGATTACGGAAATTACACAGACATCCACCCGCGGATGGAAGGCGTGGAGGTGATCGGCGCCTCTTCGGATCACACGATCCTGGACGTGGAAGCGGTGAAAGACCGGATTCATGTCGGAGACGTGCTGGAATTCGATATCAGCTACGCGTCGATGGTGTATCTGACGAATACGGAGAGTGTGCAAAGGGAATATCTGCAGGAGGATTGCTGATCTTTATTTCGGAATTTATGATAAAAGTATGGACTGGTACAGACAGCTGAGAATCTGTGTGCCAGTCCATTTTTGCTTTTTATGCAAGCTGCACGCCGGCCTCCTTCATCCGCCGGTTGCAATCCCGCACAGCTTCCGCGTCCATCTTACAAATCTGCCGGTCGTAGGTATAAAGCCCGTTGGTCTCGCTCTCGATGTCCGTAAGCTGCGTGTAAATGGCCGCGGCCAGACCTTCACGGACGGACGGCAGGATCGTATCCATGATCAGCCGCTGAAACGCCGCCGTCAGCGACGCGGAGTCGGAGTATTTCTGGTAGCCGTACTCCTCGTCGTGGGTGCAGTGACCGGGAACGGACCAGGAATAGCCGCCGTATTCGGTCAGCGCCATGGCGCGCCGCCGCTCCGGCTTGAACCTGTAACGGAAGAAATAGTAGTGAATGCTCTGGATGTCGCCGCCTCCCAAGTCGAACCAGCCGCTGGCGTGGTCGACGAGGCGGTCGGGATCCATTTTTTTGATAAGGGAGCAGATTTTCAGGGTGTCGAACTGCCCCCAGCCTTCGTTGAAGGGCACCCAGACCACGATGGATGGATGGCTGCCAAGCGTCCGGATAGTGTCGCGGACTTCGGCGGTGAATTCGTCGCGGCCGGCTTTCTCCCGGCGGGAGAGCAGGCGGCGGAAACGGTCGCCGGGGCGGATATGCAGCTGGTTCATGGCTGTGGCCAGATAGGTCACGTACCAGTCCTTATAAGAACTGCCGCCGTTGACCATGTCCTGCCACACCAGCATGCCCAGCCGGTCGCAGTGGTAGTAGAACCGATCGGGCTCGATCTTGGCGTGCTTGCGCAGCATGTTGAAGCCCAGCGCTTTGGCGGATAGAATGTCCGCAGTCATGGCTTCGTCGGTGGGCGGCGTGTAAAGGCTCTCCGGGTAATATCCCTGATCCAGGAGCCCGGTCTGGAAATAAGGCCGGTTATTCAGATACATCCGCGGAACGCCGTCGGCGCCGCTCTGAAGATCGCATTTCCGCATGGCGAAATAGCTTTGCACGCGGTCGCGGGAGGTCTCAAAGGTCACATAATAGAGATAGGGTTCTTCCGGGCTCCAGGGGGCGAAATCGGGCAGGGAGACCGAAAATGCGTGATTGGTAACCGCCTTGCCGGTCAGAAGGATCTGCGATGGGGGAGATAGTTCTTCTGTTGTATATGTGGGAACTGCACTTGCGGAAGCAAATGCAGTTTCTTCTGTGGCTGTGTCTTCTGCTTCCTTGCAAACAGAGCGCTGGTGACGATCTGACTGTATTTGCAGATTCGCCGCGCCGTCGCGGTCTGCATCTGTGTCAATACAAGGAGCATATATTGTATATGTAACCTCTTCGTCGGTTTCACTATACAGCTTTATCCGAATCTTAGAATCATCATAATCCGGCCTAAACGCGATCCGCTCGATATGATTTTCCGGAACGACTTCCATCCATACCGTCTGCCAGATGCCGCTCTGGGCGGTGTAGTACATGCCGGACGGCTCCAGCTTCTGCTTGCCGCGGCTGTGGTAGGAGGTGTCGGTCAAGTCGATGACTTTGGCAGTGAGGATATCGGCATCGGAGTACGGGCGGCTGTGCAGCGCCTTCGTGATATCGCAGGTAAACGGCAGATATCCGCCGTGATGTTCCCCGACATAGATACCATTTACATAAATCCAGGCGTGCTGGTCGACGGCGCCGAAATGCAGCAGAAGACGTTCGCCGTCCCGCAGCGGGACAGACGGCAGTTCCCTGCGGTACCAGAGTACCTGTTCAGGCAGGATCTTCCGGTTTACGCCAGAGAGCGCGCATTCCGGGGAGAACGGCACCAGGATGCGGCCGTCATATTCCGCCGGAGCCGCGGCCGGCAGTTCCTCCGGCCGGGAGACTGCGGCCTCGGCCGAAATGGCCGGGGAAGGATCCGCGCTGCCGTCGGTGACGGCGTATTCCCAAAGTCCGTTCAAATTATAATAGGATCCGCGCACCAGCATGGGGCGCGGATATTCCGGAAGAACCCGTTTGGGATCCGTTTGTTCTGAAAATCTTGTATGCAGCTGTTTCATGCCGGTCTCCATTTCGCCGCACTGTCGCCGGCGGCCCGCTTGTCTGTCCTGCTATTCCAGCAGTTCCGGTTCCATTTTCCTAATGTAAGATTCCAGTGTATTCCTGTCGATCAGCGCCGCGACGACGCCCTGTCTGGCTATGCAGAAGCCGGCCGCGTAGGCGGCGATGCGGATGGCCCGTTCCATGCTGCAGCCTTCGATCAGGAAGGACGCCAGCGCAGAGATAAACGCGTCCGCGCCGCCGGTGGTATCGACCGGGACGGCGTCGACCGCCGGGAAATACCGGCTCAGTTCCGGAGAGCGCAGATAGCAGCCCTTATCGCCCAGCGTAATGATGACGGTACCCGCGCCTCTGCGCAGCAGTTCATCGGCCTGCGCTTCCGGCGTATCGCAGCCGGGGCAGAGGATCGCCGCCTCGCGGCGGTTGGGAACCAGAATATCGGTATTGGCGTACAGTTCGTCCGGCAGGCTCTTCGCGGTAGCCGGTTTCACGATGGTTTTCACGCCATACTGCCTTGCGGTGCGGGCCGCCTCTGTGACAGACTGCATCGGAATTTCGGTGGATATCAGGCAGTATCCGGCTTTTTCAAACAGAAATTGCTGGCTCTGGATCTTCTCCGGCAGCAGTCTGGCATTGGCGCCCGGCAGAATCGTTATGGCGCCCTCGCCGTTTTTCTCGATATAAATATAGGCGGTTCCGGTGGGCTGGTTCATATCCTTGTGAATGCCCTGGGTAGCCACATGCTCGTCCTCCAGCATGCGGATGATGTAGGAAGAATAGACGTCGTTGCCGATCTCGCCTACCAGGGATACCTGACGGCCCAGCCGGGCCGCGCCGATGGCCTGGTTGACGCCTTTGCCGCCGGGAGTGGTGACGGTGCTCTGAATCGTGGTCGTCTTGCCGCTCTGCGGAATGTGTTCCACAGAAAATGTAAAATCCGTATTGATACTGCCGATGACCACGATCTTCTTGGCCCGCAGAAACGGCGGACTGTCGATGCTGTCCGTGCCGTACGCTTCCGCATCGGGCTTAAACAGGTATTCTTCCGACTCTGCCGGCGCGCCGGTATCCTCAAGAATCGAGACCAGCCGTCCGCATACATAGGAGCCGAATTCATAGTAGGGGATGAGCGGCCCGGAGATGCGGGGCATAGAGCAGAGATCATCCGGATCGTCCTTTAAGCTGACGATCGAAAAATCATCCGGAATGTCATAATGCAGCGTTTTCAGCTCCCGGCAGACGGAGAGCGCGTCGGAAAGATGGGAACAGATGACGCCGGTCGCGCCGCTTTCCAGCAGTTTCCGGAAGCTGTCTCTGTCGCCGGAGGCAAGCTGCAGACTGCGGTCGAAGGTGATCTGATTGTCGAAGAGGCAGCGTTTGTAGCCTTCCTGCATGGATGGAAAACGCCGGCTGTCCGTGTCAAAAAGGCAGGCGATCTTCGTGTGCCGGTGATCGACCAGTTTCTGTGTCATGGAGTAGCTGAGCTCGGCAAAATCGATGGAATAGGAAGGCTCATTCAAAAAGCTGTCGATCGTGCAGACCGGGATCCCCTGTTCGGAAAAATAATGGGACTGCCGTCCGCTTTCCTCGCCGGCCGGCAGCCAGATCACGCCGTCGACCCGGTTCTTGCACAGAGTGGTAATATGCCTGAGTTCCAGTTTAAGATCCCCGTCGCTGTCCAGCAGAAGGATGCTGTAACCATGAGCCTGGGCGGTCTGCATGATCCCATTGATCATGCGGACGGAGGAAGGCGCCTTGTTCATCAGCACCCCCAGAAGAAATGTGCGGGAGGTGGAAAGATTCTTCACCATGCCGTACGGCGTGTAGTTGTATTCCTTAACGATCCGCAGCACCCGTTCGCGGGTGGCCGGATTGATGTACTGGTCCTTGTTATTCACGATCTTCGAAACTGTGGAGATCGAAACGCCCGCCAGTTCGGCGATTTCTTTAATTGTCATGGTCAGCCTCTCTTGTGATACAAAAATCTGGTTTTTCTAAATTATATCGGGAGAGGGCGGTTATTGTCAAGAATAATAGTTTCATTTTACCCACCGGAAGGCGAAAAAATTGCATTTAATTCTGATAATTCTTGAATAATAGGAAAATAAAAGGAATAAATGGAAAACATTTCAAATAAAATTAGGAAAATCATACAGGAAAACATTTGCACATATAGTTGTATTGCATAAAGATTAAATTGTCACTTGACTTTTCCCCCGCAAGAAACTATAATCAAGACATGAAAACATTTTAAGAAAATGATTTTCTGAGCAAAAAACGCATGTTACAGGGAATGAATCAGGCAGAAAGAGAAAGGAGATGATAAAAGGGTTCAGTTCTGGGAAATAAGAGGAATTGCTGCAAAGGAGGATATGTATGAAAAATCAGTTGGGGAGGCAGGAAAAGAGGAATGAAAAAGAAAAAACTTAGCATCCGACTGAGAAAGCACTGGGAATTATATGTGATGATTGCGCCGGCGTTCTTTTATATCCTGATTTTCCATTATATTCCTATACATGGATTATTGGGAGCATTTGAGAATTACAAGCCGCACAAGGGCTTTTTCGGAAGCGACTGGGTCGGACTCCAGCATTTTCGAAAGTTCTTTCAGACGAATGCGTTTTGGACGGTAGTTCCAAACACGGTTAAGTTGTCTTTGTACGGATTGATCGCAGGATTCCCGCTGCCGATCGTTCTGGCAATGTGTTTGAACTATATTCCGTCGCTGAAGTTCAAGAAGCTGGTGCAGAATGTAACATATGCGCCGCATTTTATCTCTCTGATCGTTATGGTCAGTATGATCAACAATTTTCTTGGCGTAAATTATGGACTTGTTAACAATATCCGCGAAGCATTCGGATTAGGCAGAGAACAGTTTCTGACAGATGCGGGGCTGTTTCCGCATATTTATGTGTGGACCGGTGTCTGGCAGGGAGTCGGGTGGGGAAGTATTGTATATATCTCGGCGCTTGCAGGCGTAGATCCGGAGCTTCACGAATCGGCGCGCATCGATGGCGCATCGATTCTTCAGCGGATCCGGCATATTGATTTTCCGGCGATCCTGCCGCTGGCTGTGACGATGCTGATCATGAACGCAGGTCATATCATGAGCGTTGGCTTTGATAAGATCTATCTGATGCAGAATTCGTTAAATCTGAGTGCCAGTGAAGTGATATCAACCTATGTGTACAAGCAGGGCCTGGGCAGTTCGAATTACGGATATGCTACAGCAGTAGGATTATTCACCGCAATTGTTAATCTGATAATGCTGGTTATCGTAAATACGATATCCAGACGTCTCAGCGAGACAAGTTTGTGGTAGGGGAGGGAAGGTATGAGAAAATTTATCAATAATGATAAAGTGTTTACAATATTCAATTATCTGTTAGCACTTTTCTTCTTACTGATCGCTTTCTATCCGCTGTGGTACGTGGTAATCTGTTCCGTTTCTGATCCTTCGGCTATTGTCACGGGCAAAGTGTGGATCGTACCCGCGGATGTTACACTGGCCGGCTACAGGAGGATGTTTACGGAAAATGATATCTGGTTTGGCTATGCGAGAACGATCATTTATACGCTGGTCGGCACCTGCATTAATCTGTTGTTCACGATCCCAGCCGGATATGCTCTGACCCGAAGGACACTGCCGTTCCGCAAGGCGATCAACATCTATTTTATGCTGACTATGTTTATTGGCGGCGGCCTGATCCCTACTTATTTGTGGATGTCCAAACTTGGAATGGTGGATAATGTCGCGGTTCTTGTGCTCATGGGCGCAGTGAATGTTTGGAATATGATTATCTGCCGGACGTTTTTTGATACGAATGTCCCGGTGGAACTGATCGATGCGGCTAAGATCGACGGCGGAAGTGAGATCAGAATCTTTACGACGATTGTCCTGCCGCTGTCAAAAGCGCTTTTAGCTGTAATGACTTTGTTTTTTGCAGTCGGACACTGGAACAGCTATTTTACGGCAATGGTTTATATGCGGAGCAAATCCAAGTGGCCGCTGCAGCTGGTTCTGCGATCCCTGCTTTTGACTGTGAACGGTCAGGATGAAGGCGTAGGCAATGGTATGGAGAGAATGCTGCAGCTACAGGGAATGAAATATGCGGTAATCATTGCGGCAAGCGTTCCTGTGCTGGTTATTTATCCGTTTATTCAGAAACATTTTGTAAAAGGCGTTATGGTAGGCGCGGTGAAAGGGTAACGGAATTTTGGCGTACGAAGCGCCTGAATTTATAATACTTATATCTAAGAGAGGAGACGTAGTATGAAAAAGACAATGGTAACTAAGGCAATGGCTGTCCTGCTGACAGCGGCGATGATTACGGCCTGCGGCGGCAACGCTGCTTCGACGCCGACTTCCGGTTCCACTACAGCAACGACAGCTGCCGCAAAAACGGAAACGACGGAAACGACTGCGGCCGCGGCTTCATCCGCGGCGGAAGAAGAAGGAGGATTGTTTAACCGGGAAGGATATCCCATTGTAAATGAGCCGATTACGCTGACGATTGGATATGTGGCCAATCCGGAAGCCGGCGAATGGGCGACGACGGATTATGTAAAGCGGCTGGAAGAATACAGTGGGATCGATCTTGAATTTATCGAGTATGCGGACGGAACGGCATTGAGCTTAATGTTCGCGGACAGAGATTATCCGGATATGATCATGGGATGCGGCAGTGACAAGCAGATCGCGGACGCCGCGGAAGCCGGCGATGTTTATGCTTTGGAAGAGTATTTTGAATATGCTCCTAACTGGGTGGATTTCCTGGAGAAAAATCCGGGAAGAAAAGCGTCTATTACATTCCCGGACGGCCATATTTACAGTCTGCCCTGTATTGATGAACGTGCTGATTATGAAATGCGCGATGTCTGGTATATCAACGGAGCGTGGCTGGATGAACTGGGAATGGAAATTCCGACCACGGTTGACGAGTTTTATGAAGCGATGAAAGCGTTTAAAGAAAATGCGGGAAAAGGGACGATCCCATCCAACGTTGAACCGTATTATGCTCGTGGAATCACTCAGAATATCGGCGGCGCGCTGGATCTGATCGCGTCATATGGCCTGCGGGTAACGGGAGAGAGTACCTACGCTACGATTGATGATAACGGCAACGTCGAGTTTAATTTTGCAAATCCGGAGATAAAAGAACCGCTGCTGTTTATTCACAAACTGGTTGAAGAAGGCCTCATGTCCAAGGACGGTTTTACGGATGACAGAAATACCGGTATATCGAAAGAAAGTTACGAGGGATCTTACAGCGAATATGTAGGCTATTCGGAAGGAAGAGTGGCGTTTGGACCGCTCGACAGCGGAAATGGAAAGAAACCGATCTCAAGATCCCAGACATCTCCGATTCAGAGAAACAAGTTTACGATGTTTAAGACCTGTCAGTATCCGGAAGTCGTCATGCGGCTGATGAATTTGATCGCTGATGAAGAGTGGACGGTATATGATTTCTTTGGAGCGTATGACGAACTGGATTCCTGTGTGGAAAAGAGAGATGACGGCACATATTACGTGAAGGACAAATCGAATGACCGTGATCACCACTACAGAACGCTGGAAAACAATATTCCGTCACTGATGTCGAAGGAACGTGCTGACAAGCTGGTTTTTGCAGAGAGTTTTGAGAATTATGAAAGAGCTATGGCGGCCGCGGCCTATGACGAGTGGATGATGCCCAATGAGAATCTGTTCCCGTCGTTTGTGTACAGTGATGAGAACCGAGACCGCATCTCTGAACTGCAGGGAGATATTAAACCGTTTATCCAGCAGACGTTAAACGGATGGGCATTAAACGGCGGAATTGAAGAGGGCTGGGATGCGTATATTGATCAGCTCAATGTTTTAGGGCTTGAGGAGTACTTAACTCTTCTTCAGGAAGAGTACGACCGGTTTAAGGCCAATATGAATTAATCCATACAGCTGACAAACTGTTGAGACTGCGCGCGGGCGCGCTCTGATGCATTGAACGTTGGGGCGCGCCCGTTGTCTGAAACGGATATGGAGTGGCTGAAAAATCTGGTGTGATCAGGAGGGAATAAAGGTATGTTAACGACGGAACAGAGAATAAAGATGCTGCAGTGTCCGCAAGGGACTGCAGATATGGTGTTAGATACGGATGCTTATAATGAAATAGACGATCAATATGCGATCGCTTATGCTCTGCGTGCGGCGAAGCTGTCTGTCAGGGCCCTCTATGCAGCTCCGTTTTTCAATAAACGTTCCCGGGATCCCGGCGACGGGATGGAACAAAGTTATCAGGAAATTTTTAAGCTGCTGGATTTAATGGGAGAAAAAAGACCGGTGTACCGCGGCTCTGTACAGTATCTGCCAGACGAAAAGACACCGGTTGAATCCGAGGCTGCCTCTGATCTTTGTGCGAGAGCAATGGAATATTCACCGGATCATCCGCTTTATGTGGCTGTGATCGGGGCTATTACCAATGTGGCGTCGGCGCTTTTATTAAAGCCGGAAATTGCGGACCGTATCGTAATTGTATGGCTTGGCGGTAATGCGCTTCACTGGTACGATAATCATGAATTTAATATAAGCCAGGATATCGCAGCGGCGAGAGTCGTATTTAATTCCGGGGCTCCGCTTGTTATGCTGCCGTGTATGGGAGTTGTCAGCGAGTTTCGGACATCCCTGCCGGAACTGCTTGCCTGGTTATCCGACAAGAATCCTCTGTGCGACTATCTGATCCAGCTTACCTTGGATTATGCCGGCCGTTTTGCGCATGGAAAAGTCTGGAGCAAAGTAATATGGGATGTTACAACTATAGGCTGGCTGCTTAATGATCAGGAAAAATATATGTCGGATATGCTTATCCCGACGCCGATTCCGGAGTATGACGATTATTACGCACAGGATCAGCGCCGTCCGCTGTGCCGTTATGTTTATCGAATTAAGCGGGATGCGCTGATGGCAGACCTGTTTGCACGGCTCGCGGAGGTGTAGATATTTATGAAACTTATTAATTTTGGGTCAGTAAATGTCGATCATGTGTACCAGCTCAGGCATCTTGTGCGGAAAGGGGAAACGATCGCATCTACCAATTACCAGAAAAATGAGGGCGGGAAGGGATTTAATCAGGCTGTGGCATTGGCTAAGGCAGGGCAGAAGGTATATTTTGCCGGAGCGATTGGCACGGACGGTTTGTTCCTTCGGGACTGTCTGAATGAATATGGTATAAATACCAGATATCTGGAAGTCTTTGATATACCGACAGGACACGCGGTAATTCAGGTGGATGAGAACGGGAGTAATTCGATTATCCTTTATGGCGGCGCAAACCAGCGTATCACCGAAGAGATGGTTGAGAGGGTATTGGATGAATTTGACAGCGGCGATGTTATTTTAATACAGAACGAGATAAACGGCGGGGAGATGATCCTGAAGGAAGCGGTCAGGAGAGGGCTTCGGATCGTTCTGAATCCATCCCCGATGACTCCGGAGATACATAATTGGCCGTTGGAACGAGTCGAATGGCTGATCCTGAATGAGATTGAAGCGGAGGATTTAACCGGGGAGAAAGATCCGGACAAAATGCTGGACGCCTTTCTTCATCTCTGTCCTGACAGTCATATCGTGCTGACTTTGGGAGAAAAAGGAGCGATCTGCGCATATGGCCGCGATCGTGTGCGGCAGAACGCCATACCGACAAAAGCCGTGGATTCTACTGCGGCCGGAGACACGTTTACCGGCTATTTTCTTCAGACGATCCTGAATGGAGGAACGGTTGAAACTGCCCTGGTCAGAGCGGCTCATGCGGCTGCGATAACTGTCAGCCGTCAGGGAGCAGCTGTATCGATTCCTGTAATGGAAGAGGTTGAGAAGGCTGTGGGGAATTAGAAAAGCAGCCATTTAAGGAGATTGATAATGAAAAGGCTATACGGGACGATCGTTCCCATTGTTACACCGTTGACCGGCCAGGATACGATCGATGAAGAATCTTTGGAGAGGCTGATCGATCATATTGCCGATTGCGGAGCACAGGGCGTCTTTCCATGCGGTACCACGGGAGAGATGATGTACCTGACAGTCGCGGAGAGAAAACGGATTGCCGAAACAGTTGTTAAACATGCTACGGGGCGGCTCCGGGTCTTTGTTCATACCGGAGCCTGGAATTTAAAAGATACGATCGAATTATGCCGGCATGCCGAGTCGATCGGAGCAGACGGGATCAGCGTTGTAACGCCGGCGTTTTATAAACTGAGCGACCGGGGACTGATTGACTTCTATGTGACGGTGGCAGACAGTGTGTCCGGCACGTTTCCGATATATTTATACGCGATACCTCAGAATGCCGGCAACGATCTGAACGTTTCTGTTTGTGAGGAAATAGCGCGGCGGTGTCCGAATGTGATCGGCATTAAATACAGCTTCCCGGATTTTACAAGGATGCAGAATCTGCTGGCGGTGAATGGCGGAAAATTCAGCGTATTAGCCGGGCCGGATCATTTATTCGCGGCGTTTTGCGCAATCGGAGGGGATGGCGTTGTTTCCGGGTGCGCCAATGTGATCGGGAAACATTATACGGCGATATGGGAAGCAATTCAGAGGAAGGATTACGAACTTGCGGCGGCGTATCAGAGGCGGACCAATATGCTGGGCAGTGTGTTGGGAAGCATAAACAGCATTGCGGCATTTAAAACGGTGCTGAAGGAAGAAGGAATCATCAGGACGAACGCTGTACGGCGGCCAATGGAAAATCTGACGCCGGAGCAGGAAAAAAAGCTTTTGAGTGAATTAGAGAAATTGGATTATAAGAATGTAGCCGCGTGATTTTTATTCAAAATGAGGAAGTGTGTAAGTCATGAAAAAACGAAACGGATTGCCTGAATTTGACAGCCGCAGCTGGAAAAGGCAGGGAAGGACAGCCATAGTTTATAGATAAAGAGGGGTTAAAAATGGAAAGAGTATTCGATATTGGTACCCGTCGGGAAGTATTCTGGGACGACTATCTGGTTGATCTGCGATACACGACCGCGGAACGCATTCTGCATCATCCGGTCAGAAAAGAAGTAGTGATGAAATGCAGCGAAGCATGGGAAGGAGATTGCTGCTATTTCTTTAATGTGCTAAAAGACGATGATCGCTATCGGATGTATTATGAGGCGCGTAATACGCCGGAAATATATGCTGAGGAAACGCCGGATGCAGACCGGAATCTGTTCAGGCTTTGTTATGCGGAGAGTCAGGATGGGCTGCATTGGGTGAAACCGTCGCTGGGGATCTGTACTTTTGACGGTTCGACAGATAATAATATTATCTGGGACGCGGATAAAGATGACTGGCATGACCCGACAGCGTGGGGCGAGTCGATCTTTGTGATGAAAGACACCAATCCGGCATGCCCGCCGGAAGAGCGTTATAAAGGGATCCATGGAGTTTTCCGCCATAACAATAAAAAGGTGACCGAGCACACGCTGAAATGTCTGGTGAGCGCGGATGGTATCCATTTTCGCTTTGGATGGTATATCTATGCTCATGATCGCTTTTTTGATTCCCTGAATACGGTCTTATATGATGAGACGGAAGGCAAATACATTTGCTATTTTCGCGGATGGCATACTTCCGGGGATCTGGAAAACAATGCCGGGATTTCTGCGGGCAAAGACAGTACGAGAGATATAAGGAGAATGGAGTCGCCGGACTTTAAAAACTGGAGCGACCCAAAGATCATTGAGTTTGGAGAAGACGCCCCGGATTTTCATTTGTATATCAATAATGTCCAGAAATATCCGAGAGCGCCGCATCTTCTGGTCGGCTTCCCCGCCCGCTATCCCGAGAGGACAGTCTGGACGGACAATTATGATCAGCTTTGCGGAAGAACGAACCGGCTTGACCGGATGAAGAAGACGGTTCCGCGGTATGGATATACCGTGACGGACGCCATGTTTATGTTTTCACGGGATTCTGTTCATTTCGAACGACCCAGCGAAGCATTTCTCCGTCCGGAACCGGAGTGTGACTGGTCGTGGGTATATGGAGACTGTTTTGCGGCTGCGGGACTGATGGAATTGCCGTCGGATCTGCCGGGAGCAGACCCGGAACTTTCCTTCCTAGTGACGCACCGGCGGTGGTTCCCGGAGAAGGAAGGGGTATATCTTGTCCGGCATGTGATCCGGTCGGATGGATTTATAAGCCGGCACGCAGGGTTTGATTCAAAGCTTCTTGTTACAAAGCCGTTTCTGTTTAAAGGGGACACTCTGCGGATCAATTTCGAGACGAGTGCCGCCGGCTATTTAAAAGTGGAAATTCTGGATAAAACCGGGCGCCCGATCGAAGGATATGAAAGCTGCGAGATCTTTGGCAATTCCATCGACCGCAAGGTGGGTTTTAACCGGAAGATCAAGGACCTGGAAGGAAAACCGATACGGCTCAGGATCGTTATGTCAGACGCCGACGTATATTCTTTCTGTTTTACAGAGGAAGCAAAGGAGTGACCGGAAGAATGAGTGTTTATGATACTCTGCTCAGTTCCGTACAGATCCCCCGTTTTGTTAAGGCCCATCTTGAGGTGCCAAGGGGAGCGATCAGCAGGGACGGCTTATTTGACATTATAAAGAACCGCATTGAAGAACG
The DNA here is from genome assembly GCA_947626395.1 of uncultured Lachnospiraceae bacterium. Classification (GTDB taxonomy): domain Bacteria; phylum Bacillota; class Clostridia; order Lachnospirales; family Lachnospiraceae; genus UBA3402. The sequence goes on along the minus strand of CANQRU010000087.1, from coordinate 26,222 downwards.
CCGCCTGCTGGAACGGCTCAAACCGGGCGATACCGTGGCGGTAGGAGTGGGAAGCAGGGATATTAATAACTATGACTGCATCGTAAAGAGTGTGGTTGATATTTTAAAATCCGCCGGCGGCCGGCCGTTTATTTTCCCGGCGATGGGAAGCCATGGAGGATCGACCGCGGAGGGACAGCGCAGAATATTGGAAAGCCGCGGTATTACGGAGGAGTTTGCCGGCGTGCCGATCAGGTCGTCCATGGAGACGGTGTCTCTTGGCGTTACGGCGGGCGGACTGCCTGTATATATGGATAAAAATGCCGCTGGCGCTGACTGGATTGTGACTGTCGGGCGGATCAGACCTCATACGGATTTTCACGGGCGTCATGAAAGCGGCCTGTATAAGATGCTGGCGGTCGGCTGCGGAAAACAAAAAGGGGCGGCGGTATGCCATTCGGACGGCAAAGCGCTTATGGAGCGGAATATTACTGAGATCGCGTCGGAAGTATTAAAAAAGAAGAGGATCCTTTTTGGAATGGCGATCGTAGAAGATGCTTTTCGCCAGACCTACCGGATCGAGGCTGTGCCGCAGGACCGGTATGATGAAGAAGACGCGCGGCTTTTATGTGAGGCAAAAAGCCTGATTCCCCGGGTCCCGTTTGCAAAGGTTGACCTGCTGGTTTTAAATGAATTCGGGAAAGATATCAGCGGCGCAGGGATGGATCCCAATGTAACGGGACGTTTCGGACCGGACAGCCGGCTGGAACCGTTTATTGAGCGCATCGCGGCTTTGGATCTGACGGAAGCGTCCCATCACAATTTTGTCGGGATCGGAAACGCGGATGTGATCACGCAGAGGTTTATGGATAAAGCGGATTTTCTGGAGACCTATCCGAATGGGATTACCAGCCGGGATCTGGATGGGATGAGACTTCCGGTAGTCATGCCCAACGACCGAAACGCAGTGCAGCTTGCGCTTCATACAATGCCTCAGAAAATGCCGGAAAAAGGATGGCGGATCGTGTGGATGAAACATACGCTTGGATTTAATACATTTTTGATTTCCGAGGCCCTGGCCGGGGAGAGTCTTAAGAATCCTGCTTTGAAAACAGAAGATGAACGGATAGATATTCTGTTTGATGATCAGGGGAATCTGGATCCGTCGATGTATAACATGTTTGGATAGGCATACGCCTGAAAGGAGAACGACGATGCAGCATGGAATATATTACGCTTATTGGGAAAGAGAGTGGAACGGGGATTATAACTATTATATCCGGAAGGCGGCAAAATTAGGATTTGATATTCTTGAGATTGCGGCAGGTCCATTACCGGAGTATACGCTGTCAGAACTTCAGGAGCTGCGCAGATGCGCGGAAGACAACGGGATCCGGCTTACGGTCGGCTACGGTCCGGCTCCGGAGAATAATATTGCGTCTCCTGACGCGAAAGTCAGGGCCCACGCCAGGGAATTCTACAAGGATCTGTTTGAAAGAATGGAAAAGATCCATGCGACATTGATCGGCGGGGCGATTTATTCATGCTGGCCGATCGATTACAGCCAGCCGATAGATAAACAGGGAGACTGGGAAAGAGGCGTGGAGGGGATTGCCGAACTGGGACGGATCGGCCTTGAATACGGAATCGGGACGATAGGCATGGAAGTGCTGAACCGTTTTGAAAATCATGTACTCAATACGGCTGAGGAAGGAACCAGATTTGTACATGAAGTCCGCCAGCTGGAACCCAGGGCGGAAAATGTTAAGGTGATGCTGGATACGTTTCATATGAATATTGAAGAGCAGAGTATCGGAAATGCGATTCGTGAAGCCGGCGATCTGCTTGGCCATTTCCATACGGGAGAGTGCAACCGTATGGTTCCGGGACAGGGACACATGCCATGGAGAGAAATCAGAGATGCGCTGAAAGCCATCGGTTATGACGGAACCGTAGTTATGGAACCGTTTGTTATTCCCGGAGGAACCGTCGGAAAGGATATTAAGATCTGGCGCAGCGTTGTGAACGATACATCAGAAGGCGCGTTAGACGAGGCCGCAGAAGCTTCCCTGCGGTTCCAGCGATTTATGTTAGATAAATAAGTGAGGAAGGTTTCCGTAAATGAACATCAAAGAAAAAATTCAGTCCGCCCTTCCCGTCTGCGGCACCCATATTCATTTCTCGGATGCCGGTCTGACGGAGATCGCGGGCGCGCTGGGGTATGATTTTATCTGGGTCGATATGGAACATACCCGGCTTTCCTGCGAGCAGGTACACATCCATCTGCTGTCGGCCAGGGCGGCGGGAACGCCGGTATTCGTCCGTGTTCCGGCGGATGATTTTACGGTGACGAAGCGGGTGATGGAAATGGGCGTGGACGGCATCATTTTCCCGATGATCATGAACTGCGAACATGCGTACAGGATGATCGAATATACGTTGTATCCGCCTTACGGGAAGCGCGGCTGCGGACCGAAGGGGGCCGTCCGGTACGGACTGGACGACGAAGCGTATTATTACGGGGAAGGTCATTTGAAAATGTGCCGTTTCGTCCAGATCGAACAGAAGGAAGCGGCGCAGGATGCGGAACGGATCGCATCGATCCCGTATCTGGACGGCTGCGTTCTCGGAATGCACGACCTGTCCGGTTCCATTAACCGGCTGGGAGACGTGTTCTGTGAGGAAAATATAAGCCTGGCCCGGAAGGCGATCCGTGCGTTTAAGGAACAGGGGAAGACGGTGGGGGTCTCCACAGTTGCGACCGATCCGGAGACACTGAAGCGGTATCATGACATGGGAATCAATATGATCGCTTCAGGCGCGGATTATGATTATGTGCTGAAAGGAATGCTGCGGACGCTGGATACGGTCAGGAAGGTTCAGAACGCCGGAATTGGGGATATGTGAGTATTTGCGGCTTGACAAAGGAATGGCATTTTCGCTATAGTATTCATGTTGGCAGATATTATACGGATATTTATGGAGGAGTCAGCGATGGATCTCAAAGGTAAAAAGATTGCTTTCCTGGGCGACAGCATTACAGAGGGACATGGAACGACGTCGGCAGAGCATACATTCTGGAATATTCTGGCGAAGAGAACCGGTGCGCAGAGCTACGGATATGGGATCGGCGGAACCCGGATAGCGCCGCAGCGCAAGCCGTCGGAGAATCCGAGGCACGACCTTTATTTCGGATCACGGGTGGATGAAATGATCCCGAACGCGGATATCGTGGTGGTGTTCGGCGGAACCAATGATTACGGCCATGGGGACGCGGCTTTCGGGACGATGGAGGATCGGACGGAGGATACATTCTATGGGGCGCTTCATTCGCTGATCCGGAAACTGATCGAACGGTATCCGGAAGCGCTGATCGTCATCATGACGCCGCTGCACCGTCTGGCTGAGTCCGGCCGCGCTTATAATGAGCGCGGAGTACGCAACGCGGCGGATCTGCGGGATTATGTGGACGCGATTATCGAGGTGGCGGCGTATTACGGGATCCCGGTGCTGGATCTGTTCCGGGTCAGCGGGATCCAGCCGGAGATACCGGCCGTCCGTGAGCGTTACATGCCGGATGGACTGCATCCCTGCGACGCCGGGCATGAGCGGATCGCAGAGCGGCTGATCGGATTTCTGGAGAAGCTGTAGATAATACGAAGTGACATCATGTTTGCAGTAACGTGGATTTATTTGTAGAATTCCAGTTGAAGCAAACAGCACGGATGAGAATTTCTGCCTGCAAAGAAGAAAATAGGAACCGTACATTTCAGAAAGCTTATAGAAACGAAAGAGGTGCGATCGTGGAAAAAATCATCACCTATGAGAATCTTCGAAGCTTCGCTTATGTAAACGACAATGTCTGCGCAGAGCCGATCCGCGGCATTATCGTGCAGTTTTTCGGCTTGAATGGGAATGCGATGTATCAGCTTGACACGTTGGAAGGGGAATTCTACGGAGAGAAAGGTATTCTGTTCGTCATTCCGTATACGAATCCCTGGTCCTGGATGAACCGGCAGGCGGTGGGCTGTACCGATGAGATCCTGGACGTCCTGTTTGAGAAATACGCGCTGGATCCGTCGGTTCCGGTCGCGTCTACCGGCGGAAGCATGGGCGGGCAGTCGGCTCTGGTCTATTCGTGTTATGCGAAGCGGACGCCTGCGGTCTGTGTGGCGAACTGTCCGGTCTGCGATATGGAATACCATTTCGGAGAGCGGCCCGATCTGCCGCGTACCATTTACAGTGCGCTGTGGCAGGAGGAAGGCAGTCTGACGGACGCGTTACATTCGGTATCGCCGCTGCATCTGATCGGGAAACTGCCGCGGATCGGATACCATATCCTTCATTGCGACGAGGATAAGGCTGTCGATCTGAAACGGCATTCGGAAGTGTTTACCGGAGAGATGAAGAAAGCCGGGTATGACATCACTCTGGATGTCATTCACGGCCGGGGACACTGCGATCTGGGGTATGGCGGTAAGAAGAAATATGCCGGATACATATTAAGCGGATTAGGCTGTGAACAGGGTTGATCTTTGGAAAGAGGCATCAGGTGCAATCCTGTGGAAGAACGTACTATGAAGTGACATCACGTTTGCAGCAGCATGGATTTATCTGGATAATTCCAGTGCGTGTGCAGGGGACTATTTTGATAACGCCGGCTTCTCCGGCAGAAGGAAGCGGGCGATACGGTCCACGGCCCATCCGGCCAGCGCCGGCAGCAGTACGCCTAACGCCAGATAAACCGGTTCCAGTTCCCCGCGGAATCCGACGGGGAAGCCGGCCAGATTTTCCGCCGTCGCGGAAACGGCCGCGAAGCGGGCGTAAACCAGGTCGATCAGTTTGAACGCAAGAAAATGCAGTGCCATGATATCGAAGGAGTGTCTTCCGAGGAACGCGAGTCCCTTGGACAGCCATCGGATCCGCTCGGCCAGAACCGATAAGGAGAGTACCAGATAGATCCCCAGAAGCGAGATCAGGTAGTAGCTGAAGCCGGGAATGCTCATGGCGCTGATGTCGATATAAATGCGGAGCCGCGTGTTGACCAGATGCAGAAGGACGGCGCTGATCAGGGCGCCGTACCAGGTGGTGAAGCGTTTGAAAGACGGCAGATGGCGGCGCATCATCCAGGCCGCGTAATATAAGGGGATCACCAGGATCGCGCAGTGCAGGTTGTAGGGCAGATAGCACTGGCGGTCATAAAGGAAAAGACCGGTGACTCCGGCCGCCAGGACTCCGAAGGCAATAACGGCGGGTTCGATCCGGGATGAGCCGCCGATCCGCCGCGCCGCAGTCCGGCCGAACCAGACGATACCGCCAAAGCAGGCGGAGGACAACAGCCACGCCGGAACAAACCACATCGCGCCCTGCATGGTTTCGGTATTCTGCATGGCGGCGCTATGGAGGATGTAAGTCAGCATGGTCGTGTGGTTGTAAAGCTCCGCGTTTGCGTAAAGTCCATGGGTCACGAAGAAGTTATGGACCAGCACGCAGCATATGGAATAAAAGAAAAACCGGGGCCAGCAGCCGGCCAGGCGTACGCCGAAATAGCGGAAAGGATCGTCGCCGTATTTGTTCTCATTGTAGAAATAACCGGTGACAAAGAAAAACACCGCCAGATGAAAAAGGTAGACGAAGGCGGTCATGATCCCGCAGTGGCCCATGACGACGGCGATGATGGCAAATCCTTTCACAATATCCCAGTAGGCTGAACGTTCTGTATTCCGGCTCATAAAGGCTCCTTTGTATTGACAGATAAGCGGCAGCATTTCTATTTTCTATATTGTACTATGTCGCCGGGAAAATGGCAAGTGCAAGAGTGCAGGAAAACCCCTTGTAATTTTGCGGAAACGGTGGTATGATAAGACGGTCGCAGAAAATTGAATAAAACGCAGAGTAGGTCTGCGCGCGTCAAGTGCCCATCGGACGGGGAGTTGCCGTTGGGACGAAGGAGACGGGCCGTACGGTCACGGTCCCGCGGTGCGCAGGTCGCATCCCGCTGCAATGGAAGATAGGATGATTATCTCCTGTTGTGGTAAGAGGTCTGCAAAGGAGGTAATTTTTTATGAAGAAATTAGCAACTTTGTTTCAGGAATCTTACAGAGAATTCTACGAGTACGCGCCGGACGGGAAGACGGTGAAAGGCGTCCGCGTACGGACGGTCACGACCCTGGGGCTGTTCGGGGCCATCGCTGTGGTATTAGGGGCGTTTACGCTGGCGCTGGGCGATTACATTAAGATCGGATTCTCGACCATCGCCAATCAGCTCGTGTATTATCTGTACGGTCCTGCGGTCGGAGGGATGTTCGGAGCCGCGCTGGATATCCTGAAATATCTGGTGAAACCGACGGGAGCATTCTTCCCCGGATGGACCGTCAGCGCCGGGGTGGCGGGAGTGCTGTACGGGTGCATCCTATATAAGCGGCCGCTGAGCCTGCGCCGGGTGCTGGCGGCGGAACTGACCGTGTCGGTGGTCTGCAATATGCTTCTCGGCACATTGTGGCTGACCATGATGTATGAGAAGGGATTCCTGGCGCTTTTGCCGATGCGGGTTCTTAAGAACCTGATCATGTGGCCCATCAATTCCCTGATCTTCTATTCGATGGCCTGGGCGCTGGAGCACGGCGGCGTGCTGAAGGCGATTCGCAGGACGGCGTGACAAGCGGATGGTGCTGCAGCGGGCGAGGATAACTATTATGGTTGTTTGCGCGGCCGGCGGAAATGTGTCTGAATAACGTATCAATTTGGGCGAGCGATTCGTCCGTTAAGAAGGAGTAGATGAAATGGCAGAAGCGATTGAAAATTGCACTCATGACTGCAACACCTGCGGCGCGAACTGCTCCAGCAGGACCCAGGAGCAGCAGAGCTTCCTGGAGGCGCTGAATCCGGCCAGCTCGGTGAAGAAGGTCATCGGCGTCGTCAGCGGCAAGGGCGGCGTGGGCAAGTCCCTGGTCACGTCTTTGCTTGCGGTGAAGATGAACGCGAAGGGTTACCGGACGGCGATCCTGGACGCGGATATCACCGGCCCGTCCATTCCGAAGGCCTTTGGTATCGACGGCGGCGTCGGCATGGCGGAAGTGGGCGGTTCGAACCTGATGGTTCCGGCCACGACCAGCACGGGAATCCAGATCATTTCCGCGAATCTCCTCCTGGAGAATGACACCGACCCGGTCATCTGGCGCGGCCCGGTGATTGCGGGAGCGGTGAAGCAGTTCTGGAATGAGACGTACTGGAAAGACATCGATTACATGTTCGTGGATATGCCTCCGGGCACCGGCGATGTGCCGCTGACCGTGTTCCAGTCCCTTCCGGTGGACGGCATCGTGATCGTCACGTCGCCTCAGGAGCTGGTGTCCATGATCGTCGGCAAGGCGGTCAATATGGCGAAGAAGATGGACATTCCGATTCTGGGTATCGTAGAGAATATGAGTTACCTGAACTGCCCGGACTGCGGACGGAAGATCGAGGTATTCGGCGAGAGCCGGATCGATGAGATCGCGGTGGATTACGACACCTGCGTCCTGGCCAAGATCCCGATCGAGCCGGCGGTGGCGAAAGCCGTGGACGAAGGTTCTGTGGAGTATGTGGACGCGCCGTGGCTTGATGGGGCGGCGGAGAAGATCGCGGGGAAGTGATTTCCCCGCGTATCTGTATCCGGTGTGACAATTCAATAGATATAATAGGACAGGGATTCCGTTTCGCGGAACCCTGTTTTTTTGTACAGATTCCGCGCGATATAATTGAGGCCGGAGACCTGTACGGAGACGGTGCCGGAAACCTGCGCGGCCAGCGCAAGCATGCCTTTCAGAAAATCTTTGCCGTGTCCCTGGCTCTGACAGGCTTCTTTGATCTGAAACGCATAGAGGTAGGTTTCATTCGCGGAGGGCAGCATGGCGCAGGTGCCGATGATCTCTCCATTCAGCGACGCGGTGTAGAGGCCGGCTCCGGAAATATCATCGGAAGGTGCGTCAGCCTTCTGAATCTGCACATTCGCCGTGTAGTCTGCGTCGCTTTTGCGCAGTTCCCGCACCATCTTGTATTCCGAGTACCAGTATTCCGCGCCGATCGCTTCCAGCACGGCGGAGGCGGCCGGGGATTTCTCGTCGGTCAGGAAACAGAAGTCTACCTGGCAGCTGTGTTCGCGCTCGAATCTGTCGGCGGTTTCGAGCGCCGCGTTCAGCATTTCGGTGAAATGGCCCTGCCTGCGGCAGCCGGGATGCACAAAGGCGGTGTATTCGCAGGTATAGACAGACTCAGGTTCCGCGTCGTCCTGGGGGACGAAGAAGAGGAAGCTGAAAGCGGTCAGTTCGCTGGTTTCCGGCACATTTTCATAGATAAGATAATAATCCAGCCCATCCTCGGACGGAGCGGACAGCGTGATCGGTTCCGCCTTCCGGCACGCTTCTGTCAGCGCTCGGACGGCTTCCTTCTGTGAATCAGTCAATGCGGTGGTGTGGATCAGGCTCATGGGCGTATCCTCCTTTGAGGCATATTATAGCGGAAAATCCATTCTTTCGCAAGGGAATATGCCGGATCCGCCGCAAGGTATATGTGAAAATATTATGGCGAGGGTATTGACAATTACAGAAAATGTGTTAATATAAACATATGAATAGTTGTTCATATGATAAACCAGAGAAAGAGGTTTTACAATGAAGGATTTAGTAAAGATCGAACAGGAAGTGGCAGACGGCGTCTGCGAGTTTATCCATGTTCATGAGGACATTGTGAAGAAGGTAGAGAAGGCGATGCCGGAGGAGCAGGAACTTCTGGATCTGGCGGAGTTTTTCAAGATATTCGGCGACTCCACGCGGATCAAGATCCTGTATGTGCTGAGCCAGTCGGAGATGTGCGTCTGCGATATCGCGTCGCTTCTGATGATGGGGCAGTCGGCCATTTCCCATCAGCTGCGGGTGTTAAAGCAGATGCGTCTGGTGAAGTTTAGGCGGGAAGGAAAGACGGTGTTCTATTCGCTGTCTGACGACCACATCCAGACGATTCTGGCGCAGGGCATGGAGCATATCAGCGAGTGAGTTCTGCGGACGACGGCAGAGCAACAGAGAGAGTTAGGACAGAATAACAGGAGAATCGAGGCAGAAAGCTATGACAAAGAAGCAGAAAAAGATGCTTACGCGGCTTGCGGTAAGCGCGGTATTTCTGGTCGTGGGGATCGTGACGGAGGGGATCCATCCGGTGGACTGGATCTGTTTTGCGGTCTCGTATCTGGCGGCGGGCTATGATATCCCGCTGAAGGCGGCGAGAACCATCCGGGGCGGCCAGGTATTCGACGAGAATTTCCTGATGACGGTGGCTACCGTTGGCGCGGTCCTGGTGGGGGCGTATGAAGAGGCGGTCGCGGTCATGCTTTTCTATCAGGTTGGGGAATTCTTCAATGATTATGCGGTGAATAAGTCCCGCAAATCCATTTCCGATCTGATGGACATCAATCCGGAATTTGCCAATGTGGTGCGCGACGGGAAGGAAGAGCAGGTGGATCCGGACGAGGTGCAGATCGGCGAGACGGTGGTGATACGGCCCGGCGAGCGGGTGCCGTTAGACGGCGTCGTAGTGAAGGGAACATCCAGTCTGGATACGAAGGCGCTGACCGGCGAGTCCATGCCGGTGGAGATCGGCGAGGGGGAGAATATCGTCAGCGGCTCCATCAATCTGAACGGACTGCTGGAGGTGCAGGTCACGAAGCTTTACGACGATTCCACCGTGGCGAAGATCCTGGAGCTGGTGGAGAACGCCAGCTCGCGGAAGGCGAAGGCGGAGAATTTCATCACCCGGTTTGCGCGGGTCTACACGCCGGTCGTTGTGTTCCTGGCGCTGGCGTTGGCGCTTCTTCCGCCGATCCTGGCCGGGCAGTCCTGGTCGGTGTGGGTGTACCGGGCCTGCAGCTTCCTGGTGGTGTCGTGTCCCTGCGCGCTGGTGATCTCCGTGCCGCTCAGCTTCTTCGGCGGTCTGGGCGCGGCGTCGAAGCAGGGGATCCTGATGAAGGGCAGCAACTATCTGGAGGCCATGGGGAATCTGGATACAGTCGTATTTGACAAGACCGGGACGCTGACCACCGGGAAGTTCGCGGTGACGGACGTGGAGCCGGCGGGCGTTAGCCGGGAAGAACTGCTTATGCTGGCGGCTTACGGGGAGTGCCATTCGACGCATCCGATCGCGCTATCGGTGCTGGAGGCGTACCGGGAAATGAAGGAAGAGCGGCCCGCTGCAGCGCCGTGCCGCAGCGAAGCGGGCGATGGATATTCCGCGGCGGGAGATTTGGATCAGAGCCGGATCGTGTCGGTGGAAGAGATCGCGGGGCATGGGATCCATGCGGTGCTGAAAGCAGGCGCACAGGATATGGACACTTTCGACCTCTACATCGGCAACGAGAAACTGATGAACCGCCAGGGCATTGCGTTCCGCTCCGTCCAGGACGCGGCCGGGACGACGCTCTATGTGGCGCGGAACAAGGAATATATCGGCGCGGTTACGATCTCCGATACGGTTCGGGAGGACGTACCGGCGGCCCTGTCCGGCCTGCGCGGCGAAGGCGTCATCAAGCTGGTAATGCTGACCGGCGACAAGGAATCTGTCGGTCAGGCTGTCGGAAAGAAGCTGGGGCTGGACCGTGTATACGGCGGCCTTCTGCCGGCGGATAAAGTGGCGAAGGTGGAAGCGCTTCTTGCGGAGAAGCCGGAAGGCCGCACGCTGGCGTTCGTCGGCGACGGCATTAACGACGCGCCGGTTCTGTCCCGTGCGGATGTGGGCATTGCCATGGGCGGTATCGGTTCCGACGCGGCGGTGGAGGCGGCAGATGTGGTCATCATGACCGACGAGCCGTCGAAAATCGTGGACGGGATCCGGATTGCCAGAAAGACGGTCGGGATCGTCCGGCAGAATATCATTTTCGCCATCGGCGTGAAAATCCTGATACTGCTTCTGGTAGCGCTCGGCGCGGCCGGAATGTGGATGGCGGTGTTCGGCGACGTGGGCGTGTCGGTGCTGGCGATTTTAAACGCGATCCGTGCGCTGGGATATAAGAGATCCGCCGCGTAAGCGAAGTTGAGATACGGTTTTGGAATGTCGGCTGAAAGCTAAGTTTTAAAATTAAATGCGAAAAGAGTTAAGAACTCAATTCGCATTTATTTTTTTACCATATTTTCGGGCGTTAAATGCGTATGGGTTCAAATACTCATACGCATTTATTTTTTTCAGGAAAGGAGCGGGAAAATGGCGAGGAAATACAAAAGGTTAGTATTTTCCGACAGGAAGCAGATTGAGGAAATGAGAAACAACGGCAACACGGAAAAAGAGATCGCGGCGGCGGTGGGCGTTCATATCGCGACGATTTACAGAGAACTGGAGCGCGGCGCGACAGATGAAAAATCAGGGTATAGTGCGGAAGTGGCACAGCGGGCGATCGGATAACAAAAGAAAGGAAGGATCAGACTATGTATTACGGAATCTGCAACTACAACGACGCGCGGGAAGTAATCAGCTACATCAAGGGCATGACGGGGAAGGTTTGGGCGGAAGATATTGTTAAGGATCTGAAGAAGGAACTTCGGAGATTCTTCAGGAAGAAAGCGCAGAAATCGGATCGGCGGATCGTGAAGAATAACGGGATCGACGGCTATATCGAACTGATCGAACTTCCGGACCGGCTCCGGACACTGGAAGAAGCGAAGGAATATGTCGAGGAATACGAGGTCATGGAAATCGTTCCTTCGGCCTACGATTGCACCGGGCGGCCGTTTACGTCGTGGACGAAGACCTTCGAGCGGAACAACAGATTCTTCGCATATAGAAGCGTTTGTTTCGACGTTTGAGGGAAGGGAGAGGATCAGACCATGAAGGACGAAGCGCAGGCGGCAAAGGAGCGGGCCGGGAAGGTAGAAAAGGCGCTGAAGGTCATAGAGGGCCTTCGGAATTTGCAACAGGTCAGTTTTCAGTTCTATGTTCCTTCTTCCACGTCGTTCAAGATCGACGATCTTATGATCGCGTATTTCAAGGACAGGGAAGACGGGGAGCCGGTCGAAAATATGATCTTCCGGTTTAATGAAGATCCGGCCGTCATGGATTGGGAGCCGAAGAAAGTCAAAAGAAGAATTAACTTCTTTTAATCGGGAAAGGGGATCAGACCATGACAGCAGAAGAACAAAGGGCATTTCAGGCGAAACAGCTTCGATATAAAAAGCCGATCGCCAAAAATCTGAATTTGGAATCGATCCAGTCGGAATTATATGACATGATGGAAGCTTGTGAAGAAATTCACTGGTATGACAATGATATCGAATCACTTGTGAACGCACTGGCCGGGGACGAAGATGAAGCCTTCGAATTTAAGATGGAATTTACAGATCTGGAAGCGGAACTTGAACAGTTTCAGACAGATCTGAATGATACATACGTCGGGGAATACTTCGATCTGCTGTTCCCGGCAGCCGGGGCGTCATATAGCGAGGGATACTTGGGATATGACGAATACGAAGGGGACTATTACGGATTGGAACCGTATGAATACGCCTACGCGGAACAGGAAGCCGCCAAAAAGCTGATGAAGCTAACGAAAAAGGAACTTCTGGAAGCGGTCGCGCAAAGCCTGAAGATTCTTCATTCATACATCGCCGTTCGGTATCGTTATGACTGTCTTTCGGCGGCGATCGAGATCCTACGCGGTGAGAATATGGACAAGCTGAAGGCGGTAAAGGCGATCGAAGAACAGTACGAAGCAGCGAATAAAGATTCATACGGCTTCAAAGATTGCAGTCGCGAGGTGTTCAAACTAAACGATCTGCTTCGCGAAATCCCGCGTGAATATTGGGTTATTTAGAGAAAGGAAGGATCAGACCGTGAAAGTTTCGGACTTACTGAAGAAGATCGGGAGTATCGGCGGGGCGGAAATACATATCGCTTTTAAGGCGGACCGAAAGGACCCGGAACCGGAGACCGTGACGCTGAACGAGTACACGCCGGAAGAAGCGGCGGATCAGGTCATCGCGCGGGCGGCAGAATATTCCGTTCAGGAAATCAATATCGCGTATAACGACATTCAGATCGTGGCCGTGAAGGTGGCGCGCCGGCCGCCGCGTCGGAAGGAAGACCGGCAGGGGCAGCAGGGGCAGCAGGCGGACCGGGATCAGGCGATCCGGGAAGAATTGGAACACTTGAAGCGGGCGGTCGAACGGTTAAAAGCGACGATCGCCGCGCCGCTCCGCAGGAAAGAGGACGGCGGGGCAGGTGCCGGGACGATATTCCAGAATGTCCGGGCGGCCGTCAGGCGGATTCTGACGCTGATCTTCCGGCCGGGAAGTAAAGAATAAGAAGGAAAGAGAGGATCAGACCATGACAGAAACGGGGAAAAGTTGGACGTTCATTCTTGCAGAGGACAAGGAATCACGCGGCTGGTGGCTTAAAATCACGGACCCGGAACAGCTTCTTGAATATCACGAAAAGACGGACGGCGCGCGTTATGAAGGAGTGATCAGAAATAGGGCAGAAGGCCGGCGCCTGGAAGATATGACGATGGAAGAACGGATCGCCGCCACGTTAGAGGGGAACAGAAACTTCTTGTATGAACAGGCGGCAGTTATGATCGCGGGGAGATCGGGCGGGTCATTTATCGACGGGATCAAGGGGCTTCAGTTGGAAACATTTCAGTCGGAACTTCGAAATATACGCGAATACGGGGCCGTGTTCATGAACCGGGTCGGCGGTCATACGTTCCTTCTGAAGTATTCGCAGTTCGTCCACAGGAAAGAGCCGATCTTCCCTTCATACCGGCGCGAAGATATCCGGGTCAGAAGATTCGAAGGCGGTTCGCATTTTTATGCGTTTGTGGGAGATATGCAGGTCAGGAAGGGCGACACGCTGAAATGGAATACATTGGAAGCGGCGCGGAAGGCCGCGGAAGCGGTACTTGAAGAATGAAAGGAAGGATCAGACCATGAAGGCAATTTTGAAGAAGGTCGGCGAAATGCCGGAAAGAATTGATATCGAAAATACGCTTGACGCCTTGCAGCAGGCGGTCGGCGGTCATATTGAAACGGTTTCCTATATGCTTTTATCGTCCCGCGTCGTGGTCATCTGCGACGAAGAAGGGCGGATCAAAGGGAAGCCGTATAATTGCACGATCGGGGCAACAAGTTTCTGCGGTGACATTCTGATCGTGGGAGCGGACGAAGAAGACTTTGCGGATCTGCCGGAAGCGGTGGGGTATTTCATTATCGAAGCTATGTCCGGAAGGATATGACGGGCGGAAGGGGAGAACGGGAAGAATGAAGCAAATTCTGAAATATCCCGGCGCGAAAAATAAGATCGTGGAATGGATCGTCTCATTTATTCCGGAACATAAGGTATACTTAGAACCTTTTTTCGGGTCCGGGGCCGTATTCTTCAACAAGAAGCCGGCGAAGATCGAGACGGTGAACGATCTGGACGGAAACGTCTTCAACCTGTTCAAAGTGATCCGGGAGCGCCCGGCAGAACTGGCCGCGGCGGTGGAATTGACGCCGTACAGCCGGCAGGAATATGAATTTTGCAATATCGACGGATCGGAAGACGATGAAGTGGAGAAGGCGCGAAAATTCCTTGTCCGCTGTTGGCAAAGCTACGGAAACGGGAACGTCTATAAGAACGGATTCCGAAGCAGTCAGCAGGGGAACAGCCCGCGAACAACGCTTCAGTGGAATCAAGTACCGGAACGGATAGAAGAAGCGGCGATCCGCCTGAAGGAAGCACAGATCGAACAGCTTGACGCGGTCGAACTGCTGAAACGGTATGACACGGAAGACGTTTTCACTTACTTAGATCCGCCGTATCTGCCGGAAATTCGGAAGGCACATCTTTATAAATACGAAATGACGGAAGAAGACCACGTCAGACTTTTGGAAGCGGTGACTGTTTTTCCGGGGAAGTGTCTGATAATCGGATACGACAACGGACTATATAACGATTTTCTGAAAGGCTGGAACACGGCGACGCTGAAGACGCAGGCGGAAGGGGGAAGATCCCGAATAGAAAAGCTATGGTTTAATTACGACGTTCCGGGTCAGCTGAATATTTTCGATAGTTTTCAGGAAGGGGGGGGAGAGGGAATGAAAAAGAACGAATTGACGTTCGACGTGGCGGTTCGCGTCGGTCCTTCACGGGAAGACGCAGAACGGGCGCTTATGATCGTTAATTGGTATCTAAAGGATAATCCGGATATAGAACCGTCGATTCTGACGTCAAAACAGGGAGCCGAAGGCCCGGAGCATTACGAAGTGATTATCGGGAAGGAGCGAAGAAAAAGATGAACAACCAGAAATTTGAAATTCCGGACGGGTCACAGGCGTACATCGTGGCGAATCTGCCGGAAGGTGAGAAGGACGCAATCGTCGTATATAAAGGGAACGTCCGGAAGCTGATCACGCTTTACGCCTTCGCCGGCGCGAAGATCGCGGAACGGCTTCAGCAGGAAGGAATGACGGATATTCAGATCCGGGACGCTATGATCGGGACATTTACGACGGCGATCGACGAAGTGGTGAAAGTGAAAAACAGACGTCCGAAGAAGGGCGGGAAAGGAAGTCAAAAATATGTCAATAGTAGACGCATTCCGGGCGGAAACTGAAATTCCGGTAAGGTTTAATGAATTTTACGAACTGGTGAAATCTTCGGCGAAGGCTGATCTTCTTATGAACGCGACGAACTGCGAGGTTCCGCACATCTACACGCGCGAGGTTATGACCGGGAAAAAGGAAGATATTCCGGAAGAAAGGCCGGCAGCGGCAGCAGGCGGTCAGGAAGCGAAGCCGGCAGCAGGGGACGCGGTGGAAGCTTCCTTTAAGCAGACGATGATATTTTCGGTGAATAGCTTCAGGAAGGAACTTCAGGAAGCAGAACCGGGGTCGGAATTACATATCGAAACGACAGACGGGAAGCGCCTGACGGCCGTTCTGATCGGTAAATCACATTATAATACCGGCGATCTGGTTTTCCGGTTTTCCTATATCGGGAAGTATAAGATGAATAAGGAGAACACGAACGCGGGCGGGTGGGCCGCGTCGGATCTGCGGAAGTATCTGAACGTCGATTTCTTCCAGACGCTTCCGGAATGGCTGAAGACTCTGATTATTCCGCACAAAGTGACGCAGAAGGTAAAGAAAGGAAAGGACTTCGAGACAGTGGAAACATTCGACAGAATTTTCCTTCCTTCGGAATACGAACTTCAGGGCGCGAACGAAGAAGCGGAATACAACGGGATCGACAAACAGTTCCCATATTTCGAAATTCGGAAGAATCGGCTTGTTTTCGAAGAAGATGACGGCGGATATTCGACATGGTTTTGGACAGCGGACCCGTCAGCCGCCGGCACGACCGACTTCTGCCATTTCCTCAACTACGGCCGCAGCTACAGCGCCGGCGCGGCGGACGACGGAGCGGTGGCCCCGCTATTCGTCATCTAATAATCAGGAAATCCCGCGGCCCGGAAGGACCGCGGGTGAAAGGTGGAAAACATGGAAAAAGCAAAGATTCAGGTCGGCGCGCTTCTGACGCTGATCGGGCAGAATACGATCGTCCGCATTTTAGACGATGAAAGGGAAGGAACAGTCGAGGAAAAGACGGTTTTCTTCGGGGTCGCGGCGAAGGCGCGGCGCGATCAGGCGGCAGAAAAGGATATCAAGCATATTTCGCCGCTTGATGAAAGCGATTCGGCCGGTCGTCACGTCATGCGGATCTACATATACAACGATTAGAGCGGGGGAAGGTCATGCAGCTATACGATATGCTAGAGCTTATCAAAGGGCCGGAGCGGGTCCGGATCTTCCGGGGCGGGAAAGAGATATTCACGGGATATCGCGGAATGATCGGTCATGTTCTGGAAGACAGGCACGGAAACGGAGATCTTCAGAAGGCACTCGAAGAAAATCCGGACGTGATCGATTTTCGGGCAAGTACGGAAATCAGGGCGAAGGACTGGAAGGAGCGGGGGCTGATGGCTCCGATCGAACCGGATCAGGCGCCGGAATATGAATTTAAGGATATGATACTACAAACCTATTATGAAATTAAGTTGGAATGACGTCGAGGGGCGAAACGATGGAAGACGGGATCAGGAAGGCGCTTTTTGAACTTGCAGACCGGGAAGCGGGGCAAATGAAAGACGCGGAGACGGAAAAGCTTCTTCTAGATATGCAGGATCAGGGGCAAGTGATACAGAATGAATTTTTTAACGTTGGGACAAGCCGGCAGTTTTACCAGATGGCGGAGAATATCGCGGTCGCCGCGGTCCGCCTGATGGCATTATCACGGGTATTTATGATCAGGGAAGAATAGGAGATCAGGAAGATGGAAGAAAGGGCGAAAAAGCTGAAGGAAGCGCTGAAGAAGATCGGGATCAGGAATGAAACGGATCTTCGGGAAGCGATCGCAGCACTTCCGCCGCTGAATCTGGCTATTATGACGGCGCCGCTGAAATACCAGGCGCCGACGAATGGATAGGACGGCCGCGGTCACGGAAGAACAGCTTCGAGACGAAGCGATCGCGGAACATAAAAAGATGGCGGATTGCATAAAGCGGCAGGCGAAGGAGATTGAACAGCTTCGGAAGCGGGTCGAACGGGACAAACTGGAATTTGACCGGCCTTATAGATCGCTTTTCTGGTATGAAGAAAGTTATTCCAGAATGTCCGATCAGGCGAAGCGTGAGTTCCGGGAAATGTCGGAACAGGTCGGAAAAGAGATAGAAGAAAAAAGGATCTGACGCAAGGCGGGGAACCAAAACGTCAGATCGAGGATCAAACCTTTTATACTATAGCATATCACGGGGAAAAATCAATGAATAGAGAGGAAAGACGAAGGAGAAGCCGGAAGATCCGGAAGAAGATATTCATAATGGGCGCCGCGGCCGGTAGTATTTCCACGGCGCTGATCATGGGGACTTGCTTCGCCGTCATGAGGGGCCGCGCGGAATGCGGCGCGGTCCTTCCGGAAGATCCGGCGAAGACTTGCGTGATCATCGAGATCGAGAGCGCAGCGCCGGCAGCAGGCGAAGAAGACGCGCCGGAAACGGAAGCGGAGCCGGAAGAAAGCAAAGGCTTCATTCCGCTTCCGGTTAATATGCAGGAAGCGGACCAGAAGACCATCTTCGACATATGCGAAGCGGGCGGGGTGGAATTTCCGCTTGTAATGGCGATCGTCGAACAAGAATCAAGCTTCGACCCGTCAGCGAGGTCAAAAACGGGCGATTCGGGCCTTATGCAGATAAATGATATCAACGCGGCAGAAATGGCTTCTTTGGGCTTCACAGACCTTTTTTCCGTCGAAGACAACGTCCGGGCGGGTGTCCATATGATCGCGGATCTTCAGCGGAAATACAACGACACGGCGGCCGTCCTGATGGCCTACAATGCAGGCGAGAAGGGCGCCAGCCGTATGAGGGAAGCCGGGATCACGTCAACGGAGTACAGCCGCGAGATCGAAGCGAGGGCCGCGGAATTTATGGCTTATATGGAAGGAACAGCGCGCCAAAACTGAAGCGCGCTTCTTCCTATTAAATACAGAGCGCCCGAAGCTGTCCGGGCTTGTAATGGGTATTAACATATTTACCATTCCAGAAGAAAGGTCGGATCAGGGGCAGGGGCAGCAGATCCGGAAGGCGGGGAAGATGAAGAAGAATCGGCTATATGCAGATTATGACTTCGAAGAAGCGTATCAGCAGCAGATCGAAAAACTGGAAGAAGCTGAACGCGAACGATATTTCAGGAAGCGGATCGGGGCGGGGTATCAGACAAAGACAACGAAGGCGGGGGATCATCTGGAAGCGGACATATATCCGGCCTTCGCCTGTCGTCACGATATGCCGCGGACGAAAAGACACAACGGAAGCAGGCCGGCACAGAAGAACCTTAACGACAAGCGGGCGCGCCGGTATCTGAATAACTTGATCGACGCGAACTTCGGGCGGGGTGATCTTTGGTGTACGTTCACATACGACAACGACCATCTGCCGGAAAGCATAGACGCCGCGCAGAAGTATTTCGGGAATTTTATCAGGAGAGTGAACCGGCGCCGGAAAAAGGTGGGGCTTCAGAATGTGAAATATGTTTGTGTCACGGAGTACGTCGACGCGGAAGGGCGGCCGGTCCGCTGTCATCATCACGTTATTATGTCAGGCGATTGCGATCGGGACGAATTAGAAAGCTTGTGGAAGGCAGGCGGGCGGAACCAGACGCGGCGGATCGACCCGGACCCGGACACGAACGCGGCCGGAATCGTCACATACATCTGCAAGCAGGCGTCAGATCCGAAGCGCCGCAAAGGTTCGAAACGGTGGACGTCTTCGCGGAACCTGACGAAGCCGACGATCACGAAATCCTTCAGCAAGTTCGGGAAGAAGACGGCGGCAAAGATGGCGGGCGATCGCACATATCTGGAAGCGCGTATCCGGAAGGCGTATCCGGGATATCGGTTCATAGACGCGGCCGTCATGGTAAACGATAAGAACGGCGGGGTATACATATACGCGCGCATGGTTCGGGACTGAGGCTTCAGGCGGGTCCTTCGGCGCCGGATCTTCCGGGGCATGAAAGATAAATACATTCCGGCAGGGGCCGGGGAAAGGATCAAACATATGTTAGTATTGCCAATTAAAAGAAACTGGTTGGACATGATCGTCGCGGGCGAGAAGTTGGAAGAATATCGCGATATCACGGACTATTGGACGAAGCGCTTCGTGAACCTGTTGGGAGAATCGGAAGATCACACGAAGATCATCATCGACAATCTGCGGAAAGACCGGATCAGGAAAGAATGCGAAGTATGCCTTCAGAACGGATACAATCCGGACGGCAGCCCGCAGGCGATCGTAAAGGTGACGCTGAAGATCGGGACAGGCCGGCAGGAATGGGGCGCGGTTCCGGGCGTCGAATACTTCGTTCTTACGATCCGCGAGATCGTGGAAGTGAAGAACATGGAGAAGGCGCCGGCAGCAGCAGGGGCAGGGACCGCAGAGGAAGAACAGGATTCCGGGGCGGTATTCAAGGACAGTCAGCCGGCCGTCATTCGCAAGGTACAGAAGACGGGGTTCTGCAAATACTGTCATCAGGCGCGCATGGTCGAGGTTCCGGAAACGCTGCCGGATATGGACGTGAATGAAGTCGCCACAGAAGAATGTGACTGCGACGACGCGCGGCGGCAGCGGGCGCGGCGCGCGAGAATGGAAGCCGCGGGTTTGTGGGCGAAGAATACATTCAGCGCGCAGGCCGGGCAGCTTCAGGTTGCGCTTTGCGCGATCCGTTCCACGTTCGAAGGTGCGGTTGATTTCGTGACCATCAAGATCGGGAAGCGCACACATAAGATCGACACAGATCCGGACGGCATGATCCGGATAAGAACCACGTTCAGGGATAGCAACGAAGAAACATTCTGACAGGAGATTGAACGGTGAAACGGTTTCACTTGACATACGAGGAAAAGCAAATAGTTTTCGCCGCGGTCAGGATAGACAGCAAAGCGCAGCGCCGCGGCCGGTCGCAGTTCGGCCGGCGCGCGCGTGAAGCGATCGAGAAGGCCGAAGAAGAATTTGATATCGGGGATATATCGCCGGAGATCCGGAAGACCATCATCGAAAAGATATATCAGTCGATAGCATATTCGCAGCCGTGGGAATTATTGGGCGAAACATATTGCAGCCGGGGAATGTTCTACCAGTACCGGAAGCAGTTCGTTTATAGGATCGCGGACAATATGGGATTAATCGACAGCCGCCGAAGGGATATGTTCCTTCGGCCTGCTGCCGGCGATGGGAAGCGGTGAAGACATGGCGAAGGATTTTTCAGAATGGTTCTATCATTCGGACGCGTGGGCAAAGACGCGGGCGGCGTTCATAGTCTACGCGGGCGGAATGTGTCAGCGGTGTATGCAGGAGTTCCGGCAGGGGAAGCGGAGCCTGCAAGAAGTGAAGCCGATCCGGATCGTACATCATCGGATTTATTTGACGCCGGAAAATATAAATGATCCGGCCGTCAGTCTGTCCTTCGATAATCTCGAAGGATTATGCGATGAACATCACAACAGGGAACACAAAGCGAAGGGAAGGAAATATTTTTTCGACAAGAACGGAAGACCGGTTTGCAACAGTTGACAATTTTATTTTCATATCCCCCCCACATACGCGATTTCGGGCGCCGGAAAAGAACCGAGGGAGAGACTTCCAAAAAACGCTGCAATGCGCGCATATATAGGGGGGATCGGAGATTCTACAAATAAATGGCTGAAAAAAACGATGAAATTTTGACAGAAGCGAATATCAGGAAAGAGTATAACAAGATCCGCAGCCTATTCAAGCCGGTGAAGGAAGACGATCCGGACAAGATGGCGCTGATCGAAAGAATGATCGAGGAAGTCGCCTTCCAGAAGATCGCTATGAAGGCAGCGAAGGCGGATATGATCCTTCACGGCTTGCAGACCACGACGAAGAACGCGTCGCAGAAGTTCGTGAAGGAAAATCCTGCGGTTCAGACTTATGACAAGTATTCGAGATCATACACGTCGAACATGAAGGCGTTGATAGATATGCTTCCGCCGCGCGAGAAGAAGGAAGCGTCGCGTCTTCTGAAGCTTCGGGAAGGGTAAAAATGGTTAAGGCAGCAGCCGCGCCGGCAGCAGGCGAAAAGAATTACATCTTCGAATATCACGCCGCTATCGCATCGGGGAAGATCCGCGCCGGAAAACTGATCAAGGCGGTTTATAATATCCTTGTGGCCGGGATCAGGTCAGGCGAATATGTCTTCGACAGAGAGAAGGCACAGAAAGCGATCAGTTTCATCGAAAACTTCTGTCATCACAGTGAAGGCCGGTCGGATCTTCTGAAATTGGAGTTATGGCAGAAGGCGATCGTGTCTTCCATATTCGGGATCATGGACCCGGAACACAGGGAAAGAAGAATGTTCCGGGAAGTTCTGCTGATCGTGGCGCGGAAGAACGGGAAGACGCTATTCGCGGCGGCAATAATGGCATACATGGCATACATCGACGGCGAGTATGGCGCGAAGCTTTACTGTCTGGCCCCGAAGCTTGATCAGGCAGAACTTTGTTTCGACGCATTTTATCAGATCGTTCAGTCAGATCCGGAACTGGACAACATAACCGACAAGCGGAGATCTGACATTTATATCCAGATATTTAATACGTCCGTGAAGAAGATCGCATTCAACAGCAAGAAGTCGGACGGATTCAATCCGCACTTCGTACTGAACGACGAAATTGAAGCGTGGCCGGGCGATTCCGGCCTTAAACAGTACGAGGTTATGACTTCCGCGATCGGCGCGCGCTTGCAGGCGCTCATTATGTCGACGGGAACGGCCGGATATGTAAACGATGGCCTATATGACGAACTGATCCGCCGCGCGACGGCATTCCTGAAGGGGTCGCAGATCGGGAAGGAGCGGGAACGCCGGCTTCTGCCGTTCATTTACATGATCGACGATATCGAGAAATGGGACACGCGGGAAGAACTGGAGAAATCAAATCCGAATCTCGACGTTTCGGTTTCATGGGAGTTCTATAAAGAGCAGATCACAATAGCGCATTCGTCACTGTCGAAGAAGGCGGAATTTCTGGCGAAGTATTGCAACATCAAACAAAATTCTTCGATGGCATGGCTTGATTATCAGGACGTCGAAAAGGCCGTCACATACAACGAAGACGGGTCCGCGCGGCACTGGACGCTTGAAGACTTCCGCGGGTGCTATTGCGTCGGTGGGATTGACCTGTCGAGGACGACGGACCTGACGGCCGCTTCGATCGTGATCGAGCGCGCCGGCAGGAATTACATATTCACACAGTTCTTCATGCCGGAAAAGAGATATGAACAGGCGATCGACGAAGAATCGGTCCCGTATAACATTTTCAGGGAACAGGGATTCCTGAAGATCAGCGGGGAAAACGCAGTCGATTATAGGGACGTCTTCAAGTGGTTCTTCGATCTGGTGAAGGTCTACAAGATCAAGCCGCTGAAAGTGGGATACGACCGATATTCAGCACAATATCTGATTCAGGACATGAGGGAAGCCGGCTTCCATATGGACGACGTTTATCAGGGGACAAACCTGACGCCGATCCTTCACACGTTCGAAGGTCAGCTGAAGGACGGGCAGATCGAGATCGGCGACAACGGCCTGCTTGAAGCGCATTTTCTGAACGTCGCCGTCGATATCAACATCAACGACAGCCGAATGAAGCCGGTAAAGATCGACAGGCGGTCACACATAGACGGCGCGGTCAGCGTCTTCGACGCGATGGCCGTCAAGTCAAAATATCACAAAGAGATCGGACGGCAGCTTCAGAACATCGGGAAATAGGCCGCGGCAGCAGGCGAAAAAATCGTCATTCTGTCGCGGTTTCTTTTTGCATAATAGACACGATGAAATATTTTTAAGCGAAAGGGGGCGGCGGAAATGGGACTGATCAGGGACCTTCTGAACCTTCGGAAAATGAAGCTTGTACCGTTCGCCGCTCTATACGGCGATTTTCAGGCGAACGGGAATCTGCGGGAAAGCGATATCGTCGGAGCGATCGCGAACGTGATCGCGTCGAACGTCGGAAAGCTTCAGCCGCAGATCGTAAGGAATACGCCGGAAGACGGACTTCGGATCAAGAATGATTATCTGTCCCGGATTCTGTCGACTAGATGGGCGCCGGAACTGGACACTTATTCCGCACTTTACAAGATGGCGTCGGATCTGGTTTACACGTCGAACGCCTACGCGGTTATTTTCTACAACGAAGACTTCACGCGGATAACTTCAATCGTCCCGGTCACGGCGAACGATGTCCGCATATGGGAAGATTCTTCAGGCGTCATTTTATTCCGCTTCCGGTGGGAATATGACGGGAAGGAATATACACTTCCGTACCAGAACGTGATACATATCCGGGCGCGGTACAACAGACGGCGCTTCATGGGTACGGAACCGGATCAGCAGATAAAAGGATCGCTTGAACTTCTGGACTATACCGGGGAAGCGCTAAAGAATGCGGTCAGAAATTCGACGAACCTGAAGGGATACCTGAAATATAACAACTTCGCGGACGAAGCAGAGATCAAGCAGAAGGTGAAGGAATTTCAGGAAAGCTATATGAACACATCGAACACGGGCGGGATCGCCGGAATAGATAATTCGATGGACTTCAAGGAAATCAGTCAGCAGGCGCCGAACATTCCGGTTCTTCAGTCGCAGTTTTTACGCGATAACGTGTATCGGTATTATGGAGTAAATGACAAAATTCTGACGTCGACGTTCACAGAAAGCGAATGGAACAGTTTCTACGAAAACGTGATCGAACCGATTTCGATTCAGTTATCGTTAGAGTTTACCTTCAAACTTCTGACAGAGCGGGAACGCGGATTCGGGAACCGGGTCATCTTCACGGCGAACCGGCTTCAGTATGCAACGCTTCAGACCAGAATGACGATCGGCGGGGGACTGTTCGACCGGGGAATCATTTCGATCAATGAGTTCCGCGAACTTATGTATTACGAACCAATTCCGGACGGTAACGTCAGAATGGTGTCGTTAAATTACGTCAAGGCCGACGAACAATCGATCTATCAGATCGGGCAGCAGGCCGGCGACGGCAGCGGGACCGAAGAAGGAACGGGGGAAGACACGGCAGAAGCGCGGCAGCGTGAAGCCGTCTTCGCATATTACAAAGTCAGGAAAGGGGGAAACGGGACAGATGAAGAATAAAACGGTCAAAATGTTCGGGTGCTTCGAGATCAGGAACGAAACGCAGACGTCCGCGGATCTGTATTTCTACGGCGATATCGTGTCGGACTGGTGGGGAGCATGGCAGAACGAAGACCAATATCCGGAAGCCGTGAAGAACTTCCTGTCAGAACAGGAAGGGAAAAGCCTGAACATCTATATCAATTCGGGCGGCGGATCTGTCTTCGCCGGAATCGCTATTTATAACATGATCAAGCGATTCGCGGAGAAGAACACGGTTCAGGTGTACGTCGACGGACTGGCCGGATCGATCGCGTCGGTGATCGCCTTCGCAGGAAACACGCCGCCGAAGATTTGCCGGGTGGTCGTAAAACAGTAAAATTGCAAAATCTGAAAACCTTGTGTTTTCAAGGGGATTCGGCGTGATTTCGGTCACGCCGTTTCCTCTTTCATAAGCTCGTCCAGCGGGATAAATCCCAGCCCGTCATACTTGATGTGGATATGCTGCTGACGCTTGCCGCTGCTCTTGTCCGGCGCGTCCACATAAATCGCGGACACCAGTTCATGCAAGGCGTAGGCGTCAAGGGTTTCTATTCCCGTGTACTTATGGGCTTTCTGGATGAACATCTCGATGTTCTCGTTTTGTTGTTCCTGTACCTCAATTTCATTCTGTAGGGTGATGACTTCCGCCTCCAGCTGCTTCTGCTCCGCCTCATAGCTCTGGCTCAACAATTCAAAACGTTCATCATTCAACCGGCCGCTGGCATTGTCCTCATAGACTTTCATAAAGAGACGTTTCAGCTCTGCTATACGCTTCTCGTCCCGGCTGAGCTGCTTCCTGCTGGCCTTGAGCTTTTCGTCGCTCTCCAGCCGCAGCCTGCGCTCCATTACTGCACGGAAATGGCTTTCGTACCGCAGGATATACTCTGTAACTGCCTGAATGTGCTTCAAGACCATTCGCTCCAAAACCGCTACCCGAATGAAGTGTGTTTTACACTTACTCGTCTTATTGCGATGGATAGAACAATCGAAGAAGTCCTGCCGCGGGTCGCCGTTGTTTGACGAGCCATATTGCATCTTAGCGCCACAATCCGCACAATATACAAGCCCTGAGAACATACTGCTTCTGCCTGTCCTCGTCATGCGGTGCCGCTGCTGCCGGATCTCCTGCACTTTCTCGAATACATCCATTTCAACGATGGCTTCATGGGTGCCGGGGAAAACAGCCTGCTTTTCGATGGGCGTTTCCCGCTGTTTCTTGTCCCAGATGGAGTTGGTGTAGGTCTTAAAGTTTACGGTGCAGCCTGTGTACTCCCTGCGCTCCAGAATGGCGACCACGGTACTGCTGTGCCAGTCATACGGATTTTCCGGCTCCGGGTGCGGGACATTCCGTCCCTGCTGTTTCTTATACACTGTTGGGGTCAACACCTTATCGGCTTTGAGCTGATTGGCGATCTGACTCGGCCCGCGTCCCTCCATGCAAAGATCAAAAACGCGCTTTACAACGGCGGCAGCCTCCGGGTCAATGATCCA
>CANQRU010000086.1 GCA_947626395.1 uncultured Lachnospiraceae bacterium | reverse complement strand
GGTTCTGTGAGGGGCAGTAGACAAGCCTTTCACAAGATAAATTTAGAAAGGAGTGTCGAGACTGTCTACTCGACTGATACAGATGTATCTCAACGATCTACTGGCTGAAAAGCAAATTTCCAAATACCGCCTCGCAAAGGAAAGCGGCGTTCCTCAAACTACTATTGTGGATATATGCAGCCGCAAGGCCCGTATTGAGAAATGTTCCGCCGCAACCCTGTATAAGATTTCAAAAGTGCTTGGCGTTTCCATGGAGAGCCTGATCGAGCAGGAAATGGAAAACGATGAACCGCAGCAGAAAAGGTCTTCCTTCGAAGTGTTCAAGAGCAATGTATGTCACCTCGTAAAAGCAAAAGGAGATATTGATTTTTTGATCGATACTCTCACAACGGATGAGGTCAGAACCTTATATGACCGCAAATGGTATGCGGAAGCCTTTTATCTCCTTGCTATGCTGGACTATCTGTCAAGAGAAAACAATGTGCCGCTTTGTACGAAATACAACGATATCCGCACTCAAAAGCTGCAGGAAACCATCTATCCCGCAGGCGTTGTGCTTTCGGACACAGCTGCAAAAACTGATAAGCACCGCAAGGAATGTATGAAAAACGCCATACCCGAATTTTTACACTTTAATATCGTAGAGAGCGAGATAAGGAATGTCTGCTGATATTGTATTTACGAAAGAAAATTTAGACGCCTGTTTAAGCAGGCTTGCAAAGGAATTTCGTAAACTGAACGGTACAAAAGTTCCTGCCGAGATCGTCCTGGTCGGCGGGGCCGCTGTTCTCGCAAATTACAGTTTTCGGGATATGTCCTATGATATTGACGCGGTGGTCCGTGCGTCTTCCTCTATGAAAGATGCCATTAACCGGGTCGGCGACGAAATGGGGCTTCCGAACGGCTGGCTCAATTCGGACTTTACAAGAACGAAATCATATTCTCCCAAGCTGCTGCAATATTCGGAATATTATAAGCGCTTTGGATATGTTCTGGAAGTCCGCACAGTTTCAGGAGAATATCTTGTGGCGATGAAATTGATGTCCGGCCGTCAGTATAAAAATGATATATCGGATGTGATCGGCATTCTTCGCGAACAAAAAGGGCGCGGAAAACCTCTCACACTTGAAATGATCAAAACCGCAGTAAGCAATCTTTATGACAGATGGGACAATCTGCCGCACGATTCCAAAGAACTGATTACGGAGGTTATGCGGAACGAACAGTATGATACATTGTATGAGCAATACCGAATCAACGAAAGAATGGCAAAAGAATCTTTGATTGATTTTGAAAAGCAATATCCGGGCATCACCAACACGGATAATGTGAACGATATTATCCGAAATCTGAAAAAACGTAAAGAACATGAGCGTTAACAGAAACTTGGGCGGCCAGATCGGCCGCCCGAAACTTTCTCTGATATAATAACCGATGATCGGATCGCTTCGTTTTCCGAAAGAAAGTCCTTTAGATCCTGTGAATAAATATCCCGCTGCGCAGCTTCGGCTCAAACCATGTGGACTTCGGCGGCATCAAGAGCCCCGCGTCCGCCACCGCGAACAACTCCGCGATCGACGTGGGATACATGGAAAATGCCACCGTCATATCTTCGGAAACCCTCCGTTCCAGCTCTCCCAGGCCGCGGATCCCCCCGATGAAATCGATCCGCTTGTCCAGTCTGGGATCTCCGATGCCAAGCACCGGCCCCAGCAGGTAATCCTGCAGCACCGACACATCCAGGCTCCTCACCGGGTCGCCGCTTACCGCCGCGGTGACCTCCGGCTTCGCCGCCAGTTTGTACCACCGGCCGCCCAGATACATGCCGAAGGTGCCCTTCGCCGTTGGGGCGTAAGCAGCCCCTCCGGCCGGTTCTACTCTGAACTTCTCCGAGATCGCCGCCAGGAATTCCCCCTCCGTCATTCCGTTCAGATCCTTCACCACCCGGTTATAAGGCATGATCATCAGCTGATCCTCCGGGAACAGCACCGCCAGAAAGTAATTAAACGCCTCCTGCCCTGTGTATCCCGGATTCTCCGCCCGCCGCTTCAGCCCCACCTTCACCGCCGAAGCCGCACGGTGATGTCCGTCCGCGATATAGGTGTTCGGGACTTTTCGAAAAGTCTCCCGAATCTCCCCGACCGTCTCCCGGCCGCCGATCTTCCAGACCGTATGTCCGATCCCATCCTCCGATACGAAATCATAAAGCGGCGCTTCCGTCATCACGTCTACCATGATCCGCGCAAGCGTCTCATTTCTCCGGTACGCCAGGAAGATCGGTCCCGTATGCGCCCCCGTGATATCCACGTGCCGGATCCGGTCCAGCTCCTTCTCCTCCCGCGTGTTCTCGTGCTTCTTGATCACGCCGTTTACATAATCATCGATCGAACAGCAGGCCACGATCCCCGTCTGGCTCCGCCCGTTCATCGTCAGCCGATAGAGATAATAATTCTCTCCCTCGTCCGTCACAAACGTCCCGTCCGCGATCTCTGCCTCCAGCATCTCCTTCGCCTTCGCGTACACCCGCGGGTCGTAAGTATCCACATCGTCCGCAAACTGGGTCTCCGCCCGATCGATATTCAGGAAAGAAAGCGGGTGTCCTTTTACCGCCTCGCAGGCTTCCTTTCTGCTGTATACATCGTACGGAAGCGCCGCCACCTGACTTGCCACAGCCGCAGCCGGTCTCACGCACACAAAAGGTCTTACGTCCGCCATATCAATCTATTCTCCTTTTCCACTATTCGTATTTTACTGCTTATCCGCACAGTTATGGGAATATTCCAGGCAATACTTTTCATCATTTACAAAATCACAGCACCTGTCTGAAAGATCCTTCCACCCACGCTGCCGAACGATCGTCCAATACAGTTTCTCAGCCTGTTTCAGGATCTCTTTCTTATGAGAATTACACCAGGACAACTGATTCGACAAAAGCCTTTTATAAGCAGCCTCCTTCTCAGAATCTTCATCGGAAGGCCTCATTTCCACCTTAGAAAGGCTGCTCTCAGGCACCGGTATCATATTATTGAAATTAATGGCGCCCCATTTGCCCTCATTGATCTTCAGAAAATCAATTTGATTCTTCATATGTAAATGCTTCGGCTTTGGCGAGGTAAGCGGTGCATAATATTGAAATCCATTTACCGAGAATACGATTCCCACAAATGGACGATTTGATTTTTCCTCTTTTGTATACGGTACACGGGGATCTGTCTTTCTCAGAAAATCACAGTATTCCGATGAAACAGTATAAAAAGAAAAGTTCATGATACCTCCTGACATACAAAAAACCGGCTGCCAACACCCTTCTTGCATGCTTATATAAATAACTAAAGGGTTGGACTCTGCAGCCCAACCCTCAGCTTTTTTCGCTCCCACTCCTGGTAGGGTACACCGCTTTTTTCGCTCCCACTCCTGGTAGGGTACACCGCTTTTTTCGCTCCCACTCCTGGTAGGGTACACCGCTTTGGAGTATTTCTACTCTGTCTTTATTATATGCTGCGATCGATATCCTGTCAAGAAATTTCGCGTAATGCGGCTGCCAGCGTCAGCTTATGGTTTACATAATGCGCCGACGTCAGGTTATGCTATATCCTCTCACTTCACCACGCGCACCCTCAGCACGCCCTTGATCGCCCTCATCTTCTCCACAGTCTCCGCGTCGATAGGGCTGGACAGGTCCAGAAGCGTATACGCGTATTTATCCCGGCTCTTATTGGTCATATCCGAAATGTTCACGCCGCTGGCCGCCACCAGGCCGGTAAACTGGCCGATCATGTTCGGAATATTCAGGTGGTGCACCGCCAGACGGCCCGCCTCTTTGCAGACGCCCATATCGCAGTTGGGATAGTTGACGGAATTCCTGATATTGCCGTTCTCCAGATAGTCCATCAGCTCCTTCACCGCCATCACCGCGCAGTTGTCCTCCGACTCCTCGGTGGAAGCGCCCAGATGCGGGATCGCGATCACATTTTTCATATGAACGGACTTGGGATTCGGGAAATCGGTCACATACCGGTGCACCTTTCCGCTCTCCAGGGCCGCCGCCATGGCCTCGTCGTCCACCAGCAGATCCCTGGCGAAATTCAGCACCACGACGCCGTCCTTCATCTTATCGATGGCGTCCGCATTGATCATCTTCTTCGTGTCGTCCAGAAGCGGCACATGCACGGTAATATAATCGCACTCCGCGTAGATCGTGTCCACGGAAGTGATGTGCTTTACCGCACGGGACAGTCCCCAGGCCGCGTTGACAGAGATAAACGGATCGTAGCCGTAGACGTCCATCCCCAGGGCGACCGCCGAATTGGCCACCTGCGCGCCGATGGCGCCCAGGCCGATGACGCCCAGCTTCTTGCCCATGATCTCGGTGCCGGCAAACGCCTTCTTGCTCTTCTCTACCGACTTGGCGATGTTCTCGTCCTCGCTGTTGGCCTTGCACCACTCGATGCCGCCCACCACGTCGCGGGCCGCCAGCAGAAGTCCTGCGATCACCAGCTCCTTCACGCCGTTGGCGTTGGCGCCGGGAGTATTGAACACCACGATGCCGTTCTCCGCGCAGCGGTCCAGCGGGATGTTGTTGACGCCGGCGCCGGCACGGGCGATAGCCAGCAGATCATTTCCAAATTCCATATCGTGCATGGCGGCGCTGCGAACCAGAACGCCCTCGGCCTCCGCCATATTGTCAGTCAGTTCATAGTCCGCCGTCAGCAGACCGGTGCCATATTTTGAAATCGCGTTTAAGCAATGGATCTTTCTCATGCCAGATGCGCCTCCTCAAACTTCTTCATAAATTCCACCAGCTTCTCCACGCCTTCGATGGGCATCGCGTTGTAAATGCTGGCGCGCATGCCGCCCACGGTGCGGTGGCCCTTCAGGTTCACGAAGCCGGCCGCCGTCGCTTCCTTCACGAACAGCGCGTCCAGATCCGCGTCGCCGGTGACAAACGGCACGTTCATCAGGGACCGGTCTTCCTTCACGACGGTTCCCTTAAACAATTTGCTCTGATCCAGATAGTCGTAAAGGATCTTCGCCTTCTTCTCATTGATCTCCTTCATGGCAGACAGGCCGCCCTTCGCCTTCAGCCACTTGAATACCTTGCCGCAGATATAGATGCCGTAGCAGGGCGGCGTGTTGTAAAGGGACTTGGCGTCCGCATGGGTCTTGTACTGGCACATGGTGGGAGTGCCCGGAAGCACATCCTCGGTGATCAGGTCCTCACGGATGATCACAATGACCACGCCGGCCGGGCCGATATTCTTCTGGACGCCGCCGTAGATGACGCCGTATTTGGTCACATCCACCGGCTCGGACAGGAAACAGGAGGACACATCCGCCACCAGGGTCTTGCCCTTGGTGTTGGGAAGGGTCTTAAATTTGGTTCCGTAGATCGTGTTGTTCTCACAGATATAGACATAGTCCGCATCGTCGTCGATGGGCAGATCGGAGCAGTCCGGAATGTAGCTGAAGGTCTTGTCTTCGCTGGACGCGATCGCGTTGGCCTTGCCGTATTTCTGGGCTTCCTTCCACGCCTTCTTGGCCCACTGGCCGGTGATGATGTAGTCGGCTACGCCGTTCTTCATCAGGTTCATCGGCACCATCGAAAACTGCAGATGGGCGCCGCCCTGCAGGAACAGGACCTTATAGTTATCGGGGATGTTCATCAGTTCCCGAAGGTCCGCCTCCGCCTCGTTAATAATGGTCTCGAATGCCTTGGACCGGTGTGACATCTCCATCACGGACATGCCTGTGCCCTTGTAGTCCAGCATTTCCTCTGCTGCTTCTTTCAATACTTCTTCCGGCAGAACTGCCGGACCTGCTGAGAAATTGTAAACTCTGCTCATAGTCTTTTCCCCGCTCTCCTCTGAATTTGCGCTACCGTTTTGCCGTGCAAAATATTCTGGCGGAATCGTGCGTGGGAGCTTGCTCACTAAGCACGATTCAGACGGAATATTTTATAGGGCGGAACGCCCGACATGAGTAATTTGGCGAAGCCAAATTACGAATGCACGGCAAAACAGCAGCATGTTTAAAGTTTTAAATCACTATCATCAAATGCGTCCGAAATCGGCGCACCTGGCGATACCATAGGAAATACCTTGTCGTCGCAATGGATCTGGCAGTCGATGAGGACCGGGATGTTTAAGGCAATGGCTTCCTTCAGCACGTCCTTAAACTCCTCCTTCTTCGTGACCCGGTAGCCCTTCGCTCCCATGGCCTCCGCCACCTTCACAAAGTCCACCTGGTCATTTAACACTGTATGCGAATAGCGCTTGCCGTAGTACAGCGTCTGCCACTGGCGGACCATGCCCAGCACATGGTTGTTGACGACAACTTCGATAACCGGAATATTATAGCGTGTGGCCGTGGCGATCTCGTTCATGTTCATACGGAAACAGCCGTCGCCGGCCACATTGATGACGATCTTGTCCTTCCGGCCCATCTTGGCGCCGATAGCCGCGCCCAGGCCGTAGCCCATGGTGCCCAGGCCGCCGGAGGTCAGAAGCGTGTGGGGGTTCTTGTATTTGTAATACTGGGCCGCCCACATCTGATGCTGGCCCACCTCGGTGACGATGATCGCGTCGCCGGCCGTCACATCGTAAATGTCCTCGATGACGCCGGGGCCTGTCAGAAGCTCCTTATTATACCGCAGCGGATACATATACTTCATGCGGTCGATGTGCGCCAGCCACTCGTCGTGGTTCTGGGGATCCAGGCGCGCGTTGAGCTTGCGCAGGATGATCTTCACATCGCCGATGATGCTGGCGTCCACACGGATGTTCTTATTGATCTCCGCCGGATCGATGTCCAGCTGGAGGATCTTCGCGTTCTGAGCGAACTTGGATGCGTTGCCGATGACGCGGTCGCTGAAACGGGCGCCCACGACGATCAGCAGATCGCACTCGGTGATGCCGAAATTGGAGGTCTTGGTGCCGTGCATGCCGGCCATGCCGGTGTACAGCTCGTCGGTGCCGTCAAACGCGCCTTTGCCCATCAGGCTGTCGGCCACCGGAGCCTGGATCTTGTGCGCAAACGCCCGGACCTCCTCCGCGGCGTCGGACAGATTGGCTCCGCCGCCCACGAAAATGAACGGCTTCTGAGAATCCTTGATCATCAGGATGGCCCGCTCCATGTCCTCCTCGGTGATCGTGTCGGTCTGGCGTTTGACCTCCTCGGGAGCCTGATATTCATAATCGCACATGGCAGAGGTCACATCCTTGGTGATATCCACCAGCACCGGGCCGGGACGGCCGGACCGGGCGATCTTGAACGCGCGCCGCATGACGGAAGCCAGCTTCGTCACATCCTTGACAATGAAATTGTATTTGGTAATGGGCATGGTCACGCCGGCAATATCGATCTCCTGGAAGCTGTCCTTGCCGAGAAGGCTGACGCCCACGTTGCAGGTGATGGCGACTACCGGAATGGAATCCATGTACGCCGTAGCGATGCCGGTGACCAGATTGGTCGCGCCGGGGCCGGACGTAGCCAGGCAGACGCCCACCTTGCCGGTCGCCCTTGCGTAGCCGTCGGCCGCATGGGCCGCGCCCTGCTCGTGGGAGGTCAGGATGTGGGTAATCTCATCCTGATGCTTATAGAGGGCGTCGTAAATATTTAAGATCGCCCCGCCGGGATAGCCGAAAACGGTATCCACGCCCTGTTCCTTCAAACACTCGATTACGATTTCTGATCCGTTTAATTTCTGCATAAAAAATCTATTCTCCTTGCTGTAACACATACCGCACGCAGCGCTTTGTTTTCCGGGACTTTTTCCGCTGTTCGGGCCCAAAGTCCCCGGCTGGTCATTGCCTGCGAAAACTCAGATCCTCTATATTATAACCATCTTAATACCTGGTGCCAATACACACCGTCCGCTGTTCTGTCTGAATCTGCAGATCATCAGTCCGCCAGCACCGCGCCCTTGTCCGCGGACGTCACCAGATTGCGGTATCTCCTGAGATACCCGTCCACTTCCTTCGTCTTCGGCGTCCAGTTCGCGCGGCGTCTCGCCAGTTCCTCGTCGCTTACCAGCACATTGATCGTGTTGGCGTCGATGTCGATGGAAATGATGTCGCCTTCCTCCACAAGTCCGATGGGGCCGCCTGCAGCCGCCTCCGGGCACACATGGCCGATGGAAGCGCCGCGGGACGCGCCGGAGAACCGTCCGTCGGTGATCAAAGCCACGGAAGATCCGAGACCCATACCCGCGATGGCGGAGGTAGGATTTAGCATCTCGCGCATACCCGGGCCGCCCTTCGGACCCTCGTAACGGATAACTACCACGTCGCCGGCCACGATCTTACCGCCCTTGATGGCAGCGATCGCGTCCTCCTCGCAGTCAAAGACTCTTGCCGGGCCCTCATGCTTCAGCATCTCGGGAACCACGGCGGAGCGCTTCACCACGCAGGAATCGGGAGCCAAGTTGCCTCTCAGCACGGCGATGCCGCCGGTCTTCGAGTAGGGATTCTCCACGGTGCGGATGACATTGGTGTCTTTATTGACAGCGTCGGCGATATTTTCGCCCACGGTCTTGCCGGTAACGGTCATGCAGTTCAGATCCAGAAGGCCCAGCTTGCTGATCTCCTTCATGACGGCGTAAATGCCGCCGGCCTCGTTCAGATCTTCCATATAGGTGGGGCCTGCCGGCGCCAGGTGGCACAGGTTCGGCGTCTTCGCGCTGATCTCATTGGCGATATCCACGTTCAGCTCCACGCCGGCCTCATGGGCGATGGCGGGCAGGTGCAGCATGCTGTTGGTGCTGCAGCCCAGGGCCATATCCATGGTCAGGGCGTTGCGGAACGCGGCCTCAGTCATGATGTCGCGGGGGCAGATATTTTTCTTAAGCATCTCCATGACGGCCATGCCGGCGTGCTTCGCCAGGCGGATACGCTCGGAGTAGACGGCCGGGATCGTGCCGTTGCCGCGAAGGCCCATGCCCAGAACCTCGGTCAGGCAGTTCATGCTGTTGGCGGTGTACATGCCGGAGCAGGAGCCGCAGGTGGGGCAAACATGATTGGCAAAATCTTCCACGTCTTCCTCGGTCATGGTTCCGGCGGCGCAGGCGCCTACGGCCTCGAACATGCTGGAAAGGCTGCGCTTCTGGCCCTTCACATGACCGGCCAGCATGGGACCGCCGCTGACGAATACCGTCGGGATATTGAGGCGCGCCGCGGCCATTAAGAGGCCGGGTACGTTCTTGTCGCAGTTGGGGATCATGACCAGGGCGTCGAACTGATGGGCCAGGGCCATGCACTCGGTGGAGTCGGCGATCAGGTCACGGGTGACCAGGGAATATTTCATGCCTACGTGGCCCATGGCGATGCCGTCGCAGACGGCGATGGCCGGGAACACGATCGGGGTGCCGCCCGCCATGGCGACGCCCTGCTTGACGGCCTCGACCAGCTTGTCGAGGTGCATGTGGCCGGGGACGATCTCATTGTAGGAGCTGACGACGCCGACCAGGGGGCGGGAGAGCTCTTCTTCGGTGAGGCCTAATGCCCGGTAAAGGGAGCGGGCGGGGGCCTGCTGGAGACCGGATTTTGCGTTGTCGCTTCTCATTTTTTTACTCCTCCTTGTTACTTCATTATGTTAAGTGAAATAATTTCGCGGAAGGTCCGCGGCAGCATTTGCAGTGTCGCGGAAGGTCCGCGGCAGCCCCATCGTCCGCCTGGGTTTCCGGTTTCGGATGGAAGTATTTCTAAGTTCACAGCGATTTGCTAAAAGCATCACGAAAAATGGACAACTCGCTTCGCTCAAACAAGTCCATTTTTCGTGATAACGCAAATCACTGTTCACTAAGAAATACTAACCATCCTGCAAAGTCAACCCAGACGGACGATGGGGCTGCCGCTGCGTTGTTGGCGGGTCTGCAAAATGCAGGGGCCGGGTATTTTCGAAAAGGCAGGATTTGCGCTTTTTGACGTATAAATAGTTAAAAGTCTATGCGGTAATCCGCTCCGCGATCAGGTCGCCCATACGCGTAGTTCCGACCTTTGTGCAACCGTCGGAGTAAATGTCTCCGGTGCGGTAGCCTTCGGTGAGAACCTGCTGGACGGCGGCTTCGATGGCGGCGGCTTCCCTGTCGAGATCGAAGGAATAGCGCAGCATCATCGCGGCGGACAGGATCGTGGCGATCGGGTTGGCGATGTCTTTGCCGGCGATGTCGGGGGCGGAGCCGTGGCTGGGCTCGTACATGCCGAATTTGGTCTCGTTTAGGCTGGCGGAGGACAGCATGCCGATGGAGCCGGTGATCATGCTGGCTTCGTCGGAGAGAATGTCGCCGAACATGTTCTCGGTCAGGATCACGTCGAACTGGCCGGGATTCATGACGAGCTGCATGGCGCAGTTGTCGACCAGCATATGGGTCAGCTTAACCTCGGGATAATCTTTGGCCACCTCTTCGACCACTTTGCGCCAGAGTCTGGAGGAATCCAGAACGTTGGCCTTATCCACGCTGATCACGCTCTTGCGGCGCTTCATCGCGATGTCGAAGGCCTTGACGGCGATGCGGCGGATCTCATTTTCATTGTAAGTCAGTGTGTCCACGGCGGTCATGACGCCGCCGACTTCCTTCGTGTACCGGTCGCCGAAATAGAGGCCGCCGGTCAGTTCTCGCATGATGACCATATCGAAGCCGTCGCCGATGATCTCCTTCTTTAGCGGGCAGGCGGCGGAAAGTTCCTTATATAAATACGCCGGGCGGATATTGGCGAACAGGTTCAGGCCCTTGCGGATCGCAAGAAGGCCGGCCTCGGGCCGCAGATTCGGGGCCACGTCGTACCAGCGGGAATTGCCCACATTGCCGCCGACGGCGCCCAGAAGCACCGCGTCCGCCGCCTTGGCCGTGGCCAGGGCCTCGTCGGTCAGGGGCACTCCGTATTTGTCGATGGAGCAGCCGCCCATCAGGATCTCGGTATAATTCATGGTGTGGCCGTAGACCCGGCCCACCCGGTCAAGTACCTTGCACGCCTCGCGGACGATCTCCGGGCCGATCCCGTCGCCGGGGATCGTGACGATATTCAGATTCATGTCGTTGTCCTCTCTGCTTTTCAGGCGGAAAATGCCGCCTCTCCGCCGTTTCCTACCATAATATCTTATTTGTCCGCAGATTTCAATATCCGCATGTTAAAAATTCTAAACATATTTGGAATTCATTTCATAACTGCAAGTTATAGAATGATTTACATTGTCATATACTTCTGAATCTGCTATAATGGACACATGGGAAACCAGAGCGCATAAAGGCGGCCTACCCTCCATTTTTTCGGAGGGGCTGACCCTCCGGATATCATGCCCTATGGGTGCGAAAGAAAGGAGGGCGTGCCAATGATTACATATTCTGAGTTGGTTCAGATTGGTATATTCATTGTAGCCCTGATAGGTCTATGTTATCAGATCTTCAGGGGAAAGAAATAGCCGCCACTACCACCAATGGATCTTACGCAAAGTAAGTGATTATGTGACGGCTAATAAAAAAGGAACATTCTTAAGTGATGTTCTTTTTTTATT
>CANQRU010000085.1 GCA_947626395.1 uncultured Lachnospiraceae bacterium | reverse complement strand
AAAAGTAGCGGCTGCAGAGACATTGATGTCAAATGTGGCCGCTTACTTTTTGAATAGGCTTGTTTTGTACCGTTTACCAGACAGTGCGGACAGGCGCGGCATCCGTGCCGCGGTCATGCCTCCAGCCCGGCTTTCGCCAGGAATTCTTCCAGACTCCCGGCCCGCCGGGCGATCCGGACCCATGTATCGAGCGTGTCGATGTCGCGTTCGGCCATGATCCGCCCGCGCCATCCGTCCGGAAGGTGGCAGACATCGGAGAGCATGTCGCAGACGGTTCCGGCTTTGCCGGCGGCCTTGCCCTCGGCAATCCCGGCGGCCTTGCCCTCGGCGATGCCGGCAGCCTTGCCTTCGGCGATACCTGCAGCCTTGCCCTCGGCGATCCCAGCAGCTTTACCTTCGTTATACCCGATCTCCCGTGTCGTGCGGTCATGCAGTTCTGCGTCGAATTCCGGCATTACCATATTTGCTACCTCCGTTCTGTGTTTTAAGAGAAATTCCCTCAGGATGTCTCCGGCGATGCACTCGTCCGCCGCCCGGTCCACCGCCGCGCCCAGGGTCAGGCCTTCCCTCAGATGGCGACGGACTGCGTCGATAAAGTACGAATACTCGTACAGCTTCCGGCATCGCCCCATCAGCTCCCGGTTGTGGCCGAAATTGATGTTCAGCACCTGCGCCGTGCATTCCAGTGCCGGCAGGGCGTCTGCGTCCTGCGCCCCGTCCTTCTTCGGGAACCGGCCTGACGGCACCGGTGAAGCATCCTCGGCCCACGCGTCCTGCGTTCCGTCCCTCTTCATGAACAGGCTTGACAGCCTCAGTTCCAGACTTTCCGGTTCCTCCCGCGTGCCGTTATAGAAGACCGTATACCTCGGCGCGGGCAGCTTAAGCGGCACGCCGGCGTAGATATCCAGGCTCCTCGACGATACATAGCCCCGGTACAGATCGGCGAAATAGAACAGCCCCCGCAGAGGCATGTTCGGGTTCCAGGTCGCCTGGTGCTCGTACAGGTTCATGTCGCTGCCGATCAGGAAGGAGACGTCGTTCTTCCAGCCGATATAGAGCACGGATTCAATCGTATTGATCTCCAGCCCGGCCGGATCGTCGTAGTCGGTGCCGTTGAGAGAATTGTAAAGGCTCAGGGCGGCTTCGGGCTCGGAGAAGATCCGTGCGAAGAGGCTGGATTTATACTCTCTGTTGACGGTTACATTGTCTTGTGACATAAATAATTACCCCCTTATTGTACACCAAAAAGAACCTGCCTGTAAATAGCAAAAAGCAAGGCAGAAAATGAGATGTAAAAAGTATCTGGATCTCCCGGAGATTCTCCGTTCGAAGATCATGAATAAACTGACTGTATCTAAATTCAATTATAGCAAATGTCAAAAGAACTGGCAAGAAAAAAAGAAGGGCGAATGATCGCCCTCTTAAAATAGAAATCAAAGGATCCCTTTAACGGATCTCTTTATCCTGAAGTTCGGCCAGCTGCCGGATCTGGGTCAATGCGTACTCCTGAAATTCCGGCCGCAGTGACTGAAATATAGAGATGGCTTCGTCCAGCTTCCGGCTGGCTCTGGGCGAACTGTCGAACATCGGACCTTCCCCGGTCCTGAGCCAGTTTTCATTAATATAGTATACTTCGCAGATATGCTTCAGCAGCAGATCCTTGGGCGGAACTCTGCCGTATTCGATATTGCTGATGACATCGCGGCTTACACCAAGCCTTTCCCCGAATTCCCTCTGTGACAAATGAAGGGCTTTTCTTGCTTCTTTGATTCGATTAAGCAATGGTATGTATCTCCTTTTCTTTTGCGATATGATTATCATACAACACAAAAACAACGTTGTCAACACATATCAAAAGGCGCGAAGTGTTGACAATAGATTGAAGCTATGATAGAATGTGTTGTATACACTAGAAAGGATTGGTGATGAGCGAATGACTCACAAAAGAGAGCAATCAAAGAAATTGAAAGAATTTAACTCTCTGTTTCTGTCTCTTGATGAGCAGGCACAGGACCAGACGCTGATAATGCTGAGGACTTTGGAATTCGCCCAGTCTGTGTCGTCTCCGAGACAAAACTCCGGGACTGTTATGGAAAGAAGGCAGTCTGATGTGAGGTGTACTGCCGTTTGACAGTGAGGAAAGAAGGATGAGGAAGATGGAAGAGAGATCTTGGACAGTCCTGCCCGGCCGGGCGCAGGAGACGGAGAAGCAGCAGACGGACAGGGGGACATTTTTGGTAAAGATCCTTTACCGGCAGAACCACAGCTGGCAGGGAGAAGTGATCTGGGCGGAGACGAACGAACGGAAATATTTTCGCAGTGCCCTGGAGCTGATCAGGCTGATCGACAGCGCGGCTCCCGGCGAAGCCAGAGAAGGATTTTCAGGGGATAACTGAGCGCATGGAAAGAAGCCGCGGGATTTCAGAACCGCGGCTTTCCTTTTTGGATCGAGTATTCTTTGGGATGTCTGAATTTTACCGATGGAATTTTCAGCGGAAATTTTGTAAAAAAGTCCTTGCATTTACAAATAAAGTATGGTATACTCCTAAGGCTGTGGCATGATAGCGATGAAGCGTGAGGTTGCTGCCCGTCGCGAGGCGAGACAGGTTTTCCGTGGAGCGAATGTCAAGTTGCGAAAACTGGCGACAAGTCACTGTACAGACAGTAGTTTCTGCAGTAAGAATGTAGAAAGCGGGTGGTGGTTCTCCTGAGAACCGCGACACACCCGGAAGCGTGTACAGTCACCGCTTGTCGTACTTAGTCAAACAAGTGCGAAAAGGAGGCGACTTTTTTTATGGCAAGTCAGGTAATGAGGATCACATTGAAGGCTTATGACCACAAGCTGGTCGATCAGTCTGCTGCGAAGATCATCGAGACCGTGAAGAAGACGGGATCGACGGTGAGCGGGCCGGTGCCGCTGCCCACCAAGAGAGAGGTGGTTACGATCCTGCGCGCAGTCCACATGTACAAGGACTCCCGCGAGCAGTTCGAGCAGAGGACCCACAAGAGACTGATCGATATCACCGCTCCGAACCAGAAGACGGTGGAAGCTCTGTCAAGACTTGAGATGCCTGCCGGCGTGTACATCGACATTAAGATGAAGACGAAGTAATGATCGTACACAGGCGGCGCCGGGAAGAGGCCGGATGAGCGGCAGGGACCCGGCGCGGACGCGGATGAAAGTCCGCGGATGATTTAAGGACCCAGAATAGTTTATATAGAAGCAACACTTATTCCTCACAGGAATCAACATCTCCGGTCCGCCGGAGTCATAGTGTTCCACTTATATGACTGTTTCTAGGCTAGGATGAACGCGGCGCCCCGGCGCATGCGTTCCGCTGTAGACAAAACAGGAGGTAAAAGGAATGAAGAAAGCGATTTTGGCAACAAAGGTCGGGATGACCCAGATCTTCGGCGACAACGGAGTTCTGATCCCGGTAACTGTCCTTCTGGCCGGCCCCTGCGCCGTTCTTCAGGTGAAGACCGAAGAGAACGACGGATACAAGGCGGTTCAGGTCGGCTTTGTGGACAAGAGAGAGAAGCTGGTGAGCAAGCCTGTCAAGGGCCACTTCGACAAAGCGGGCGTTTCCTATAAGAGATACATCCGTGAGCTGAAGCTGGAGAACGCCGATGAGTATTCCGTTAAGGACGAGATCAAGGCTGATATCTTCGCTGCCGGCGATAAGGTAGACGCGACTGCCATTTCCAAGGGCAAGGGCTACCAGGGCGCGATCAAGAGATTCGGCCAGCACAGAGGCCCCATGGCGCACGGTTCCAAGTTCCACCGTCATCAGGGTTCCAACGGTTCCGCTACGACCCCGGGCCGCGTGTTCAAGGGCAAGGGGATGCCCGGTCACATGGGCCACAAGAGAGTGACAGTGCAGAATCTGGAGATCGTCAGGGTCGACGCTGAGAACAACCTGATCCTCGTAAAGGGCGCTGTCCCCGGACCGAAGAAGTCACTGGTAACGCTGAAAGAGACTGTCAAGGTCGGGAAATAACGGGCTGACAGGAAAGGAGGAAGACACAGATGGCAAACGTATCTGTTTACAATATGGAAGGCAAGGAAGTAGGCACACTGGAGCTTAACGACGCTGTCTTTGGCGTAGAGGTCAACGAGCACCTGGTACACATGGCAGTCGTCGCCCAGCTGGCCAACAAGCGCCAGGGCACGCAGAAAGCCAAGACCCGCGGAGAGGTATCCGGGGGAGGCCGCAAGCCCTGGAGACAGAAAGAAACCGGCCATGCGCGCCAGGGTTCCACAAGAGCACCCCAGTGGAAGGGCGGCGGCGTTGTGTTCGCTCCCAGCCCCAGGGATTACACGATCACGCTGAACAAGAAGGAGAAGAGACTGGCTCTTAAGTCCGCTCTGACCAGCCGCGTTCAGGAGAACAAGTTCATCGTTGTGGATGAGATGAAGTTCGACGAGATCAAGACGAAGAAGTTCCAGGCCGTCCTTAACAACTTAAAGGTTGAGAAGGCGCTGGTGGTTCTGGATGGCGATAATAAGAACGCCGTTCTGTCCGCGAGGAATATCCAGGGTGTCAAGACCGCGGCGGTCAACACGATCAACGTGTACGATATCCTGAAGTACAACACCGTAGTCGCGACGAAAGCGGCTGTCGCAGGCATCGAGGAGGTGTACGCATAATGGCAGATATCAGATATTACGACGTCATTTTAAAGCCGGTCATCAGCGAGAAGAGCATGGACGGCATGGCTGAGAAGAAATACACCTTCTTAGTGCATCCGGATTCCAACAAGACCATGATCAAAGAGGCTGTTGAGAAGATGTTCCCGGGCACCAAGGTGAAGAAGGTCAATACCCTGAACGTGCCGGGCAAGACCAAGAGACGCGGCATGAGCGTCGGCAAGACGGCGAAGACCAAGAAGGCTATCATCTGGCTGACTGAGGACAGCAAGGAGATCGAGATCTTCTCGGGACTGTAATTTAAGCCGCATGAGGCAGGGGCTCGGAAACGCGGAGCGTTTCCCCGCTCGCGGGCAGCCGCCCGCTTCCTGCAAATCGAAAACCCGCTTATGTGCAAGCACAACGCGGCTTTTGCGATTTCCAGGATCCCTGCTTGTTGCATAACGAATATACGGCAGCGGTGAAAAAAATAAAACCTATACTGCGCCGTGATAAAAGGATACGCCCGAGCGCGTTTCCACAATGAATACCCTGCGGGCATCCCTTTGTGCCCGGAAAGCAGGGCATCCACAATGAAAGGAGTTAGCATCATGGGAATTAAAACCTACAACCCATATACACCTTCCAGAAGGCATATGACCGGCTCCGATTTCAGCGAGATCACCAAGACGACTCCCGAGAAATCCCTGATCGTATCCCTTAAGAAGAACGCCGGCCGCAACAACCAGGGCAAGATCACGGTCCGGCATCATGGCGGCGGCAACCGCACCAAGTACAGAATCGTAGATTTCAAGAGAAATAAGAAGGACGGCATTCCGGCGACCGTGCTCGGCATCGAGTATGATCCGAACCGTTCCGCCAACATCGCCCTGATCTGCTACGCAGACGGCGAGAAGTCCTATATCCTGGCTCCGGCAGGGCTGACCGACGGCATGAAGGTCGTGAGCGGTCCCCACGCCGAGGCGAGACTGGGCAACTGCCTGCCGCTTTCCGAGATCCCGGTCGGCGCCCAGATCCATAACGTGGAGCTGTATCCCGGCAAGGGCGGCCAGATGGTCCGCGCGGCCGGCAACGCCGCTCAGCTTATGGCGAAGGAAGGCAAGTACGCAACCTTAAGACTCCCGTCAGGTGAGATGAGAATGGTTCCCATCGAGTGCCGCGCAACCATCGGCGTCGTGGGCAACGGTGATCACAACCTGATCAATTACGGCAAAGCCGGAAGAAAACGTCACATGGGCATCCGCCCGACCGTCCGCGGCGCTGTCATGAACCCGAATGATCACCCGCACGGCGGCGGCGAAGGCAAGAACGGTATCGGACGTCCGGGTCCCTCCACTCCGTGGGGCAAGCCCGCGCTGGGTCTGAAGACCAGGAAGAAGAACAAGCATTCCAACAAGCTGATCGTGAGAAGACGTGACGGCAGCGCCATTAAATAATTGAAGGAGGATT
This sequence comes from uncultured Lachnospiraceae bacterium, assembly GCA_947626395.1. Taxonomy (GTDB): domain Bacteria; phylum Bacillota; class Clostridia; order Lachnospirales; family Lachnospiraceae; genus UBA3402. The sequence goes on along the minus strand of CANQRU010000085.1, from coordinate 10,354 downwards.
TACCTTATGGGACGTTCACTTAAAAAAGGACCATTTGCAGACGCTCACCTTCTGAAGAAGATTGACGCGATGAACGCTTCGGGACAGAAGCAGGTAATCAAGACCTGGTCCCGCCGCTCCACGATCTTCCCGCAGATGGTTGGTCATACAATCGCAGTTCATGACGGCAGAAAGCATGTTCCGGTCTATGTGACTGAGGATATGGTAGGCCATAAGCTTGGCGAGTTCGTCGTTACCAGAACCTACAGGGGCCATGGCAAGGACGAGAAGAAGACCGCCAAGCGCTAAGCGGAAGATTGAAAGGAGGTTACAGCAATGGCTAAAGGACATAGAAGTCAGATCAAGAGAGAGAGAAATGCCCAAAAGGATACCAGGCCGTCGGCGAAGCTGTCTTACGCCCGCGTATCGGTTGAGAAGGCATGCTTTGTATTGGACGCCATCAGGGGCAAGGACGTGCAGACCGCACTGGGCATCCTGACATACAGTCCCAGATACGCCTCTTCACTGATCAAGAAGTTACTGGAATCGGCGATCGCTAACGCTGAGAACAATAACAACATGAGCAGGGAGAACCTTTACGTGGCTGAGTGCTACGCCAATAAAGGACCGACCATGAAGAGAATCAAACCGAGGGCAAAGGGCAGGGCTTACCGAATCGAGAAGAGAATGAGCCACATTACCGTAGTGCTGAATGAGAGATAGGAGGCAAATATGGGACAGAAAGTTAATCCGCACGGCTTAAGAGTCGGTGTCATCAAAGACTGGGATTCCAGATGGTACGCGGAAGGCGATTTCGCGGACAATCTGATTGAGGATCATAAGATCAGAACTTTTCTGAAGAAGAAACTGTACAACTCCGGCATCTCCAAGATCGAGATCGAGAGGGCTTCCGACCGGGTGAAGGTGATCATTTACACGGCGAAGCCGGGTGTTGTCATCGGCAAAGGCGGCGCAGAGATCGAGAAGCTGAAGAACGAGGTTCAGAAGCTGACCGCCAAGAAGCTGTTCATCGACATCAAGGAGATCAAGAGACCGGAGCGCGACGCGCAGCTGGTCGCCGAGAATATCGCGCAGCAGCTGGAAGGCCGTGTTTCCTTCCGCCGCGCCATGAAGAACACCATGGGCCGTTCCATGAAGGCCGGCATCAAGGGCATCAAGACAGCCTGCTCCGGACGTCTGGGCGGCGCTGATATGTGCCGTACCGAGTTCTACAGCGAGGGGACCATTCCGCTGCAGACCTTAAGAGCAGATATTGACTATGGATTCGCTGAGGCAGATACCACCTACGGCAAGATCGGCGTCAAGGTATGGATCTACAAGGGCGAAGTACTTCCTGCTAAAGGAAACAAGGAAGGGAGCGATCGATAATGTTAATGCCTAAGAGAGTAAAGCGCCGTAAGCAGTTCCGTGGGAGCATGGCGGGCAAAGCCTTAAGAGGCAATACCATTTCCAACGGCGAGTACGGCCTTATAGCCATCGAGCCCTGCTGGATCAAGTCCAACCAGATCGAGGCGGCCCGTGTTGCCATGACCCGTTATATCAAGCGTGGCGGTAAAGTATGGATCAAGATCTTCCCGGATAAGCCGGTCACCGCGAAGCCCGCTGAGACCCGAATGGGTTCCGGTAAAGGCGCCCTGGAGTACTGGGTAGCTGTCGTAAAGCCCGGCCGCGTGCTGTTTGAGATCGCAGGCGTCGATGAAGCTACCGCCCGTGAGGCTCTTCGTCTTGCCATGCACAAGTTGCCCTGCAAATGTAAGATTGCCTCGAAGGCAGATTTAGAAGGCGGTGAATAACAGTGAAGACGAGTAAATATGTACAGGAATTAAACGGGAAGACCGTTGCAGAGCTGAATGAGGAGTTGGTATCCGCCAAGAAGGAACTGTTCAACTTACGATTCCAGAACGCGACCAACCAGTTGGATAACACCAGCAGGATCAAGGAGGTTCGCAAGAACATTGCCAGGATTCAGACTGTTATTACTCAGAAAGAGAGGAGTTGAACGTCGTGGAGAGAAATTTAAGAAAGACCCGTACCGGTAAAGTCGTAAGCGACAAGATGGATAAGACCATCGTCGTCGCGATCGAGGACCACGTAAAACATCCTTTATATGGCAAGATCGTAAAGAAGACCTACAAGCTGAAAGCCCATGATGAGAAGAATGAGTGCGGCATCGGCGATACTGTGAAGGTGATGGAGACAAGGCCTCTGTCCAAGGACAAGAGATGGAGACTTGTGGAGATCGTCGAGAAGGCGAAATAATTGATCGGAAGGAGTTAAGTCATGATTCAGCAGGAAACAAGACTGAGGGTCGCTGACAATACCGGCGCGAAGGAACTCCTTTGCATCCGCGTTATGGGCGGCTCTGTCAGAAGATATGCCAGTGTTGGCGATATTATCATTGCCACGGTCAAAGATGCAACGCCCGGCGGTGTTGTAAAGAAGGGCGATGTGGTAAAGGCTGTCGTAGTGCGCACCGTGAAGAGCGTTCGCCGTAAAGACGGTTCCTACATCCGTTTTGATGAGAACGCAGCCGTCATCATCAAGGATGACAAGACACCGAGAGGAACCCGTATCTTTGGGCCGGTTGCCAGAGAGCTTCGTGACAAGCAGTTCATGAAGATCGCTTCCCTGGCTCCGGAAGTACTGTAGGGAGGTGCAGACTGTGCATAAAATCAAGAAAAACGATCTGGTGAAGATCATTACCGGAAAAGACAAAGACAAGACCGGCAAGGTGCTCCATGTGGACACCAAGACCGGCAAGGTATTGGTTGAGGGCTGCAACATGGTGACCAAGCATAGTAAGCCCGGTCCCGGCAACCCCAACGGCGGCATCGTTCAGAAGGAAGCCGCTCTGGATATCTCCAACGTAATGCTGGTCGTCGACGGCAAGCCAACGCGAGTCGGCTTTAAGATCGAGGACGGCAAGAAGGTCCGCGTTGCCAAGGCGACCGGCAAAGTGATTGACTGATCAGGAGAGGAGGAACAAAGATCGTGTCCAGATTAAAAGAACAGTATCAGAACGAGATGGTGGACGCCATGACCAAGAAGTTCGGCTATAAGAACATCATGGAAGTTCCGAAGCTCGACAAGATCGTGATCAATATCGGCGTCGGCGAGGCGAAGGAGAACGTGAAGATCCTGGATTCCGCAGTCAGGGATCTGGAACTCATCACCGGCCAGAAGGCCATCATCACCAAGGCGAAAAAGTCCGTCGCCAACTTCAAGATCAGGGAAGGCATGCCCATCGGCTGCAAGGTAACCCTTCGCGGCGAGAAGATGTATGAGTTTGCCGACCGCCTGATCAACCTGGCGCTTCCGCGGGTAAGAGACTTCCGCGGCGTCAATCCCAACGCGTTCGACGGCAGAGGCAACTACGCGCTGGGCATCAAGGAGCAGCTGATCTTCCCGGAGATTGAGTATGATAAGGTTGACAAAGTAAGAGGTATGGATATCATTTTCGTGACCACCGCGAAGACCGATGAGGAAGCCCGTGAACTTTTGACCTTATTCAACATGCCGTTTCAGAAATAATTAGGAGGAAAATCCAATGGCAAAAACTTCTATGAAGATTAAACAGCAGCGTCCGGCGAAGTTCTCCACCAGGGAGTACACCCGCTGCCGTATCTGCGGCCGTCCGCATGCATATCTGAGAAAGTACGGCGTTTGCCGCATCTGCTTCCGTGAACTGGCATACAAGGGCCAGATCCCGGGCGTCAAGAAAGCTAGTTGGTAAGGAGGAAAAGATCATGAACATGAGCGATCCGATTGCAGATATGCTTACAAGAATCCGTAATGCAAATACTGCGAAACATGATACGGTAGATGTCCCTTCTTCCAAGATGAAGCTGGCGATTGCCGACATCTTGCTTAAGGAAGGCTACATCCGGAAATATGACCTGATTGACGAGGGATCCTTTAAGACCATTCGCATCACGCTGAAATACGGCGCAGACAAGAATGAGAAGATCATCTCCGGAATCAAGAGGATCTCCAAGCCCGGCCTGCGCGTGTACGCCGGAAGCGAGGATCTGCCGAAGGTTTTAGGCGGACTGGGAATCGCCATCATTTCCACCAACAAGGGCGTGCTGACCGATAAGGAAGCCCGCGCGCAGGGCGTTGGCGGAGAAGTGCTGGCATTTGTGTGGTAGTAAAAACCATTATCAATCTGAAAACAGAAAGAACCCCGCGTTCTTTCCGAAAATTTAAGGAGGAGCAGGCATGTCACGTATAGGAAGAATGCCCATCGCGATCCCGGCAGGCGTCACTGTCACGATCGCAGAAAATAATAAAGTGACTGTAAAAGGCCCGAAGGGAACTCTTGAGAGAGTGCTTCCGGCCGAGATGACCATCGAAGAGAAAGATGGCCACATCGTAGTAAGCAGGCCTAATGATCTGAAGAAGATGAAAGCGCTTCACGGCCTGACAAGATCCCTGATCAACAACATGGTGATCGGTGTTACCCACGGTTATGAGAAGGTGCTGGAGATCAACGGCGTTGGCTACAGAGCTGCGAAGCAGGGCAACAAGCTGACTCTGACCCTGGGTTATTCCCATCCGGTCGATATGGTCGATCCGGAAGGCATCGAGACCGTACTTGATGGACAGAACAAAATCACCGTCAAAGGCATCGATAAAGAGAAGGTTGGCCAGTACGCCGCCGAGATCAGAGACAAGAGAAGACCTGAGCCGTATAAGGGCAAGGGAATCAAGTATGCCGATGAAGTGATCAGACGCAAAGTTGGCAAGACCGGTAAGAAATAGTTAAGGAGGGTGTTAAGATGGTCAGCAAGAAATCAAGAAGCGAAATTCGCGTGAAGAAACACACCAGATTACGTAACCGTATTGCCGGTACCGCCGAAAGACCGCGTCTGGCCGTGTTCAGAAGCAATAAGCATATGTACGCCCAGATCATTGACGATAACGCCGGCCGTACGCTGGCAGCCGCATCCACCGCGGAGAAGGCTGTTCAGAGTGAGCTGGAGTACACCGACAATGTTGAGGCGGCGGCATATGTAGGCACATTGATTGCCAAGAGAGCCCTTGAGAAAGGCATCGAAGAGGTTGTCTTTGACAGAGGCGGATTTATATATCATGGAAAAGTTCAGGCACTGGCTGACGCGGCCCGCGAAGCCGGTCTGAAATTCTAAAGGAGGAGAATACGGCATGAAGCGTACAATGATTGACCCGACTCAGTTGGAATTAAATGACAAGGTTGTGGGAATTAAGCGTGTGTCCAAGACCGTTAAGGGCGGACGTACCATGAGATTCTCCGCTTTAGTAGTAGTTGGCGACGGCAACGGCCATGTGGGCGCAGGCCTTGGCAAGGCAGGCGAGGTTCCGGAGGCGATCCGTAAGGGCAAGGAAGCCGCCATGAAGAACCTGGTTGAGATCCCGATGGATGAGAACAAGAGTATCCCTCATGACTTTATCGGCAAGTTCGGCAGCGCATCCGTTCTGATGAAGAGAGCTCCCGAAGGTACCGGTATCATCGCCGGCGGCACCGCCCGTGCGGTCGTCGAACTGGCAGGCATTAAGAATGTCCGTATCAAGTCCCTGGGTTCCGACAACAAGACCAACGTTGTCCTGGCTACCCTGCAGGGCCTGTGCGCGATGAAGACTCCGGAAGAGGTCGCAAGGCTTCGCGGCAAGTCTGTCGAAGAGATCGTAGGCTAAGGAGGATGAAGAAATGGCTGAGAAATTAAAAGTGACTTTAGTCAAATCCCCGATCGGCGCCATCCCCAAGCAGAGAGCGACCGTAGAGGCTCTGGGATTAAGAAAAATGCACAAGACCGTGGAACTGCCGGATAACGAGGCTATAAGAGGCATGATCTGGCATGTGAGACATCTGGTCAAAGTGGAAGAAGTATAATACAGAGACAAGGAGGTGCAAGATATGGAATTATCAAACTTACGGCCTGCCGAAGGCTCCACGCACAGCAATAATTTCAGAAGAGGCCGCGGCCATGGTTCAGGCAACGGCAAGACGGCCGGCAAAGGCCATAAGGGCCAGAAGGCACGTTCCGGCGCGCCCAGACCGGGTTTTGAGGGCGGCCAGATGCCGCTGTACCGCCGCCTTCCGAAGAGAGGCTTCACCAACCGCAATACCAAAGAGATCGTCGGAATCAACGTCAGCGTCCTGGATCGTTTTGAGGACGGCGCGGTTGTCACCGTAGATACGCTGGTAGAGACCCGCATCGTAAAGAACCCCAGGGACGGCGTCAAGATTCTTGGCAACGGAGAACTTACCAAGAAACTTACCGTAAAGGCCAATGCCTTCAGCGAAGGCGCAAAAGCAAAGATCGAGGCTGCCGGTGGAACCTGCGAGGTGATTTAATATGTGGAAAACATTCCGAGATGCGTTTCGTATAAAAGAAATCCGAAATAAAATACTTTACACGTTTGTGATGCTGGTAGTGATCCGTTTCGGATCCCAGCTGCCGGTACCGGGGGTAAACACAAGTTATTTTGCGGACTTTTTTGCTAGTCAGACGACAGACGCTTTTGGATTTTTCAATGCGATGACCGGTGGATCCTTCTCCAATATGTCCATCCTGGCCCTGAGCATTACCCCGTATATCACATCATCCATCATTATGCAGTTAATGACCATCGCCATCCCGAAGCTGGAAGAGATGCAGAGGGAAGGCGAGGACGGCCGCAAGAAGATCGCGGAGTACACCCGTTATCTGACGGTCGGCCTGGCCCTTCTGGAGTCCGGCGGTATGGCCATCGGCTTCGGCGGCCAGGGCCTTCTGGTTAATTATAACGTGGGCAGCGTGATCGTTGCGATCGCGGCTATGACCGCGGGCAGCGCCTTCCTTATGTGGATCGGCGAGCGGATCACGGAGAACGGCGTGGGCAACGGTATTTCCGTCGTCCTGCTCTTCAATATCATCTCCAGCCTGCCGGACGATATCAATACGCTGTACACCAGGTTCCTCTCCGGCAAGAATGTGCCGGTGGCGATCGTGACAGTGATCATCATTCTGGCTCTGGTCGTGGCGATGGTTGTGTTCGTTGTTATCCTTCAGGATGCCGTCCGGAGAATTCCGGTGCAGTATTCCCAGAAGATGCAGGGAAGGAGAATGGTCGGAGGCCGTTCTTCCAATATCCCGCTGAAGGTCAACACGGCCGGCGTTATCCCGGTGATCTTCGCATCGTCCATTATGTCCCTTCCGGTGGTGATCGCGCAGTTCTTTACCGTGAACTACAACAGCGTCGGCGGCAAGATCCTGCAGATGCTGAACTCCAATATGTGGTTTAGACCGGATCAGCCGGCGTATTCCATCGGCCTGGTCATTTACCTGGTGCTGATCGTGGTGTTTGCGTATTTCTATACGTCCATCACCTTCAACCCGCTTGAGGTTGCCAACAACATCAAGAAGCAGGGCGGCTTTATCCCGGGTATCCGTCCCGGCAAGCCCACCAGCGAGTACCTGAACGGTATTCTGAACTACATTGTATTTATCGGCGCAGTCGGCCTGATCATCGTCTGCATCATTCCGATCATTGTGTCGGGTCTGTTCAATATCAGCCGTCTGTCCTTTGCGGGCACATCGCTGATCATTATCGTAGGCGTAGTCCTGGAGACCCTGAACGCGATCGAATCGCAGATGCTGGTACGCAATTACAGAGGTTTCTTAAACGACTGACCGCGGGGCTAAAAGGCGCGGAAGATTACAGAATGAGAAGGAAGGCCGAGTCTGCCTTTCTTCTCATTACAGTCTTACGATACCTGTAAGCATTATGCTTTTGGTATATGCAGCACATTCACACATCCACATTTAGTTCCATTCTGTCATGTAGACTTGTCTGTCCCGCGGCGCGGGACACCACTACGGTAAGAAAGAGAAGGAGGACGACCGTATGAAGATCATCATGTTAGGCGCTCCCGGAGCTGGAAAAGGGACGCAGGCGAAGAAGATTGCTGAGAAGTATGGAATCCCGCATATTTCCACGGGAGACATTTTCCGCGCGAACATTAAGGGCGGCACGGAGCTGGGCCTGAAGGCCAAGACCTTCATGGATCAGGGCAAACTGGTTCCTGATGAGATCACCATCGGCATGCTGATGGACCGTATTAAGGCGGATGACTGCGCGAAGGGCTATGTCCTGGACGGATTCCCCAGAACCATTCCGCAGGCGGAGAGCCTGACGGCGGCTCTGGCGGCTCAGGGCGAGGCCATCGACTACGCGGTCAACGTTGACGTTCCTGATGAGAATATCATCACCAGGATGTCCGGACGCCGGGCCTGCTTAAGCTGCGGCGCCACCTATCATATACAGTTCAATCCGCCGAAGGCGGAAGGCGTCTGCGATACCTGCGGCAGTGCCCTGGTGCTTCGTGACGACGACAAGCCCGAGACTGTGAAGAACCGTCTGGCCGTCTATCATGAGCAGACCCAGCCGCTGATCGATTATTATCAGAAGGCCGGCGTCCTGAAGGAAGTGGACGGCACGCAGGATCTGAACAAGGTCTTCGCGGATATCGTGGAGATCCTGGGGGCATAAGTGATGTCAGTCACTATCAAATCAGAGCGGGAGATCGAACTGATGCGCCAGGCCGGCAGGATCCTGGCGAAGACCCACGAGGAGCTGGGCAAAGCTTTAAAGCCCGGTATGTCCACCTGGGACATTGACCATCTGGGCGAGGAGATCATCCGAAGCTATGGCTGTATCCCTTCCTTTAAGAACTATAACGGCTATCCCGCGTCCATCTGTGTGTCGGTGAACGAAGAAGTGGTTCACGGGATTCCCAGCAGGAAACGGATCTTGAAGGAAGGGGATATCGTCAGCCTGGACGCCGGCGTTATCTATAAGGGTTACCATTCTGACGCGGCCAGAACCTACGGGATCGGTTCCATCAGCCCGGAGGCGGAGAAACTCATCGAAGTCACGAGGCAATGCTTTTTCGAGGGGATTAAATATGCAAAAGCTGGCAATCATTTAAATGATATCTCCTCGCATATTCAGGAGTACGCCGAGAAGTTCGGCTACGGCGTGGTCCGGGATCTGGTGGGACACGGCATTGGCAGTCATCTTCATGAGGATCCGGAGGTGCCGAATTTTGCCAGACGGCTGAGAGGCATCCGGCTGCGTGAAGGCATGACCCTGGCGGTGGAACCCATGATCAACGCAGGAAAGGCGGATGTGTGCTGGCTGGACGACGACTGGACTGTGGTGACGCAGGACGGATCCCTGTCCGCCCATTATGAGAACACGATCCTGATCTGTGAGAACGGCCCGGAGATTCTGTCGCTTTCGTCAGAAGGGCTTTAAAGCAACTAAGTGTCAGCCTCAAGGGAGGAGAAAACCGTATGTCTAAGGCGGACGTAATCGAAATAGAGGGAGTTGTAGTCGAGAAACTTCCCAATGCCATGTTCCAGGTGAAGCTGGAGAACGGGCATCAGGTGCTGGCCCATATCAGCGGCAAGCTCCGGATGAACTACATCAAGATCCTGCCGGGCGACCGGGTCACGATCGAGATGTCCCCGTACGACCTGACCAAGGGCCGCATCATCTGGAGAGATAAGTAAGGGCGGCCGGACCGGCAGGCGGAGCCCGAAAAAATGTCAAAAAATGCTTGCTTTCCCAGAGACAAAGTGCTATACTATTATGGCGACTTTGTTGAAGTACTGGGTGAAGTATGCTCTGCACCCAGACAGGGGAGAAAGGAGAATTGCTGTGAAAGTCAGATCCTCAGTGAAACCGATTTGCGAAAAATGCAAGGTTATCAAGCGCAAGGGCAGCATCCGGATTATCTGTGAGAACCCGAAGCACAAACAGAGACAAGGTTAAGTTTTTTAAATAATACAGGAGGTGTAACAGGCACATGGCTCGTATTTCAGGTGTTGATTTACCAAGGGAAAAACGTGTAGAGATCGGTCTGACCTATATCTACGGCATTGGGCGCACCAGTTCTAACCGCATCCTCAAGGAAGCCGGCGTGAACCCGGATACCCGTGTCAAAGATCTGACAGACGATGAAGTGCGTAAGATTTCCGCCATTATCGCTGATACCCAGATGGTAGAAGGCGACCTGCGCAGAGAGATCGCTATGAATATCAAGCGTCTCCAGGAAATCGGCTGCTACCGTGGTATCCGCCATAGAAGAAGCCTTCCGGTTCGCGGTCAGAATACGAAGAACAACGCGAGAACCCGCAAGGGACCGAAGAAGACTGTGGCGAACAAGAAGAAGTAAGCGCTCAGCGCGGCAAACTATTACGTAGAATCACGTTACATGTTTTAAAAACAGGAAACAGCGATTCGAGCAATCAGGAAGAAAGTAGGTTAGTTTAAAATGGCTAAAAAAGTGTCCACTGCGAAGAAAGTGACAAAAAAGCGTGTCAAGAAA
>CANQRU010000084.1 GCA_947626395.1 uncultured Lachnospiraceae bacterium | reverse complement strand
GAGAGGAGAATAACTATGAGCAAGTACAAAATGATCGCGCCGGCGGTTCCGAATATGCCCTGGCAGGAGGGGCCGTCGTCATTTACCGGGGCGCCCGTGTGGCGCTACAGCGAGAATCCGATCATCGGCCGGAATCCGCTGAAGAACGTGGCGCGTATCTTCAACAGCGCCGTTATGCCCTATGAGGACAGATTCATCGGCGTGTTCCGCGGCGAGCAGAACAACGGTATCCCCTACATCTATCTGGGGAGTAGCAGGGACGCCATCCACTGGGAGTTCGACGAGGAGAAGATCCCGTTCGTGGACGAGGAGGGAAAGCCCTTCATGCCGGTCTACGCTTACGACCCGCGTCTGGTGAAGGTGGAAGATACCTACTACATCATCTGGTGCCAGGATTTCTATGGCGCGGCCATCGGTATGGCGAAGACCACGGACTTTAAGACATTTACCAGGCTGGAAAATCCGTTCCTGCCGTTTAACCGCAACGCGGTGTTGTTCCCGCGGAAGATCCACGGCAATTACTGCCTGCTGAGCCGTCCGTCGGACAGCGGCCACACACCCTTCGGCGATGTGTTCTTAAGCGAGAGCCCGGATCTGGTGTACTGGGGAAAGCACCGTCATGTGATGAGCAAGGGATTTGAATGGTGGGAGTCCTTAAAGATCGGCGGCGGCGCGGCGCCCATCGAGACCAGCGAAGGGTGGCTTCTGTTCTACCATGGCGTTTCCGGCACCTGCAACGGCTACGTCTACAGCATCGGCGGAGCGATTCTTGACATTGACAATCCGTCCATTGTAAAATACCGTTGCGAGGATTTCCTTCTGACGCCGGAGGAATGGTACGAGGAGCGGGGCTTTGTGCCCAATGTCTGCTTCCCGTGCGCGACGATCCACGACAGCGGGACCGGCCGGATCGCAATCTATTACGGCGCGGCGGACAGCTATGTAGGACTGGCGTTCACGCGGCTGGACGATATCATGGATTATATCAAGGATCACAGTAAGGTGAGCAGTACAGATATGGAGATCGGAAGAAGATAAATGGAAAATGCAGCCGGTCAGGACCGCGGACAGAGAGATGTGCCGCGGGCTGGCCGGCTTCTGCGTTAAAAATCCGACAGAAAGGTATGGAATGACAGAATGGATAACAGAGAGAGGACGGGAGCGATAAAAAATATGGCCGGGAATGCCGGAGCGGGGAGAGAGGATTCTGCTGTCTGGAAGAGTAAATTAGCATTATATGCACAGCCCGATGATGTTCTGGTCTCTCCATGGGACGAGAAGCTGCAGTATGAAGGAAGAATCGATTTTAGCGAGGATGCGGGACCGGTGTGGGTGTACCCGGCAACCTATGTACGGGTGAGGTTTACAGGTGACAGGTTGTTTGTGGTACTGACCAACGAGCACGCCTATTGGGATAATTATCTGGGGTATCTGCTGGATGGGAAGCAATACTGTGTGAAATTGCCGGAGAGCGGGACGGCGTGCGTGGAACTCGTGGGTGAAGCGCAGGAGAGAAATCTGCATGACCTCCTTCTCTTCAAACGTCAGGACTCCTGCCATATGGTGCAGATCCACGGTTTTATCGGAAGCGGCGATCTGCAGCTTCTGCCCTGTGAGCCGCTGCCTGCGCGGCGCATCGAGATCTACGGCGACTCCGTATCCGCCGGAGAGGTGTCGGAGGCGGTGGACTACTGCGGTCTGCCGGATCCTGACCATCACGGCGAATATTCCAACAGCTATTATTCCTACGCCTGGCTCACCGCCCGCAGGTTGGGAGCCAGGCTTCACGATATCGCCCAGGGCGGCATCGCGCTGATGGACGGCTGCGGGTATTTCATGGAACCGCAGTCTCTGGGGATGGAGAGCATGTATGACCTGATCCAGTACCAGCCGCAGATCCTGGCCGGACGTCCTGCGGTGAAATGGGATTTCGACCGTTACCGTCCCCAGGTGGTCATCGTGGCCCTGGGGCAGAACGACGCTCATCCGGTCGATTTCTGCGGCGAGGATTATGAGGGAGAGAAGTCCGCGGCGTGGCGCAAGCATTACGCGGAATTTGTGCGGAAACTGTGCCGGATCCATCCGCAGGCGCAGGTGATCTGTATGACCACGATCCTTGGTCATCATCCCAACTGGGACAGGGCCATCGGCGAGGTATGCGAGCAGCTTGCCAAAGAGCAGCTGCCGGTGCATCATTTCCTGTTCAGCAATAACGGCTGCGGGACCCAGGGACATATCCGGATCCCGGAGGCAGAGCGGATGGCGGAGGAGCTTTCGGCTTTCATCGACGGTCTTGGCGAGGATATCTGGCGCGATACGTCCCGGCTCCAGTGCGTGATGGAGCGCGCGGCGGCCGGAGAGGATATAACGATCGGTTTCCTGGGCGGTTCCATCACCCAGGGGAGCTTGGCGTCGGAGCCGGAGAAATGCTACGCCGCGTTGACCTTTGACTGGTGGCGGAACCATTTCCCGGCGTCGAAAACGAAGTATGTGAACGCCGGGATCGGTGGGACGACGTCCCATTTCGGCGCGGCGCGGGTGGAAGAGGATCTGCTTTCACAGCGGCCGGACGTGGTGTTCGTGGAATTCTCGGTCAATGATACGGACGAGGCGCATTTTATGGAAACCTATGAGGGACTGGTTCGCCGGATCTGGTCCTGTGACTGGCAGCCGGCCATTGTGCTGATCCATAACCGGTTCTATGACAGCGGCGCGACGGCGCAGCCGGTCCATGACC
>CANQRU010000083.1 GCA_947626395.1 uncultured Lachnospiraceae bacterium | reverse complement strand
GTCGAAATCATTATACCTCAAGGAACCAATACTCTTTTCATTTATTTTTTATCAACTGACTATTTCTTTACTCCAACACTCTTACTGTTCTCTTACGATAAAATTCCGGCGTCCGGGCGCTGCGGCCGGTCACTTCTCTCTATGCAGTAACTCCACATACGCCAGAATAAGCGGCGCGATGCCCTTGGCCTCGTTCTCCACGACCGGTTCCCGCATATAGTACTCGTAAGTTCCCTCGCGCATCGCCTTGTTGCCGAGTCCCGCCACCAGGCAGATGCCGCCCAGCTGCAGCTCGCCGTCCTTCTCGGACAGGTACTTCTCACAGGTTCCCTCAAACGCCCGCTCGCCCGCCGCGAAATACTCCTCCGGCAGGATGCCCAGACGCACCGATTTCATGATCGCGTAGGCGAAGATCGCCGTACCGGACGTCTCCGGATAATTCTTCTGGATCTCCGGGAAATTGGGTACCTGGCACCACATGCCGTTCTCCTTATCCTGATACGGCAGCATGGCGTCGATCAGTTCCCGGTAATTCTTCGTCAGGCCGTCGCGGTACTCCGAAAGCTCCGGCTTCACGGAAATGATATCGATGGTGTCGATCAGCGCCATCGCGTACCATCCCAGCGCCCGCAGCCACGCGTTGCCGGACAGCCCGGTCACCTTGTCGCACCAGAAGGATTCCCTGGACGAATCATACGCATGGTAATACAACCCGTTCATCGAATTGCGCATCAGCTTGTAGACGTTCATGAACTGATTGTAAATATCTTCGATATTCTTGCAGTCGTTGTATTCCAGCTCGTACATGGCGTAGAACGGCTGACACATATAGAGGCCGTCCAGCCAGACCTGATTCGGGTAGATCTTCTTGTGCCAGAAATTGCCCTCCTTCGTCCTCGGCTGGGTCTTTATCTGGCTGTAAATGGTATCGATGGCCCGGCGGTATTTCTCCTTGCCGGTCAGCTTGTAAAGTTCGAAAAGCGTCTTGCCCGCGTTTACATTGTCCAGATTATGCTCCATCGGATCGTAGGAGCGGATCTGGCCGTCCTCACTGACGAAATAGTCGATGAACGCGTCCGCGAACTCCAGATATTTCTCATTCTTCCGGATCCCGTAGAGTTCCAGAAGCGCGTGGATCATGCAGCCGTCGATGTAGTTCCAGGACGGCTTCGCCCCCTGCCGGATCTTCTCGATGTTCCAGACCGGCGTCTGCGGCGTGGAACGGTCCAGAAGCTGATCCACATAGTTTGCCAGAATCTGATGATAACTGCTCATTTCATACCCCTCCTTATTGTTTATCATTCGCATAACGGCGCCGGCTCACCGCAGCGCCATCTGCAGGCTTTCCATCTCGTAGAACTCGCCCTTCATGTCCATTAACTGCTGATATGTCCCTTCCTCGCGGATCCGTCCCTTATTCAGCACGACGATCCGGTCGGCGCTGCGCACAGTAGAGAGCCGGTGGGCCACGATAAACGTCGTCCGTCCCCGGATCAGCTTCTCCAGCGCGTCTTGGATCTCCTTCTCCGAGATCGTATCGAGCGCCGAGGTGGCCTCATCCAGAATGATCACCTTCGGATTGCGGATAATGGCTCTTGCAATGGAAATGCGCTGCCGCTGACCGCCGCTTAAGTTCGCTCCGTGCTCCTCAAGCATCGTATCAAGTCCTTTCGGCAGCCGGGCGATCAATGACTTCAAATTGGCCGCTTCCACCGCCCGCATGACCTCCTCGTCGCTGACATTCTCCATGCCGTAGGTGATATTGTCACGGATCGTCCCCGTGAACAGGATCGGCGACTGGGGCACCACCGAGATAAAGCGCCGCATGCTCCGAAGATTGATATCATTGATGTCCTTTCCGTCTACCAGGAGCCGTCCGTCAAGCGGCTTGATAAAGCCGATCAGCAGGTTTAAAACCGTCGTCTTGCCCGCGCCGGATTCTCCCACCAGCGCGATGGTCTCCCCCGCCTTCACATCCAGACTGAAACCGTCAAGCACCGAATCCTCCGCGTCGCGGTAGGCGAAACGGACGTTGCGGAAGGAATAATTACCCTCCAGACTGTCTACCTCCAGCTTGCCGTCATTGACCTCCACATCGTCGGACGCCAGCACCTCGCCGATGGATGTGATGGATTCCAGACCGCGGGTCAGGATCGGCAGCAGATTAATGCACGATGTAAACTGGTTCACCACCTGGGTAAAACTTGTCTGGTAAAAGGTAATATCCCCGACAAGGATCCGTCCCCGCAGCGCCATGAGTCCGGAAAATCCAAGGCACAAAGCCTGAAACATCTGGAACACGCACCAGCTGACCGCGCCAAAATGGGACTGCACCATATCCAGGCGATAGCCTTTCTCCGCCGTCTCCTCTAACTGCCCCCAGATCCGCTTCTCCTCGCTCTGCTCCAGCGCGTGCGCGCGGGTCACCGGCACCAGCTCCACCATTTCCATGACCCTGGCGCTGGTCGCCTCCATCTCCCGGCGGAACGCCCGGTTCTCGCCGCGGATCTTCTGGCGGAACGCCACCACCGTCACAGCGGCGATCGGCGCCACCAGCACGAAGAACAGCAGGATGATCCGGTTCTTGACCGCGGTGATCGAGAGCGTGATCGTCAGGCTGATGGAAATGTTCATCAGCTGGACCAGAAGCTGCTCGGAAAGCGTCTCCACCGCTTCCACGTCGCGCATGATCTTGGACTGGAGCCGTCCGGACTGCATCTCCGTATGGTAGGGGATCGACAGTTCCTGCAGCTTCTTCACAAGCGCGCCCCGAAGGCCGGCTTCCGTCTGACGGATCACGCGGTTCTTGTACATGCTGTAAAGCCAGTTGGCCGGCAGATGGACCGCCAGAAGCCCCAGCCAGATCCCTACATTCGTATAGATCGCCCGGACCGCGGTATCGCCGCCCGCCATCACGCCGTTGATCACGTTCGCCACAAGAAGCGATGTGAACAGCGCCGGCGAATGCTTGATCACAAAGAAAAACGTGGAGATCAGGAAGCGGTGATACTGTCCCTT
>CANQRU010000082.1 GCA_947626395.1 uncultured Lachnospiraceae bacterium | reverse complement strand
GCGGCCACCGGCGAGTATATGAGCTTTACCGGCAATATGTCGGGGATGCTGATCATGGAATACCGGCTGTCCCGCAGAAAGGCGCAGGGGCGGCTGCCGGAAAATGGAGCCGTGGTCACGACGATCGTGTCCGGGAAAATGTCGAAGGCGGTCGCGGAAGCCTACGGCGTAAAGCGGATCGAGACGCTGACCGGCTTTAAGTATATCGGCGAGCAGATCAAATTCTTTGAGCAGGAACATACATTTGAATATCTCTTCGGGTACGAGGAGAGCTACGGCTGCCTGGTGGGGACCTACGCCAGGGACAAGGACGCGGTGGCGGCGGTGATGGCCCTCTGCGAGGCGGCCGCCTGGTACCATTATCACGGGCTGACGCTGTGCGATCAGATGCGTAACCTGTACCGTACCTACGGGTATTACCGGGAAGGGTTATGCACGGTTACCCTGAGGGGACAGGACGGCGTGAGGAAGATAAAGGCCATCATGGAAAATGTGCGCGCCAGCGTGCCGGAGAAGATCGGCGGCGCGAGGGTGACGCAGTTTCGGGATTACCGGGAGAACCTGGTGCTGAACTGTGAGATCGGCGTCCGGACGGCCTCGGGACTTCCGAAGTCGGATGTGCTGTATTTTGAGCTGGAGGGCGGCGCCTGGTGCTGTGTGCGGCCTTCCGGCACGGAGCCGAAGATCAAGTTTTATATCGGCGTGGTCGGGAGCGATGAGGACGACGCGGCGGAGAAGCTGGAGCATATGACGGATGCAGTGCAGAAACTAGCGGAGTGATGAATGTGTGGAACCGCCAGGAGCCAGCCTGGGAGGTTTTGCGGAACCCGCGGTCTGCGCAGCGTAACGAATGATCGGAAGCGCAGGCAGTGAGTGAAAATGGAGGAAGCAGATTATGGGTATCGTGAGATTAAAGCCGAGCTGCAAGGATTATATCTGGGGCGGACGGCGTCTGATCGAGGAGTACGGCAAGCAGTACGACGGAGATATCCTGGCGGAGTGCTGGGAACTGTCCTGCCACCCGGCCGGGCCGTCTGTGGTGGACAGCGGACCCTGCGCCGGTATGACGCTTCCGGAGTACATACAGAAACTGGGAAAGGACGCGCTCGGCAGCAACTGCCGGCGGTTTAAGGATTTCCCGATCCTGATCAAATTCATTGACGCGAAGGATAACCTGTCGATCCAGGTACACCCGGATAACCGTTACGCCCTGCAGCATGAGGGGCAGTACGGGAAGACCGAGATGTGGTACGTGATGGACGCGGGGCCGGAAGCATTTCTCTACTACGGGTTTAAGAAGGAGATCAGCCGGGAGGAATTCGCCCGCAGGATTCAGGAGGATACGCTCCTGGAGGTCCTGAACGCAGTGCCTGTTCATAAAGGCGACGTGCTGTTTATCGAGGCGGGAACGATCCACGCCATCGGAAAGGATATCCTGATCGCGGAGATCCAGCAGAATTCCAACGTGACTTACCGGGTCTATGATTACGGCCGTGTCGGGAAGGACGGCAAGAAGCGGGATCTCCACATTGAGAAGGCGCTGGCGGTCACGAATCGGACGCCGATCATAAAGAACAGCGGAAGCTATCCTCATGTGGCCGACTGCGATTATTTTACCGTCGACCATGTGACGCTGGACGGGCGGATGATGAAGACGCTGGAAGGAACGGTGTCGGAGGAGTCATTTGCAAGCATTCTGGTACTGGACGGTGAGGGAACGATCACCTGCCGCAGAGGATCCTCTGCCGGGAAGGCGGCGCCGGACGGAAGGGAAGAGGCGCCCGGCGCGGAAGGTCTGACCGCCGGACGGAGAAGATCGGCGGCTGCAGGCACGGCGCTTTCAGATCGGGAGGAATCTCTGCCTTACAGAAAAGGGGACAGTCTCTTCCTGACCGCGGGCAGCGGCGAATACCGGATCGAGGGCCGGATCGATGCGCTGATCACCCGGATCCGTGAAAAATCGGCGCCGGTCCGCATCGGTATCGAGATCGGGGGAACGCATACAAGGATCGGCCTGGTGGATATCCATCAGAAGCTGATCACGGATCTGGTTATGCCGACGAATCCGGAGCGCGGCGCCCAGAGCGTGGCGGAAGAGATCGCGGCCCGGACGCAGCAGCTTCTGGACGAGACCGGTATCTGCGTCGATCAGTGCGTCGGCGTCGGAGTCGGCGTGGCCGGAACGGTGGATCGGATAAATGGAATCGTCCGCTATTCCAATAATATCCGCTGGGAAAATGTGAATCTGGCGGAACTATTTGGCAAATTGTTCCCGATCCCGGTGCGCGTTGCCAACAACGCGGACTGCGCCGCCCTTGGCGAGCTGGTAGCCGGCGCAGGAAAGGAATGCCAGGATCTGGTGCTGCTGACGCTGGGAACCGGGGTTGGCAGCGGGATCATTCTGGACGGCGAGATCTACGAGGGAGGCCGAGTGGGCGGCGCGGAACTGGGCCATATGGTTATCGTGGAGAACGGCGAGCCCTGCAGCTGCGGCCGGAAGGGATGCCTGGAGGCGTATGTGTCGGCCGGGGCGCTTCGAAGAGAGGCCGCGAGGGCGAAGATAAGAATGCTCGAACAGGATGCAGCGAGGGCAGCCGCGGAGTCGTTTAAGCAGGCGGCCGGGAAGGCGGCAACACCGGGCGCAGAAGCTTTAGTTGGTTGTACGGATGGCAGCCCGGATGGCAGCGAACTGACGGCTGAATCTATTTTCGCGGCAGCCGCAGCAGGCGATGCGTCGATGCAGACAGTTGTAGATGCCTATGTCCGCAGGCTGGGGATCGGCATCGTGAATATCATTAATATTTTCCGGCCCCAGACCGTGCTGCTGGGAGGTACGCTGTCGGCGCAGATGGAACCGTTTCTTAAACCGCTTAAAGAGATCGCGGCCCGGAACTGTTTCGGAGGCGAGGAGGGAGAACTGCCGGATATCGCCATCGCGGCGCTGGGAGAGAAGGCAGGGATGATCGGAGCAGCGAACCTGTAAGATTTTGAGGCGCCGTGGGCCGCTGCAGCCGAGCGAACAGGGAAGCTGAGACGGTCGGCAGATATGCATGGAGATCATGAGACGGCGGGAGCCGAAAGCTGACGGATTTGAAAATGGGTGAGAAGCAGATTTATCAAAAATTTTATAGAATGAGAGAGGAGAATAACTATGAGCAAGTACAAAATGATCGCGCCGGCGGTTCCGAATATGCCCTGGCAGGAGGGGCCGTC
>CANQRU010000081.1 GCA_947626395.1 uncultured Lachnospiraceae bacterium | reverse complement strand
CGGGTGTTTATCTAACGTATGTTCGATGAACACCCGTTCTTTCTATTCTTTCTGAATTTCGGAATTTCCTATAAAGCTAAGAAAACAGGGAGGGCCTGCGCCCTCCCCGTTCAAAAACACTCCTGCTTATTTCTTATACATCGGTCCGTACGCCGCGCAGGCCCGGTAGTCCGCGCCCTCCGGATCCATTCCGAACGCGTTCCAGGACGCCGGGCGGAAGATCTTCTCCACCGGCACGTTGTGCATGGCCACCGGGATCCGCAGCATCGAGCACATCGTGATCAGATCCGCGCCGATATGGCCGTAGCTGATCGCGCCGTGATTGGCGCCCCAATGGTTCATCACATCGTAGGCCGTCGCGAACGGGCTTCCCACTTTGCCGTCGCACCGCGGCGTGAACCAGGTGCATGGCCAGGTGTAGTCGGTTCGCTTCCAGAGTACATCCGATACCTCGTCCGGCAGGTTCACGGTCCAGCCTTCCGCGATCTGCAGCATCGGTCCGAGACCCCGGACCAGATTCAGGCGGATCATCGTCGCCGGCATGACGGCCCTGGTCAGGAAGCGGGAGGAATAGCCGCCGCCGCGGAAATAGCCGTTGTCCGCTGGGTTCCAGGTGGTCGCGTTAAGGATCGCCTTCTGATCCTCCTCCGTTACCTCCCACCACTGCTTCATGACGCCGTTACCGTCCGCATCCTTCGCTTCACCGCAGGCGTCCAGGCAGGCAGCGCCCGAATTGATCAGATGGATCAGGCCGCCGTTTTCCTTCGCCGCGCCTTCCAGCTCGTATCCGGTGGCGCGCTTCACCGCTTCAGGACTCCAGAAGGTACGTACATCCGCAAAGATCTGCGCCCGGTTGGTCAGAAGCTTCATGAACATCATGCCGAGACCATTTAACACATCATTCTCCGTCGCCAGAATGTAAGGCTCTCTCGCGCCGTCCCAGTCGAAGGACGTATTCAGAAGCGCCTCCGCAAAGTCCGCGTTGGGATAGAAATCGGTCCACTGCCGCTGGCCCTGGAAACCGGCCGCGATGGCGTTGTGGCCGATGGCCTCCTCGGAGAACTTCGGATCCAGCCTGTCGCAGCCGCACATCAGTTCCTTGATGATGACCATCATCTTCACCACGAACTCCCAGTCCTTCTCCTTCTGCTCCGGGCTCTTGCGGATGAATTCCGGATTCTTATCGAAGCCCTCTTTGCAGTTCTTCTTCGTCCAGGCCAGGGCCCGTTCGTACTCGTCGTGGTCGTAGATGCCCTCGGTCATGCGCCGGATGATCTCCACCTCGTCCACCGACTCCACGCGCATTCCCAGATAGGACTCAATGAAATCACTATCGATGATGGAGCCGCCGATGCCCATGCAGATCGAGCCGATCTGCAGATAGGACTTGCCGCGCATGGTCGCCACCGCCACCGCCGCGCGCCCGAACCGAAGGAGCTTCTCCTTCACATCCTCCGGGATCGAGGTGTCGTCCGCGTCGCAGACCTCGTGGCCATAGATACCGAATGCCGGAAGCCCCTTCTGCGCGTGGGTCGCCAGCACCGACGCCAGATACACCGCGCCGGGGCGCTCCGTGCCGTTGAAGCCCCAGACTGCCTTGATCGTGTTCCGGTCCATATCCATGGTCTCCGCGCCGTAGCACCAGCAGGGCGTCACGGTCAGCGTGATCGCCACGCCCGCCTTCTCGAACTTCGCCTGGCAGGCCGCCGCCTCTCCCACGCGGCCGATGGTAGTATCGGCGATGACCACCTTCACGGGCTCGCCGTTGCTGTAGCACAGGTTCTCCTCAAATAATTTCGCGGCCGATCTGGCCATGTTCATGGTCTGGTCCTCCAGATCCCCGCGGACGTCCAGCGCTCCACGCCGTCCGTCGATGGTCGGCCGGATCCCGATCACAGGATAATCGCCGACCAGTCTGCTCTTTGCCATACTGTATCTCCTCCTCGCCTGAAAATTGAATTTCTTTGCAGCGAAATGCTGTTATTATGATTGTATTGTAACAAGTTTTTGTGGAAAAATCCAGATGGTATTATCATTTTTCATACATATTTTCGACGAATATTTCTTTTCAAAAACTCATTCCCGAAGCTACAGCACCAACTTCCTGATCTCAATTCGACTTTTTTACTGTTAGTATGTTCCCTCCCCCTTATCTTCATGATACAATTTATCCACAGGAAGCGAGGTGGACCAATTTTTTGCGAAAAATTAACCGATCCGCATTTTGTTCCACTATATAGGTGAAATCACCGGTGATTGTAATTCAAAAACAACTCGCGTACCTAAAGTACCGTACTTGATGTGCACATAAGGTATTGTGCTTAAAGTACCCGAACGAAAGCAAAACCAGTCAGCACTATTATTAATGGAGGCGTGAATTTGGAGAAGCAGGAGCTTGATATCAGGATACAGGAGTTCGCAAAGACCCTTTTGTCCTACTGCACCGCCCGGACCCCCAACCAGTTTGAAGCGGAAGACCTGGCCCAGGAAATCATTCTGGAGATCTATCAGTCCGCAGGGAATATCAAAAAGCCGGAAGCGATTTACGGCTTTCTGTGGGGCGTGGCGGGAAATGTATATAAGCAATGGTGCAAAAACAAGGCGAGAGAGAAAATGTTCATGCTGACCGACCAGTTCCGGAATCTGACGGATGGAGCGGATATGGCGGACATCTCGAATCGAACGGATCTGATGGAGGGATCCGGCATCTCGAATAGATTGGATCCGATGGATGAAGCAGGCTGGGCGAATCAGATGGACAGCGCAGCTAGAATGGATCCGGCCCCTGTAACGGAGCCGTCTGACGAGGATGATTCTGTCCTGTATTTGCTGCGCCGCGAATTGACCCTGCTTTCCTCGAAATACAGAAAAGCGGTTATCCTGTACTACATTGACGGCAAATCCTGCTCCGAAATATCCGGCCTCCTCAAAGTAAGCGAAAGCATGGTAAAATACCTGCTTTTTAAATCACGACAAATTCTGAAAGAAGGGATGAATATGGAACGAAACTACGGTCAGCAAAGCTATAACCCCAAGGGACTGTCCCTCTTATTCTGGGGAAACGGGTCCGACCGCTATTCCCATTTATGTGACAGCAGGATATCTCAGAACATTCTGTTTGCCTGCTATAACGACAGGCTGAGCGCAGAGCAGATCAGTCTGGAAATCGGCGTATCTCTCCCCTATATGGAAGATAAGCTGGCAGAACTTTGCGA
>CANQRU010000080.1 GCA_947626395.1 uncultured Lachnospiraceae bacterium | reverse complement strand
GAGATCAACCGTTCCAGGGACGCGGATGAGACCTTCCGCCTGAAATACCGGTATCTGGACCTGCGCAACCCGGAGGTCAAGAAGAATATCGTGCTGCGCTGCAACGTGGTATCGGCCCTGAGAAACGCGATGACCGAGCGGGGATTTCTGGAGATCACCACCCCGATCCTTACCGCTTCCTCGCCGGAGGGTGCAAGGGATTATCTGGTGCCCGCCAGAAAGCATCCCGGCAAGTTCTATGCGCTTCCCCAGGCGCCGCAGCAGTTTAAGCAGCTTCTGATGACCGCTGGATTTGACCGCTATTTCCAGATCGCGCCCTGCTTCCGTGACGAGGACGCCAGAGGAGACCGTTCTCCGGGTGAGTTCTATCAGCTGGATATGGAGATGGCCTTCGCGACCAAGGAGGACGTGTTCCAGGTGCTGGAGGAGGTGCTCCCGCCGATCTTCGCGAAGTATGGCAAATATAACAGCGCGTCTTCGGCGCCGTTTCAGAGGATTCCGTATCTTCAGGCCATGGAGGAGTTCGGCACGGACAAGCCGGATCTGCGCATCGACCTGCGGGTGACGGATCTGACGGAAGAGCTTGCGGGGTGCGGCTTCGCGCCCTTTGAGGGGAACGTCGTGAAGGCGGTTCCTGTGTCCGGCTGTACGCTTACCAGAAAGGCTATCGACAAGATCTGCGCGGATATCGAGGTGCAGGCCGGAAGCAAGGCTTACTGGTTCAAATGCGACGAGAACGGCACGATCGCCGGCGGGATCGCCAAGTTCGTCAATGGGGATCCGGCTGTGGCGGCCGCGGTGACCGAGAAGCTTCATCTCGCGCCCAACACTCTCGTGGTGCTCGGCGCCGGGAAGAAGGAAATGGCCCAGAAGGCCGCGGGCGTGGCGGTGAAAATGCTGGGCGCCGCCTGCGAGGGCCATATGAAGAAAGAAACCTACGAGTTCTGCTGGATCATTGATTTCCCGATGTATGAGATCGGGGAGGAGTCCGGGGAGCTGGAGTTCTGCCATAATCCGTTCTCCATGCCGTCCGGCGGAATGGAGATCCTGCTGGCGGCGGAGCGGGGCGAGGTGGATCCGCTCACCATCATGGCGGATCAGTACGACCTGGTGTGCAATGGCGTGGAGCTGTCCTCCGGAGCCGTACGGAACCATGATCCGGAGATCATGGTGAAGGCATTTGAAATGGTCCGTCTCGGGGAAGAGGAAGTGAAGGCCAAGTTCCCGGCCATGTACAACGCATTTACCTACGGAGCGCCGCCCCACGCGGGAATCGCTCCCGGCGTTGACCGCATGGTCATGCTGCTGGCGGGCGAGGAGTCCATCCGCGAGATCATCGCTTTCCCGATGAATAAGAACGCCCAGGATATCATGATGGGCGCGCCCTCCGCGGTGGAGCAGAAGCAGCTGGACGAGCTGCATATCGCGGTTACGGCGGAAGAGTGACGGAATAAATAAACCTCCTTCGGCATAAGTATCAGGTAGACGTGACAGGCCTGCCTGAAGCGGCGCGAAGGAGGTTTTTCTATGGATTCCGATAAGAAGCCAAGGCTTATACATCTGGTGATCGCCCTTGAGTCGGCGGTTCTGCTGGCTTTTCTTCTAATGCTGACGCCGATCGGCGGCAGGCTGACGCTGAGTGAGAATGTGGGATCAGCGGAGAACGGGGAGGCAGAGAGCGGAGCGCCGGAGGACGGAGAAACAGAGAGGCTGGAGAAAGCAGGCGGCGGGAATGCAGAAGAAAATTCCGGCCAGCCGAAAGAGAAAGAGGATTCCGGCCGGCCGGAGTCCGACGACGGCGCTGATGGGCAGCCGGATTCCGAGCAGAAGGATTATATCAAATGGGTCGATTTCGACATTCCTGCCGACGCGCTTAAGAAGGCGTTCCGCTGTGACATCGACACCTACCTGGCAGACATTCACCTGAACTGGATCGAGATTCTGGCGTATCTTGGCACACAATACGGCGGCGATTTCTCGCGCTATAAAGAGTCTGACATGGACGCGATAACGGCACGATTGCTGACCGGTGAGAAGATGGCCGATATCGCGGCGGAGATGGAATATTATCCGTATTATCTGGAGGCGTACACAGCAGTTCTCGGCGGTATGGTCGGGGAGTATCAGGTGGAGATCCCGGGGGCCCAGGCGCCGGAGTTTGCGCTGCCGAAGGATGAAAACGGCAATCCCATTCCCACGGAGGACAACGTCTGGGTCACCAAATACGGCCTGAAGGCGTTTTCGCCGATCGCAAAGAATTATCCGTACACAGACTATGATGATTTTGGCGCGTCCCGAGACTATGGCTTTCACCGCGTCCATCTGGGCCACGACCTGACGGGACAGGTAGGAACTCCGGTGATCGCCGTGGAATCCGGCCGCGTGGAGGCTATGGGCTGGAACCGCTACGGCGGCTGGCGGCTCGGCATCCGCAGTCTTGACGGGCAGCGGTATTACTATTACGCGCATTTACGAAAGAATTATCCGTATCACAAGTCCCTGCAGGAAGGCAGCATCGTCCAGGCCGGGGACGTGATCGGCTATCTGGGCCGCACCGGTTACAGCAGTACGGAAAATACGAACAATATCGAGGATCCCCATCTTCATTTCGGTATCCAGCTGATCTTCGACGAATCCCAGAAGGACAGCGATCATGAGATCTGGATCGATTGCCATGAACTGATCAAATTTCTGTCGATCAACCGTGCTGAGACAGTGAAGGACGAATCGACGAAGGAGTATTACCGCGTTTATCAGATGAAGGACCCGGCGATCCCCGGCGGCGCGGCTGAGCAGCGGATACCGGAGCAGGCGGACGCACCGTCGTGAATGTTGGTATTGTGCTGACTATGAGAGCATATAGCCAGCCTGCATGAGCAGCCACATGCTGCGGCTGCTCATGACGGAGACGGGGCCTGACCGGGACGGGCGGTTCATGTATACATCCGCGTAATCTTTCCATTTTCACCCAATTATGCTATACTGGAAATGATTTTACTGTCATTTTCTGTTTACGCATATATTTTGGGGGGATGTAACATGCGCGATCTGGCATATCTGAAGCTTCTGGCACGCGAGTATCCGACGATCCGGGCCGCGGCCAGCGAGATCATTAATCTGACGGCCATCGGCGGCCTGCCGAAAGGCACCGAGTATTTCTTCAGCGACCTGCACGGCGAGCACGAGGCGTTTATCCATCTTCTGCGGTCTTCCTCCGGCATCATCCGGGAGAAGATCAAGGAGACCTTCGGCTATGTGATCCCGGAGGAAGATCAGGACGAGCTGGCCAATCTGATCTATTATCCGAAGAGAGAACTGGCCCGCATGGAGCGGGAGGGCCGGGCCGGCGACGACTGGAAGCGGATCACGATCTACCGTCTGGTTCAGATCAG
>CANQRU010000079.1 GCA_947626395.1 uncultured Lachnospiraceae bacterium | reverse complement strand
AAAAAAAGCAAGGAAAACCTTGCAAAAAAAGGAAAAAATTTAATTGAGATTAGCTGGCAAGTGGCAAACTCGGGTAGACGCAGAAATTCAGTTTTTATTATACTCGAGTTACAGGCAGAAAGACAAGTACTTTATTTCTCCTGCATAATTTTTAAAAAATTTCCCAGAAACTATTGACAATCCAATTCATCTCTGCTAAAATTTTATGCATGGTGTGAGCCGACAATTGAATATAATAGGAAAAGGTCTGTAGACCGGATTATTTTGTGAGAATAAAAGTATGCACTTTTTTCACAAAATGATTCGGTCTTTTTGTTTCCGAGTCAAAACCATAAGGAGGACAACGAAATGACAGACATTACAAAAAACATCATGGTAACCGATTTCCGCCGGCAGGACGGGCGGCTGAACAGCTGCTCAAGATTGGATTTCCTCATGCAGAGGCTGCGCTCTATATCGCCTCTGCTGGATCAGACGCGGAAGATCCGGATATACGTCATGACTTCCGACGGAAGCGAGGTACAGCAGGAATGCGGAAGGCTCCAGGACGCACGGAACCTTATCAAATGCTATGATGCGACGCACTCGATGACGCTGAGTGTGAACCGCCGGCGGAACGCCGTTATCATACGGCTGGGCCAAAAGCTTTATAATTTAGATACATAAAAATATGCCAAAAGCGCCGGGTAATGCACCGGCGCTTTCTAATTACGTCAGTATGCAAAAACGCGCCAGTGACGCGTTTTTGTATTCTCCATTCAAACCCATCCGTTGTTCAGATCTAAGACATAAATCTGCTGCGCCTCTTTCTCCCGAAAACTGCCCCGGTTCAGAAAATAAAAAGAGCTCCCGGCCGGATTCGAACCGGCGACCTACGCATTACGAATGCGTCGCTCTACCAGCTGAGCCACGGAAGCATCTCTTTCTCAAAAAATGCTCTGAATGTTCTCATCCAAAGCATCTTTGATGACCTCGCCGGGAATCGAACCCGGGTTTACGCCGTGAGAGGGCGTCGTCTTAGCCGCTTGACCACGAGGCCTTAGTTTTAATCGAGGCGACGGGATTCGAACCCACGGCCTCTGCGTCCCGAACGCAGCGCTCTACCAAACTGAGCCACGCCTCGATACCTTTGGTAGTATAATACGGATCCCCCGAAATGTCAAGAACTATTTTCACATTTCTTCATCATTTTTTAGGGGCGTTTTTAGCGCCTGTGAATGTCGGAAGACCGGTATGATCCGCACAGAGCGGCACATCCGGCGTACCGCTCTTATGTCGATCATACATCCCTACATGCCGGCAAAATCAAACAGCGACAGCTGATTGCTCTCCGGCAGATCCCCCAGGATCCCCAGGTCCACCATCAGCAAGCAGATGGTCTGGCTGACCTTGGTGCGGTTGCGGAAATCCTCCTGCGAAAGGAAAGGCCCGTCCTTCACCGCGTCCACCACAGCCTCCGCCGCCTTCTCGCCCATGCCGTCGATGCTTGCCAGCGACGGCATCAGCTTCCCGTCAATGATCTGGAAATCCCTGGCCTTGGCCGTATAGATGTCCATCGGCAAGAACTCAAACCCGCGGGCGTACATTTCCTGCACCACACGCATGTCGCGCAGCGTGTCCTGCTCCTTCTTGGAAAGCTCGTCGGAGCGCTTCTTATAATCCGCGATATAGTGCTCCAGCTTTTCACGCCCCAGGCACATTAACTCGTAGTTAAACGCGCTGGCGCGGATACTGAAGAACGCCGCGTAGTAGGCCAGCGGATAGAACACCTTGCAGTAGGCAATGCGCCACGCCATCATGACATAGGCCGCCGCGTGGGCCTTCGGGAACATGTATTTGATCTTCTTGCAGGAGTCGATGTACCATTCCGGCACGTCGTGAGCCAGCATCTCCTTCTCCCACTCTTCCTTAAGCCCCTTGCCCTTGCGGACTGATTCCATGATCGTAAAGGACAGGCTCTGGTCCAGGCCCTTCTGGATCAGATAGACCATGATGTCGTCGCGGCAGCAGATAGCCGTCTGGATCGTGGCCTGGCCGCTTAGGATCAGGTCCTTGGCGTTGCCCAGCCATACGTCGGTACCGTGAGCCAGACCGGCGATACGGACCAGGTCGGAGAAATACTTCGGCTTGGCGTCCATAAGCATCTGCATGGCAAAATCGGTGCCGAACTCCGGCACGCCAAGAGCGCCCAGCTTACAGCCGCCGATGTCCTCCGGCGTTACGCCTAGGGCGGACGTATCCTGGAACAGGCTCATGACCTCCGGGCTGTCCAGCGGAATGTCCTTTACCGGGTCCAGACCGGTCAGGTCCTGCAGCATCCGGATCATCGTGGGATCATCGTGGCCCAGAATATCCAGCTTAAGCAGATTGTGGTCGATGGAATGGTAGTCAAAATGGGTCGTCACCGTGGTGGTGGTCATGTCGTTAGCAGGCCGCTGCACCGGCGTGAAGGAATCGATCTCCTCCCCGATGGGCAGAACGATGATGCCGCCCGGGTGCTGTCCGGTGGTGCGCCGGATGCCCACGCAGCCCTGGACGATGCGGTTGATCTCGCAGTTGCGCTTGCGGTCGCCCCGCTCGTCGTAGTAGCGCTTCACATAGCCGTAGGCGGTCTTGTCCGCCAGGGTGCCCACGGTGCCCGCCCGGTAGGTCTGGCCCTTGCCGAAGATGACCTCGGTGTAGTCGTGGGCGTGGCTCTGGTACTCGCCGGAGAAATTCAGGTCGATATCCGGCTCCTTGTCGCCCTTAAATCCCAGGAACGTCTCGAACGGAATGTCGTGTCCTTCTTTCTTAAGCTTCGCCCCGCAGACCGGGCACTCCTTATCCGGCATATCGCAGCCGGACATGCCGGAGAACGCCTTCACCTCCGACGAGTCGAAGTCAGAATAATGGCATTTCGGGCAGTAATAATGGGGGCTCAGCGGGTTCACTTCGGTGATCCCGGCCATCGTCGCCACCAGGGACGAGCCGACGGATCCGCGGGAACCCACCAGATAGCCGTCCTCATTGGACTTCCAGACCAGCTTCTGGGCGATGATGTACATGACGGCGAAACCATTGGAAATAATGGAATTCAGCTCTCTCTCCAGCCGCTCAGTCACGATCTCCGGCAGATTCTCGCCGTAGATCTCGTGAGCCCGGTCGTAGCAGATCTTCCGCAGAGTCGTATCGGAATCCTCGATGACCGGGGGACATTTATCCGGACGGACCGGCGCGATGCGCTCGCACATGTCCGCGATCTTTCTGGTATTGGTGACCACCACTTCGTAAGCCTTGTCCGGACCGAGATACTCGAACTCCGCCAGCATCTCCTCGGTGGTCCGCAGGTAAAGCGGCGCCTGGTTATCGCTGTTTTCATAGGTGCGTGCCGCCATAATGATCTTCCGGTAGATCTCATCCTCCGGATCCAGAAAATGGACGTCGCAGGTGGCGCAGACCGGCTTATGAAACTGCTCTCCCAGCCGGATGATCTTCCGGTTCATTTCCTTCAGATCTTCCTCGCTCTTGATCACGCTGTCGTCGTCCTCCAGCATGAAAGCGTTGTTGCCCAGAGGCTGGATCTCCAGATAATCGTAGAAATTCACGATCTCGCCGATCTGATTATCCGGCACGCCCCGAAGAAGCGCCTGATAGAGTTCGCCCGCCTCGCAGGCGGAGCCGATGATCAGCCCCTCCCGGTATTTCGACAGAAGACTCTTCGGAATCCTGGGATTCCGGTAGAAATAATCGATATGGGCGCGGGAAACCAGGCGGTACAGGTTGGTCCGCCCCACGTCGTTCTTCGCCAG
>CANQRU010000078.1 GCA_947626395.1 uncultured Lachnospiraceae bacterium | reverse complement strand
TATCTAACGTATGTTCGATGAACACCCGTTCTTTCTATTCTTTCTGAATTTCGGAATTTCCTATAAAGCAAAAAAGGGAGCGGGAATGAAATGTTTCCGCTCCTTTTCATATCATTTTTCTTTTGCGGAATCTTTTGCGGGAAGCTGCGCGAGTATGACAGCCGCAAAAACACAGACGCAGCCCAGAAGCTCGCGGCCGGAAAGCCGCTGCCGCAGGATCACCCAGCCGGCCAGCAGCGAAAAGACCGACTCCAGGCTCATAAGAAGAGACGCCACCGTAGGATCCGTGTCCTTCTGCGCAACGATCTGAAGCGTATAAGCGACGCCGCAGGAAAGAACGCCCGCGTAAAGGATCGGAGATGCCGCGGCAAGGATGGCGGGCATACGCGGCTCCTCGAAAAGGAACGCGAGTACCGCCGACAAAACTCCGGCAGTCAGGAACTGGACACTGGAGATCAGGATCCCGCTGGATCCCGGCGAGACCCGGTCGATGAGCAGAATGTGGACGGTAAAGCTCAGCGCACAGAAGAACAGGCAGATATCGCCGCGGTTCACCGTAAAGCTTTCCGTGACGCACATCAGATACATGCCGGCGGTGGCCAGCGCTACGCCGGTCCAGACCGGCTTCGGTACCCGTTTCTTCATAAAAATGCCGCAGACAGGCACAAGAACAATATAGAGGGCCGTGATGAATCCGCTCTTGCCGACCGTAGTCATGGAAATGCCGACCTGCTGGAAGCTGCTGGCCACGAAGAGGACAACGCCGCAGGCCAGACCGCCTTTCACGCCATTCATGATACGGCGGCGCCGGATATCCTGAAATACAACGTCGGTTTGATGTACGCTTTCATTTCGTAAATTCCGATCCGTTACTTCCGGAAGGCTGCCGCCGATTCGGCGCGCGTTTCCATTCGATAAATACTGATCCGCTCCTTCCGGCAGACTGCCGCTCCGGTCATGCCGGCCGGCAGAACTGGCAGCCTCTCTCCGAACCACGAAAACGGCCGCCGGCGCCAGCGCCAGACCGCCTATGAGAAAGCGGCACATATTAAATGTGAATGCCCCTACATAATCCATTCCCACACTCTGCGCCACGAATGCGGTTCCCCATATAAACGCTGTCAGAAGCAGCAGAAAATTGCTGCGCATTCTCCTCGCGCTCATTGCTCATACGCGGCAAAGCCGCTGCTCCTTTCTTCTGTCCCGTCCGGATAGATCCAGAGGGCTTCCACGCCGTCCAGGCTTTCGATCAGCTCCAGCCCGTCGCTGATTTCCATATTAAATACTGCCGTAGACAGACCGTCTGCCAGACCGGAATCCTCGCAGAGGATCGTGACCGACGCGTACCGATTCCATGGCATCAGAAGATCCGGATGAATGATATGGTGATATCTGACGCCGTCAACTTCATAATACCGCTGATAGGTTCCGCTCGTTACCAGCGAGCAGTCCGCGATCCCCACCGTATGCAGATACGCCTCCCGGCTGTCCGTGTCCGGGTTCTGCACGCCTACGGACCACGCTTCGCCGGAATCCGCCGCTCCGAACCGAAGGAATCCGCCCCCAGTGTCCGACGGTTTCCGGCCGGATGTACGGACATTGCCGCCCACGTTCAGCATAAAGCATGTAAGTCCGTCCGCCTGCAGCTTCCGGCACACCATTTCCGCCGCGTAGCCTTTCGCCACAGCCCCCGCGTCGAGACTCATCTTAGGATCCGCCAGATAAACGGCGGACGCCTCCCGGTCGATCTTCAGATCCGCGATATCCGTGTGCGCGGCGGCTTCTTTGAGCAGTTCCATCGGCGGAACCTGCGCCTGCGCCGGATCGGCGAGCGCCGCTTCCCGGTAGTCATGCCATATAGACAGGACGCTTCCCATGGCGATATTGACGGCTCCGTCAGTCAATTTGCAGAGACCGGCCGCTTCTTCCAGAAGTCCGATCAGCCTTTCGTCCACCTGTACCGGCGCCGCGCCGGCATTGTCGTTGACCGTTTTTATATTATTGATCCCCTCATAATCATTATAGATATCGCAGAGACGGTGATAAACAACCATCTCCTCGTGCATCTCCTCCGCGAAGCGGTTAAATTCCTCCTCATCGGACGTGTATGCGGTGAAGACCGTCACAGTATCAAAGAGGTCGAAATACTGGGCGCTGTACCGGTTAAGCCGCTGGCCGCCGCCAGCCCCGCACGCGGACAGGCATATGGACAGAAGGGCGCAGATGAGCATAGCAAAGCAGACGGCCGCGGCGCGGCGCCGGACCGCACTCAGACCAGCACCGGCATCTATGACTTCCGTACCCGCCACATTCGGCTGCGTCGTATTTCCATGCAGGCAAGGCGCCAGTGACGCCTTGCTTGTATTCTCATCTGATTTTATCTTTCTCACTGCCCGTAGATCCACCGCTCAGTCCTCTCGAAGCTCTTCCGCCCGGCCAGCTGCCGGCTGGCTTCCACCTTTCAGCATGTTCCCGGATGCCAGCCAGATGCCACTTCTTAGCATATTCCCGGCTGTCTTCCGCTCCCTTGCATGTTCCTGATCGTCCGGTCTCATTTTCCCGAAAACCCGGCAGAAATCAGTCTATCACATCCCTCTATCCATTTCAACCGCTTCTTATATTTCAAACTTTCTTAATATTTCAGGAAATTATTAACATTTTCGAAACACCCTTGTATACAAACGCGAGCCGTGCTATAATGCAAGATTAGAAATCAAACTTTGATGAAGGTGGGGGTCATGAAAGAACTGATCAAAAAGTACAGGCATGCCTGGGTGGCCGTTTATTTCCTGCTCTATGGTCCGTGGTTTATCTGGCTGGAGCAGACGGTGACCCGGGATTTTCATGTGATACACACGGCGCTTGACGATATGATTCCGTTCTGCGAATATTTCATTGTGCCGTACCTGCTGTGGTTCGTGTACATGTTCGGAACCGTGTTCTATTTCTTCTTTAAGAATACGAGGGATTTCTACCGGGTGTGCACTTACCTGTTTGTCGGAATGACGGTCTGCCTGATGATCTGCACCGTCTTCCACAACGGCACGGACATGCGGCCGGCGATCGATCCGGGTAAGAACGTGTTCACCTGGCTGGTATCGGTGCTGCAGAGGGTTGATACCTCGACCAATATCTTCCCGAGCATCCATGTATTCGACTCCGTAGTCATGCATGTTGCCGTGATGAAGAGCGAGGACCTGAAGAAGCATCCGTATTTCCAGAAGTTTTCGCTGGTTCTCTGCATCCTGATCTGCGCTTCGACGGTATTCTTAAAGCAGCATTCCGTCGTGGACGTAATGGGCGCGCTGGTCCTGGCGTATCTCCTCTATCCGATGGCCTACGGTTCTTCCTACGCCGCCGAAGGCAGAAGATACCGCCGCAAAGCGCTTGGCTGAAAGAAACCCCTTCCTTCGGTATCACAACCGAAGAGAAGGGGTTTTTACTATTTCATAAGCTTCATCCGCAGCATCAGCCGATCAGCACATTCTTCTGCCGCTTCCGCGTCAGCGGCGCGCAAATCCCACCGACGTCAGGAACCGTTCGAACGCCTCCCTGCCCTCTTCGGTGCATTTATAGACGCCCGCGTCCTCCAGTACCTTCTCAAATACCAGGCCCACCTCGTTCTTCAGGATCTCCTGCACGTTCTCCGCCGTGATCTTCTCATACTTCGGCGCAAATTCCTTCACCCAGTCCGCATGCTTGGCAATGGTCTCCTCCGACGCCACATCCTTCCCGGCGGCCAGATACTCGCCCAGAAGCGCCAGTTCGTCCTTAAGCCTTGCAGGCAGCACCGCCAGGCCCATAACTTCGATCAGGCCGATATTCTCCTTCTTGATATGGTGCAGATTCTGGTGCGGATGGTAGACGCCCAGCGGGAACTCCTCCGTCGTGATATTGTTGCGCAGCACCAGATCCAGCTCGTATTTGCCTCCGGCCTTTCTGGCGATCGGCGTGATCGTGTTGTGCGGTTCCCCATCCGTCTCCGCGTAGACAAAGGCCGCCTCGTCCGTGTAAGCCCGCCACGCCGCCAGGACCTCCGTCGCCAGCTCCACGAGCCGGTCCGAATCGTCGGCCCGCAGACGCAGCACCGACATGGGCCAGTAGACGATCCCGGCTTCCACATCCTCATAGCCCGCCTTCGCATACAGCCGCTCCATCGGCGCCTTCGCCATCGCAAACGTATAATGCCCGCCCTGGAAATGGTCGTGGCTTAAGATCGAACCGCCCACGATAGGCAGATCCGCGTTGGAGCCCAGGAAATAATGTGGGAACAGCTTCACAAAATCAAACAGCTTTTGGAACGCCGCCTTCTCGATCTTCATCGGCACATGCTGCCCGTTAAAGACAATGCAGTGCTCATTATAGTAGACATAGGGTGAATACTGGAAGCCCCACTGGCTGCCGTTAATCGTAACAGGGATGATCCGGTGATTATCGCGGGCCGGATGGTTGATACGGCCGGCGTAGCCCACATTCTCCATGCACAAAAGGCACTTGGGATAGCCGCTCTGCTTCGCCAGCTTGGCCGCGGCGATG
>CANQRU010000077.1 GCA_947626395.1 uncultured Lachnospiraceae bacterium | reverse complement strand
CATAAAAAAAGCAAGGAAAACCTTGCAAAAAAAGGAAAAAATTTAATTGAGATTAGCTGGCAAGTGGCAAACTCGGGCGGATCTGTGAAATCTCTGTGAAAATGTGGAAAACCTCTGCGTTATCTGCTAAAATAGTGGATAGACATAACGCAATCCGCGGCCTGATCCGCCGCGCGAATGGAGGTACATCCCATGGAACAGCTGAAAATATTAGTCGTAGACGACGAACCCCGCATGCGTAAGCTTGTCAAAGACTTCCTTACGGTCAAAGGCTTCCGCGTCATCGAAGCCGGCGACGGCGAAGAGGCCATCGATGTTTTTTTCGCGCAGAAAGATATTGCCCTTCTGATCCTGGACGTTATGATGCCTAAGATGGACGGCTGGCAGGTCGTTAAGAGCATCCGCCAGCATTCCAAAGTCCCCATCATCATGCTCACCGCCCGCGGCGAAGAGCGCGATGAGCTTCAGGGCTTTGATCTCGGCGTTGACGAATACATTTCCAAGCCCTTCAGCCCCAAGATCCTGGTTGCGCGGGTGGAGGCTATTCTGCGCCGCAGCGGTACGTCCGCGGCGGACGCCCTGGAGGTGGGCGGTATCCGGATCGACAAAGCCGCCCATCAGGTGACCATCGACGGCGCACCCATCGAACTCAGCTACAAGGAATTCGAGCTTCTTACCTATTTCGCGGAGAATCAGGGCATGGCCCTTTCCCGTGAGAAGATCCTGAACAATGTGTGGAATTACGATTATTTCGGCGACGCCCGCACCATCGACACCCATGTGAAGAAGCTGCGCAGCAAGATGGGCGAAAAGGGCGATTACATCAAGACCATCTGGGGCATGGGCTACAAATTCGAGGTGGACGCATGAAACGATCCCTTCGCGTCAGGGCCACGCTGCTTTTCGTGGGCCTGACCGCAATTATCCTTATTGGAATATGGGCCGCCAATAATCTGCTCCTGGAGCGTTTCTATGTCGACAGCAAGGTGGCGGTCATGCGGCTTGCCTACCGTCAGATCGACGCGCTGGTGGAGAAACGCCGCGCCGCCGGCGGAAGCATCCGCGATGAATTTCCGGCCAACGGCACCTTTGACAGCGGCGAGCAGACCGAGGGCGTTCAGCTTCTGCGCCGGCTTGGCGACCAGAACAATATCATGACCATCATTATCGACGGCGTGTCGGATTACCCGATCGTATCCTCAGGCCGGGACGCCGCGTTTATGATGGACCGGGTCCGCCAGTATATCCTGGGGATGGCAGACACCGGCTATGAGAAAAATGAGCTGATCCTCGAGACAGACAATTACACGATCCAGAAGAGCTTTTATAACCGTTCTAATTCCTACTATCTGGAATGCTGGGGATTCTTCTCGGACAACCAGACCATTTTCATCATGTCCATGCCGTTAGAGAGCATCGCGGAGAGCGTGGAACTGTCCAACCGGTTCCTGGGCTACGTGGGCATCGCGGCCCTGGCTGTCGGTTGTATCGCCATGTATCTGGCGACGCGCAGCGTGACTTCCCCGATCCTTCAGCTGGCGGACATTTCCGAGCGGATGAGCCGGCTGGATTTTGACGCCAAATATACCGGCGACGCCCAGGACGAGATCGGCGTGCTGGGGAACAGCATGAACACGCTGTCGGACAAGCTGAAGGAGACCATCGGCGAGCTGAAATCCGCGAATCTGACGCTGCAGAAGGATATCGAAGAGAAGATCCAGATCGACGAGATGCGGAAGGAATTCATTGCCAATGTTTCCCACGAGCTGAAGACGCCCATTGCGCTGATCCAGGGCTATGCGGAAGGCCTGACGGAAGGAATGGCGGAGGATCCGGAGAGCCGCGATTACTACTGCGGCGTTATCGTGGACGAGGCCGGCAAGATGAACCGGATGGTCCGCCAGCTTCTGACGCTGACAGCTCTGGAGTTTGGAAATGAACAGCTGAATATGGAACGTTTCGATATTGCGGAAGTGATCCGGGGCGTGCTGTCCTCCGCGGGTATTCTGATCCAGCAGAAGAGCACCCGGATTCAGCTGGAAATGTCGCCGCCCGTCTATGTATGGGCGGATGAATTCAAGATCGAAGAAGTGCTGACGAACTATCTGAGTAACGCCCTCAATCACCTGGGCGGTGCCTGTATCATCCGGATCAGTGTGGAAGCGCCGGATGGCGGAAACCGTGTGCGGATCGCCGTGCGCAATACCGGCGAGCCCATCCCGGATGAGGCCATTCCCAATCTCTGGACCAAGTTCTTCAAGGTGGACAAAGCGCGGACCCGCGAATACGGCGGCAGCGGGATCGGCCTTTCCATCGTGAAGGCGATCATGGAGTCCCATCATCAGGAATACGGCGTCCGGAATGTGGAGGACGGCGTGGAATTCTGGTTTACGCTGGACGCCGGGGATGCTGTCTGACGGCAGAAAGCCGCCTGATGCGGAGAATGCGGCCTGACGCAGGCGCTTCTGTCGCTGTTGTCGCCGTCTGATAATAGCGCTTCCCGGCGCTGGAGAAAGCAGTCTGAACCGAACGACTTACTGCGAAATCTGCGGAAGCGTGAACAGGGGCAGATAGGTTCTGGAGTCCAGGACATGATTATATGCCATATACTCGTAATTCATGATCAGATCATGGTATGGCGACGACGCGTCCTCCAGTTCGCTCCAGTCATAGAAGAAACCGTCGGAATCGATGCAGCCGAATTGCTGGAGAACCGGCAGCGTCTGCCTGATATCCAGAAGATAGCGCTGGTAGGGGGACATCTCGAGCCCGGCTGCATCCAGAACCAGAGAGGACAGACAGACGGTTCCGATCTGATCGATATTTCTGTCTCCGGCAGGCAGTTCATAGTTTGTCCATATGACGACCGGCGTCTGATACCAGATCAGCCGGTCTTTGCCGATCCGGGCCTTATCGGGATCAGTCAGAATATCATCATAGAATTCATCCTCAACACTGGGCTGGTGGTCGCCGAACAGGACGATCATGGTAGGCTGGCTGCACTGGCTGAAATAGTCGGTCAGATATTCAAAAGCGCTGTCGGATTCCTTCATCAGGGACAGGTACTGATCCGCTTTCGGATATTTTCCCTCCAGTTCGCCGGTCAGATGAATCGTTTCTTCAAAATTGTCGAAAGTATCCTCGTAGCCGCCATGGTTCTGCATGGTGACATTGAAAATGAACAATCTGTCTGCCGGATCTTCCTTCGCTTCCACCATATCGATCAGCCGTCTGTAATCTTCCCGGTCACTGACATAATTGCGGAGCAGGCCGTTTTGACCATAATAATCCTCATCCAGAAACAGGTCGAAGCCCAGATAGCTGTAGACTTCCTTCCGGTTCCAGTTGCTGCCGGGATAGGGGTGCATGGCGACCGCGGCATAGCCCTGCGATTTCAAAACGCTTACCAGGGACGGCATGTCTTTCCGGATGTAGAGCTGGAAGGGCACGACCCCGGAAGGAAACAAATGCATGGAATCGCCTGTCAGGAACTCGAATTCCGTGTTAGGCGTCATGGAGCCGAACACAGGCACGAAAAGGCTGCCTTTTAACGTATTCTTTTCCAATGACCGTATAAAAGGAAAATAATCCGCGTTTGTCGTGAAGTCGCCGGCCGTATGCAGGTCGGAGAGACTTTCATTCATGATACAGATCAGGTTCACCGGCTGAATACTTTCATTTTGCGTCAGAGTGGTTTCGCCGGAAGGAATCGTGCGGCTGAGTTCCTGGAGCCGTTTCTCGGAATATCCGTCCGGCGCATGGTTGAACATATGCTCGGCCGAGATCACGGTTGAAAAAATGTATCCGTGGTTCTCATAGGAATCGGAAACGTCCCACATGCTGATCCCGATCGGATAACGGGGGAGCAGATACAGGAAAAGATAGGCGTTTATGCCGGCCGTAAGCAGAGCGGCGCCGCAGATGCCGGTCAGGTGTTTCTTCCATGTCCGGAGGCGCAGCGGGAAAAACCATGCCGCAATGTTGGCCAGGATCAGGATGACCGCCGATATGGCCATCGGCCGTGATATCCGAAATGTATAGTTGCCGGCGACAGTCATGGCGGTCCCAAGAGAAAATACATCCCAGAGCCGGATCGGAATGCTGCGGAATTCCACGACAAACGCATCCGCGGCGGACAGCAGGAACAGCGCGGCCGAAACCGCCGGTATCGTAAAACGGCTCCTGCCGGACAATGCGAAAACGATCAGATAGAGCAGGAATATCAGGATGATATTCCATCGCATATACCAGAAAGAGATCGTGTGCAGATTTCCTGTGACATATTCGAACAGAAAATAGGAAAGCATCGGAAAAAGAAGCAGACTTAAGCAGCCGCAGCAGGTCTGTGCGGACCATCGTTTCTTTTCCGTTGTTTTCGAGCGTGTCTGGGTATTCTTTTCCATATAGGTGCCTCCGTCGGATGTAATACAGTTTACTACAAAATCCGGAATTTTACCAGATGCCTTTTTTGCGGAAGGAGATAATGCCGCAGGAAAGCGGGGTACGCCCCGTTAAATACCGTGACAGGTTTCAGAATAAAAAAATTAAAAATAATTTGGAAATAGTAGTTGACTTTTGGAAATTGGTTTGGTATTATATATGTCGCGCCTCACAAAAGGGCGCAGAAACGGACCTTGACAATTGAAGACTGAACAGTATGCAGAACCCTGAAGATTCTTTTAAGAGAATTTCAGAACGATGTATGCGAAATAAGTATACGAACCAAACAACAGTAATCACGGGACAAGAAAGATTGATACCAGCGATGGAAGATCTTGGGTTCCTGGGATAAAACCTTTTTATGAGAGTTTGATCCTGGCTCAGGATGAACGCTGGCGGCGTGCCTAAC
>CANQRU010000076.1 GCA_947626395.1 uncultured Lachnospiraceae bacterium | reverse complement strand
TCCACCACCTCCTGCACGCGGTCCAGCCACTGCGCGCTGATGGTATAGCTGCCGTCGTCCGACACATGATTGTGCCAGGACACCGGAATGCGGAGCGTCTGAAAACCGGCGGCCTTAAGCGCGTCGATCATTTCCTTCGTCGTCTTAACACCGCACCACAGGGATTCGAAGGCCATTTCATCCTGCATATTCTGATCGCTGCCCGCGTCAAAGGTATTGCCGAGATTCCAGCCAGCTTTCAGTCCTTCCACGAAATCGATGGCTGACGGATCCGCTTCTTCATTCAGCGTACGTTTCTCTATACTGATCTCCGGCACGCTGACAGCCGGGACTGCGCTTTCATGCTCCTTCATAACTGCTTCCTCCGTCTCATTTTCCTTCTTCTGTGCGCTCTCTGATCCGTCATCCAATTCGGAACGCAGCCGGTCCTGAAGCGTGTCCGCCGCTTCCTCATAGGAAACTAGGGACGTTTCCGCCGCGTCGCCGCCAGAGTCGCAGCCTGTATTCGTCAATATCATGGCACTTGCCAGACACATAATCAAGAATCTCTTTTTCACATTGCATCGGCCTCTCTTTCCTTCGGATATTCGCTTTTTTCCGTACAAAAGCCATCAGCTACTATATGCCAGACATATTTCCACACATAATTCTGTCGCTCTGCAAATAACCATACGTGGTCTCATTTATTATTTTCGAAATAAAGGGCCATAATGTCACCCCATCTTTCCGCGATCTGCTGAACCCCTTCCAGCGAAGGATGGACCATATCCTGCGAAATAAAGTCTTCCCGGTCAAGCAAAGCAAGGCCATCCGTAAAAATGAGCCGCTCCGAGGCATATTCCGCGACGATCCTGCGGCAGTCAGCCGCAGTTGCCTGCTGTTCGCTGTTGGAAATCCCAAAAATACTGGTGGCGAAAACCGGTCTTGGATCCCTGGCTAATATCTGTGTAAACACATCCACCCGCTCCTCAAATTCACTCAGATCCGTGGTATCCTTCAGCAGATTGACGCCCATTTCCACGGATGCGAAGTCCCAGTCTTTCCGGGAAATGATATACTCGGCCATGGCCGGCTCCAGAAACGCCGTGCCTGCGAAGCCCAGGTTCAGGTAATCGCATTGGAGCCGCTGGGCGATGCGGAACGGATAACTGTACGGCTGCACCAGGGCCAAACTTCCGTGCGTAATGGACGACCCGTAGGCCAGATAGGTTCTGGCTGGAAGCTCCTCCTTTCGCGGCGGAACGATCTCTCCTTCGCAGTCCACAAAATAGCACAGGCCGTAAGGCAATACAATCCGAATAATTTCCGGCGAAAAAGGCAGCTTTTTCTCCTCCGTGATCCGGCGCAGGCTGTCCAAATTCGAGGGCTTTGGAATCTCAATCCATGTCGGTGATGTTCCGATCACCTTCGTGGACCATTTCCAGCCGCCCTGGAAGGAACCCATGTAAATGCAGGCGACCTGCGCTTCATCCATTTCGTCTGCCTGCAGGCAGATCCGGGCCTGATCACCCATAAGACGGAAGCGCAGCTCTACCCCCGTGGAATAAAAGGCGCTTCTCGTCCGAAGGACAGGGTTGACCTGTTCGCGGAGGGAGGCCGGGATCCGGCTCATGGCAAAGCCCTTTTCACAGGGGATCAGTTCTTCTACGTTGTGGAATTCAATATTTCTGTAAATCATAATTTATTCACCTCTGCGGCACCGATTTATTCGACAAAAGCCGCGAATCTATGATCTTATACGCACCTTATATCTGTAAATTTCACGACTACTCATGCAGTCTCCGTATGATTCGGAACAACACCGCGTTCTCCATCACCAGCGGCTGCGAGTGAGCAAAGAACACGATCCCGTCCGTCGGCGCCACAATGCTGCTCAATACTTCTCCCTCGCAGGGATCGATAATATCCGCCATGATCTCGCCCATATGGATCTCCTCGCCTGGTTCCACTCTGCGGCGGAAGATACCGGCCTCATTGCTGCGCACATTCATCAGTTCCTCCTCATGGATCGTGGTCGCAATAAAGCCAGCGTGGCTGTTATAGCGGATCACGCCCATGCGGGTCAGGAAGCGCAGCACCGCCGCTACCGCCTGCCGGGCCGACGCCTCGTCGATCTGGTCCGTCGCATTGGTATAGACCGAAAATGCGTTGGTGTTCCAGATCTGCCAGTTGTAATTCAGCGTCAGCGTGTCCACCGGTCTGGGCTTACGCAGCACCACATAGGGCAGGCCGAACAAATTGGCCAGACTGGCGTTCTCATAGCCGGTCTCCATCATCCGCACATGGGGCACGAAATTACCGCGCATGTAGAAGCTGGCGAACTGGATGCCGTAGTTATACTGCTGTACCACCTCGAAAAGCCCCGCGGCGATCCGCTGGGTCGTCTCGCCCTGGTCATAGCCGGGAAACATCCGGTTAATGTCCGTATTGTCCACTGGCCAGAACCGCTTGCCGATGTTCA
Source organism: uncultured Lachnospiraceae bacterium (assembly GCA_947626395.1). Lineage (GTDB taxonomy): Bacteria > Bacillota > Clostridia > Lachnospirales > Lachnospiraceae > UBA3402. The sequence continues at coordinate 2,628 of CANQRU010000076.1, read as the reverse complement.
TCGCGGAATGGTTCACCGACGGGATCACCAGAAGCTCGTTGTTAGCGACCAGATTGCCGTGCTTCTCCAGGTCCCGTAAAGCCCGCACAAGCTGGCTGCAGATATACATCTGCTGGACTTCATTTCCGCGCAGCGCACCCACGATGCAGGTAGATTTCTCTCCGATCCCGAAATGGTAGCCGTAGATATTCAGGGCGTCCCTGTATGTATTTTCCATACGGAAGATCAGTTCTTTTCTCATCAGAATTCACCTCCCAGCACTCTGGCGATCAGGGAGCCGCTGTTGACGATCGGATACTCCCGCAGTGTGAAGACCATGCCGTCGAACGGCGCGTAGAGCGTCTCTTCCACCTTGCCTTCCAGCGGATTTAAGATCTCGCCGATGACTTCGTCTTTCTTGATGTGCATCCAGTGTTCCACCTTCGGGATGAAGATGCCGGGGCGGTTGGCGTTGATGAAGCCTACCTGCCCGTCGGAGGAAATGATCGGCTCTTTCGGCGTGATCACCGGTCCGTCCCAGATCCCCAGATCCTTCATCAGGCAGAAAATACCGTCGATAAGCTGATTGCCGTAGTCCAGCGTGATGCGCATGCCCACGCCCATTTCCACCACCAGCGTGGGGACGCCGGCCATATTCATCGTGTGGGCCAGCGTGGACTCCAGCACCGTCGCCGCCGCGTGGATCCAGACGTAATCCACATTCAGGCGCTTCGCGTAAGGCAGCAGATTTTCCGCCGTCATCTCGCTGACGCGCACCTGCGGGATCTCCCTCAGGAAAATGTTGCTGGCGTGGATGTCGATGCAGAGATCCGCGCCGCTTAGATCCTTTACGATCCGGTTAGCGATCTGTTCCTGCACCTGTCCGTCCTCGCTTCCCGGGAAGATCCGGTTCATATCCAGATCGAAAGCCGGGATGCCCCGGGTAATGGAATCGATCCCTAAGGGATTCAGCGCCGGATATACGTCCACGATCCCTTTCAGATGCTCCGGCTGGCTGTTCAGCCGGTGGATCAGCTCATAACACACATACTGTCCCTCCAGCTCGTCGCCGTGGGTGCCGGTGACGATGCAGATCCGTTTCTCGCCGCCGGTCAGGTTCTTCGGGGCGATGGTGGATTTGCGGATCTGAAGCCGCTCGTCCACCGGAAGTCCTACGGACACAACTGTCTTGATCATTTTCTCTCTTCTCCATTCTGCCGCGCTGAGGGCGGCGGATTAATTTGATTTCCATGCAGGCAGATTGTCTGAAACGCTCTGCTCGTATTTCCATGCTGAAAAAGTGCCGGCGGCACGTTTTATGTATTCGGATAATTCCTTACGGCTATTCCATGGTCTTGTATAATCCAAACGCTTTCTCCGCCAGGGCCAGCGTCTCCTCAACGCTTCGGCTCTCATCCCGAAGGATCACAGAAAACCCGGAATTCAGCAAGCGTTCGTAATTCTCCCGCGTATTGATCCGCATCAGGCAATGCCGGAAATTATCCAACGCGTACTCCGGGTCCGGCTCTTCCATGATCAGCTGATACAAAAACTGCTTGTCCCGATCCGGCCGTTCGAAAAAGCGCCGCACCGAGATCTCCGGATCCGCCAGCATGATCAGGACGTGATCGTGCTCCGCAACCGTTTTCAGCGTCTCGATCGAGATATTCGTATCCACGAAGACCGGCTTTTCCTGCGTCCGCAGTTCTTCCAGGATCTCCAGTTCCAGAATCTCACACTCCTTACTGGTGCGTCGGATCCATGCCTCATATTCATCCGGCGTCCTTCGGATAAAATCGTGCCAGTCCTCCAGATCTCTGGTGTAGGTCAGTCCGGGGAATTCTTTTTTGTCCAGTTCCGGCAGCAGCCGATTGTGATAGTTTTCCTCGCAGGCGATCCCATTGTATTTTTCAGCCAGCAGTTTGACCATCGTCGATTTTCCGGCATAGGCGGTTCCATTGATAAAATAAGCATTCTTAAACATACTCATTTCTTCCTCTCATCCCGAACCGCCCGGATTACCCCGCAGATGCAGCTTCCGAACAGCCCGATTCCCATAACAAGCGCAGAAACTATGATAATATCCGGCTCCATATCTCCGAAAACTTCGATCGTCAGAGGAATGAAAGCAAGAATCTCAATAATCACGAAAATGATCTGCGCTATATGGATTTTGCTCATTTACAGTCTCCTTTACTTTTCAAAAAGGTATTGCAAATATTTTGGATATGTCCTATAATATACTTAACAAGAGAGCCGAAAGCTAGAATACGCCTAGCCGCCGGCAAAATAGTTACTATAAAAGTAGCGTCTTAGTTTTGCAGGCTGAGGGCGCTACTTTTTGCGTATTACGTCAGTATGCGGACAAAGCGCCAGTGACGCTTTGTCCGTATAGCATATATAACAAGAGTTACAACAGCGCAAAGCATAATCACAAACGCGAATAGATCCGCATATGTAACCATAGCACCAGCCCCCTTTCATAAAGTCCGGCGGCTGACGTAATCGCCCCTTCGGCTCCATGGCAAAGCATATTATACTGTCAGGATGAATCACAAATGCATTATAGCAATTTTCAGGTATGAGTTCAATACAGATCTCTCAGATCAATAATGAGAAAATCGTTATCCGGAACAGATTGGTATCAAG
>CANQRU010000075.1 GCA_947626395.1 uncultured Lachnospiraceae bacterium | reverse complement strand
AAAGGTGGGGGAATTCATAAAAAAGGTATCTCAGAAGCCGCATGAAATAAGGCTTAGAGATTCCGAGAGTTTATTTTTCATCAAAAGGAGGCTTTACAAATGAATAATAACATCACCCCCGGGATGCTTAAGTCTTACAGCGAAGACTTCCGCGACGACCGGTCCAACCAGGCCGCCCGCGACGCCGTCATGACCAACGGGCTGAACAAAAGCTGCCTGAATCATGAGGCTATAAGGCAGAATCCCCACACCTATTCCCTTTCTTTAAATCAGGGTTCCATCACCAACCAGAAGCGCAGCGGCCGCTGCTGGCTGTTCGCCGCCATGAACGTGATGCGCGCCCGCATTATTAAGAAATGCAATCTGAAGGACTTTGAACTGTCACAGAACTATATGCTGTTCTGGGATAAGCTGGAGAAATCCAATTATTTCCTGGAGAATATCCTGGATACGCTCGACGAGCCAGTTGGCAGCCGTCTCCTGAATTTCCTGCTTGCCGCCCCCATCGGCGACGGCGGCCAGTGGGACATGATGGCCAACCTGGTCTCCAAATACGGTGTGGTTCCCAAGTACGCCATGCCGGAATCCGCCGTCTCATCTTCCACCCATGAGATGTGCAATGTGATGACCGAGCTTCTGCGCGGCGACGCGGCGATCCTGCGCCGGATGGCGTCCGAAGGCGCCGGCCGTGACGCACTGGAAGCGGAGAAGGAAAAGATGTTAGGCGAGATCTACCGGATCCTGGTCATCTGCCTGGGCGAGCCGCCTAAGACCGTAGATTTCGAGGTCCGCGACAAGGACGACAACTTCATCCGTGACTGCGGCCTCACGCCGAAAGAATTTTTCGCAAAGTATGTGGATATGGATCTGCACGACTACATAAGCCTGATCAACGCCCCCACCTCCGACAAGCCCTTCTATCACCGCTACACGGTCAAGATGCTGGGCAATGTCAAGGAAGGCGCTCCGGTCTGCTATATCAACCTTCCCATCGACGAGCTGAAAAAGGCCGCCATCGCGCAGATGCAGGACGGCGAACCGGTCTGGTTCGGCTGCGACTGCGGCCCGGATTCCGAGCGCGACAACGGTCTCTATGTGAAGGGAACCTACGATTACGAGAACACGCTGCAGATCCGCCTGGGCATGACCAAGGCCGAGCGGCTCGACTACTGCCAGAGTCAGATGACCCACGCTATGGTCTTCCAGGGCGTGAACCTGGACGCCGAAGGAAAGCCCAACCGCTGGCGCGTGGAGAACAGCTGGGGCGACGAGCCGGGCCAGAAGGGCTACTACGTCATGAGCGACGGCTGGTTCGACGAATATATGTACCAGGTGGTCGTTAACAAGAAATACCTGACTCCCGACCAGCTGGCCGTCATCGACTCGGAAGTCATCGAACTGAATCCGTGGGATCCGATGGGATCTCTGGCATAACAGAACGCCGGCGAAAGCCTGTGAAAAGCCCGCGCGGAAATGTTCCGCGCGGGCCGTATCTTTCTCCCTTTACGGCTTAAACAGGGAAAGCAGCGCTCCTACCATTATACCTGAATTCGGCCTGCTCCTATAACTCCTTTCATCCTGTCAAACTGCGCCAGAATTTCCAGCATATCCTTCGGGAGCCTTTTCCTGCATTCCTTTATCAGCAGTTCCGGTATCCCGCAACAGGCTTCCGCGATACTTCCCGCGATGCAGGTCAGCGTATCGCTGTCGCCGCCCAGAGAAACCGCCGTGCGCACCACATCCTCAAAATCTTTCCCTTCAAGAAATGCGGTGACCGCTTCCGGCACGGTTCCCTGACAGGTCTCCACATGGCGGTAATCTGGCCGGATCTCCGCGCAGGTCCGCGTCAGGTCATATCCAAACTCCGAACTGATATATTTCCTGATATCCTTCTTTGAAGATCCCATCCTCGCCAGATAGATCGCGCTCGCCACTGCTTCCGCCCCTTTGATCCCTTCCGGATGATTATGCGAGACCCTCGCCGTCAGGGCCGCGATCCTTCTGGTCTCGTCAAGCGTATCATAAAGCCAGCCGGCTGAGGACACCCGCATTGCGGAACCATTTCCGAAACTATTATACGGCTTCGGATGACGTTCCCACAGCCAGTGAACGAACATCCCGCCATAGCCGGCATCCGGGTAACGGCGCCCCCACTTCTGCATGGATGCGGCCAGCGCCGCACGGATCTTTTCTTCCGGTTCTCCATATGTCCTCATCAGCGCCTCGGCCACGGCCACAGTCATGACCGAATCATCCGTATATACGCTGCCTTTCCCGAACAGCGGGAACTTCTTCGTCTTCCCTCCCCGGTCAAATTCATACGGGGCCCCGATCATATCTCCTAAAATTGCGCCATACATAGTTTAAGCCTCCTTCTGATTTCCTGATAACACGATTCTATCAGAAAACAGGATCCGTATGGTCGTTTGTCAGACGACAATGGAAGGCTCATTCTCCAAGTATCGGCTGGCCATATTTGAAAAGCGCCGCATTGATCTCGTAGACGTCGTATATGTTGTTGGTCACAAAATACTCGATGATCAGGTCGAACGTATTGCTGGGCGAGAAAGCGATCCCTGCTCTCGCCAGAAGATCGATCATCGTCGGAAGGTCAAGCTGCAGGGCGATCGCAAACGCAACCGCCGTTTTCTTCTTCGGCTTATAATCCGCCTTGCAGCGGATCCGCGAGAATACCTTCCGGTCGATGTTCGCCTTCTTGTAAACCGTCACATCATCCATGCCGCTTTCATCGATCAGATGAAACAGCCGCTGCTGAAACGTCTCGCCGGAACCCTTGACGAACTCATCCAGGTTCTTTCCGGAAATATCCGGAACGGCCGCCGTCGATCCGGATCCCGGCTTCGGCCATTCAAACGGCTTCCTTAGATCCCCATCACCGCCGAAAGACGTTCCTCTTCCGAACAGCGGTTCTCCGTCTTTCGTACCGCCGTCCGGCAGGCTGGCGGAAAGATCTGTTCCTCTGCGGAACCGATGGTGCTTATACTCTTCCATATGGAGCTGTCTGACCATATTTTCATCAATATACTCTTCGATTCCTTCGATCAGTTTTCCGGACAGCTCAAATGTCCTGCGGTCGAAAACAACCAGGGTGATCTTCATGTCGGACTGCATCAGGAAGCGGCTGAATTCCGAAATAGCGATCCTAAGCGCCTCATCCCTCGGAAAGCCATAGACCCCGGTAGAAATCAAGGGGAACGCCACGCTTTTGCACCCGAGCTTATCCGCGAGCGAAAGGGAATTCCGGTAACAGGCCGAAAGCACTTCACGCTCTTTATGGAAGCCGTCGATCCATACAGGACCGACCGTATGAATAATATATTTTGCAGCCAGATCATAAGCATGCGTACTGGCTGCCTGCCCCGGCTCAATGGTCCCTATCTTTCTGCGCTCTGCAAGAAGCGCCTCAGCGCCCGCGGCACTATAGACAGCACTGTCGGTTCCCGTCCCGATAACCGGTTCCGGGTTCGCTGTGTTGACGATCGCGTCCGCTTTTACTTTTGCAATATCATTCCTGATAATCTGAAACGGCATTTATCATTCGGCTCCTTTTTCACTTTCGGGTTCAAAAACGACCAGATCCCGCAGAATGTATTCTGCTTCCAAATACAGAACAAGGAGGGCAGAAGCTTCCTTCCGTCCTCCGTATAATGTCTTTCCTGTATTATTTGCGCATGTTCTTTCCGATCAGCCGCAATTCGGGCCGCAAATTCCATGACAGACGTCTCAAAAAGCGGGTAACTGCCGGCTTTACCTGTCTAACGACTTCATCGTCGGGAACACTATAAGCAAAAATTCGTAGGCATCCGTATGGCTCCGTATCCCTATTTTCCGAGCTTCTTCGATGGTTCCCGCCGTTATAGGTCGTTATGTTTCTACGCAAATAATGCTTCGATTGGCGTCAAAATTGGCGTCAATTGGCGTCAAATCTTTTCTTCGATTTCGCTGGATAACAGAGCACCGGAACGCCTTATACATTGCCGGCGACAGCTCAGGGCAATCCTCGTCAAATACAACTGGTCTATTCTTTGCCTCTCTCACTTCCTGGAGCTGTTCTTCAGTCGGTTTCTGCCCTTCTTTAATAGTAAATGTTTTGGTCATAATAAAGCCACCTCCGATTCTGTAGCTAGTCTGGCTTTCTATATGGTGCTCATCCTCAAAAACATAGGCCGCGGTTTCAAATGAAATGCTATGTTTCCTTTTATTCGCTTGGTTTTTTCCTCGTCCCATTCAAATCTTGCTGTCATTCGAAATATCCTTTCTTTCTGACTAATTATAGTATAATCATGATCACTGGTAAATGCAAGACATTTCGGCACACACATTCTTCTCCGAGCCATCTTTTCCGAACAATTATTTCCGAATCAGTTGACATCAATTGGCGTTGGGGCCTCGACAGTGTCCGCCCCCTTTTTCAGCTCCTCATTCAGAATATTAAACGCCTGTGTTTTAAGGTCTTTCGTCGCGTCAGTGTAAATGTTCATAGTCGTACTGATGTCCGTGTGCCCCATGACATCCTGTATCACCTTGATGTTGACGCCCTTTTCACACATCCTCGTAGCGAAGGTGTGCCGAAGCGAGTGACAGCTGAAACTTGGCAGCATAACCATTTCTTTACTGCCGCGCTTCTTTCTCTTGACGTTCTCTTCGACAGCCTCCATATTATAATCGCGGACAATTCGCCGGATTGCTTTGTTCAGCGTCCCTTGGTGCTGGGTATTGCCAAATCGGTTCACGAATATGAAATCCGTATAGCCGTCAATGGTCACCTGACATTTGATCTCAGCTTCCCGCTGGTACTGCTTTTCCATCAGGAACGCCTGCTTCACGGAATCCAGCATCGGGATCTTACGTTTACTGGCCGGCGTCTTTGTACTGTTGATAGCAAAGTAGCAGCCTTTCTTTTCTCCGGGCTTTACGATCCGATGCGAATAATATACAAGCGTATGGTTCACGTCGATCACGCCATTTTCAAGATCGATATCCTGCCAGCGGAGTCCAGTGATCTCTCCTACGCGAAGGCCTGTAGAGATCATAACAGCGAATACCGGGTACCAGTGCCGGTACTTGGGTTTCTTCTGAATGAATTCAAGGAAGGCCTTCTCCTGATCCTGTGTAAGCGCATATCTTTTTTCAGAAGAAAACTCCTGCGCTTTTTTGAGCTCCCGAAGGGCATCGTCTGACGGGTTGGCGCGGATATAGTTGTCCTCGACAGCCAGTCCGAACAGCTGGTGAATAACAGTGTGAATACTGTCAATCGTGGAAGCCGACAGTTCCCGTTCCTCTGCCAAGGTATTGTAAAACCGCTTAACATCAGATTTTTTGATAGCGGCAATCCTTTTCTTCCCGAACGAGTCAAAGACGAATGTATCGTACATATAGCAGTAATTCTGGAAAGTTGTATTTTTCAACCCCCGTTTAACGTCCTTCCATATTTTATAAATTTGGTTTAACGTAATGCTCTGTGCTTCTGCCTTGATATCATCAGCGATATCCTTTGCAATCTTGGATTCCTTTTTACGGAGTACCTCCAGGGACTTCGCATATGTTTCATGCCGCTTTCCTGTCGAGTCTGTCCATCGATAAGAATAGCGGCCATCGCTTTCACGGTACATCTCCCCGCTTCTTAAAACTGTACGGTTCTTATCCTGGCGTTTCTTAGCCATTGTTAGTCTCCTCCCTTTTTGAGGAGGAAACGACACCACTACATTATAATAACTCAGCGACGCCGCTTCCCCAAGTTTTTTTACCTCAGATCAGATCGAATAAGCGTTATCGAGGTATTCGTCCAGCTTACGTCTTTTCAACAGCCTCTTGCCGCCTACCCACAACACGAATTCGCAGTCTTCTTCATTCGAAATCCGGCGCAGGGTGTTGATCCCGACCCCGCTGTACTCTGCCGCTTCCGCTAAAGTGAGATTGCTCTTTTCCCATAACGGGAT
>CANQRU010000074.1 GCA_947626395.1 uncultured Lachnospiraceae bacterium | reverse complement strand
CAATACATAAAAATAAATTTGACACAAAAAAATAGGCCAGATAAGGCTTTCCGGAGATTGGGGTGTCAAAAACCCGATTTCTCTAATATCATACCAATTTTAATGTGGCAAATCAAGGGGAAATGTGCTAAGATAAAGATAATGGACGGATTCTGTCCGGAAGAGACGACCCATAAACATGGAAAACAGGTGGAAAACACATGAGAGAACGGATCAACCGTCTGGCTAAGGGGATTATCGACATGGAGGTTCCGGAGATCGCGATTCAGCCGGAGAATCTCGATCATGTTGAGATCGACGCAGGCGGACTTGAAAAAAGGGAATTGTATATCACCAGCCAGAACGGACTTCACATCAAGGGTCTTGCTTATTCTTCTAATCCGAGGGTTCGGGTGCTGAGTGCTTCCTTCGGAGGTCTCCGCAATCACGTCATGTACGAGATCGACAGCGAATATCTGGAATATGGCGACGTGGTCGAGGGCCGGTTCAGTCTGATCACGAACGGCGGGGAGTTTGAGATTCCCTATTCTTTTGCGGTGCAGTCGGGAGTTTCCGGCCGTGCCCTCAGGAAGCTTAAGGAGCCGAAGGATTTCGTAAATCTGGCCAAGCAGAATTATGAGACGGCGGTTCAGATCTTTGAGTACCGGGATTTTGCCGGCGTGCCGTTTATGCAGGATATGCAGATCCGGTGCCTGTACGACGGGCTTCTGGGCCGCGGCAACCGCTACGGTCAGGTGGAGCAGTTTATGATCGGTCTGGGTCTCAAAAGTCCGGTGGGGCTTCAGGTCGACGAGCGCCGCCGGGAATATGATTCCATTGAAAAGGACAGCAGGGATACCATTGAGCTGCGCCGCAGCGGATGGGGCTATCTGGCGGTGAATGTGCGCGTAGACGGGAGCTTTATCCGCGTCGGCAGGAAGAATTTCACGAATGAAGATTTTACCGGGGGCGTCTGCGAATTCCCGTTTGAAATAAGCCCCGGCGGACTTCACGCGGGCCGGAATCTGGGAAGCATCACCTTCGAGACGCTGAACGAATCGATCACGGTGGAGATCGAGGTGCATCAGGGATGCGGACGGGCGGCGGAAGGCGTAAGCCCGGACAGCGGCGAAATGTTCAGAAAATATTTTGATCTGCGCCTGGACTATGAGAATAATGCAGGCGACGCCGAAACGCTGATCGAGCAGATGCTTGCTCAGGTGGAGCAGATCCGCCTGGTGTGCGGACAGTCCACCAGACTGTCGCTTCTGGAAGCGGAACTGAATCTTCTGGCTGTGCGCGAAGAGAAGGCGAGGGAGGCGCTGGCGGAGTGTCAGGACGAGATCTTCGAGAACCGGCAGGTCCGGCCGGATCTGTACTGTCTCTACCAGTATGTGTATCTGCGGCTGGAACCGGATATGGAACGGTGGGAGTCTCTGGGACGTCTGTCGCGCAAGTATATGGAAGACGGCCGGGGGGAGTATCTGCTGTTCTATGTATTCTCGCGCTGTGAGGAGCAGTACTGCTTCGAGAATCCGGCGGATGTGCTGGTACGGATGAAAGTGCTTTACGGCCGGGGATGCCACAGCCCGTTTCTTTATACCCAGGCGCTCGCGATCTTAAACGACGCGCCGCAGCTGATGCTGGGGATCGGGGCTTTCGAGACGCAGGTGCTGTATTTCGGAGCCAGAAGAGGACTTGTCAGGGAAGAACTGGCGGTGAAGGCCGCCATGCTGGCGGTCACGAACCGGAATTACCAGCCGCTGCAGTGCAGGATGCTTAAGACGATCTACGGGAAGTTCCCGAAGAAGGAGATCCTGGCGTCCGTATGCAGCCAGATGATCCGCGGGGACTGCCGGCGGGAGAAGGATTTTGAGTGGTATGAGAGGGCGCTTTCGGAGAAGATCAGCCTGACAAGGCTGTATGAATATTTCCTGTATTCGCTTCCGAAGGATTACGGAAAGCTGATGCCGGATGAGGTGCTCCGGTATTTCTCCTATGATCATAATCTGGATCAGAACAGCAGGGCGGTGCTTTACGCCAATATGATCCGTTATATGGACCGGGATTCTAAAGTCTATCAGGATTACCAGAAGACGATGGGGGCTTTCGCCGTGGAGCAGGTGCTTAAAGCCCGGATCGGGCGGAATCTGGCGGTGATCTATGACGCCATGATCTATCCGGATATGGTGGATCAGCCGGTGGCCCAGATCCTGCCGTCGATTCTGAATTCCTGCCGCATTGCCTGCGCGGACAGGCGGATGCGCAATGTGGTGGTCTGCTATGAGGAACTGACGGATCAGGGCGTCTATCCGATCCGGGACGGCGTGGCTTACGTGCCGGTGTATTTCGACGGCAGCCGGCTGCTTTTCGAGGACGCGTACGGCAACCGCTATACGAATGTGGAGCACGAGGAAACGCCGGTAATGTATAAGCCGGAACTGGAGAAACGCTGCTTTGAGGTATATCCGGAGCATGCGATGCTTCTTCTGGGAGCCTGCCGGAAAGCGGGAGAGAAGGAAGAACCGGACGCGGAGGATATCGGGATCATCGACCGGGCGCTGACCAGGTTAAGGCTTCATCCGCTGTACAGCAGGGAACTGATCGGCAGGATCATTCAATATTACCAGAAGGAGCCGGCGCAGGACGGCGAGGGGGCGGAACCGATCGATTTAAAGCCGCTTCTGTCGGTGGACAGGGAGATCATTACCAGGCAGCAGCGTGTCGATATGTGCCAGGCTCTGATCGGACACGGTTATATCCGGGAAGCCTACGGTATGATCCGCAGGTATTACTGCCAGGTGCCGCCGGAGAAGCTGCGCCGCCTGTGCAGCCGGATGATTTTAAATGAGCTGTTTGATGAGGATGAACTGCTTCTTAAGCTGGCCTATTCGGTGTTTGAGGAGGAGCAGACGGACAGCGTGATTCTGGATTATCTCTGCGAACATTACAATGGGTCCACGGATCAGATGTACCGGCTGTTGCTGAAAGGCGTGGCCGACCGGGTGGAGACATACGACCTGGAAGAGCGGCTCCTGGCCCAGATGCTCTTCACGGATCGGACGGATAAGATCGACCGGGTATTTTCCCTGTATATGGAGAGGAAGAAAACCGGCGAGAATATCGTAAAGGCGTATTTTACGATGAAGAGCACCCAGTATTTCATGGAGGGAAAGCCGGCCGGCGAGGATGTGTTCCGTTATCTGGAGGGTATGATCCATGGGGCGATCGAAAAGGAGAAGCTGTCCACGATCTACCTGCTGGCGCTGACCAAGTATTACGCGGGGCTTACCCATCTGGACGCGGAGCAGAAGGAACTGTGCCAGACTATTGTGGATATTCTGCTGGCGGAGGGAATGGTATTTGCCCACTTTAAGCCGCTGGCGGCCCATGTACATATTCCTCAGGAGATCACGGACAAGGTGATCTTGCAGTACATCGGGAGGAAAGATTCCGGTGTGGATCTGCAGGTGCGCATCCGGCCCCAGGAGGAGCGGTTCTACGGCGACGATATGAAACGGATGTATCAGGGGATCTTTATCAAGCAGAAGGTGCTGTTTGAGGGCGAGACCATGGAATACCGGATCTATGAACGTCAGGGAGACCGGCAGATCCTTATGGAGGAAGGAAGCCTCTCCTGCGACCGGAAGGCGGATACGTCCGAGGACAGCCGGTTCCGTCTGCTGAACCAGATGGCCGTGTATATGAATCAGAGAGAAGAATCCGGCTTAAAGGAAGCCATGGAAGAATATGTGAAGAAAACCGCGGCGGTCGAGGGGCTGTTCGGACTTATGTGAACCGCGGATAAGAGATCAGAAGGGAAAAGGGTGTCATGGAGAAACGGTTGATCGGTCTCGACATATGCGATACCTATACGCAGGTATGCTGTGCCGGGCTGGGAGAGGTACAGAATTATCCCACGGTAGTCTGCAAGAAAAAGGACGAAGATACGTGGCTGGTCGGTCAGGATGCCTACGCAAGCGCCCTTGAGGGGAAGGGCGTTATCGTGGATAAGCTGCTCAAGCTCCTGCGCAAGGAGGGAACGGCCACGATCGGCGGCGTACGCTATGAGGGGCTGGACCTGATGCAGAAGTTTCTGGAGTGCGTTCTGAGCGCCGCGGTCAGGGAAGCCGACCGGGCGGAGGAAGCTGCGAACGCCGGACCGGATGAAGAAAGCGTGCGGGGCGATGCGGCGTACGCCGGGGCGGATGAAAGAAACGCGCGGGAGGAAGCTGCGAACGCCGGACCGGACGAAGGGAGCGCGCGGGGCGAATCAGCGGACGCTGTGACGGACGAAGGAAATGCGCGGGAGGAAGCTGCGAACGCCGGGACGGATAAAGGAAATGCGCGGGATGAGAAGACGGAAGGCGGCGTGACAGGCGAAGGGCGCGCCCAGGCAGACGCGGCGGAGAACGCAGGGGCAGGGGTCGGGGCGCAGATCCGGGATGCGGCGGCACAGGCCGGCTACGATCCGGCCCGTATCGCCAGACTGGTCATCACCGTTCCGAAGATCAGCGCCAGACTGATGGATATGCTGGTCTACTGCGCGGACCGTCTGAAGATTCCCAGAGACCGGATCCGTATCATCAGCCATACAGAAAGCTTTCTTTACTATGTGCTGAGCCAGAAGCGGGAGGTCTGGAATAATCAGGTGGGAATGTTCGACCTTTCGGAGGATTTTCTCTGCTATTATGAGATGAAGGTGCAGCGGGGGATGCGCCAGGTGACGGTGGTGGCTGACCGGGAGAAGCTGGACGAAGGCTTTAATCTCGATATTCTGAATACGCCGTCCGGCGTGAAGCTGGCGGATAAGATCCTCTGCTCCTGCGGGGAGAGATTTCTGCAGAAGAAACTGTTCTCCTCCATTTTCCTGACCGGGAAAGGCTTTGAGAGCCAGGACTGGGCGACAGACTTTATGAAGCTGGTCTGCGCCAGAAGGAAGGTTTATGTGGACCAGGCCCTTTTCGTCCAGGGCGCCGCGTACAAAGCGGCCGATCTGGACAGGGACAAGACGATGTATCCTTATGTGCTGGTCTGCGACGGGAGGCTGGATACCACGGTGTCCATGAAGGTCATGCGCCGGGACCAGGAGGATCAGATGATCCTGGCCGCGGCGGGCGACAGCTGGTATGAGGCCAGAACGACGCTGGAATTTATCCTTGATAACCAGCAGTATCTGGAATTTATGATCTCGCCGGCGGATCCCAAGCGCAGGAAGGTCGTGAAGCTGATACTGGAGGGATTCCCGGAAAGGGAAGACAAGACGTTGAGAATCCAGCTCCAGGTGACATTTTTAGATGAAAATACCATGGCTGTGACCGTGAAGGATATGGGCTTCGGAGAGTTCTATCCGTCTACCGGCGCCGTGATCAGACAAGAGGTGATGCTATGAGCGTCATACTGTGCAGAAAGGAAAAGGTCAGTCATCCGTTCTTTATCGAGAATCTGGGAATCCATATCTACACGTCCCAGGAGCTTTGCTATGCGATCTACAATCATCCGCTTCTGGCGCTGGACGGTTTCATGGACCGGAATCTGGTGGATTTCATCCGGGAGGAGCTGGATATGGGCTATACGGCCCTGAAGCTGGAACGGTGGATGAAGGGCGGAGAGAACCAGGACGAGCTGCTGTTTCTGTTCCTGCAGGAGTGCGATTATTATACCACGGCGGAGATCAACCGGCTGAGACAGAAGGTCGCGGCGCTTCGGAAGCTCCCGCCGCTTGAGTACGCGAAGAGAAAGGCGGACTATCTGTTCGGCTTTAAGCAGTACGGAAAGGCTGTCGCCGGGTATGAGAAGATATTGGAATCCTATCTGGCCCAGAAGGCGGACGACGCGTTCCTGGGAAAGGTATGGAACAATCTTGGCGCCTGCTACGCCAGGATATTTCAGTTCGACAAGGCTCTCGGCGCCTATGACAAGGCCTATGGGAAGCTGAAGGACGTATCGGTTCTGGAGAGGATCTATCATCTGACGCTTATGAGCCCGGATATTTCCCTGAAGGAACGTTATCAGTCGATCATCACCGATGAGATGAAGGCGGCGTGGGACGAGGATTTCGCGAAAGCGAAGAAGGAAGCGGATCAGTCCGATGGAATAAAGAAGCTGGAGGAAATGTTTTCCAGGGATCCGATCAGGCGCATGGAAGGCGCCAGGCAGACGCTGGAAGCGTGGAAACAGGAGTACAGGGGGACGGCCTGACGGCCGTTCCTTTTTTGCTTTATAGGAAATTCCGAAATTCAGAAAGAATAGAAAGAACGGGTGTTCATCGAACATACGTTAGATA
>CANQRU010000073.1 GCA_947626395.1 uncultured Lachnospiraceae bacterium | reverse complement strand
CATCCGGACCGGATGGAGACCAGAAAGTACTGCAAATTCTGTAAGACACATACTTTGCACAAAGAGACGAAGTAATCATTTTGAGTAAAGGACGTGATGATTATGGAGAAAACAGCAAACACGGAGAAAACGAAAAAGAGCTTTTTCAAGGGCGTGAAGACTGAGTTTGGAAAGATCGTCTGGCCGGACAGAGAGGCTGTCGGCAGGGAGACGGCGGCTGTGCTGGCCTGCTCCGTTGCCCTGGGTCTGATCATTGCGATTCTGGACCTGGTTATCAAGTTTGGCCTCAGTTTCATTTTATAAGTTAGGCGAAGGTGAGTCATATGGCAGAAGCGAACTGGTATGTGGTGCATACCTATTCAGGCTATGAGAACAAAGTAAAAGTCGATATTGAGAAGACCATCGAGAACCGCAGCCTTCAGGATCAGATCCTGGAAGTCTCCGTCCCCATGCAGTCCGTTGTGGAGATCAAGAACGGTGTGGAGAAGGCGGTCGATAAGAAGATGTTCCCCGGATACGTACTCATTCACATGGTCATGAACGATGACACCTGGTATGTAGTACGCAATACCCGCGGCGTCACCGGATTCGTCGGGCCCGGCTCCAAGCCGGTTCCGCTGTCCGAAGGCGAGATGGAAAGCCTCGGCTTTATGGCGAAAGGTCTTCTGGTGGATTTCGAGGTCGGAGATACCGTTGTGGTCACCTCCGGTATCTGGAGAGACACCGTCGGCGCGATCCGCTCGATCAACGAGCATAAGAAGACCGCGACGATCAACGTCGAGATGTTCGGCCGAGAGACTCCGGTTGAGCTTGCGTTCACAGAATTGAAGAAGATGTAACTGTAACAAGTGGGAGGGACATCCCCCGACATTACCACAATATTTAGGAGGTGCCTGATTATGGCAAAGAAAGTAACTGGTTATATCAAATTACAGATCCCGGCCGGCAAGGCGACGCCTGCTCCGCCCGTAGGTCCCGCACTGGGCCAGCACGGTGTGAACATCGTGCAGTTTACGAAGGAGTTCAATGCCAGGACAGCGGATCAGGGCGATCTGATCATCCCGGTCGTCATCACGGTCTATGCGGACAGAAGCTTCAGCTTCATCACCAAGACCCCGCCGGCGGCAGTGCTTTTGAAGAAGGCCTGCAACATCAAGTCCGGTTCCGGTACGCCGAATAAGACCAAAGTGGCGTCCATTTCCAAGGATGAACTTCGTAAGATCGCAGAGCTGAAGATGCCGGATCTGAACGCAGCCAGCGTGGAAGCAGCCATGAGCATGATCGCGGGAACCGCGAGAAGCATGGGAATCACGGTAGCTGACTGAGTATCCCCAAAGGGAGCCGAACATCCTTAATACGCGCCTACGCGCCGTAGGCGCGGAAGATAATAGAACTGACAATTCGTGGGAGGGCAATCCCCGACAATACCACAAGGAGGTTTATAGATATGAAAAGAGGAAAAAGATACGCAGAGGCCGCGAAGCTGGTAGACCGTATGACGCAGTATGATCCTGCCGAGGCTATCGCTCTGGTGAAGAAGACGGCTGTTGCTAAATTTGACGAGACTGTCGAAGTACATTTAAGAACAGGCTGTGACGGACGTCACGCTGACCAGCAGGTCCGCGGCGCCGTTGTACTGCCGCACGGAACAGGCAAGACTGTCCGCATTCTGGTATTCGCCAAGGGCGCCAAGATCGACGAGGCGCAGGCTGCCGGCGCCGACTATGTAGGCGGCGAGGAGCTGATCCCGAAGATCCAGAAGGAAGGCTGGCTTGACTTCGACGTTGTCGTAGCGACACCTGACATGATGGGCGTGGTTGGCCGCCTGGGCCGTATCCTGGGTCCGAAGGGCTTGATGCCGAACCCGAAAGCCGGAACCGTCACCATGGACGTGACCAAAGCTATCAATGATATCAAAGCCGGTAAAGTAGAATACCGTCTTGACAAGACCAACATCATCCATGTGCCAGTGGGTAAGGCTTCTTTCACAGAGGAGCAGTTGGCGGACAACTTCCAGTCGCTTATGGACGCCATCCTGAAGGCGAGACCCGCCGCGCTGAAAGGCCAGTATATCCGGAGCGCTACCATCACTACGACGATGGGCCCGGGCATCCGGCTGAACGTAGCCAAGTTTATGGCTTAATGCAGGCCGCGGTTCACCGCTTTCGGTGGACTGTGACGGATGCGGAACTGACCGCGCGGATATCTCATTTTCCGGTTGACAGTCCGGATATAGATATGATATAGTATGAAAAGTATTGAAAGCCGAAGACAGCAGGTGCCGCAAGGCATAAGTTGAACACGCCTGCCGAGGACTGATACTTCACGCAAGTGTATGTAACGAGCCGCTCTGTCTTTGGATGGAGCGGTTTTTTTATCAGTATGAAGCGGACCGCAGGTAACGGTTCCGTGGGATTCGACCTCTCAATACTTAGAAAATAAGGAGGTAAACCATTCATGGCAAAAGTGGAATTGAAGCAGCCGGTCGTGGAAGAGATCGCCAGCGCGCTGGACGGAGCTCAGACTGCGGTTCTGGTGGACTATCGCGGACTGACCGTGGAGCAGGACACTCAGCTGCGCAAACAGCTGCGTGAAGCCGGCGTCACCTACAAGGTCTATAAGAACACCATGATCCGCTTCGCGGCGAAGGATACGCCATTTGAGGCTCTGGGGCCGATCCTGGAAGGTCCGACCGCTATGGCTGTGTCGAAGACAGACGCTACCGCTCCCGCCAGGATCCTGGCCGAGTTTGGCAAGAAGAATCCTGCTCTGGAGATCAAGGGCGGCGTTGTCGAGGGAACTTATTACGATGCAAAGGGCATGCAGACCATCGCTACGATCCCGTCCAGAGAAGTCCTGCTGGGCCGTCTGCTGGGCAGCATGAAGTCCCCGATCAGCAATCTGGCCCGCGTTCTGAACCAGATCGCCGAGAAAGACAGCGCACCCGCAGAGGCATGACTTTCTTAGCGAGCAGGCTTTCTGCGAAAGCCTGCGAGGTTAGAAAGTCAGCCGTTCGGCGACCATCAGGGAGGCATAATTTTCTTAGCGAGCACGCTCTCTCCGAGAGCGCGCGAGGTTAGAAAATTAGCCGTTCGGCGACCAAAGGGAGCCGAACTTCATTAACACGCGCCGCAGGCGCGGAAAAGAAACCATATTTATAAAAATAATAACGGAGGAAATCAAAATGGCAAAGTTAACAACTGCTGAGTTTATCGAAGCGATCAAAGAGTTATCTGTTCTGGAACTGAATGAGCTGGTAAAGGCCTGCGAGGAAGAGTTCGGCGTATCCGCCGCTGCAGGCGTGGTTGTAGCAGCGGCCGGCGGCCCGGCGGCTGAGGAAGTCGAGGAGAAGACCGAGTTCGACGTTGAGCTGACCGAGGTTGGCCCGAACAAGGTTAAAGTTATCAAGGTTGTCCGTGAAGCTACCGGCCTTGGTCTGAAAGAGGCGAAGGATGTAGTTGACAGCGCTCCGAAGGCTGTGAAGACCGGCGTTTCCAAGGAAGAGGCCGAGGATCTGAAGACCAAGCTGGAGGCAGAAGGCGCAAAGGTTACCCTGAAGTAATTTTCACCTACTGAAGAACAGTGATCTGGAAAGACGCTCCCGGGGCCCGGTCCCCGGGGGTTTTTTATGCCGGAAAACAGCAGTTGTGCAGTCTCCGGCATATTTTCAGAAACACGCGTTTTCAGAAACAAAACCCGCCTCCTTGACACAATTCGTCAGCATCGGTACAAGTCTTCTGAACAGGTGCTGAAAACCGCGCAAAAAGGCAGTTTTTTCCGAATTTTCCGAAATTTTTAAAATGGAAACAGACGCTTGACAGAAGTAAAAATTTATGATATCGTCAAAATGTATTTTGAATGATCTATTGATTCACATATTATTGTAAGTCATTTGGCGTTCAAGTGATTTACAGGATATGTGATTTTTTTTCAGGAGAAATGCGCACTATTTGATAGGAGGTGTACCGGTATGAACAAGGGTACAGTAAAGTGGTTCAATGCAACGAAAGGTTATGGTTTCATCACCAACGATGAGACTGGCGAGGAAGTGTTCGTGCATTTCTCCGGCATTGTGGCTGACGGCTACAAGACACTGGAAGATGGCCAGAAAGTTACCTTCGACATGGCTGAGGGCAACCGCGGCATGCAGGCGGTAAACGTTAAGGCGATCTGATCCGGGTATTGAACGTAACGCAGCTTAAGGGGCGTACTCCGTGGGGGGACGCCTCTTTTTGTATTTCCATGTAGTCAGAACGCCGGTGATGCCTTGCTTGTATTCTATTTTTCTATTTTCCCGCATATAGTTGCTATGATGGAATCCTACGTCAGGGAGGTGTCTATGATCAGGTGGAAATGGAGGCTGAGCCGCAGACTGGCGGTATGGTTCTGGGGAATTCTGGCCCTTTT
This sequence comes from uncultured Lachnospiraceae bacterium, assembly GCA_947626395.1. Classification (GTDB taxonomy): domain Bacteria; phylum Bacillota; class Clostridia; order Lachnospirales; family Lachnospiraceae; genus UBA3402. Next base: position 2,164 of record CANQRU010000073.1, on the reverse strand, counting down.
CCTCTCTGCGGATTTCTACGGGAGACTTTACATTTTCACATCCGGTCAGCATGCGGCGGAGAATGCGGTTTGTTCGGAAGTATCCGAGGTGTACGACAAAACCTTCGATGACACGGAACGCGCCGGATCCGCCGGCGCTATCGCCCTGACATTTGACGACGGTCCCCACGAGATCTATACGCCCAGGCTGCTGGACGGTCTGAAGGAACGCGGCGTGAGAGCGTCCTTTTTCCTGGTCGGCCAGAATATTGACGGAAAAGAGGATATTGTCCTGCGTATGCAGGAAGAAGGCCATCTGATCGGTAATCACAGCCAGAGCCATATGCAGCTGACCGCGGAGAGCATGAAAGCGGCCTGTGAACAGATTGAAGGAACCAATCAGAAGATCGAAGCGGTTACCGGCATGGTGCCGGAGTATATCCGTCCGCCGTACGGTTCCTGGAGCGATGAACTGGAATCCATGGTGCCTATGACCGTGGCGCTGTGGAATCTGGATCCGCTGGACTGGAAACTGCAGGACAGGGACGCCATTGTTCGTCATGTGGTGGCGCATGCGGAGAACGGGAGCATTATTCTTCTGCATGATATTTATAGCACGTCTGTAGATGCGGCATTGGAAATTGTGGATACACTTTCGCAAAAAGGCTATGAATTTGTAACAATTGACGAACTTCTCATTGAATAAATGTGCAAAATTTCCTCTTTCCTTTTTGCTGGAAATGGGATATAATAGCTATATTATAATTCTTATTTATTTCGATGTTCGCAGATTCGTAACAGAACCCCTGGATGACATAGAAACGGATGGAGAAGGAGAGAAAAATATGCGTGAAAAACTTGAAACGTTGCCGTTGACGGAGCTAAAAGCGATCGCCAAACATCAGGGCATGAAAGGCATCAGCACGATGAGGAAGAGCGACCTGATCGATCTCCTGTGCGCAAGGGCGAAGGAGATGGAGGAGGAGGCCGCTGCTGCAGCCGCAGCCGGACAAGCTTCTTCTGCCGCGGAAGATCCCGCAGAGCGGGGCACGGCGGGAAATACAGGACGTGAAGAGGCGGCTCCCGAGATGGCAGGCAGAGCTGAGACGGGGGTTCCGAAGACCGAACAGCCGCCGGCCGAGACCGTGAGGAGAACGACGCGGGTTTCCACGGCGCGCGGCGATAACATGCGCGATAATTATCGAAGAAATGACGGGCAGAACCGTCCGCAGCGCGCGGTCGGCCGCCCGGCTTATAATAACAGACCGGCGGCTGCCGTATCGGCGCCCAGAACGGATACGCCCAGAACCGACATGTCCAGAACCGCTCAGACGCAGGAAGCCGTTCCCGCGGAGACGGCTCCGAGACCCGAAGGGTTCCGGGTTCCGGCGTCCAGCATTACGCCCCAGATCCAGGCTCAGTTTCCGGATCAGACGGTTCAGGATATCATCGAGCTGGACAGCGGCGTCGAGGCCAACGGTATTCTGGAGGTCATGCCGGACGGATTCGGCTTTATCCGGTGCGAGAATTTCCTGCCGGGCGAGAACGACGTCTATGTAGCCCCGTCCCAGATCCGCCGCTTCAACCTGAAGACCGGCGACATTCTGGTGGGCAGCCGCCGCATCAAGACTGCATCCGAGAAATTTGCGGCGCTTCTGTATGTGAGATCGGTCAACGGCTATCCGCCGTCTGTCCTGGAGACGCGGCCCAGCTTTGAGAAGCTGACGCCTGTTTTCCCGAATGAGCGTCTCCATATGGAGACTCCCGGCAGGCCGAATTCTACGGCGATGCGCGTACTGGATCTTCTGGCGCCTATCGGCAAGGGGCAGCGCGGCATGATCGTTTCCCCGCCTAAGGCCGGCAAGACGACGCTTTTGAAACAGGTTGCCCAGGCGATCACGACGAACCATCCGGACATGCATCTGATCATCCTTCTGATCGACGAGCGTCCCGAGGAGGTTACCGACATCAAGGAATCCGTTATCGGAAAGAATGTGGAAGTCATCTATTCCACGTTCGACGAGCTTCCGGAGCGGCATAAGAGGGTTTCCGAGATGGTCGTAGAGCGCGCCCGCCGTCTGGTGGAGCATGGCCGCGACGTGATCATCCTTCTGGACAGCATCACAAGACTGGCCCGCGCCTACAATATCGTGGTTCCGCCCAGCGGACGCACGCTTTCCGGCGG
>CANQRU010000072.1 GCA_947626395.1 uncultured Lachnospiraceae bacterium | reverse complement strand
CCCAGAAATATTGAAAATTCCTGGGATTTTCAGGTTATTTAGACTCTAATCTTGTGATGAAACTGTAAAACTCAGGTTATAACAGAGCATTGCAGAGTGTTATCCGTAATGCGCCAGTAAGGGGTTGTACTGGTTTCGACAGGGATCATGCAGCTGGTGAAGCTATCCGCACGTCATGCGTCAAATGACAAACCTAAATATAAACGCTGAAGATAATTTAGCATTAGCTGCTTAATTGCGGCCGTCAGCCTTAGCGCACTCACACGTTAAGATCCTGGCGTCGACTATGTGAGAAACGACACGGGCAAAGCTTTGAGCCCGCGGGCGTATCATGAAGCTACTGAAACCGGCAGGGTGTCGCCTCCCGGCCGGCGGAGGGAATGTCAAATAAGCGACTATGATAGTAGAAGAACAGGGAATTGGTTTTTGGACAGGGGTTCGATTCCCCTCAGCTCCACTTAAAAAGTCCGTTTTACGGACTTTTTTTCTATCTGTGCTGCATTTTGTGTTATATAACAGCAGAAAGTGTTTTTCACAGACTTGACAATCTGATTCTTTGCGTAGTACAATGTATTACAGAGAGGAGATGGAACGCATGAGTTTTTCTATAAGGCTGACGCCGGAAGAGAAATCCCTGGCTGAGAGTTACGCAAAACTGCATTCATTGTCCATGGGAGAGGCATTTAAGAAAGCCCTTTTTGAGAAAATTGAGGATGAATATGATATTACCGTGGCTGACGAGGCATATAATGAGTATCTTCAGGGGGGTCGAAAGAGCAGGCCGGTTTCTGAACTTTGGAAGGAGCTTGATCTATGAGCTACGCGGTAGAAACCACAGAAAGGTTCGACCGGGAATTTAAGAAACTGGACAGGTATACGCAGCGCATGATAAAGTCATGGATCGATAAGAACCTTGTCGGATGCGAAAACCCAAGAATGCACGGGAAAGGGCTTACAGCAAACAGGAGCGGCCAATGGCGGTACAGGATTGGGGACTATCGCCTGATTTGTCTTATTCAAGACGAACGTCTGGTGATTCTTGCGTTAAGCGTGGGGCACAGAAAGGAGATATATAGGGGAAATTAGAGGTCGCCGCGGCGGCCTCAATTTTTAGATAATCTGCGCACGGCCGGTATAGAATCGTTCCTTTCCGCATATAATTCCAATATATGGACAATCATGAAATCTTTGTATGCAGGAGGGAAGCTATGGAACGCAGGCATAGACGCACGAAAAAGGAGAAACTGGACGACGAACTTCTGAAGATCACAGAAGTCATGGAGCAGCATTCGAAAGCGCTTACGGAGCTGGAAGAGAAGCGGCTGGCGCTGATCGAGGAGATCGAGCAGGAGCGGATCCGCGAGGTGACGAAGCTGATGAAGGAAAAGAACCTTTCCGTCGATCAGCTCAGGGACATCATCGGAGATACGGCGGAGGACGCGGCAGTCGGACAGGGCGCGTGATAATGCGGAATTATCTCATGATTTTCTTGGAGCGGATTCTTCGAAGAATGAAAGAGAAGTTGGCAGATATTTTGTCGGCTTCTTTTTTGTGTTGCAGGGAAAATCATATGATCCTGCAGATCATAATAGACAATCGATCCGAAATCTGCTAAGATAGACAGGGTTATTTGATAAGTGAAAGAAGTCATACATCATGAACGAGAAGAAAAATGATTTTTCCAAAGGAAGCATCATCGGCAATATCTTAAGCCTGGCCCTGCCCATGACCATGGCTCAGCTGATCAATGTGCTTTATAACATCGTTGACCGCATCTATATCGGCCGCATCCCGGAGAATGCGACGCTGTCGCTGACCGGGCTGGGGCTGTGCCTGCCGATCATTTCTATCGTGATCGCTTTCGCGAATCTGTACGGCATGGGCGGCGCGCCGCTGTGTTCCATCGAGCGGGGGCGCGGAAATGAGGCGGAGGCGGAGAAGATCATGGGCACATCCTTCGTGCTGATGATCATTACCGGAGTGATCCTGACGGCGGTCGGGCTCATTTTCAAGAGACCGGTTCTGTATCTGTTCGGCGCCAGCGACAGTACCTACCCGTACGCGGATAAATATGTGACCATCTATCTGCTGGGAAATCTGTTCGTCATGGTCGGTCTGGGGATGAACAGCTTTATCAACTCCCAGGGCTTCGGACGGATCGGCATGATGACGGTGCTTCTGGGCGCGGTGGCCAATATCATTCTGGACCCGATCTTCATTTTCCTGTTCAACATGGGCGTGCAGGGTGCGGCGCTGGCCACGGTGATCTCCCAGTTTCTGTCGGCCGTATGGATCATGCGGTTCCTGACCAGCGATAAGGCGATCCTGCGGCTGAAGATATCCTGCTTCGGATTAAACGGACGGCGGGTGGCCAAGATCGTCGCGCTGGGGACCAGCGGTTTTACGATGTCCATCACCAACAGTATCACTCAGGTGGTTTATAATGCAACACTGCAGCAGTTCGGCGGAGATCTGTACGTGGGCGTCATGACCATCGTCAATTCGGTCCGCGAAGTGATCACGATGCCGGTGACCGGCATCACCAACGGAGCCCAGCCGGTCATGGGTTATAATTACGGGGCCAGCGAATACGGCCGCGTAAAGAAATCCATCGTATTTATGTCGGTCTGCTGCGTGGTCTATACGACGCTTATGTGGCTGATCGTCCATAAGTTTCCGGGATTCTTCATCCGGATCTTTAACCACGACGCGGATATTCTGGCGGCGGGGATCCCGGCCATGCAGGTGTATTATTTCGGATACTTCTTTATGTCGCTGCAGTTCGCGGGGCAGTCGGTGTTCGTGGCGCTGGGCAAGTCGAAGAACGCGGTGTTCTTCTCTATATTCCGCAAGATCATCATCGTCATGCCGCTGGTGCTGATTCTGCCTCATCTGTTTGGGTTGGGGACTACCGGGATCTTCATGGCGGAGCCGATCTCCAATCTGATCGGCGGTCTGGCCTGCTACGGGACTATGCTGGTGGTGGTGTGGCCGGAATTGTCGGGGAAGGGTAGGGGCGCAATGTTTGAAACCCGGTAATAGATGTGATGCAGATGTGATGCCCCAACACGGATGTGTTTGCTATGGAAAAGCCGTTTGCAGCGCGAAAAGATAGTATAATGATTTACCTGTAACTCAGATACTCCATAAACCGCTTCACCGCCAGTGAGGCGGTTTTCTTATCCCGGACCGCGAAGCCGATATCGCGGCTCGTCGACACGGACAGTTCTTTGATGACGATATGGTAAGGCGTCCGCTTCAGGATCAGTTCCGGAAGCAGGCTGATGCCCACGCCGCGCTCCACCAGAGACATGATCGCATAGTCGTCCCAGGTGGTGCAGTAGGCCGCAGGATGCAGCCCATGCTGTTCGAAGAAATCCTCCGCCTCGGCTTTAAGCCCCTTGCCCTGCAGAATAAAAGGTTCCCGATCGATCTGTTCCACCGGGAACACCTCGCAGTTCGCCAGCGGATGATCTTCCGGCAGGATCGCCAGCAGCCGGTCGCTTTCCAGATAGGTCACATCCAGGTCGGCCGATGTAGGCAGACGCAGGAAGCCGCAGTCCACGCGGCCTTCCATGATCCAGCCTGCGATCTCCGCATAGTCGCCGATCAGCAGTTCATAGCTGACCCGTGGGTAGTGTTCACGGAATTTCTCGATGATATTCGGGATCCAGTGGGTGGCTGCGCTGGAAAATGTTCCGATACGGATCAGACCGGTCTGCAGGCCGTTTAGTTCGTCCACCTGGGTCTGCAGTTTCAGGTACTCGTCGCAGACTTTCCTGGCGTAGGGCAGAAGCTGGACGCCGTCGGAGGTCAGGCGGACGCCGGAGCGGCCGCGTTCCAGAAGCGAAACGTGCCATTCATTTTCCAGGTCGCCGATCATGCGGCTGATGCCGGACTGGGAGTAGTTTAAGACCTGGGCGGCCCTGGTGAAGCTGCCGTATTCGACGGTTTTGATAAATGCCATGTATTTCTGAATATTAATGTCCATAATGAGCTGCTCCTTGCTTCTATGTATATTTTCAAGATAATAAACTGCTTACTTGCCGCCAGACAGGAATTATCTTCATCGGATTCTGACAGAAGAAATCGACGCTATGCAATCTGCATGAAACGTATAGAATATCTGAAATCCGATTCATGCAGAATCCATATCCATCTGATTTCGTCATGTAAATCATGCAAAATATTCGCTTTTGTAATTTTGAAACATATGATACACTATCCAGCGTGTGATTTCAAGCAGAAAAGGGAGGAATTTTTCATGCGGATCTCTGAAGTGGTTGTATTTATCATATATCTGGCGTTCATGCTGGGTATCGGCGTCTGGTTCTTCATTAAGACAAAGGACGGCGGCGAAAAGACATATTTCCTTGGCGGACGCGAGATGGGTCCCTGGGTGGCGGCGCTTTCCGCCGGCGCGTCGGATATGAGCGCCTGGGTACTGATGGGGCTCCCGACGTCCATTTACGCACTGGGTCTGGGCCAGGTCTGGATCTCGGTGGGTCTGGCCATCGGCTATACGATCAGCTGGCTGTATCAGGCGCCGCGGCTGCGGAAATTTTCCATCGTGGCCAATGATTCCATTACGATCCCCCAGTACCTGACCAACCGTTTCCTGTCGAAGTCCAAGGCGCTGCAGATCATCTGCGCCGTGGTTTTCCTGGTGGCGTACACGATCTACGCGGCATCCAGCATCAAGGCCTGCGGAACGCTCTTTAATACGGTGATCGGAATGGACAGCACGGTAGCCATGTACCTGGCGGCTGTCATTATCATCAGCTACACGTTCCTGGGCGGTTTCTCGGCGGTGTGCTGGACGGATTTCTTCCAGGGGATGCTGATTCTGGGCGCGATGCTGATCGCCCCGATCTTCGCGACGGCGCTTCTGGATTTCTCTGCGGTGCCCGCTATGCCGGAAGGCTACTGGAACGCGTTCTCCAGCTGGAAGGATATTGTTTCCGGACTGGGCTGGGGACTCGGATATTTCGGAATGCCCCATATCATTATTCGGTTTATGTCGCTGAAATCCCAGAAAGATCTGAAGAAATCGGCGAAGATCGGTATTTCCTGGACTGTGATCATCGTGATCTTCGCGGCGGTCATCGGTATCGTTGGCCGGATGTTTGTGGGTTACGACGACAACGTGAATAACAATTCGCTGGTGTTCATCGAGATGGTGCGCCGCATATTCCCGGGACTGATCTCCGGCGTGCTGCTGTCGGCAGTTCTGGCGGCTTCGATGAGCACGGCGGACAGCCAGCTTCTGTCGGCGGCCAGCGCGTTCGCGAGCGACGTGTATAAGCCGATTTTCCGCAAAGATAAGGCTTCCGATAAGGAAATGCTCTGGGCGGGCCGCATGGTAGTACTGGTGATCGCGGTACTGGCGCTTCTGCTGGCGTCCAATCCCAACGCCGGTTCCATCATGGATCTGGTCTCCAACGCATGGGGCGTCTTCGGCGCGGCCTTCGGCCCGGCGATCATGCTGAGCCTGTTCTGGAAGCGCTTCAACTTCAAGGGCGCCGTGGCCGGTATCCTGGTGGGCGCGCTGGTGGATATGGGATGGCTGGCTTTCCTGGCTTCCACCGGGATCTATGAGATCATTCCGGGATTTGTGGCCGGACTTCTGGCGGCTGTGGCCGTATCGCTGGTCACAGAGGAGCCGTCGAAGGAAGTGGAAGAACTGTTTGATAAGGCAGTGAATTATGAGGAATAAGAACAGTAAAAAGAACAGTAAAAAAGAACAGTAAAAAAGAACAGTAAAATAAAAAACAGGTTGCCAGAAAGGCTTTCAGATGGTATGATATAGCCATCTGCGTGTGTGCCGGCATGTCTGTGTGGAAACATACGGATATGCCGGCAGTCGTTTTTCATGCGGGCAGAGCGCCTGCTGAATTGTAAAAAGGAGAATTGTGATGGCACGAGTCAGTATTGTCATGGGCAGCGATTCCGATATGCCCGTTATGGCGCAGGCGGCGGATGTTCTGGGGAAACTGGGAGTGGATTTTGAGATGACGATCATTTCCGCTCACAGGGAGCCGGACATCTTTTTTAACTATGCGAAGTCCCTGGAAGGCAAGGGCGTGAAAGTCGTGATCGCGGGAGCCGGCAAGGCGGCACATCTTCCGGGTATGTGCGCGGCTATTTTCCCGATGCCTGTGATCGGGATCCCGATGAAGACATCGGATCTGGGCGGCGTGGATTCCCTGTATTCCATTGTCCAGATGCCCAGCGGCATTCCGGTTGCGACGGTCGCGATTAATGGCGGCACGAATGCCGGGATCCTGGCGGCGAAGATCCTGGCGGCGTCGGATCCGGAGCTGCTGGGGCGGCTGAAGGCCTATACGGAATCTCTGAAGAACGATGTGGCGGCCAAGGCGGAGAAGCTTGACGAGATCGGTTATAAAGAGTATCTGGCTCAGATGAAGAAATAACTCCGGCGGCTAATACCGGCAGATATGGGAATAAAGCGGATGAATCCGCGGAATATAATACACAGATGTGAGGAAGACAGTCATGAAAGCAGAGAACAACGAATACATACAGAAAGCGCTGAGGGCGTTTCTGCCGGACGAGGCGGTGGTAAGCTATAAGCTGTTCGGCAACGGGCATATCAACGATACCTATATGGTGGAATGTGTGGAAGGATATCCCCGGTTCGTTCTTCAGCGCATCAACGGAGATGTATTCCAGAATCTGGAAGCTCTGAATAATAACGTAGAACTGGTCACCGAATTCCTGCGGGAGAAGATCGCGGCTTCCGGCGGCGATCCGGACCGCGAAACGCTGAGCCTGTATCCGGCGAAAGACGGAAAGAAACATTATACGGACGAGAGGGGCCAGTGCTGGCGTCTGACGCTTTATATCGAGGATTCCGTCTGCTACGATCAGGTGGAGAAGCC
>CANQRU010000071.1 GCA_947626395.1 uncultured Lachnospiraceae bacterium | reverse complement strand
AAGGTGATCACGCCGGCCGCCAGTCTGGCCGCGGTATAGGCGAACAGATCCCTTCCGTGGAAAACCGCGATCTGCTCCGTGCCGGGATAGCGGTTGACCGTCTCGTCGATCTCGCGGATCTGCCGTACGCCGACTTCATAAAACACATGGGTCAGGGTGCCGTTATCCGGCGTCACCACATAATTGCCGTCCGAAAGCAGGGCCACGCTGGCCTTCCGATCCGTCCCCACGCCCGGATCCACGACAGAGACAAAGACCGTCCCCTTCGGCCAGAAGGGTTCCACATAGATCAGTTCCCGTGAAGCCGCAAGAATATTATACGGTTCGATCTCATGAGTAATATCTACGCATTCCAAAGTCGGATCCACCTGCTTGCAGACCCCGCGCATGGAGGCCACCGCCCCCCAGCTTAAGCCAAAATCCGTCTGCCATACGATACAAGGTTTCATTCATATTTCTCCTGTCTTCCGGCGCCGTTACGCGTCTTCCTCAGCGCCTTCTGCAGAGTCTCCGCCGGCGTTTTCTCCGGCGTCTTCTGCAGCATCTTTTACCTCGTCTTCGCCATCTTCTGCTGCAGAAGCGCGAGCTGTTTCATGGTTTCATAATAGATCTCGAACGCCTTCGCGCAGTCCGTAAGCGCGATGCTCTCATCCGCCTGGTGGCAGAGATTCTTCATATCGGCGCTCACAGGGCCGAAGGCCACGCAATGGCCGAAGATCTTGCTGTACGATACGCCGCCGGAGACCACCGGTTCCGACAGATCCCCCGTCTTCTCCCTGTAGACCCTAAGCATCGCCGCCACATACGGATCGTCCTTTTCGTTCATCGTAGGCGCGGAGTCATAATCCAGCGAGACCCGCAGCGCGCAGCGCGCGGAAAGCCGTTCGGTCAACTCCTGCGCGCGCAGGCCGAACGGATACCTTCCGTCTACTTCGCCGTAGCAAACGCCGTCCCGAATGCGGAAAACGCCCAGATTCACGGTAAAATCCGTACCGGCGCCTTCCGGGACTTCCGCCCACGCCCGTCCATAGGGATCCGCAAAGCAACGGTACAGATTATCCGCCAGCGGATCCATTTCCCGAAGCAGGGCAAACAGATCCACAGCGGCACTATGGCCGTCCTCCGGCTTGGACGCATGAGCCGCCCGCCCCCTGACCTCAACCAGAACCGTTCCGTCCTTTTCTTCGATGCTTCCGTCGATTCCCAGTTCCCGCATACGGGCCCTCAGGCTGTCCGCGGCGCCGCCTTCCAGCACCGCTTTCGCCACAGGCGGGATCACATTGCACTGCACGCCGCAGTCCATAGAACGGACCGTCCCCTGGTATGACCCGGAAAGACGCCACATCAGCGCCCCCTTCTCTCCGATCGCCATAGGAAAGCATCCGTCCGGCGTAAAGGCGAAATCCGGAAGTCCCGCCTGAGATACATAATGGATCATGTCGTCCATCGTCCGCTCTTCATCGCAGCCGTAGATGAGCCGGAGACTTTTGCAGGCAGGGAAATGTTCTTCCTTAAGACGCTTAAGCGCAAGATACGTGAGGTATGCGGAGGTCTTCATATCCTGGGTACCACGGCCGTAAAGGCGGCCGCCGCGGATCTGGCCGCTAAACGGATCCCCGCTCCAGCCGGTCCCCGGCTCCACCACGTCCAGGTGGGAAACCACGTCGATCCGGCCGGCTTCCTGCGGCCCCGGAAGGCACGCCACTTCTGTCTGGCCATCCTCCGGCAACCCCGGACGGCTCACCATTGCTGTCTGTCCGGCTTCCTGCGGCCCCAACCGGACGGCGATAGCATGTCCGCCGTACTCCAGCACCTCAAAACCGTCCGAAAGGGCCAGCTGCCGCATATAATCCAGCGCGGCAGCCACCCCTTTTCCATAGGGCATATCGGCGCTCACGGATTCCGCGTCATAGACGGACGGAATCCGGACAAGCGCCTGCAAGCCTTCGATATGCTTTTCAAAATAATTCTGCAATTCTAGATCCATGGAGCCCATACCTCATGCTGCGCGGGGAAAAATACCCTGCCCGCGATCACCGCGACCGCAGCGAGGGCTACCAGTATATAAAATACCTTCATCTTACGGTCGTTCGGCGTCTCCTCATGCTCCGAATAATAGGTCCGCGTCTTGCCGCGGCCGTAACCGCGCAGATCCATGGCGTTGGCGATATTACTCACCCGGTCGAAGGAGACAATGATGAGCGGCACCAGAATGACCACATTCTGCTTCAGACGTTCAATAACGCTGGTCTTCTTCGGATCCAGCTCCATTCCCCTTGCCTGCATGGAGATCTTGATGTCGTTAAAGTCCCTGGATATTTCCGGAATGTAGCGGAACGCGATGGATACCATCGTCGCCACCTTATACGGCACCTTGATGGCATACAGTCCGGCCGCCATCTCGCTGGGCGTTATGGACTGGATAAATACCAGCGACACCAGAAACGAGGAAATGAACTTCACGAAACGCACCATAAACAGCCACAGCGTCTCCGCCGACAGGCTGTAGCGGTCGGTAAAGCGGACCAGAAGCGTTGCGCCTCCAACGATATCATTTCCATAATCCGGCGAAACGATCCAGATCAAAAACAGATTGAACAGGTTCATTAACGCCACAAAGCCCATCAGCCCCATGATCAGCCGCCAGTTGGGCTTGATGGAGACCAGCCCGATGATCCCCAGCACCAGCACCGGGAGAACGATGCGGATGTCCCAGGTGGCGACCAGCAGAACGATCAGGCCCAGAAACAGTCTGACCTTGGTCTTTCCCGTCAGTTTATCCAGGAAGGTATCTCCGGGAACCACGCTGATAAAAAGCCGCTTACTTAGATCCATTTTCCCGCTCCTCCCTTTCTCTCTCTATAAAATGACGAATAAAGGCTTCCGGATCCACCCCTGTCTGCTTCGCCAGCGTAACGAGGGACGTCTGCTTTAGGTTGGCCTTTTCAATGATCTCACTGTCGGACAGCACCCGGAACACGAAATCGTCCGCGATGCATTTGCTGTCCGCAAATACGATCGCCCGGTCCGTATATTCGATGGCCAGGTGCATATCATGGGTGATGAACAGGATCGTCACCTGATATTCCTTATTCAGGTTATCCAGGAAGTTCATGATCTCCGTATAATGGTAATAGTCCTGACCCGCTGTCGGCTCGTCCAGAATGATGATATCCGGCTTTAACGCCAGGATGGAGGCGATGGTCACGCGCTTTCTCTGTCCGTAGCTTAGGGCTGACACCGGCCAGTTGCGCATGGCGTAAAGCCCGCACATTTTGAGGGTCTCCTCCGCCCGCTGCCGGATCTGCTCTTCCTCAAATTCGTTCAGCTCCAGCGCCAGCCGGACCTCATCCATGATCATATCCTTCACCAGCATCTGGTTCGGATTCTGCATCACATACCCGATCAGACGGCCGATCTCCCGGATGGTCAGGGCCGTATAATCCTGGCCGTTCACCGTGATCGTACCCTTCTGGGGCCGGATGATGCCGCAGAGCATCTTTGCCATCGTGGACTTTCCGGCACCGTTCTTTCCGACAATGGCGATCCGTTCGCCCCTGTGGACTTCAAAGGAAACGTCGTCCAGAACCTTGCGCTTGTCATAGGAGAAATCTACATGATCCACCTTCAGAAGAAGTTCCCCGCGCGCAGGGATTTCTACAGGTTTGGATGCCTTCATCTCGTCCAGGATCGCCTGCCGGTAGGCCGGGATATCCAGTTCCTCGATATTATCCAGATGGGCGTTCTCCGCAAAGCGGACGCCGGCGTTCTTCAGGGCGGATATGTACAGCGGTTCCCGGATGCCGTGTTCCTTCAAAAGGCCGGTGCGCAGAAGCTCGTCCGGCGTAGAATCCAGCTGAATGCTGCCCTCCGACATCAGGATAATACGGTCCACATGACGGTAAAGCACATCCTCCAGACGGTGTTCAATGATCAGCACCGTCTTTCCCTGGTCTCTGTGGATGCGGTCGATCAGGTCCACGGCCGTCATGCCCATGGCCGGATCGAGGGCCGCCAGCGGCTCATCAAACAGGAGCACCTCTTCCTCGTCATGAAGAATGCCCGCCAGGGCGACCTTCTGCTTCTGACCGCCGGAAAGCTGGAAGGGCGGATTCATCAGGAAATCCTCCATTCCTACGATGGCCGCGGTGCGCTCCACCTTCGGCAGCATTTCCGGCCTTGGCATAGCCCGGTTCTCAAGGGAAAAGGCGATGTCCTCGCCTACGGAAAGGCCGACGAACTGGGCGTCCGTATCCTGCTGCACCGTTCCCACATGACGGCTGATCTCAAAAATACTCGAATCTTTGTTCTCGACCCCCGCGACCGTTAAAGAACCTTTGATCTCTCCCTTATAGGAAAAGGGAATCAGGCCATTAATGCAGTTAGCGAGTGTGGATTTTCCACACCCGCTAGGACCTAAGATCAGAACCTTCTCGCCCTCGTACAGGGTCAGATTGATATTTTTTAATGTCGGCGCCTTCTGCGTTTTATAGCGGAAGGTATAGTCTTTAAATACAATAATCGGCTTTTTCATTCTTCCATCCTGCCTTTTCGGGGGGTTCAGGCTCTGCTCACAGACAGTTCCTTAGTCTTCTGCACTCAGGTTCGTCTTCTTGGCGTTGCGCTTCGCAAGCAGGATCAGAACCGGAACGCCGATCACGATCTGCACCAGACCATTGGACACCACGGCTGAAAACGCCTGCGCCCATGTAATGGTCAGCTCCTGAGAGTAGAACAGATAGGTCAGGATCGGGGTCACCACGCCGAAACCGATCAGGTTGCCCAGAATGACGCAGATGACGTAGCAGATCATGTGCTTCACCTGGAAAATGCCATCCTCGATCCTTGCGCCGTAAAGCGGAAGCAGGCCGACAAAGAAGCCCATGACGAAGTTGCCGATGGACCAGTCAAACCAGAAGCCCCAGCCGCCGATCAGATCCGCCAGCACATTGCCAAGGCCCGCAGACAGCGCCGCGGGAAGCGGTCCGAACAGTCCGGCCACTACGGCCACCACGATCATCGCGGAACTTAAGTTGGTGTTGGTGAACACGCGGATGCCGCCGAAGTTCATCAGCACTGCAAACAGGGCCGCGCCGATCGCGGTACCTACGATGGTCTTGGTATCCCATTTACCAAGAAGCAGTTTTCCGATACTCTTTTTTTCGTTTGACATAACAGTTAACCTCCATTTCCTCCTGTTTTACAGGGTACGATAAAAATGTTATCTATCTCCCACATGGAATCCCATGCAGAATACTGTGACTGCTGCCGGCCGCATGCGCGCTGGCTTCTGAGAAAGGCTTTTACCGCTATTGAGGAAGAGCGGCCGCCGGCTTTCTGCCGGTCTTAGATGGAAACGGCGCCGAACGCTTTCTGTCCCACTTTTAAGAAAACCAGCCGCTCTACTTCCGAATAGTAATCCGCCAGTTATTCCCGGTCCCGATATTATAGGCCCTGGCGAAGCTTCCCTGATTGATCGCCACCGCCAGCCGGTTTAAGGAATTGACATACAAGATCGGCTCGCCGATGAACACATCCGCAAAGGAATGACCGTAAATGATGCGGTTCTGGTATACAGTCCTCCCGTCGCGGCTTATGGTGATCTCCGCGCGGTCGCCGTAAGCGATCCCCAGCTCATCGAAATCCTCACAGTTGATGTTGGTCCACAGACTGCCAAACCGCACATCCAGAACGTCAACGGTACCTGTGATACCGCCGTCCTCCTTTTCAGGCAGAAGCAGCGGCAGTTCCACGATACTCGCCACCGGAACCGAAGGTCCTACTTCCTCATAAGTGATCTTCCCGGACGCCAGTCTGGCACCGCTGAACACATAAACGTCTCTCCCGTAGAAAGTATAGGAACGCTCCGTGTGCGGCCTGCGGTTCACCACCTCGTCGATGGTGCGGACCTCCTCGATCCCGAATATCTGCTTCACATGGGTCAGCGTGCCGTTATCCGGCGTCACCACATAGTGGCCTCCGGTCGTTCTGGCCACGATGCTTCTTCGGGCCGAGCCGACGCCGGGATCCACGACGGATACAAAGACAGTCCCCTCCGGCCAGTACGGCACCGCCTGGATCAGCCGGTAGCTCGCCTCCCAGATATGATACGGCTCGATCTCATGCGTCAGATCAAAGATCGGCAGTTCCGGGCAAACCGTACGCGCCACGCCGTACATCGCGCACACCGCGCCGTCCGCCAGGCCGAAATCCGTCTGAAGCACCAATGCCTTTAATTCTCCACTGTCACGCATATATGATAAATCCTCTGATTTCCGCTAATTTTCCGAAAACACTCACCTTTCGCATAATAGCATATGTTGACGGATACTGTCAAGAACTTCCATGTCGGATTACCGCCTGATTGCACGCTCTTGAATTGCACGTGGTTGCACACTGGCCGTGCGCCCGGAAAATCCGCGTGTCGCTATACCATGTCCTCCGGACATGCTCCCTCCGGGGGATGCGCACGGTTCGGTTCGGTGTTTTGTCCTCACTCCGTTCGGACGCCGAACCGGCGCGGTATAATCTCTGACGAGATTATACCTTCATCGTCTTCCACTTCCCGCTCATGTACCGCCCGATAAAGCAGCTCATCCGCGCGATCCAGTCCACCACCATGGCGATCCAGACGCCGATGGCGCCGAGGCCCATTCCGACGCCGATCACATAGCTTAGGCCGATGCGGAAAATGATCATCGACGCGATGGACACCACCATCGGGAACCGCACGTCGCCGGAGGCGCGCAGGACGTTCGCCAGCGTGAACGCCGACGGCCACATGAGGATCGCGAATCCGTCATGGATCAGGATCAGGAAAAACGACAGCCGAAGCGTCTCATAGGACAGGTTGTAAAGCCGCAGCGTCAGCGGCAGGGTCAGAATGACCGCCGCGCAGGTCAGGCTGTTGATCAGATAGGTGATCTTCATCATTTTCTTCGCGTAATAGTCCGCCTGGTCATAATCCCCGGCGCCCACGCACTGGCCAATGACCGTGATCATGGCCAGGTTCATGGCCTGTCCCGGCAGCACGCCCATGCCGTCGAAATTATTGGCCACCGCGTTGGCCGCGATCTGCACGGTGCCAAAGGTGGCGATAATGCTGACCACCAGCACGCGCCCAAGCTGGAAAATGCTGTTCTCCACACCGTTGGGAATTCCGATATGCAGGATCCGGCGGATCGTCGCGCCGTCCCAGCGGATCCAACCGCGCTCCAGATACACCTCAAGCCGCGGATTATGCAGCCGCACGAACAATACCACGCAGGCCACGATCCTGGAGATCAGCGTCGCCAGCGCCGCGCCGGCCACGCCCCAGCCCATGCCGAAGATGAACCAGGCGTTGCCGGCTACATTGATCAGGTTCATCACGATGGACACCTGCATGGAGATCCGCGAATTGCCCATGGAACGGAACAGCGCCGCGCAGGAGTTATACACTGCCAGAAACGGATAGGACAGCGCCGAGATCACCAGGTAGATCAGGGCGTTTCGCATCACGTCCTCCTCGATACCCCGGTAAAGCGTATTCATAAGCGGCCGCCGGCATACGATCGCGAATGCCATGATCAGCACCGCGATCAGGGCTGTGATCACCAGCAGCTGCCCCGCCGACCGTCTGGCCTCCCGCTCATCTCTTCTCCCCAGATGATGGGACGTGACCACCGCGCCGCCGGTGGCGACAGCCGCGAAGATATTGATGATCAGGTTGCTGATCATATCTACCAGGGATACGCCGGAGGTCGCCGCCTCGCCGGCGCTGGACACCATCATCGTGTCCATCATGCCTACGGTCACGGCCAGGATCTGCTCGACGATCAG
>CANQRU010000070.1 GCA_947626395.1 uncultured Lachnospiraceae bacterium | reverse complement strand
AAAGGTGGGGGAATTCATAAAAAAGGTATCTCAGAAGCCGCATGAAATAAGGCTTAGAGATTCCGAGAGTTTATTTTAAATTATAAAGGAGGCTTCTGTGAATAATAAGATTGTAGGAATAAATGTAAAGAAATACCGCCGGGCCGCAGGGCTGACCCAGGAGCAGCTGGCTGAAATACTTGATATTTCAACAGTGCATATGTCTCACATCGAATGCGGACATGTCTCCATGTCGATTGAAATCCTCATTCGTTTATGTGAGATTCTTAGAGTTACCCCTAACCATATCCTAAATGGCGCCTACACGGATTCTATGGATGTGCCTTCCGATTCTATCCTGGCCGGTATCCCAGAAAAGCGTCGACTTCTTGCGCACAAATTAATAGAAGTATTGCGGAATTGTCCTGAATGAACAAATTGAAATTAAAAGAAGACTCCCCTCGGTGTCACAAAGGGGAGTCTATTTTATTTCCATACGAAAAGAGCATTAGTGAAGTTCGATTCCTATTTTCCTTTCACCGTCGCGATATCGATAAGCGTCAGTTCCCTCGCCCGGTTCTCCAGGCTGGTCGCCAGCGCGCCCGCCGTATCTAACGACGTCAGCACATGGACGCCGGTCTCGATCGCGTTGCGGCGGATCACGAAGCCGTCGTGGCTGCGCTCCGCCCCCTGCTGCGGCGTATCGATGACCAGATCGATCTGATGGCCCAGGATCAGATCCAGCATATTCGGCGACTCCTGCTCGATCTTATTGACCGCCACCGCGCGGACGCCATGGGCGTTTAAGACCTTCGCCGTGCCCTTCGTGGAGAAGATCCTGTATCCCACCGCCGCGAACCTTCTGGCAATCTCCACGACGTCTTCCTTGTCTTCGTCGCGCACCGTAATGATCATGTTCTTATGCTTCGGAAGCTTGATCCCGGCGCCCTCAAACGCCTTATAGAGCGCCTCGTTGAATGTCTTCGCGATTCCCAGGCATTCGCCGGTGGATTTCATTTCCGGGCCCAGGCTGATGTCCGCGCCGCGGATCTTCTCGAAGGAGAACACCGGCATCTTGATCGCGATATAGTCCGCCTTCTGCTGAAGACCCGGCTCGTAGCCCAGCTCGCGCAGGCTGTGGCCGCAGATCACCTGGGTCGCCAGCGGCACGATCGGGATACCCGTCACCTTGCTGATGTATGGCACCGTGCGGGAAGAACGCGGATTCACCTCGATGATGTAGACCTTCTCGTCCGCCACGATGAACTGGATATTGATCATACCCTTCACATGAAGGGCGCGGGCCAGCTTCTCCGTGTAGTCCACCAGTGTCGCCTCCACCTTCGGCGTGATGCTGGGTGCCGGATAGACGGAGATACTGTCGCCGGAATGGATTCCGGTCCGCTCGATGTGCTCCATGATGCCGGGAATCAGGATATCGATGCCGTCGCAGACCGCGTCCACCTCGATCTCTTTGCCGACAATGTATTTGTCCACCAGGATCGGGTGATCCTGGGCAATCTGATTGATGATGCCGATGAATTCGTCGATATCGTGGTCGCTGACGCAGATCTGCATGCCCTGGCCGCCCAATACGTAGGACGGACGCACCAGAACCGGATAGCCCAGATCGTGGGCCGCCGCCTTGGCTTCCTGAGCCGTAAAGACCGTGTGGCCCGCCGGCCGCGGGATCTTACATTTCTCCAGGATCCGGTCGAACAGCTCCCGATCCTCCGCCGCGTCTACGTCCTCGGCCGCGGTTCCCAGGATCGGCACGCCCATTTTCATCAGGGACTCGGTCAGCTTGATGGCCGTCTGGCCGCCGAACTGGACCACGGCCCCGTCGGGCTTCTCCAGATCCACGATGGACTCCACGTCCTCCGGCGTCAGCGGCTCGAAATACAGCTTGTCCGCGATGTCGAAGTCGGTGCTGACCGTCTCCGGGTTATTGTTGACGATGATGGTCTCGTAGCCTTCCTTCTCAAACGCCCAGGTGCTGTGGACCGAGCAGAAATCGAACTCGATGCCCTGGCCGATGCGGATGGGGCCGGAACCGAGGACCAGAACTTTCTTCCGGTCATGCTCCTCCTCCACTTCATTCTCGCTCCCGAAGCAGGAGTAATAATAGGGTGTCTCCGCCGCAAACTCCGCGGCGCAGGTATCCACCATCTTATAGGCCGCCGTGATGCCGTTTGCGTGGCGCATGGCCTTTATCTCCGCCTCCGGAACGCCGCTTAAGCGGGCGATCACATTGTCGGGGAACTCGATGCGCTTGGCCTCGGCAAGAAGCTCCGGCGTCAGCGGCCCCTTCTCAAGCGCCGCCTCCATTTCCGTAAGGATCGCCAGCTTATCGATGAACCAGTGATCGATCATCGTGATCTCGTGGATCTTATCGTAGGAGAATCCGCGGCGCAGCGCCTCGGCGATGACCCAGATGCGGCGGTCGTCCACCTTCGCAAGCTGCGCTTCCAGCTCCTCATCATTTAAGCCTGTAAAGTCATAAGAGCGCAGGCAGTCCACATGCTGCTCCAGGGAGCGGATCGCCTTCATCAGCGCTCCCTCGAAATTGGTACAGATGCTCATAACCTCTCCGGTCGCTTTCATCTGCGTACCAAGGTTACGCTTGGCGTTTATGAACTTGTCGAAGGGAAGCCTGGGCATCTTCACGACGCAGTAATCCAGCATCGGCTCGAAGCTGGCGTAAGTCTTCTTCGTCACGGCGTTCCTGATCTCGTCCAGCGTGTAACCTAACGCGATCTTGGCCGCCACCTTCGCGATGGGGTAGCCGGTGGCCTTGGACGCCAAAGCCGACGAACGGCTGACGCGGGGGTTCACCTCGATGACGCAGTATTCGAAGGACGTGGGATGCAGGGCGAACTGGACGTTGCAGCCGCCGGTGATCCCCAGCTCGGTGATGATATTGAGCGCCGAGGTACGCAGCATCTGGTACTCCTTATCGCCCAGCGTCTGGGACGGGGCCACCACGATGCTGTCGCCGGTATGGACGCCCACCGGGTCGATATTCTCCATATTGCAGACCGTGATCACGTTGCCGGCGCTGTCGCGCATGACCTCGTACTCGATCTCCTTCCAGCCGGCGATGCAGCGCTCCACCAGCACCTGCCCCACGCGGGACAGACGAAGGCCGTTCTGCAGGATTTCCACCAGCTGCTCCTGATTGCGGGCGATACCGCCGCCGCTGCCGCCCAGCGTGTAAGCCGGACGCAGCACCACCGGATAACCGATGGTATTGGTAAAGGCAATGCCCTCCTCCACCGACTCCACCACCTGGGACGGAGCCACGGGCTCGCCGATCTTCTCCATCGTCTCCTTGAATTCCAGACGGTCCTCCGCCTTCTTGATCGTGGCCGCCGTCGTTCCGATGAGACGCACGTTATGTTCTTTCAGGAAACCGGCCTCCTCCAGCTCCATGGCCAGATTCAGCCCCGCCTGTCCGCCCAGGGTAGGCAGCACGCTGTCCGGCTTCTCCTTGAGGATCAGCTGCTCAACCACCTCCAGGGTCAGAGGCTCGATGTAGACTCGGTCGGCGATGTCCTTGTCGGTCATGATCGTGGCCGGGTTGGAATTTAGAAGCACCACCTCGATGCCCTCTTCCTTCAGGGAGCGGCAGGCCTGGGTCCCGGCGTAGTCGAACTCCGCCGCCTGGCCGATGATGATGGGGCCGCTGCCCAGCATAAGCACTTTCTTGATATCCGGATTCTTAGGCATCTGCGCTCACCTCCATCATCTTAAGGAAACGGTCGAATAAGTAGCTGGAATCCTGGGGCCCCGGACAGGCCTCCGGATGGTACTGGACCGTGAAAATGTTCTTGCCCACATAGCGGAGCCCCTCGTTGGTGCCGTCGTTCACATTGACGAAGGCGGGCACCGCCACATTCGGATCCAGGCTGTCCGTATCCACCGCATAGCCGTGGTTCTGGGAGGAAATGTAGACGCGCCCGGTCGCCAGGTCCTTCACCGGATGGTTGCCGCCCCGGTGGCCGTATTTTAATTTATACGTATCCGCGCCGGTCGCCAGCGCCATCAGCTGATGTCCCAGGCAGATCGCGAAGATCGGCACATCGGATTCGTAGAGCTTCCGGATCTGGCGGATCACCTCCACATTCTCCTTGGGATCGCCGGGGCCGTTGCTGAGCATGATGCCGTCGGGATGGGCGGCCAGGATCTCCTCCGCAGTTGTGTCGCTGGGATAGACCGTCACCTGGCATCCCCGCTCCGCCAGGGACTGGGCGATATTCTTCTTTGCGCCCAGGTCCAGAAGCGCCACGCGCCGACCGGTTCCGGCCCGCATCTTAAGGCTTTCCGGCTTCTCAGCGGTGCGGATAGACGTGGGCTCCGCCGTCGGATCGCTGGGCTTTATGACGTATTTCTCCTTGCAGGAAGTGGCCGCCACCACGCCCTGCACGCGGTAGGCGCGGATGCGGCTTAAGGGTTCGCTGAGATCACCGTATGACGTCGTCGTGATCATACCGTTCATCGTGCCTTTTTCTCTTAACAGCTTTGTGAGGGCTCTTGTATCGATACCGCTGATACCGGGAATGTTCTGCTCGGATAAGAAATTCTGAATGGTGTCTTCGCTTCGGAAATTGCTGGGAATTCTGGATAATTCGCGGACGATGTAGCCGTCCGGCCACGCTTTCTTCGATTCCATGTCCTGACGGGCGACGCCGTAATTACCGATCAGGGGGTAGGTCATGACGACTGCCTGTCCCGCGTAGGAGGGGTCGGTAAGGACTTCCAGGTAACCGGTCATCGACGTGTTGAAGACGATCTCACTGACGACTTCCCTGGGAGCGCCGATGCTTTGGCCTTCGAATACGGTGCCGTCTTCCAGTATCAGGTACGCTTTCATGAATCACCATTCCTTTCATAAACCCAAATTGATAGCATTATACACGATTGTTCTCCAGATTGCAACTGTTTTTTAACGTCCGGTTCCTCGCGTCCGGCTCTGCGTTCCGGACACCGTTTCCTCGCTCCGGCCCTGTGTTTCGGGCGCCGGTTCCGCGCTCTGTCTCCGCGCGCTGTCTTCCGTCAT
Organism: uncultured Lachnospiraceae bacterium; assembly: GCA_947626395.1. Classification (GTDB taxonomy): domain Bacteria; phylum Bacillota; class Clostridia; order Lachnospirales; family Lachnospiraceae; genus UBA3402. The sequence goes on along the minus strand of CANQRU010000070.1, from coordinate 3,268 downwards.
CCGTTCTCTGCAAAACGATATCATTTTTTCCTCCGTCCGGCAATAAGATACCATTGATACTCTTAATCTTTTTAAGGAGTTCGTCCATGCGCAAAGACATCCATATCTGCAACACCGATTCCGCCGGGCACGGCCTTCTGCAGGTCGACGTAGTCTCTCTCGTCAGCAATTTTCCTGTCCCCAGCGCCACAGTGCGCGTCTCTTACGCGGGAGATCCGGCGCGGACGCTTCAGGAAGTGACGACCGACTCCTCCGGCCGGACCCCGCAGATCATCCTTGAGGCGCCTCCGCTGGAGTACAGTCTGACGCCAGGCAATGAACAGCCCTACGCGGAATACAACCTCGAGGTTACCGCACCGGGTTACAAACCGCTCACGATCCGCGGCACGGAGATCCTTCCGGATTCCACAGCCATCCAGCCGGCGGCTCTGGAACCGCTCACCGACGACCAGCCCGCGGAAAATCCGATCGTGATCCCCGATCATGTCCTCTACGGCAGCTATCCGCCCAAGATCGCCGAAGCCGAAATAAAGCCTGTCCGGGAAACCGGAGAGATCGTCCTGAGCCGTGTGGTCGTGCCTCAGACCATCGTAGTCCACGACGGCGTTCCCACAGACCGCTCGGCCAACAACTACTATGTCCCCTACCGGGATTACATCAAGAACGTAGCGTCCAGCGAGATCTACGCTACCTGGCCGCAGGCAGCGATCACCGCCAATGTGCTGGCGATCATGTCGTTTACGCTGAACCGGGTCTATACCGAATGGTACCGGAACCAGGGCTATGATTTCACGATCACATCATCCACCGCCTTCGACCACAAATGGATCTACGGCCGCAATATCTATGAAAGCATCTCGCTGATCGTGGATGAGATCTTCGACAGCTACCTGTCCCGGCCGGATGTGAAGCAGCCGATCCTGACCCAGTACTGCGACGGCCGGAAAGTCAGCTGCCCCGGCTGGATGACGCAGTGGGGTTCGGCGGACTTAAGCGAGCGGGGCTACAGCCCTATCGAGATCCTGCGCTATTTCTATGGTTCCGACATCTACACCAACTCCGCCGAGCAGATCGCCGGTATCCCTTCCTCCTGGCCCGGGGAAGATCTGACCCTCGGCTCCTCCGGCCAGAAGGTGCAGCAGCTGCAGGAACAGCTGAACTCGATCGCGTCTGTCTATACGGCGATTCCCCGGATCGAAGCGGACGGTCTCTACGGCCCGGCCACAGCAGAAGCGGTCCGCGCTTTTCAGTCGATATTCGGACTGCCCATAAACGGCGTTACGGACTTTGCCACCTGGTACAAGATCTCGCATATCTACGTGGGCATTACAAGGATCGCAGAGCTGCAGTAACCAGAAAACGCCGCCCGCGGCGTCCTCCTTCGGACGCCTCAGGCGGCGTATATTCATGCTGCAGTAAATGGTTCCGTCAGCTTCCGATCGGTCCCTGCACAACGTGGGGAGTTTCCTCCGTGGATGCTTCCGAAGCAGCCTCGGACGCGGCCTCCGACTCCGGGACAGCCGTCGTCTCCGGAACCGTCTCCGGTTCTGTCTCCGGAATCGCCGTCTCCGGCTCTGTCTCCGCGGTACTGTCGACCGTGATTCCGCTGATCTTGAGGGAAGGCAGCTCCACTCTCTCTCCGCTTCCCGTCATATAACGGTTCACGCCGGTAAACGTACCCTTCACGGTTACGGTATCCCCATGGGCAAGCGCATCGGAAAGCACATCCTTGCCGTACTCGCCTACCATCCTCGTGGAATCATCGTCGTCCACAGCGATCAGCAGCTGCACAGTATCCCCGTCGAGAGCCACGGCCTGGATGACGCGGCCTGTATATGTCACCTCTTTGTTCTCATACTCAGCCGCCGACCCGATCAGATCCTGGTAAGAAACCGCGGAAGTTTCCTCGCTCTCCTCCTCTGCCGTCTCCTCCGCGGAACTCATGGCTTCCTGCATGGATTCCTCCGCCTCTGACAGGGACTCTTCAGCCGCTTTCACGGATTCCGCAAGGCTGCTCAACTCTTCTTCCCTGGCCTTCAGAGACTCCTCCGCCTCGACGCTGCTCTCATCCGTCTTACCTTCTCCGGATTCTTTCTTCTCCTCCGCAGTCGCCGTAGTCACAACCGTTGCCGCCCCATCGGCCGGTTCAATGGAGATATCCGCCGAGTCCGAAGAACACCCGACCGCAAGCACCATCACGCTCAATGCCGCGGCTAAAACGTATTTACGCATCGTTATCTCCTCCTGTGTATAAATATTCAAAACCTTATCTGTATTTTATGACGTTTCCTCTGCCGCGTCAATAACTTTTTATAAAATCAGCGCACCGCTGCCTCACGGACCATATAGGTATTATAGCCCAGCTGCCGCAGTCTCTTTTCCATTCCCGCCGCGTTGTCCAGATCAAGGAACGCTCCCGCGCGGACCTTATAATACCCGTCGCTGTATACAATAAAAGCCGGAAAGCCCAGAGACGTCAGCCGGCCGGCCGCCTGCACGGCGATGTCTTTATCCGTATAGGCGCCTGTCTGAACCTGATAATAGACCGGTTCCGCGGACTGCTGTCTCAGTGTCCGGACGATCCCTCCGGCAATGGCTCTGGCGATCTCTTCGAAATTCCCGTCAAACAACTGATTGTCAGCGTCATTGTCAATGAATCCGGTCTCGATCAGGACCGCGGGCTCCTGGGTATCCCGAAGCACCACAAGCCCCGGTCTTTCAATGATCCCCTGACAGGCGTATCCGGCCTGCACCAGATTGTTCAGGATATTTTCGGCCATCTGCTCCGCCGCGCCGCCTTTTTCATAGACCAGCACCTGAGCGCCGGACGCCGTCTGCGGCTGGGGCATGGCGTTGCGGTGGAAGGACACGAAATAATCGGCTCCCGCCCGGTTGGCGATCTCCGCCTTCTCGTACGGCGTCTGATAGGTATCGTCGATCCTGGTAAACATCACATTAACGCCCTCGTTCGCCAGAAGGCGGCCGACCTCCAGCGCCAGTTTCAGATTATCGTCTTTCTCCTGCCTGCCGTTATAAACGGCTCCCGGCTCCGCACCGCCGTGACCGGCGTCCAGCACTATTTTCCTGTTCGATATCAATTCGATCTCTCCTTTACAGAAAACCCTGTCATTTCAGAATATGATGAAACAGCGCGCGCCGGAACCTGTCCGCCGAAAATAGGAAATCTTCCGTTAAAAAAGTGTCTTCGACACATCAACCCCCTAGCCCCCATTCATGGGGGAATTAGGGGTTTCTTTTTGTATCTTTT
>CANQRU010000069.1 GCA_947626395.1 uncultured Lachnospiraceae bacterium | reverse complement strand
CCTGCGAGTCGAAAATGAATGAAAATAACAGGAGGTAATACAATGGCTGAGATACAGAAAAAACCGGTAAAGATTGTGGAAACCGTCCTCCGTGACGCCCATCAGTCTCTGCTGGCGACCAGAATGAGTACCGAGCAGATGCTGCCGATCATCGACAAGATGGATAAGGTCGGCTACTATGCCGTGGAGTGCTGGGGCGGCGCCACCTTCGACGCGTCCCTGCGTTTCCTGAAGGAAGATCCGTGGGAGAGGCTGCGCAAGTTAAGGGCCGGCTTCAAGAACACCAAGCTGCAGATGCTGTTCCGCGGCCAGAACATCTTGGGATACAATCATTACGCGGACGACGTGGTCGAGTACTTCGTGCAGAAGTCCGTGGCCAACGGCATCGATATCATCCGTATCTTCGACTGCTTAAACGATATCCGCAACCTGCAGACCGCCGTGAAGGCAGCCAACAAGGAGAAGGCCCATGTACAGATCGCCCTTTCCTACACGCTGGGCGACGCCTACACGCTGGACTACTGGAAGAATATCGCCAAAGAGATCGAGGAGATGGGCGCGGATTCCCTGTGCATCAAGGATATGGCCGGTCTGCTGACGCCTTACGCGGCGGCGGAGCTGGTGACGGCTCTGAAGGAGTCCACCACGCTTCCGGTCGATCTGCATACGCACTATACATCCGGCGTTGCTTCCATGACCTACCTTAAGGCGGTGGAAGCGGGCTGCGATATCATTGACACCGCTATGTCGCCTCTGGCCCTTGGTACCAGCCAGCCGGCCACCGAGGTTATGGTGGAGACCTTCCGCGGCACGCCGTATGACACCGGCCTGAATCAGGAGCAGCTGGCGGAGATCGCCGACTACTTTGCACCGATCCGCGAGCAGGCGCTTAAGAGCGGCCTTCTGAATCCGAAGGTTCTGGGCGTCAACATCCAGACCCTGCGCTATCAGGTGCCGGGCGGCATGCTGTCCAACCTGGTGAGCCAGCTGAAGGAAGCGGGCAAGGAAGACAAGTACCGCGAGGTTCTGGAGGAGATCCCGAGAGTCCGCAAGGACTTCGGCGAGCCGCCTTTGGTAACTCCGTCCTCCCAGATTGTAGGCACGCAGGCCGTTATGAACGTGATCGCCGGCGAGCGCTACAAGCTGGTTCCGAAGGAGTCGAAGAAGATCATGATGGGCGAGTTCGGACAGACGGTCAAACCGTTCAATCCGGAAGTCCAGAAGAAGATCATCGGCGACGCGACGCCGATCACCTGCCGTCCGGCAGACTTGATCCCGCCGCAGCTGCCGCAGTTCGAGAAGGAATGCGCGCAGTGGAAGCAGCAGGATGAGGACGTCCTGTCCTACGCCCTGTTCCCGGCCGTAGCCAAGGAGTTCTTCCAGTACCGCGAGGCCCAGCAGACCAAGGTGGATCAGACGGTAGCCGACAAGGAGAGCAAGGCGTATCCGGTGTGATCCGGGGAAACGCCTGCGGCGTGAAAGCCGCAGATCATAACTGCTGAAATACAGGCATAAGAATCATAGCCCGCGTCCGGGAGAGAAGCATCCCGCGCGGGCTATTTTTTTAATTTTTGTTTACATATTTTTGCAAATGTTTGAAGTTTTCGATATACTGTTGACATAAGGCATGGTTTGTCCTTATAATGGATAATGTAGTATTATGTGGGAATATGTCAATATATAGTGGTGGCGTCCTGTCAGGCAGGGCGCGTGAGCCAGAAAGAAAACCAGATACATGGGAGATTGACTGATGAAAAAGAGCATTATCCGACGGGGAGCAGCGATCGCGCTGTCCCTGCTCGTGGCGATAAACGGCGCGGCGGGACACGGAATCTTTCCCGGGATCGAAAGCTTTGCGGATGTGGAGCGGGCGGCCATTGTCAACGCGACTACCCTGAATGTGAGAAGCGGGGCGGGAACCGGTTTTTCCGTAGTTGATAAGCTGACGAACGGAATGCCTGTCACCGTGCTTGGCGAGACGGGCGGAAGCGATGGAAAGGTGTGGTATCAGATCCGCTTCAGCGGCAGTGCCGGCGCGGAGAGGACCGGGTATGCCAGGGCTGATTATATCCGTTTCCCGGTAACTTATTCAAATGACGCGGATTTTGAGGCATATCTGACGGCGCAGGGATTCCCGGAGAGTTATAAAGCGGGTCTCAGGCAGCTTCACGCCATGTATCCGAACTGGGTGTTCACAGCCCAGCATACGAATCTGGACTGGAACACGGTGATCACGAATGAGAGCCTGGTAGGACGGAATCTGGTCTATAACGGCAGTATTTCATCCTGGAAGTCTACGGCGGACGGCGCCTATAACTGGGAGACCAGCACATGGCCGTCCTTTGACAGCGGTTCTTATGTGGCGGCGTCATCGGCGCTGATCGCTTACTATATGGATCCAAGGAATTTCCTGGATGATAAGTATGTATTTCAGTTCCTGTTACATAGCTATGATGCGTCGGCGCATACGACAGAGGGACTTCAGTCCATGGTGGAAGGGACGTTCCTGGCCGGCGAAGCGGTGGTCAGCGGTGGTTACGGGACTTCTTCCGGCAGTCAGAACGGGCCGGGGGGAAACGGACCCGTTGCCCCGGGAGGGGATAATACCGGAGTGAGCACGCAGGGGCCGACGGCGCAGAACAATGGCACGTCGTCAGGCGGCTCGGGAGTAAGTACGCAGGGGCCAGGGAGCGGCAGTACGTCGGCTGGCAGCGCGGGAGTGAGCACGCAGGCACCGTCAGGCGGCAATGGTACGTCGTCTGGCAATGCGGGAGTAAGTACGCAGGCACCGGGCAGCAGCGGCAACAGCACGACATCCGGCAGCTCAGGAGTGAGTACGCAGGCGCCGTCAGGCAGCAATAGTACGTCGACTGGCAATACCGGCGTAAGTACCCAGGCACCGGGCAGCAGCGGCAACAGCACGACATCCGGCAGTTCAGGAGTGAGTACGCAGGCGCCGTCAGGCGGCAATAGTGCGTCGACTGGCAATACCGGCGTAAGCACCCAGGCACCGGGCAGCAGCGGCAAGTCATCCGGCGGTTCGGAAGTAAGTACCCAGGCGCCCGGTTCCGTGGCTTCCGTGGGCGGCAGCGGCGGTTCACGGATCCTGGGGGGCGTCAGGCCGGTCGTCGGTAACAGCCGTCTGCTTATGACGCTTTCGCCCGGGTCAGTGACAGGGCCGGTCAGCAGCACTGCGTCCGGCAGCGCTTCGCCCGGCACAAACGGCCCGATGGGACCTGTAAGCGGACCTGTGTCCGGTTCCTCGCCGGGGACTTCTTCTCCGGGAGGCTCTGCAGCCCCTACGGCCGATTATGTGAGTATTATCATGAATGCCGGCGCCCAGTCAGGCGTGAATCCGTATGTACTGGCGGCGATGATCATTCAGGAGCAGGGCACCCAGGGAACCAGCAGTTCCATATCCGGCACGGTTTCCGGATATGCGGGCTATTATAATTTCTTTAATATCGAGGCGTATCGCTCCGGCGATATGGAGGCGACTACCCGCGGACTGTGGTACGCGTCCCAGTCGGGCAGTTACGGAAGACCGTGGAACAGCGTCGACAAGTCTATCGAGGGCGGCGCTCTCTATTACGGAACGAATTATGTGAAGGTAGGGCAGGATACGTTCTACCTGAAGAAGTTTAATGTGCAGGGCAGTAACCTTTATAAGCACCAGTATATGACCAATATACAGGGAGCGGCTTCCGAAGGCGCCAAGCTTTCCGAAGCGTACAGCACGCAGCTGAAGCAGACGTCGAAGCTGGAATTTAAGATTCCGGTCTATCTGAATATGCCGGATACGCCCTGCGCAAAGCCGGCCATTGACGGAAGCCCGAACAACAAGCTTTCCGGCCTGGCCGTAGACGGATTTGCGATCACGCCTACGTTTAACAGGGATACGGCCGCGTATGATCTGATCGTGAATTCCTCCGTGACAGAGGTAAATGTCATCGCGTCCGCTTACTCGGACAGCGCGATCATAACCGGAACAGGCATTGTTTCCCTGCAAAGCGGCAATAATGAGATCAGGATCTCGGTGAAAGCCCAGAACGGAGACGTGAGGGAGTATGTGATCCGGGTGGTGAAACAGGAGAACGGACCGTCCTACAACAGTTCCATCGGATCGGGCAGCAGCGGAGGACCGCTTGGACCCGGAAGTACATCTTCCCAGAACAGCGGACCGTCGGGCAGCACCTCTTCTCCGGGAGGACCGTCAGGACCGGTTTCCTCCGGGAGCAGTCCGCTTTCGCCCGGCTCCGTATCCGGTCCGGGAGGAAATACGTCTGATCCGGTCAGCAGCGACGGACCCGGCAGTGTAAGTTCAGGAACTTCCTCCGGCGGCTATGGCCCCGGCGGAAGCAACGTAACGATAGTTCCATAATCTAAGAAAGGGGATAACTCAGGATGAACAGAGGCATGAAAAGGGTTCTGACAGAAGCTGTGCTGATCGCCGTTTTGACGCTTGGAACATCGTTTCAGACGCTGGCGGGCAGGATTGCATTTTCAGACCCATCCACAACCACCGGTGAGACGGTGAGCGTCAACATGAAGGTTACGTCGACCGGCGAGGAGACCATCGGCAGGGCAGATGTAACGCTGTCCTATGACGCTTCCATGTTGGAATTCGTAAGCGGCGAGGGAGCAAGCGGCGGCGCCGGAACCCTGAAGGTGACCGGAAGCAGCAACAGTACGAGCGCCACGGAGCTGGCATTTGTACTGACGTTCCGCGCGCTGCGTCCCGGCAGCACCAGTATCACGATCGCGGATCAGGAGGTTTACGACAGCGACAGCCAGCTCGTAAATATCGAGAGGGAAGGAAGTTCCGCCATCACGATCGCGGCGGCCGAGGGCGATTCCACGAACGCGAATCTGGCAGGACTGCAGGTATCCCCGGGAACCCTGAGCCCGGCGTTCGCTAAGGATGTGCTGGAGTATACGGTTACGGTCGGCGGGGATGTGGAATCCCTCGTAGTGGACGCGCCTGCGGTGGATTCCGGGGCCAGCGTTTCCGTAAGCGGTAATGACGGACTGCAGATCGGTGAGAACACGGTGGTCTGTACGGTAACGGCCCAGGACGGGCAGACGGTGAAGACATATACGATCACGGTTACGAAGGTCGAGGGATCCGCGGACGGCGCGGAAGCCAGCGCGCCGGCAGAGGAAGGGGTTATCCTCCGCACGCCGGAGAGAAGCGTTACGGTATATCCGGTTACAGAGGATGTTCCGATCCCGGAGGGATTTTTGCAGGCGCAGGTCAGCATTGACGGACATGACGTACAGGGCTGGATCTGGAATGGCGACACGGATGCGCCCAGATACTGTATCTTCTACGCGACGAATGAAAATGGAGAGACGGATTTCTACCGTTATGATCTGTCGGAGAAGACGATCCAGAGATATTTCCGCGATCCTCTGGTAGACGCGGCGGGCGACGCGGAATACGCGGCCCTGGTCGACAATTATAATTCTCTGTTAAACGATTATAACCTGAGATTCTATATCATCATCGGACTGATCGCGCTGGCTGTGATCCTGCTGATCGTGATCATCGCTCTTGTGGCCACCAGAGGCGGCAAGGACGATTTCTACGAGAAGCAGCGGCAGGATGGCGGAAATTATCCGGAACGCCACAGATCCAACCGTCAGGGACAGAGCGGAGCCGCCGATGCGGAGCGCCGCAGGCTGTCCCGCGAAGAGCGGTATATGCGCGGGCTTGAGGAAGAGGAAGAAGCGGCTGAGAAGGAAGAGGCATTCCGCGCTGAGCGGCAGATTCGCGAGCGTCAGGCCCAGAGACGTCAGATAACGGCTCAGGGACAGCAGCAGGGACGGCCTGCGGTTCCGCAGGGCCAGCGCCCCATGGTACCGCAGCAGCCGGCACAGCGTCCTGCGGGCCAGTCAGGGGACGTAAGATCTGCCGGAGCGGGACAGGGCCGGGAAGGAGCCCGGCGTTCTGCGGGACAGCCCGGCGGTCAGAGACCGGCAGGAAGCGCGCAGGGGCAGAGGCCGGCCGCGCAGCCGGTGAAAAATACGGCTTCTGAAGATCAGAATTATGTGGTCCGCGGTCCTCTTGCAGGCGATGAGGAGCTTTCCGGAGCGGGCAGATCCCGGGATGTGCGGGAACCGGTTCCGCCGAAGCCGCAGGACGGCGACGATGATTTCCAGATCATCGATATTGACTGAGATTTACGATAATAAGACCGGCGAGGGGCTGTCAATCTGTTTGACAGCCCTTTCCATCTTGACGGATATGTAAAATTGTTATATAATTGCTATAACAGTTATAACGAAAGATGGTGAAGACATGGTTTTGAGAGTGGATTTTAACAGCGACGAGGCCCTCTATATGCAGCTTCGCAATCAGATCATCTTCGGCATCGCCACGGGACGGATCCGCGAAGGGGATTCCCTTCCTTCGGTACGCCAGCTGGCGGAATATGTCAGCATTAATATGCATACGGTGAACAAAGCCTACACCGTCCTCCGGGAGGAAGGCTTCGTGAAGCTGGACCGCAGGAAGGGGGCCGTTGTGGCTCTGGAAGCGGATCGGAAGCAGGTGCTTAAGGAGATGAAGGAAGAGATCGCCGTGGCGATGGCCAAGGCGGTCTGCCGCGGGATCGAGAGGGAGGATGTACACAGGCTGGTGGATGAGGTTTATGACGCCTTCGCCAACTGGGAAGAATCAGAGGAATAAGAGTGGAGGATCTGACATGTTATGTGAGATTTGCAAGATCCGTGAAGCGAATGTACAGTACACGGAAGTGGTCAATGGCGTGAAGACGGAGCATCATTTCTGTTCGCAGTGTGCCAGAGATCTGGATTTTGGACCGTATTCGGCGATATTTGACGGGGAGTTTCCATTGGCCGAATTTCTTTCGGCTCTTCTGGGCGGCGAGACGCCGGCGCAGAAGCAGGACAAATACCAGCAGATCGTCTGTCCGACCTGCGGGATGACTTACAGTGAATTCGTAAAGAACAGCTGCTTCGGGTGCGCCGACTGCTACAGCGTGTTCGATGTCCTGATCCACGATAATATCAAGCAGCTTCAGGGCAGCGACAGCCACAGGGGCAAGAAGCCCGTATACCAGAATACCGGCGGGGAGGACGCGGCCCGGACAGAAGAAGGCGGGAGCGGATCCGGCGCGGCGGCAGATGGGCCGGGCGCGGCGGGAGACGGCGCTCCGGCTTCGGTTGAGGAGCAGATCGCAGCCCTGGACCGGAAGCTTAAGGACGCCCTTCGAAGAGAAGAATACGAGACGGCGGCACTCTGCAGGGATCAGATCCGCGCGCTGAAGGGAGGTGCGCAGCAGAATGGATAACTGCAGGAATATCATTTACAGCAAAGTCCGGCTGTCGCGCAACTGGAATGAGTATGTATTTCCTGCCAGGCTCACGGATGAGCAGGCGAAGGAAATGGTCGGAAGGCTGTGCGGGGGATTGAAGGATATTGACGGACAGCTGAATATGCGGTATGATCTTGTGGATCTGTCAGAGATCGGGGAGCTGGGCCGGCGTCTTCTGAAGGAGCGGCGGGTCATCAACCGTACGATCCTGAAGAAGCAGGCACCCATGTCCATGTATCTGTCGGATGACGAGGATGTGAGTCTGGTCTTTAACGGGGCTGATCATATCCGGATCCAGGTGACGAAACCGGGATTCCATCTGGGCGAGGCATGGAAGGACGCCAGCCAGCTGGATGATTTTGTCAACGCCAGATTTCCATATGCCTTCGACCAGAAGTACGGTTATCTGACGTCGTACCCGACCAATGTGGGGACCGGCATGAAGGCGGCGGCCATTGTCCATCTTCCAAGTCTAGCCATGGGCAAGAAATTCCCTTCCCTGATCACCGATATGGGACGTTTCGGCGTGTCCATCCGCGGGCTGTACGGGGAGGGACGGGAGAATTACGGCGCTTTTTATGAGGTCTCCAACCAGAAGACCATGGGGCTTACCGAGCAGGAGATCGTGGATCTGGTGGGACGTGTGGCGGTCCAGCTGGACGATCAGGAGAACCAGGTCCGGGATATGGCCAATAAGAACCACCGGCTGATCCGCGAGGATGAGGTCTACAAGTCCTACGGCGTGCTCCGCTACGCCAGGAGGATCAGCATGAAGGAGGCCATGACCTATCTGTCCCAGCTGATGGCCGGATGTACCGACGGGCTGATCCGGTTTAAGGAATCCTGCGATATTTACCAGCTGATCCTGGGCATCCAGACAGCGGGTCTGCAGAGCCGGTCGAGGAGGCCTCTCGACAAGGAGGAACTGGACGCGGCCCGGGCGGAATATCTGCGGGAGCAGCTGCCGGAACTGGTATAACATCCGGCACATTCGGAGGAGAACGATATAATAACTTTGAGGAGGGTGCGCCAGTTCGGCGCTTGAAATATAGGCAGGTGAAAGTCTTGCCCCGGTAAAGTTTAGCGAACAGCCGG
>CANQRU010000068.1 GCA_947626395.1 uncultured Lachnospiraceae bacterium | reverse complement strand
TCCAATAAATCCCAGAAACTATTGATTTTTCAACAGCTTCTGGGATTTTTAATGTCATAAAGTGTCAAAGATGGGATTGTATCTTACCAGATTGCAGGAGAATTTGCAAGCAAAATTTTCGACGAATTGAAAATATTTTGCGGAAAGGCGGTGAAGAAGCGAATCTGGCTATTTTTGTGAATAACTGTCAATAGACACATCTGCGATAATATGCTATACTTACTTTGTATGCAGTTCCATAATCTGACATCCGGCAACACGGTAAAGTGTAAGATAAAGGAAACGTGGAGATACTTCCATAAGAACGATAATCGGTAAGGGAGGTTTCGGAATGAAAGGACGAATCAACAACAAGCTGGGCGAGATCCGGATCAATCCCGAAGTCATTGCCAAGTACGCCGGTCTTACGGCGGTGGAATGCTTCGGAATCGTGGGTATGGCCGCTATCAGCATGAAGGACGGCCTTGTGAAACTCTTGAAGCGTGACAGTCTGACGCACGGCATTACGTTAAGCATCGAGGACAATCATATCACTCTGGATTTCCATGTGATCGTGTCCTACGGCGTCAGCATTTCCGCGGTTGCGGACAATCTGATCGAGAACGTTAAATATAAAGTGGAAGAACTGACCGGCATGGAAGTGGATAAGATCAATATCTATGTCGAAGGCGTCAGAGTGATCGATTAAGGAGGAAGCAGCCCGTGGCTATGAATAGAATGGACGCAAAGACCCTGCAGAAAGCCTTTCTTGCGGGGGCGAAGGAATTAGAGTCTAAGAAAGAATGGATCAATGAATTAAATGTCTTTCCGGTGCCGGACGGCGATACCGGCACGAATATGACGATGACGATCATGTCGGCGGCCCGCGAAGTGGCGGCGATGGAAGAGCCGACGATGGAGACGCTTGCAAAGGCCATTTCATCCGGCTCCTTACGGGGAGCCAGAGGCAACTCCGGCGTGATCCTGTCCCAGCTGTTCAGGGGCTTTACGAAGGAGATCAAGACGCTGGATGTGATCACCACCACGACGCTTGCCGGCGCCTTCGTGCGGGCCAAGGAGACTGCCTATAAGGCCGTTATGAAGCCGAAGGAAGGTACGATCCTGACCGTGGCCCGCGGCATGGCGGACAAGGCGGTGGAGATGGCGGCGAAGACAGAAGATATCATTGAGTTTGCGGAAGCCGTCATTGAAGAGGGCGACCGCGTCCTGAGCCAGACGCCGGAACTTTTGCCGATCTTAAAGCAGGCCGGGGTCGTGGATTCCGGCGGCCAGGGCCTGATGCAGGTCATGAAGGGCGCGCTTGACGGACTTTTGGGCCGGGGGATCGAATTCACGGGCGAGGCTGCGCGTCCGGCAGGAAGCGCTGATTCCACGCAGAAAGCGGCAGGCGGTTCGGGTCAGGCCGGGACGCCGGCAGGCGGCGGACAGGCGGCCGCACCGGCCGGCGCGGTTCATGTGGATACCGCCAATCTTGAGACTGCCAATATTAAATTCGGCTACTGTACGGAATTTATCGTGAATCTGGAGAAGGATTACGATGACGATAAGGAAGCGGAATTCAAGGCGTATCTGGAGAGCCTCGGCGATTCCATTGTCCTTGTCTCCGACGACGAAGTGGTGAAGGTCCATGTCCATACCAACGACCCGGGCCTTGCGATCCAGAAAGCGCTGACCTACGGTTCCCTGTCCAGGATCAAGATCGATAATATGCGCGAGGAACACCATGAGCGGCTGATCAAGGACGCGGAGAAGCTGGCGGCGCAGCAGAAGGCGGAAGCGGCGGCGAAGGCGGCGCAGGAAGGCGGCACGGCCGGGACGCCGGCAGCAGGCGGCATCGGAGCGGCCGGTTCAGGCGGCGTTTCCTTCGAAAGCGCAGCGGCGCAGACGGGGAGCATGGCACCGGCAGCAGTTCCGGCGGAGGAGAAGCCGCATAAGGACTACGGCTTTATCGCCGTATCTGTCGGCGATGGCTTCGCTGAGATTTTCGAGGGCATCGGCGCCGATTATCTGATCGAGGGCGGCCAGACCATGAATCCCAGCACCGAGGATATGCTCAACGCTATCGATCAGGTGAACGCCGATACCATTTACATCCTGCCCAATAACGGCAATATTATTCTTGCGGCCCAGCAGGCGGCGCATCTCGTAAAGGATAAGAGGATCGTTGTGATACCGTCGAAGACCGTGCCGCAGGGTATTTCTGCGATCATCAATTTCACACCGGATCTGCCGCCGGAGGAGAATGAGGCGAATATGATCGAGGAGATGCAGCACGTCAAGACGGCTGAGATCACCTACGCCGTCCGCCACACGGTTATTGAGGATAAGGAGATTGAGGAAGGCGATATTATGGGCCTCGGCGACCATCATATCCTTTCCGTGGGCAAGTCCGTAGAGACCACGGCGCTGGAGGCGCTGCGGAATATGCTCGACGAGGAGTCGGAGCTGGTCAGCATCTATTACGGCCAGGATATCAGCGAGGACGAGGCCGGTGCGTTCATGGAGAAGGCCAGGGCGATCTGTCCGGAATGCGAAGTGGAACTGAATTATGGCGGGCAGCCGATCTATTATTATATGATATCTGTCGAGTAAACGGCGGGTACTGGTCGGAGAGATATACAGCCGGGAGGTTCTCTGCGAATCTTCCGGTTTTTCCGCTTTCCGGATGTTTGGGGGAAATAGAAGTATGAAACAAGAATACCTGAAGAAATATTTTGGCTACGACCGGTTCCGGGAAGGCCAGGAGACGCTGATCGACGGGATCCTTTCGGGTCGGGACGCCTTGGGGATCATGCCGACCGGGGCCGGCAAATCCATCTGCTATCAGATCCCGGCGCTGATCCTTGACGGGATCACGCTGGTGGTCTCGCCGCTGATCTCTCTGATGAAGGATCAGGTAGGCGCGTTAAATCAGGCCGGCATCCACGCCGCGTTTCTCAACAGTTCTCTATCGCCGGTTCAGTATCGGAAAGCTCTGGAACTGGCCGGGCAGGGCCGGTATTCTATCATCTACGTCGCTCCGGAACGACTCCTGAATGAAGAATTCCTCAATTTCGCATGCAGCAGGAAAATCTCGATGGTGGCAGTGGACGAGGCCCACTGCGTATCCCAGTGGGGGCAGGATTTCCGCCCCAGTTATCTGCGGATCCCGGAATTTATCGGCTGCCTTCCGTCGCGTCCGGTAGTCAGCGCGTTCACGGCCACGGCGACAGCCCAGGTGCGGGACGATATCATCGATCTGCTGAAGCTTCAGGATCCGCTGGTGATTGCCACGGGATTTGACCGGAAGAATCTGTACTTTGGCGTGGAGACGCCGAAAGACCGGTACGCGGCGGTGAAGGCGTATCTGATGAATCATCCGGGTGAGAGCGGTATCATTTACTGCCTGACCCGGAAAATGGTCGACGATGTGTGCGGCCGTCTGATCCGGGACGGGTTCGCGGCGACGAGATATCACGCGGGGCTGGAGGACGAAGAGAGGCGGAGGAATCAGGACGATTTTATATATGATCGTTCCCCGGTCATGGTGGCGACCAATGCTTTCGGCATGGGGATCGACAAATCCAACGTGCGTTATGTGCTCCACTATGGGATGCCGAAGAATATCGAATCCTATTACCAGGAGGCCGGCCGAGCGGGAAGGGACGGAGAACCGGCGGAGTGTATCCTGTATTACAGCGGTCAGGATGTGATCACGAACCAGCTGTTTATTGAAAATAACCGGGACAATCAGGAGCTGGACGAATTCTCCCGCGCGCTGGTGCAGGAGAGGGACCGCGAGCGCCTTAAGAAAATGACGTTTTACTGCTTTACCAATGAGTGCCTGCGGGATTATATTCTCCGGTATTTCGGGGAATACGGAAATAATTACTGCGGAAACTGCAGAAACTGTCTGACGCAGTTTGATACCGTGGATGTGACGGAGATCGCCGAAAAGCTTCTGGGGTGCGTGAGGACCAGCGGGCAGCGCTACGGGACGACGGTCGTGATCGATACGGTTCATGGGGCGTCTACGGCCAAGATCCGGCAGTACCGGATGGATCAGAATCCATTTTATGGTAGCCTCAGTAAAGTGCCGGTCTACCGGCTGCGGCAGGTGCTTCAATATCTGCAGATACAGGAATATCTGGCGGTAACAGCGGATGAATATGCTGTCGTGAAGCTGACGGCGCGTTCGGGGGAGATCCTGGACGGCACGCAGACGGTTACGATGAAATGGGCGAAGGAGCAGGTTCGTAAGCCGGCGGCTGCGGGCGGCGCGGCAGAAGGTGCAAACGGCTCGGCGGATAGCGGCGGGAAGACCGGGAAGAAAAAGCGCCGCGGGAAGGCGGCTATAGCCCTGGGTAATGCGGCGGACAGCGGAAAAGGCGTGGCTGATGGCGCGGAGCCGCTGTTTGAGAAATTGAGGGCTCTGCGTCTGGAGATCGCGAAGGAAGAGAAGGTGCCGCCGTACATCGTGTTCTCGGATAAGACGCTGACCCATATGTGCATCGTGAAACCAGAGACGAAGGAAGAGATGCTTACGGTGTCCGGAGTCGGGGAATATAAGTTCGGAAAATACGGGGAGCGGTTTCTGGCTAAGATTCGCGAAGAGAACGGATTATGATTGATAATGCAGGGAGTCTGGAGGATCTGAAGATCCCGTCTGCTAATCATCTGGAACCGTTTCAGAGAGACATTTTCAATGTTGAAATCGCTGATTACCACTAAGATGCCGGACTCGGCTTGCTTTTCCATTCCGCGTAACGTATAATAAAAACGGTTACAGTTATGCGAGAGAGGAAAGTAAATGGGAACGGGAATCATCGTATGCGGCATGAACGGCAGCGGCAAGAGCACGCTTGGCAGGGCGCTTGCCGAGCGGCTGGGGTTTCATTTTATTGATATCGAGGATCTGTATTTTCCGAAAAATGATCCGTCCTATCTGTACGCTTCGCCGCGTACGCGGCAAGAGGTGGAGCAGCTGCTCTGGGAGGAGATCCAAATGCATGAGGATTTCATCCTGGCGTCGGTAAAGGGAGACTACGGCGAGAGGCTCTATCCGTATTTTACGCACGTCGTGCTGATCGAAGTCCCGAAGGATATCCGGATGCGGCGGGTCAGGGAGCGGTCGTATAAAAAGTTTGGCGCGAGGATGCTGCCCGGCGGGGATCTGTACGAAGAGGAAGAAGAGTTTTTTGAACTCGTAAAGTCGCGGCCGGAAGATATGGCGGAGAAATGGGTGGCTCAGCTGGGATGTCCCATTCTGCGGGTCGACGGGACAAAGACGGTCGATGAAATCCTAAAGAAATGCACAAAACTGTTTTATACGGACAATAGGCGGTAAATAGCAAGCCGAGACGTACGGACAATAGGCGGTGGATAGTTTGAACTATATTGCGATCATAGAAGACGACAAAGCGCTGAATAATGGGATCGCGCTGGCGCTTCGGAACGCGGACTATGCGTTCCGGCAGTACTATGCGCTTAAGGAGTATGATCCCGCGGAGAAGGCGGATCTGATCATCCTCGACATTAACCTTCCGGACGGAAACGGATTTGAGTTCTTAAAGAAGCGGCGTCAGTCCTCGGATGTGCCGGTGATCGTGCTGACGGCCAACGATCTGGAGACCGACGAGGTCATGGGGCTGGAGCTGGGGGCGGACGATTATATCACGAAGCCGTTCAGCCTGATGGTGCTGCGGGCGCGGATCGACAAGGCGCTGAAGCGCCGGACGAGGGCGGAGGAGAACGTGTACGCCGACGGACGGTACCGGTTCGATTTTGAACGGATGGAGTTCACGGATCGGGGCGCGGCGGTGGAGTTAAGCAAGACGGAGCAGAAGCTTCTGCGGCTGCTGGTGCAGAATAAGGAACAGACGCTGACCAGGGACTTCCTGGTGGACCGGATCTGGACGGACGGCGCGGAATACGTGGACGAGAACGCTCTGTCGGTGACGGTGAATCGGCTTCGGAAGAAGCTGGACGCGGCGGACGCGATCCGGACGGTGTACGGGATCGGGTATGTGTGGAGCGCGAAAGGGCCCTGAGGCTGATCGGGTGTTCCGGGGAGACGGATATGATCGGGATCTGTGGAGGAAAATGCGGGACAAGGATGAAACAGAAAATACTAATTATTGAGGATGATGATACAATTCAGACACAGCTAAAAACCCTGTTGTCGGGTAATGGATATGAGGTTGACGCTGTAACCGACTTTTCAAGAGTAATTGAGCAATTCAAAGCATTTGCACCCCATCTTGTTTTGTTGGATATAAAACTGCCGGGAAACAGCGGCTTTGAAATCTGTTCGCAAATTCGCAGCTTTTCCGATATTCCCATTGTGTTTGTAACCAGCAGCAATACAGATATGGATGAACTATACAGTATCATGCTGGGCGGAGACGCTTTTATCACGAAGCCGTATAACACAGCGATATTGCTTGCTAAAATCGCTTCCCTGCTGCGGCGGACGTATGCGTCCGGGCAATCCGAAACGCTCACATGGAACGGCGCGGATTTGCATTTGGAAAGCAGTTTGATAGAATACAACGGCCGGAAAGCGGAGTTGACGAAAAACGAACTGAAAATTCTTTACTATCTTTTTAGGAACGCGGGCAAAATATGCCCCCGCAGCGATATTGTGGATTTTCTCTGGGACAATCAGCTTTATGTGGACGATAATGCCCTGAGTGTGAATATGACCCGTATCCGTGAAAAGCTGTCGTCTATTGGGTTAGACGACTTTATCAAAACAAAGCACAGACAGGGGTACACGTTATGAGCGGCAGGCAATATCTGAAAAATCAGCTGCCCGTTATTTTCATCAATCTGCTGGGTATGCTTGCCCTTGCCCTCTTTTTGACTGCAGGCGGGAATGGTGTTCACACTGTCCTGTTCGTCCTTGGCGTCTGGCTGATCATCCTTGTTTCCTGTCTGCTGCTGTTTTACTATTCCCGGAAAAAGCATCTTGATAAATTGCTGGATATGGCAGAGAAGCTGGATGAACGGTATTTGCTGCCGGAAATCATGCAGGAGCCGGAACGGGCAGATGAACAGGTTTTCTACCAGATTATGAAGATGTCCGAAAAATCCATGCTGGAACACATTGGCGAGATACAGAGGGAGCGGCAGGAATATAAAGAATATATCGAACAATGGATCCATGAAGTCAAAACACCTATTACGGCTATGAAGCTGATCTGCGAGAATAACCGCTGTTCCTTTACCAGAGAACTGATGGCCGAATTGGAAAATATCAGCCGTTTCACGGAGCAGGCTTTGTATTACGCCCGCAGCGAGCATACGGAAAAGGATTATTCTGTCCGTGAAATCCGTCTAAGTGATGTGGTACATGGAGCTATCGCAGACAACAAGTATCTTCTGCGGCAGAACAATGTGACCGTTACCGCAGAGAATGTGGAGTACAGTGTCTATTCGGATGATAAGTGGCTGCGTTTTATTTTAGACCAGCTTATCAGCAATGCAGTAAAATACCGTACAGGCCAGCCGGTTTTGCATTTTTCTGCCGTCAAAGAAAATGACAGCGTTATCCTGTCTGTTGCGGACAACGGCATGGGCATACCAGAAAGTGATCTGCCCCGCATTTTCGAGAAAGGATTTACCGGGCAAAACGGACGGACGATCCATAGTTCTACCGGAATCGGCCTGTATCTTTGCAGGCGGCTTTGCGACAAGCTGGGGATCGGTATTTCGGCAGGTTCCGGGGGAGAAGGCGCCACCATTTCTCTTTCCTTCCATATTAACGATTTTGTGACCGGGGTGCAGGGCTGATACGCTCTGCACTTCTTACATTTTTGTAAGAGCTGCGTAAGAAAACCCGATACAAATGGCCGTGAATACAGATTACAATAAAGGCATGAAAGATTTGGAAAAGAGGGAGGACACATGGAACCGATCTTGAAATTGGAGCATATCCAAAAAATTTACGGCAACGGGGGAAACATCACAAAAGCCATTCAGGATATCAGCTTTTCCGTAGAAACAGGTGAATTTCTGGGAATTATGGGAGCGTCCGGCTCCGGGAAAACAACGCTTCTCAACTGCATTTCCACCATTGACACAGTGAGCGCGGGGCACATCTGGCTGGGAGGAACAGACATTACCGAAATAAAGGCAAAATCCCTCGCCCGGTTCCGGCGGGAGAATTTGGGATTTGTGTTTCAGGACTTCAATCTGCTGGATACCCTGACCGTCTCTGAAAACATTGCGCTGGCGCTTGCGATCAATAAGACCCCGTCAAAAGAAGTGGAACCCCTTGTCCGGGAGATTGCCGACAGGCTGAACATCCGCGATATTCTGGACAAATATCCCTACCAGGTATCCGGCGGTCAGAAGCAGCGCTGCGCCTGCGCCAGAGCCATCATTAACAATCCAAAGCTGCTTTTGGCGGATGAACCGACGGGCAATGTAACATTAGTACAATTTCACCCGAAAGAAAGACCCGTGATATTGCAATCATTGTCCACGCGGATTTC
>CANQRU010000067.1 GCA_947626395.1 uncultured Lachnospiraceae bacterium | reverse complement strand
TAAAGCAGATCGAGGCGTCCGAAGCCTTAGACCGGTTAAATGAGATCCGGGTGGCCTATCTGGGCAAGAAGGGCGAGCTGACCACGGTTCTCAAGAGCATGAAGGACGTAGCGCCGGAGGACCGGCCGAAGGTCGGCCAGATGGTCAACGACGCCCGCGCCCTCATTGAAGCGAAACTGGAGGAGACGAGGGCGGCCCTGGCCAGGAAGGCCCGCGAGGAGCAGATGAAGCTGGAGGTCATCGACGTGACTCTGCCGGCGAAGAAGAGCAATGTGGGACACAGCCATCCCAATACGCTGGCCCTGGAAGAGCTGGAGCGCATTTTCGTGGGCATGGGCTATGAGGTTGTGGAAGGTCCCGAGATCGAATACGATGAGTATAATTTTACCAAGCTGAATATTCCGCCGAACCATCCGGCCAAGGACGAGCAGGACACGTTCTATATCAATAAGGACATTGTGCTTCGCACCCAGACGTCGCCGGTGCAGGCGAGAACCATGGAGAAGGGCAAGTTGCCGATCCGCATGATCTCTCCGGGGCGCGTGTTCCGTTCTGACGAGGTGGACGCCACCCATTCGCCGTCCTTCCATCAGGTGGAGGGGCTGGTTATCGACAAGAACATCACGTTCGCGGACCTGAAAGGGACGCTGGCGGAGTTCGCCCGGCAGCTGTTCGGCGAGGACACGAAGGTGAAGTTCCGCCCGCATCATTTCCCGTTCACAGAGCCCAGCGCAGAGATGGACGTGAGCTGTTTCAAATGCGGTGGCAAGGGCTGCCGGTTCTGCAAGGGCACTGGCTGGATCGAGATCCTGGGCTGCGGCATGGTTCATCCCCATGTGTTCGAGATGTGCGGTGTGGATCCGGATGTGTATACCGGCTTCGCGTTCGGCGTTGGCCTGGAGCGCATTTCCCTGCTGAAGTATGAGATCGACGACATGAGACTGCTGTATGAGAATGATATACGGTTCCTGAAGCAGTTTTGATCAGCGATGAGGCATACGCAGCTTTTCAGAGGCTGGCAGGCCGGAGCTGAATCAGATAACAAAAATGAAAAACGAGCGAACCGGCTGGCAGGCCGGGAACTTCTCGTGAAACAGATATTGAGAGTGTAATAATTCATAGCAAAATTCAGCAAAATAAGGAGAATCCGATCATGAATACAGCATTATCATGGATCAAAGCATATGTCCCGGATTTGGACGTGACGCCTCAGCAGTACACGGACGCCATGACATTGTCCGGTACCAAGGTGGAGGGCTATACCTGCCTTGACAAGAATCTTGAAAAGATCGTCGTCGGCCAGATCACGAAGATCGAGCCGCATCCGGACGCGACGAAGCTGGTGGTCTGCCAGGTGGATCTGGGCGACGACAATATCATCCAGATCGTCACCGGCGCACCGAATGTAGAGGTAGGACAGAAGGTTCCTGTCGTCCTTGACGGCGGTAAGGTGGCCGGCGGTCATGACGGCGGCCCGATGCCGGAGGACGGAATCGCTATTAAGAAGGGCAAGCTGCGCGGCATCGAGTCTAACGGAATGATGTGCTCCATCGAGGAGCTGGGTTCTTCCCGCGATATGTATCCGGACGCGCCGGAGAACGGCATTTACATTATGCCGGAGGATACGCCTCTGGGCGCGGACGCTGTCGAGGTTCTGGGTCTTCACGACGCGGTCTTCGAATATGAGATCACATCCAACCGTGTGGACTGCTACAGTGTCGTCGGCATCGCCCGCGAGGCTGCGGCTACCTTTGACAAGCCATTCTATCCGCCCCAGGTGACGGTTACCGGCAATGACGAGGACATCCATGATTATCTGAAGGTGACGGTGGCTGATCCGGATCTGTGTCCCAGGTATTGTGCGAGAATGGTCAAAAATATCAAGCTTGCGCCGTCTCCCCAGTGGATGCAGCGCCGCCTGGCGGCCAGCGGTATCCGCCCGATCAACAATCTTGTCGACATCACGAATTACGTGATGGAAGAGTACGGTCAGCCCATGCACGCCTTCGACTACGATCTGCTGGCCGGTCACGAGATCATTGTCAAATGCGCCAAGGACGGCGACACGTTCCAGACCCTGGACGGTCAGGAGCGGAAGCTGGACCATACGGTGCTGATGATCAACGACGGCGAGAAGGAAGTCGGTATCGCAGGCATCATGGGCGGCGAGAATTCCAAGATCACCGACGATGTGAAGACCATGGTCTTCGAGGCGGCCTGCTTCGACGGCACCAATATCCGTCTGTCCGCGAAGAAGATCGGTCTGCGTACCGACGCTTCCGGCAAGTTCGAGAAGGGTCTTGATCCCAATAACGCCGAGGAGGCTATCAACCGGGCCTGCCAGCTGATCGAGGAGCTGGGCGCAGGCGAGGTCGTCGGCGGTATCATTGACATTTATCCGAATAAGAAGACAGAGAAGCGGATCCCCTTTGATCCGGATCAGATCAACGCGCTCCTGGGAACCGATGTGGATGAGCAGACCATGCTCGGATACTTTAAGAAGCTGGATCTGAAATTCGACGCGGAGAAGCGGGAGGTGGTCGCGCCCACGTTCCGGCAGGATCTGGAGCGTCCCTGCGATCTGGCGGAAGAGGTGGCCCGGTTCTACGGCTATGACAATATCCCCACGACGCTGCCCTCCGGCGAGGCGACCATGGGCGGCCTGCCTTATGACCTGCGCATCGAGGACGTGGCGAAAGAGATCGCCCAGTTCTCCGGCTTCAGCCAGAGCATGACCTACTCCTTCGAGAGCCCCAAGGTCTACGATAAGCTGCTGATCCCGGCGGATTCGCCGCTGAGGAATGCGGTGGAGATCTCCAACCCGCTGGGCGAGGATTTCAGCATCATGCGTACGCTGCCGTTAAACGGAATGCTGACCTCCCTTTCCACCAACTACAACCGCCGCAATAAGAACGTCCGCCTCTACGAACTGGCCAAGGTCTACCTTCCTAAGGCGCTTCCGCTGACGGAGCTGCCGGATGAGCGTCAGCAGTTCGTACTCGGCGCTTACGGCGATGTGGATTTCTTCAGCATGAAGGGCGTGGTCGAGGAGTTCTTCGATAAGGTCGGCATGACGAAGAAGGTGCATTACGATCCCAACGCGGGGTTAAGCTTCCTGCATCCCGGCCGCCAGGCCAGTATCGTCTATGATGGGAAAAATGTCGGCTATCTGGGTGAGCTTCATCCGGATGTGACCGATAACTATAAGATCGGTGACAAAGCCTATGTGGCGGTTCTGGATCTTCCGTCTGTCCTGCCATATACCACCTTCGACCGCAAGTACGAGGGCGTAGCCAAATACCCGGCCGTCACCCGCGATATCAGCATGGTGGTTCCCAAGGATATCCTGGTGGGTCAGATCGAGGACATGATCCGCCAGCGCGGCGGCAAAATTCTGGAGGACTGCAGCCTCTTCGATATCTACGAAGGCGCCCAGATCCTGGCCGGATACAAGTCCGTCGCCTACTCCATCACCTTCCGCGCCAAAGACCACACGCTGGAGGATAAGGAAGTCAGCGACGTGATGAAGAAGATCCTTCACGGCTTAAGCGGTATGGGAATCAATCTGAGAGAATAGTTACAAGAGTAATTTTGTGAAAAATGGCCATCCTATCACACAGAACAGGTGTGAACAGGAGGGCCATTTTTATGTATGATAAATTCGAGATCACCGAAGTCCGCGCCCGCGAGATCCTTGACTCCCGCGGCAATCCGACGGTGGAAGCGGAGGTAAAGCTGGAAGGCGGCGCCAGAGGTCGGGCGTCGGTTCCGTCCGGCGCGTCCACCGGCAGATTCGAGGCGGTGGAACTCCGCGACGGAGGGATCCGCTACGGCGGCAAAGGCGTGCTGGAAGCCGTAGAGCATGTAAATACAGTTCTTGCGGATGCTGTCGCCTTTGAAAATGCCTTGAATCAGCGCCGCATCGACACGATCCTTAAGGAAACCGACGGCACCGATAATAAAGCGAAGCTTGGAGCCAACGCGATCCTCAGCGTCTCGATGGCCGTGGCCCGCGCCGCGGCGAATCAGCTGCAGATCCCGCTGTACCGCTATCTGGGCGGAATCGGCGCGTGGGAGCTTCCGGTGCCGATGATGAATATCTTAAACGGCGGCGTCCACGCGGACAATACGGTGGATCTGCAGGAATTTATGATCATGCCTGTCGGCGCCCGTTGCTTCTCCGAAGGTCTGCGGATGTGCGCCGAGATCTATCATACGCTGAAGAAAATACTGAAAACGTCCGGATATTCGACTGCCGTCGGCGACGAAGGCGGATTCGCGCCGGATCTGAAGGATGCGGAGGAAGTTCTAAGTTATATAGTGGATGCGATCAAACTGAGCGGATATAAGCCCGGCGAGCAGGTCGCTATCGCGATTGACGCGGCCTCCAGCGAGCTTTACGACGAAGTTTCCGGCACCTATCTTTTCCCGGGTGAGAGTAAGATGAGCAGCGGGAAAGTCCAGAGGACAGCGCAGGAGATGGTGGCGTATTATGAGCGGCTGGTGGATCATTTTCCGATCATCTCCATCGAGGACGGACTTCATGAGGAGGACTGGAAAGGCTGGCAGATGCTGACGGAGGTTCTCGGAAGCCGGATACAGCTGGTGGGCGACGATCTGTTTGTCACGAATACGGAACGGCTTAAGAAAGGCATCGAACTGGGAGCCGGCAACGCGATCCTGGTGAAAGTGATCCAGATCGGTACGCTGACGGAAAGCTTCGAGGCTATTGAGATGGCGAAACGGGCCGGTTTCGGCACGATCATTTCCCATCGTTCAGGAGAGACGGAGGATTCGATCATCGCCGACATCGCGGTAGCGACAAACGCCCGCCAGATCAAGACCGGCGCGCCCTGCCGCACCGACCGGGTGGCGAAATACAATCAGCTGCTGCGGATCGAGGAGCAGTTGCTGGGATAATTTTGGAATTTATATGATTGCTGCTGATGGCATAACAGTACTGTTTTGAAGCGGGTTTAAGCAGGTAATGCAGATTCGGAAGCAGTTAGGCCAGATTAGATATGACTCTGATGTGTCTTTAAGCAGGCATGCCGGAATATATTTTGAATTTGTGCTTAATTTGCGAAAATAGAGGTTGTTTTTCTCGCGAAAGTGTGCTAGAATATTTTTGTTTTATTACAGGAGGTGTAGAGCATGGCAGTGCTTAAAGTAATTTTATCAGTCGTGTTTGTTCTCATATGTATCGCCCTGACCGCTATCGTGCTTTTGCAGGAAGGCAAGTCCGCGGGACTCGGTTCCATCAGCGGTATGGCAGACAGCTACTGGGGCAAGAACAGAGGCCGTTCCATGGAGGGCACGCTGGAGAAGTTCACCAAGTTCGCAGCCGCCGCGCTTCTGATTCTGGCGCTGATACTGAACATCATCTGGTAAATGCAAAGGACAGACACTCTTGGAAACAAGAGTGTTTTTTTCTGGGAATCTGCAGATCATATCCTTTGGAGTGAGGACGGCAGTGACGGAGGAATGATGATGACAGACGAGGAGAGAAATAGGCGCAAGTCGATGCTGACGGAACTGTTTCACGATGAGGCCTACCGGCCCATGAAGCTGAAAGAACTGGCGATTTTCCTGGATGTACCGAGAGAACAGCGGGAAGAACTGGAAGAGATCCTGACGCAGCTGGTGACCGAGGGCAAGGCCAGCGTCTCGAAGAAAGGCCGGTATAGCAAGCCGGTCTGGGAGACTGTCAAAGGCACTTTCAGCGCGACGGCGAAAGGTTTCGGTTTTGTGACCGTGCCGGAGCGGGACGGAGACATTTTCATACCGGTGGATAAGACGAAGGGCGCTATGCACGGCGATCAGGTGGAAGTGACCGTGAAGGAAGCATCCGACGGCCGCAGGGCGGAAGGCGCGGTCACGCGGATCCTTGAGCGTGCCAACACGACGGTGATCGGCCTTTACCGGAAGAATAAGAATTACGGTTTCGTGATTCCGGATAACCAGAAGCTGACGCGGGATGTATTCATTCCCGCAGGGAAAGATATGGGGGCGGTCACAGGCCATAAGGTGGCGGCGCGGATCACGGATTACGGAAATGGAAAGCAGAACCCGGAAGGAGAGATCACGGAGATCCTGGGTCATGTGAATGATCCGGGCGTGGATATCCTGTCGATCGTGCGGGCTTATGACCTGCCGGAAGAATTTCCGGCGGATGTGATGGCGCAGACGGCGGGGATCGCTGATTCAATCTGGACGAAGCCGCCGGCAGGTGCTCAGGAGAAGAACGGTTCGGAAGCGTGCGCCGATGCTTATACGACGAATGATCTTGAACGGAGCCTTTATAATCGCGGTTATACAGAAATCAAAATGACAGAAGCGGCGACAGATGCCCTGGTGAACGAACTGCCGCCCGCCTTCCGACACCGCCTCGATCTGCGTCATCTAAAAACCGTCACCATCGACGGTGAGGACGCCAAGGACTTAGACGACGCCGTCACCATTTCGAAAGAAAGCGACGATCATTACACGCTGGGCGTCCACATCGCCGATGTGAGCCATTATGTGACGGAAGGTTCGCCCCTTGATGAAGAGGCGAAGCGCCGCGGAACCAGCGTCTATCTGGTTGACCGGGTGATCCCGATGCTGCCGCACAAGCTGTCTAACGGCATCTGCTCCCTGAATGAAGGCGAAGACCGTCTGGCCTTGAGCTGTATCATGGAGATCGACGGTTCCGGAGCCGTCGTCGGCCATCAGATCGCGGAGACCGTGATCCGTGTGGACCGCCGCATGACTTACACGGCCGTCAACGCGATCATTTCCGACCGTGATGATACCGTGATGGCGCAATATGATGACTTTGTGGAAATGTTTGACCTGATGAAGGAACTGGCGGACCTTCTCCGTGCGAAGCGGGGGCAGCGCGGCTCCATCGATTTCGATTTCCCGGAGAGCAAGATCACGCTGGATGGCCGCGGACGACCGATCGAGATCAAGCCGTATGAGCGCAACGCGGCCACGAAGATCATCGAGGATTTCATGCTGATGGCCAATGAGACCGTGGCGGAGGATTATTTCTGGCAGGAGATCCCGTTTCTCTACCGGACCCACGAGGAGCCGGATCCGGAGAAAATGAAAAAGCTGGCCGCGTTTATCAATAATTTCGGCTACGTCCTCCGGGTTCCCAACGGCGAAGTCCATCCGAAGGAAGTGCAGAAGCTTCTGGCGAAGATCGAGGGAACGCCGGAAGAAGCGCTGCTTTCCCGCATGACGCTGCGCTCCATGAAGCAGGCGAAGTATACCACCGAATGCACCGGCCATTTCGGACTGGCTGCCCGGTATTATACGCATTTCACATCGCCGATCCGGCGCTATCCGGACCTGCAGATCCACCGGATCATCAAGGAGAACCTGCACGGAGGTCTGAGCGAGCGGCGCACAGCCCATTACGCGAAGCTGCTGCCGGAGGTGGCGGTGAAGTCCTCGGCGTTAGAGCGGCGGGCCGACGAGGCGGAGCGGGAGACGGAGAAGCTCAAGAAATGCGAATATATGTCCAGACATATTGGCGAGATCTATGACGGCGTCATTTCCGGCGTCACCAGCTGGGGCGTCTATGTGGAACTGCCGAATACGGTGGAAGGTATGGTGCGGGTCAGCGACCTGGAGGGCGATTATTTTATCTTCGATGAGGCGAAGATGGAGATGGTGGGGGAACTGACGAACCGCCGCTATAAGCTGGGACAGAAGGTGACGGTGCAGGTGACCGGGACGGATAGGCTGATGCGGACGATCGATTTCGCGATCGTGGCGGACGAAGCCGGAGTTTTTTGAGCAGATTACATGGTCAGATTCTGGAATGCAGAGAATCCCGAGGAAGTTTATATGTCTGAAGTTTTAAGCTTTTGTAGGGATACAAGACACTGCAGCTTGCGGCGGATATGCCGCATGGAAAGCTGTGTGATAGTATAGGAGGGGGAGGATACAGATTATGTCGAAGGATTCCTTCAAACTGATCGCAAATAATAAGAAAGCGTACCACGATTATTTTATCGAGGACAAATATGAGGCCGGCATCGAACTGTTCGGAACCGAGGTCAAGTCCATCCGTATGGGCAAATGCAGCATCAAGGAGGCATACGTCCGTATTGAGCGCGGTGAAGTATTCATCTATGGTATGCACGTAAATCCTTACGAGAAGGGCAACATTTTCAACCGGGACCCGCTGCGTGTCAGAAAGCTCCTGATGCACCGCCTGGAGATCCGTAAGCTGGAGAGCAAGATCGCCCAGAAGGGCTATACGCTGGTGCCCCTGCAGGTCTATTTTAAGGGAAGCCTGGCGAAAGTGGAGGTGGGCCTTGCCCGCGGCAAGAAGCTCTACGACAAGCGGGAGGACATCGCGAAGAAAGACCAGAAGCGGGAAGTGCAGCGGGAGTTTAAGCAGAATCTGCGGTAGCTTCGGAGGAAGTCCGCGCGTCCTGGATCATGACGGTGATTTGTAACTATTTTGTAAGAAGATGAGATTTGACACAGGATAAGAAATGTGTTATTATAACAGAGCATTGCAGAGTGTTATCCGTAATGCGCCAGTAAGGGGTTGTACTGGTTTCGACAGGGATCATGCAG
>CANQRU010000066.1 GCA_947626395.1 uncultured Lachnospiraceae bacterium | reverse complement strand
CGATATCAGATCCCTTCAAATCAATGATTTTACGTGGTTTTCTCGATGTCTGTCACCAACTTTTAGAGAAGAGCCGTTTGATTGTGGTTCTGTCGGAGAATCATAAGGACGATCTGATTATGAAGGCGGCTTCTGACAGAACTTTTCGGAGGAAGCTTTTCAAAGAATATAACCTGTAAATGGAACCTGATTGGGGATTCCATAGAAGCGATTGTGTATATTTAAAGATACAAGTATATTTATATATCCATGAAAAACATAAAACCCAGGCCCTCGCCCCGCTTCCAAGGGCAAGTGCCTGGGTTTTGTTTTCGTCAGAGATGTCCGATCGCGCTTAGTCTTCCGGCTCCAGGTCATCAAAGATTTCAGAATCGTAGAATTCTCTGATCGTGACGCCGAGGCCCTCGGCGAGACGCTTGATGTTCACGATGCCGGGGTTTTGGCTTTTTCCGTGCAGGATGCTTTTCACTGTGGAGGGCGGCATGCCGCTCTGGTAGATCAAGGCATACACGGATAAACGCTTTTCTTTACGCAGCTGTTGTATTCTCAATGTGGTCGCTTCCTGTATCTTCATATGCCCTTCCTTTCTTTATTGACAGTTTATCCTATATTTATTATAATTTGGGGCGATATACTAGTGCAAGAGAAAGAATGTTTGCTAAAATTTGAAGAAATTTCTTGAAGGTCTGTCTTGCCTATTATTTCGGACTATGATAGAATAAAGAGCAATGAATACAAATAAGGAGATGTAAGATGGAACCGAATAATACATATGAGCAGGAAATTGATCTGAAGGATCTGATGTTTGCGGTGCTTTATAAGTGGCGTCCGATCATACTGGCGGCGGTGGTGCTGGCAGTCATTCTGGGCGGATACCGTGCGGTGAGCGCTTATCGGAGCCAGAATGATACGCAGACGGTGGAGAAGGCGCAGAAGGATTATGAGGCGGCCGTGGAGCTGTACGAGAAGAACCGGGCCAACTGCGAGCGGGAGATCGAGAACCTGAAGAAGAGCATTGAGGATCAGCAGGAGTATCTGGAGAAGTCGGAGCTGATGAATATGAGCCCCTACGATGTATGGGTGGCCCAGACGGTCTTATTTGTCAAGACAGACTATCAGATCATGCCGGATATGGTGTATCAGAATCTGAACTTTACGGACACGATCCTGACGACATATCAGACTTCGCTCACGAACCTGGAATTTCTGGAGACTGTGGCTGATGAGATCGGCATGGATGAGCGTTATCTGGAAGAGCTTGTTTCTGTTACGATATCCGGGAACCTTCTGACGATAGTGGTGAAGGGTGATACGGAAGCTCACGCGAAGGAGATCATGGATGCCATGCTGGAGGGCGTGGACGACGCGAAGCGCCAGATCCGGACAAGCATCGGCAACCATACGGTAAGCGAGGTCAGCTCCAGTGTTGGTTCCCTGGTGGATCTGAATCTTCAGGATACGCAGAAGCAGCAGAGCGACCGGCTGACTTCCCTGAATGACAGCCTTGAGAGTAAGCAGGATGAGCTGGATGCCATGACGGAGCCGGCGAAGCCGTCTACTTCTACGATGGCGGCGATCAAGGGCGGCATCAAGTATGCGGTCCTGGGAGGCGTCCTGGGCGCGTTCATGGTGGTATTCTTTGTATGTGTGGTATTCCTGATGAGCGATAAGCTGTATTCAGCGAAGGAACTGAAGAACCGTTACCGGGTGAAGATTCTGGGAACGCTTCCGGCATCATCGAAGAAGCTGTTTGCTGTGGATGCGTGGCTGCGGAAGATGGAAGGACGCGCGGGCAGCGGCACGGATGCTTCTGTGGAGTACGGCCTGATTGCCGCGAATATTTCTAACTACGCGGGAGATGTGAGGTCTCTCATGGTGGCCGGAACCGCGGACGCGAAGATGATTTCTCAGGTGGTGAGCGGGCTGGAGAGCAGACTGGCCGGCGTGAAGATAACGGCAGGCGGCAATGTCCTGCGTGACGAGCAGGCGCTTCGGCAGCTGCCGGAATGCGACGGGGTGGTATTGGTTGAGCAGTGCAGCCATTCGTTATACACCGATGTGGCCCTGGAGATCGAGAAGGCGAAGGATCTTAATAAGACCGTTGTGGGCTGCGTGGTATTTGAGTGATCGCCTGCTGGCGGCAAGATGAATTGCATATGTGTCTGGAATGGCGCCGGAGGCAGGAAGTCTGTCTCCGGCTTTTTATTTCCATGCATGCAGGGCGCCAGTGACGCGTTTTTGTATTGCGTCAGTATGCGCCCGGAGCGTCAGTGGCGCTACAGTCGTATTTCCATGCCGGCAGGGTGCCGGTAACGTACTGTTCGTATCCGGCTGCTGCTGCATCGTCAGCTGAGTACGCCGCCGATGATCC
This sequence comes from uncultured Lachnospiraceae bacterium, assembly GCA_947626395.1. Classification (GTDB taxonomy): domain Bacteria; phylum Bacillota; class Clostridia; order Lachnospirales; family Lachnospiraceae; genus UBA3402. Next base: position 6,507 of record CANQRU010000066.1, on the reverse strand, counting down.
CGCTTCCGGCGCAGAAGCCGGCAGCGGCGGCCAGTTCCAGGGGTGTGGCGGTCAGCCCTTTATTTAACAGGACGGACACGGCCAGAAGAACGGCGAAATACAGAAGCCCCGCGATGACGCCGCAGAAAAACCGGCCTTTTCGCATGCCTTTGCCGGCCAGGAAACCGGCCAGTGCGCAGGAAAGCACATAGACGACGTTGACGGCCAGACGGACCTGGCTTTCCTGCAGGCGCAGCTTATAGAGACCAAAGGAAACAGCGATCAGCAGGATAGCGGACAGCAGGTAGGAGAAAAGCAGGGAACGCAGGAATACTTTGGGTGCGGAGATGCCCATGGGATGTCTCCTTGATTGATTGTTGGTTCAGTATATTAGCGGCTCCGCGAAAATAGTACAAGAAGAGACGCCGCCGGCGGCAGGGCAAAAAACAACGGAGAAAATGAGCCGGAAAGCCTTGCAACAATGGAATTCTTATGTTATACTAGCAATGCTTGACTTGAAAGATCATCGTTACGGTATGCCTGCCGCGGCCCGGAGGCTGACAGCGAAGGGCAGCTGCGTGGCAGGAACCGGTGTTTTGAAGGAGGATATGACATGAAGAAAGTTAAGACATTAAGCGGAAACACTCTGAAAGAGTCCATGAAGAAGGGCGGCTGCGGCGAGTGCCAGACATCCTGCCAGTCTGCATGCAAGACATCCTGCACTGTGGGTAATCAGAGCTGCGAGAACGCGAACAGGTGATCAGGTGCGGCCGGATGCACGCTGATGCACGGAAATAAGGGCTGAGTTCGGGCTGATGCGTGCATTCGGCGGCATTTTTATCAGATGAATAAGCAGTAAACGAGGAACCCCTACGGTCCTTTTGATTGTAGGGGCGTTTCGTTTGTTATCATGGCAGTATGCGGCGGATGGTATCCGGGCTGAAGGGGATGGTTTTGCGGCTGCGTCTGTCATACGAGGAGATATCGAGTGATTCATCAGTACAGGAACAACGGATATAACATTGTCATGGATGTCAACAGCGGCGCGGTTCATGTGGTGGACGATGTAGTCTATGACGCGGTGGCGCTGCTGGCGGCGGAGATGCCGGAGACAGTTTTGGATGGGCAGATCGCGGGGCCTGCGGCGGAGAGCGGCTGCGCTGGCTGTGAGGATGAGAATGGCTGCGAGGCCGCGCCGGAACCGGGAGAGACGACCGGAAAAGGATTGGAAGCGGGAGAGAAGGTCCCGGAATCAGGGTCAGCCGGAGTCTTTCAGATCCCTGCCGAACTTCGCGGACGTGTTGAAAAGCAGTTGGCGGAGGAATACGGCTACGGCGCTCAGGATATCGCGGACGCGATGAGCGATATTCAGGAGCTGACCGACGCGGAGCAGCTGTTCACGAAAGATATTTACCGCGATTATGTAATCGATTTTAAGAAGCGCAAAACGGTTGTGAAGGCGCTGTGCCTGCATATCGCTCACGACTGCAATCTGGCCTGCAGGTACTGCTTCGCCGAGGAAGGCGAGTACCACGGGCGGCGGGCACTGATGAGCTTTGAGGTAGGGAAGAAGGCGCTGGATTTCCTGATCGCGAACTCCGGGAACCGGAAGCACCTGGAGGTGGATTTCTTCGGCGGCGAGCCGCTGATGAACTGGGACGTGGTGAAGCGGCTGGTGGAGTACGGCAGGTCTCAGGAAGCGGAGCATAACAAGCAGTTCCGATTCACGCTGACTACCAACGGCGTTCTCCTGAATGACGAGATCATGGAGTTCTGCAACCGGGAGATGTCCAATGTGGTCCTGAGCCTGGACGGGCGCAAGGAGGTCAACGACCGGATGCGGCCGTTCCGGAAGGGCGCGGGCAGCTACGACATCATTGTCCCGAAGTTTCAGAAGTTTGCGGAGAGCCGCGGGCAGATGAATTATTATGTGCGCGGGACATTTACCAGATATAATCTGGATTTTGCCAGCGATGTGCTGCATTTCGCGGACCTGGGCTTTAAGCAGATGTCGGTGGAGCCGGTGGTGGCATCGCCGGACGAGCCCTATGCGATCCGGAAGGAAGACCTGCCGCAGATACTGGCCGAGTATGACCGGCTGGCGGTTGAATATATTAAAAGGAAGAAAGAGGGCCGCGGCTTCAACTTCTTCCATTTCATGATCGATCTGAACCAGGGCCCCTGCGTGGCCAAGCGGCTGTCGGGGTGCGGTTCGGGAACCGAGTATCTGGCGGTGACGCCGTGGGGGGATCTGTATCCCTGCCATCAGTTCGTGGGACAGGAGCAGTTCCTCTTGGGAAATGTGGACGAGGGTATCACGAATACGGAGCTTCGGGATGAGTTTAAGCTGGTGAATGTTTACGCCAAGGACAAGTGCCGGAACTGCTTCGCGCGGTTCTACTGCAGCGGCGGCTGCGCGGCTAACGCCTGGAATTACGACGGATCGATCACGGGGGCGTATGAGATCGGCTGCGAGATGCAGAAGAAGCGGATCGAATGCGCGATCATGATCAAGGCGGCACTGGCGGAGGATGAGGAATAGAAAGAGGGAACCGGCGGAGCCGGTACAGAGTAAGTGCATTATTGTAGCAAAGGAGATAAAAGCAATGAAAAGTGGAAAAGGAAAAGGCCTGTTGTGCCTGATCGCCGTGCTGGCCTGCGTGGCCGTATTCGGCTGGTTCGGGTATGACACGGCTGACAACATCAAGCTGGGCCTGGATCTGGCCGGCGGCGTGAGCATCACCTACCGGACCGTCATCGACAATCCGTCCGATACGGATATGTCCGACACCATTTACAAGCTGCAGCAGAGGGTGCAGAACTACAGCACCGAGGCTGAGGTGTATCAGGAAGGCAATAACCGGATCAATATCGACATCCCCGGCGTGTCGGATGCCAATACGATCCTGGAAGAGCTGGGCAAGCCCGGTTCCTTAAGCTTCATGGATCCGGACGGCAATGTGATCCTGACCGGCGATCAGGTGGTCCGTGCCGAGGCCGGCATCATGAAGGATCAGACGACGGGACTTGATAATTATATCGTCAGCCTGGGCTTTAATGAGGAAGGAACGCAGGCATTTGCGGATGCGACTTCCGCGCATATCGGGGAACCCATCTACATTATTTATGATGATCAGATCGTTTCCGCGCCTACCGTGCAGACGGCGATTACCGGCGGTGAGTGCTATATCGAGAATATGGAGAATTATGAGGCGGCGCAGAACCTGGCTTCTACGATCCGCATCGGTTCCCTGTCTCTGGAGCTGGAGGAACTGCGGTCTCAGGTAGTCGGTGCGAGACTGGGGCAGGACGCGATCCGCACGAGCCTTATGGCGGCATTGATCGGATTTATCATCATCGCGGTCTTCATGATCGTGGTGTACCGGGTGCCCGGCGTGGCTTCGGTTATCGCCCTGGCTCTGTATGCCGGTCTGGAGATGATCCTGCTGTCCGCGTTTGAAGTGACGCTGACGCTGCCCGGCATCGCCGGTATCATCCTTTCCATCGGTATGGCTGTGGACGCCAACGTCATCATTTTCACGCGTATCATGGAAGAGATCGGCGTGGGCAAGACGGTGCATTCCGCGATCAAGACCGGTTTCAGCAAGGCTTTGTCTGCGATCGTGGACGGCAACGTGACGACGCTGATCGCCGCGGCGGTGCTGTATCTGCGCGGCTCCGGTACGGTGAAGGGCTTCGCGACGACGCTGGCCATCGGTATCATTTTATCCATGTTCACAGCCCTGTTCGTGACCAGAACGGCTCTGTATGCCCTGTATAATCTGGGCCTGCAGAATGTAAAGCTGTACGGCGTGAAGAAGGACAAGACGCCGACGGATTTCGTCGGGAAGAAGAAGGTGTTCTTTACGATCTCCATCGCGGCGATCCTGCTGGGCTGGGTCGTCATGGCCGGAGGAGCGGTGACCGGACGCGGCGCGCTCAACTGGGGCATGGATTTCAAGGGCGGTACTTCGACGAATGTTCCGTTTACGACGGATATGAGTCTTGAGGAGATCGACAGCCAGGTGATTCCGGTGATCCGCGAGGCGACCGGTGTGACCGATGTGCAGCAGCAGAAGGTAGCCGGCACGACGGAGGTGATCTTCCGGACGCAGACCCTGACGGTGGAGCAGAGGCAGGCAATGGCGGACGCCCTGGTGGAGAAGTTCGGCGTGGACAATGAGACCATCACGACGGAGAACATCTCCGGCGCGATCAGCGATGAGATGAAGCAGGACGCGATCGTGGCAGTGATCGTCGCGACGATCCTGATGCTTCTCTACATCTGGTTCCGGTTCAAGGATATCAATTTCGCGACCAGCGCGGTGGCGGCCCTGGTGCATGACGTTATGGTGGTGCTGACCTTCTACGCGGTGGCGCGGTGGTCCGTAGGCTCTACATTTATCGCCTGCATGCTGACCATCGTCGGTTACTCCATCAACGCGACGATCGTTATCTTTGACCGGATCCGTGAGCATCTGCAGACGAAGACGGCGAAGCAGAGCCTGGAGGAGCTGGTGAATATCAGTATCACGCAGACATTTACCAGAAGCATCTACACCTCGCTGACTACGTTCATCATGGTGTTCGTGCTGTTCATCCTGGGCGTCAGCTCCATCCGCGAGTTCGCGCTTCCGCTAATGGCGGGTATCGTCTGCGGTACGTATTCATCGGTATGCGTTACCGGCGCCCTGTGGCTGGTGCTGACACATAAGACGAAGGCGATGAAAGCGGAAAAGGCTGCGAAGGAGAAGGCGGAGAAGAAAGCAGCGAAGTAGGCGCTTTGAGCTCGAAGTCCTGATGCAGGAAAAAGCTTCGGCAGAACAGCAGGCAGCGGAATTCAGAAAGCAGACAATTTATGAGATATCAGTTGATTACGAAGGACGGACGTGCCAAGCGGGCGGAGGTAACTACCGTCCACGGCACGATCCAGACTCCGGTGTTCATGAACGTGGGGACTGTAGGGGCTATCAAAGGCGCCGTGTCTACCGACGACCTGCGGCAGCTGGGCACCCAGGTGGAGCTGTCCAACACCTACCATCTTCATGTGCGGACCGGCGACAGGCTGATCCGGCAGTTCGGCGGCCTGCATAAGTTCATGAACTGGGACCGGCCGATCCTGACGGATTCCGGCGGATTCCAGGTGTTCTCCCTGGCGGGGATGCGCAGGATCAAGGAAGAGGGAGTGTATTTCAACTCCCACATCGACGGGCGCAAGATCTTCATGGGGCCGGAGGAGAGCATGCAGATCCAGTCAAATCTGGGTTCGACCATCGCGATGGCGCTGGACGAATGCCCGCCCCATCCGGCGACCAGGGAGTATATGCAGAACTCGGTGGACCGCACGACCCGGTGGCTTAAGCGCTGTAAGGACGAGATGGCCCGGCTTAACAGCCTGCCGGACACCCTGAATAAGGAACAGCTCCTGTTCGGTATCAACCAGGGCGGGACCTTTGAGGACATCCGCATCGCCCACGCGCAGGCCATTTCTGAGCTGGATCTGGACGGCTACGCCATCGGCGGGCTGGCGGTAGGCGAGAGCCACGAGGAGATGTACCGGATCCTGGACGAGACGGTGCCGTATCTGCCGCTTGAGAAGCCTACCTATCTGATGGGCGTGGGGACGCCGGCCAATATCCTGGAGGCGGTGGAGCGGGGCGTGGATTTCTTCGACTGCGTCTATCCGACCCGCAACGGGCGCCACGGCCACGTCTACACGAACCATGGGAAACTGAATATGCACAACCAGCAGTACGAGCTGGACGACCGCCCCATCGAGGAGGGCTGCGGCTGCCCGGCCTGCCGTTCCTACAGCCGGGCTTACATCCGGCACCTGTTCAAGGCGAAAGAAATGCTGGGAATGCGTTTATGTGTGTTGCATAATTTGTATTTTTATAATACAATGATGGAAGAGATTCGGGACGCCATCGAGGCCCACCGCTACAGCGAGTACAAAGCGGCCAAGCTGGCAGGGATGAGTGAAGGAGGAAATTGATATGTTGACAGCGACAGCGTCCGGCGGTGCCGGCGGATTGGGATTCTGGCTGATTTATGCGGCGTTTCTGATCGGTATGATGTATTTCATCGCCATCCGTCCGCAGCAGAAGGAGAAGAAGAAGATGGCCGAGCTTCTGGCCAGCGTCGCCGTGGGCGATAATGTGCTTACCAGCAGCGGTTTCTACGGCGTGGTCATCGATATGACCGACGACACCGTGATCATCGAATTCGGCAGCAACAAGAACTGCCGTATTCCGATGCAGAAGAGCGCGATCGTGCAGGTGGAGAAGCCGGAAGCGTAAATCGAGAAGAGTTTGGAAAGAAATAAAAAACTCTTGAACTGTATTTCGGAATATGTTATATTTTAATCACAGAGGGAAAGCCAGAGACGCACGGCCTACCCCCTAAGAGACAATAAACTGAACCCTTTACGGGCAGCCGTCACTATTGGTGGGGATCTTACGCAAAGTAAGTGATTATGTGACGGCAGTGAGAAGAGAACATCGTGATGGATGTTCTTTTTTCATACCT
>CANQRU010000065.1 GCA_947626395.1 uncultured Lachnospiraceae bacterium | reverse complement strand
GCCGTCCACCATCTTGGTGACACCCAAAACAATACTAACATATTCTGACAGAAGTTTCAAGCAGAACGATTTAGAAAACACGATCCGTCCTAATTTCATTTCTGACAACAAAATCTGTTTACCCTCGCTTTAACGATTGTTTCCACAGATATATCATATCGACAATGATCTGCAATCTTGCAATCAAAAAAAGAGTACCAGCCGTTCCTGACGGATAAGCTGATACTCTTATTTTGCTGCAAATCTTTTAGGTCTGCTCTGCGGTGTACTTGTCGTCTATTCCAGTACACATTCGGCCACACATACCCTTCTTTCGAACATTCATTTCTGCATCGATTGGCGTCAAATTGGCGTCATTGGCGTCATCCGGCACCCGAAAAACCGCGTAAATACGTCATTCTTTACGATAAAGACTTCATTGTCGGGAACAATAAAACGTCCCTTATGGCGGGCGAGTCCGTCAAAAGCATCACCAGCCGGTCGATCCCGTATCCGATGCCTCCGGTGGGCGGCATGCCGATCTCCAGGGCGTTTAAGAAGTCCTCGTCCGTGTGGTTGGCTTCCTCGTCGCCGGCCGCGAACGCTTCTTCCTGGGCCGCGAAGCGGGCCCGCTGGTCAATCGGGTCGTTCAGCTCCGAATAGGCGTTGCACATCTCGCGGGCGTAGATGAACAGTTCGAACCGTTCCACCAGCTCCGGCTTACTGGGCTTGCGCTTGGTCAGCGGGCTGACCTCCACCGGATGATCCATGATGAAAGTCGGCTGGATCAGATGCTCCTCCACAAACTCCTCGAAGAACAGATTGATAATGTCGCCGCGGACGTGGCGGGCCTCGTAATGAACGCCCTTTTCATCCGCCAGCTTCTTCGCTTCCTCTGTGGTTTTGATCTCCTCGAAATCGATGCCGGTATATTTCTTAATAGCGTCGATCATGGTCAGCCGCTCGAACGGCCTGCCAAGGTCGATCTCCACGCCGGAATAGGTGATCGTGGTCGTGCCGCAGACCTCACGGGCTACATGGCGGAACATATTCTCCGTCAGATCCATCATGCCGTAGTAATCCGTGTACGCCTGGTAGAGCTCCATCAGCGTAAACTCCGGATTATGCCTGGTATCCAGCCCCTCGTTGCGGAACACCCGGCCGATCTCGTAGACACGCTCCATGCCGCCTACGATCAGCCGCTTTAAGTACAGTTCCAGGGAAATACGCAGCTTCACATCCTCATCCAGGGCGTTATAATGGGTCTCGAACGGCCGCGCCGCCGCGCCGCCGGCGTTGGCTACCAGCATGGGCGTCTCCACTTCCAGGAAGCCCTGTCCGTCCAGATAGCGGCGGATGCTGCTGATGATCTTCGAACGCATGACAAATGTCTTCCTCACGTCCTCGTTCATGATCAGATCCACATACCTCTGGCGGTAGCGCATATCCGTGTTGGTCAGGCCGTGGTACTTCTCAGGAAGGATCTGCAGGCTCTTGCTCAGCAGCGTAAGGGATGTGGCGTGGATCGAGATCTCGCCGGCCTTCGTCGTAAAGACCGTGCCTTTGACCCCGATAATATCGCCGATGTCCAGCTTCTTGAAAGCCTTGTACTCCTCTTCGCCGATGTTGTCACGGGCCACATAGCACTGGATATCGCCCTTTAAATCCTGCACATTGCAGAAGGATGCCTTGCCCATGATGCGCCGGGCCATCATGCGGCCCGCGACGGAGACCTCTTTGCCCTCCCAGGCTTCATAATCATCCTTAACATCCGCGCTGTGTACGGTGACGTCGTATTTCGTGATCTGAAACGGATCGCGGCCTGCCGCCTGAAGTTCGGCAAGCTTCTCACGGCGCACCTTCAAAAGCTGGCCGATATCCTGCTGCTGATTCTGCTGTCCCTGATTCTGCTGCTCTGCCACGTCTGACTCTCCTTGTCTTATACTCTCTGAATATCCAGAACCTTGTACTGGATCACTCCCGCCTGCGTCTCCACATCTACGACGTCGCCGACTCTCCGGCCGATCAGAGCCTTCCCTACCGGCGATTCATTGGAAATCTTGTTCGCGAGGCTGTTGGCTTCCGTGGACCCCACCAGACTGAATTCCATCTCCTCGTCGTACTCGATATCGTAAACCTTCACCCGGCAGCCGATGCTGATCTTATCCAGATCGACCTCGTCCTCGACGACTACCTCCGCGTTCTTCAGAAGCTTCTCCAGCTCCTCGATCCGCAGTTCAATGTCCCTCTGTTCGTCCTTCGCAGCGTCGTATTCGGCGTTCTCGGACAGATCCCCCTGTTCTCTTGCTTCCTTGATCTTCTGGGCTACTTCCTTTCTCCGGACTACCTTCAGATCCTGAAGCTCATCCTCATACTTTTTCAGTCCTGCATACGTAAGAATGTTCTTCTTCTCCGCCATAACATCAGTTACCTTCCTTATTTCTTTCTCCGCAAAAAGCCCTTCCACTCTTTGCATTACGCTGTATTATATCCCAACTGCTACGTATTGTCAAGAATTGATTAGGATATAAAAGCCTGCCGGATCAGGCGCTCAAATTCGTCGCAGGTCTCCGCCTGATTCAGTTCATTCCGAAGCCTGGACGAATGAGGCAGGCCCGCCGTATACCAGGCCGCGTGTCCCCTCATCTCGCACACCGCCAGGCGTTCGCCGATGTCTTCGGCAAGCAGCCGGGCATGGCGGAGGATCATATCGCGGATCTCCGTCCGGTCCGGCCGCGGCAGCTCCTGTCCCGTCTCAAGATAATGAAGGATCTCCCGGAAGATCCAGGGATTGCCTCTGGCGCCGCGGGCGACCATCAGGCCGTCGCAGCCCGTTTCCGTAAGCATCCTTTCCGCGTCCGCGGCGCTGAAAATATCGCCGTTTCCGATCACCGGGATCTTTACCGCTTCCTTTACGCGGCGGATCACATCCCAGTCCGCCCGGCCGGAATAGAACTGCTGTCTGGTCCTTCCGTGGACCGCTACGGCGGCCGCTCCGCTGGCTTCCGCCATTTTGGCAAATTCCACCGCGTCGCCCGTATTTTCATCAAACGCCTTGCGGAACTTGACGGTCACCGGCTTTTTCACATTCCTCACCAGCGCCGTCACGATCGCTTCCGCTTTCTTTATATCCTTCATCAGGGCGGAACCTTCCCCGTTATTCACGATCTTCGGCACGGGACATCCCATATTGATATCGATCCAGGCGTAAGGGCCTTCCTCCGCCGCAGCCGCCATCTCCGCGATGATCTCCGGCTCCGATCCGAACAGCTGGAGCGCCAGGGGGCCCTCATTCTCCGCGGCGCGCATCAGTCCCAGCGACTTATCCGAACCGCGGTATTCGTACCCCGGCCGCGACCACATTCCACTGCCTCCCCGAATGAATCTCTCAAACTCCTGCCTGTGATAAAAAAGAGCCTTGGCGCTGACCATCTCCGTATAGGCCGCCCCGCAGCCCTGTTCCCTGCACAGTCCGCGGAACACCAGATCGGTCACGCCCGCCATGGGCCCAAGTATCAGATTATTCTTCAGTTCTGCGCTGCCGATCCGCAGCACTCTGCCACGATCCATCCCGCACCATCCGTCATTCATAAGTCGATTCCATACCCAAAAGCTTCGCCGCAGGCAGCCCATGTATGCCGCCGTATCATGCAGAAAGAGCGTCAGCGGCGCTCCTTCCATACATTGACATGATATACGATCCGGCCAGGAAAATCTCCCGGCCGGAATTCCGCCATCCTAATATGCTATTTCTTCTCCGGCAGCTTTCCCGACAGGAAAAATACCCTGTAATACAGTTCCAGCGATTCCAGAAGCTCCCGCTTCTCCCGCTGATACTGCCGGATCTTTAAGCCGCTTCCGATCTCATCGTAATCGAAATCGTCGTCGGCCGCCATGACCTTGAATTCAAGGTTTCCGTTCTCGTCATATTCCAGCGTCAGCACTCCGCCTACATCCTCCGTGAAGAGCACGCACATGATCTGCAGTTCTTCCTTCACGTTCTCCGGCAGAGAATCGAACTGCCGGTTAAAATAATACTTCTCCTCATAGGCGCTGGCGCCGCATAATACCGTTCTCTCCAAAACCGAACCCCCGCCTGTGCGAATCTATTTGCCGCCGATGCGCTCTTTTTCTGTGCCGACAGATAAGAGATAACCGCCATTGGCACTCTCTTCTTTACGCCGGCTGATACATCCCTGCCTGCCGCCGGCTTCTTCTGCCGTATCGGCGCGACAAAGAAAGCGTGTCACCGGGTCAACAGCTTGCTGATCTCGTACTGATCCTCCGGCAGATCCTTCTGCATCGCCAGGGCTTCCTGAATATCGAAGTCCGTAAACTCGCCGTTCTTATAGGCAATGACGCGGTTGCTCACGCCGTTGGCCAGAAGCTCCACCGCCTTGGCGCCCATGATCGACGCGTAGACCCTGTCCTTGCAGGTGGGGCCGCCGCCGCGCTGCATGTATCCCAGGATCGTGGCCCTTGTCTCGATACCGGTAGCCGCTTCGATCCTTCTCGCCATGGAAGTGGAATGGCCGATGCCCTCAGCGTTGATGATAATATGATGCTTCTTGCCGATCTTGCGGTTCTCGATGATGTGGTTGATCAGCACCTGCTCGTTGCCGTCGTACTTCTCCGGAAGCAGAATATCCTCGGCGCCGTTGGCAATGCCGCACCAGAGGGCGATATAGCCTGCGTGGCGTCCCATGACCTCGATGATGCTGCAGCGCTCGTGGGAAGTCGAAGTATCGCGGACCTTATCGATCGCCTGCATGGCCGTGTTCACCGCGGTATCGAAGCCAATCGTGTAATCCGTACATGCGATGTCCAGATCGATGGTTCCCGGCACGCCGATCGTATTGATGCCGAGTGCGGAAAGCTTGCCCGCGCCGCGGTAGGAACCGTCGCCGCCGATGACCACGATGCCGTCGATCCCGTGCTTCCGGCAGATCTCGGCGCCCTTGCGCTGGCCCTCGGGAGTCGTAAATTCCATGCACCGCGCTGTATAAAGAATCGTTCCGCCTTTATTGATAATCTCGGAAACCGAGGTGGTCTTCATATCGATGATCTCTTCGGCCAGAAGTCCCGCATATCCTCTCATGATGCCCTTGACCTTCAGGCCACGGTTGATCGCGGTACGCACGACTGCGCGGATCGCAGCGTTCATGCCGGGGGCGTCGCCTCCGCTTGTCAGAACGCCGATCGTCTTCACTGTTTTCGCCATATCTTAATCCTCCTGTAATCATCCATATTTCCGCCGCACGAAAGCGGCCACTCTACCCGCTGCCGGCCCGACTGCCGTTCCGGCAATGGACGCCGGGAAAATCTGCGCCCATACAGATCATACGCTTTTGTATACAACGCTATTCTAATTCATTTTTGCCATACTTTCAATGGTTTTTTGCACGACTTTGACATTATTTTCACCCAATAATTTGTAAAGATGCGAAAGCAGGTCATTATCGCAGGACACGCTTCGGTTCGGCGGCAGGACTTTTCTCGCCCTCTCCTTCGCCAGATAAATGGTCACGCCATCGTGTCCGTCGGACCGGTCCAGGCATTCCGCCACCTGCGGAAATACCGCATCGTAGGCCGCCTTGTCCGCAAACTGCAGCCATAACTGCTTCGGAAGGCTGTCGAACGGGATCACCTTCTCACAGATCAGCTTCCCCATGGGATCGTCGCCGATCGACGCCCGGCCCTGGATATAGACCTTCGCGTCTTCTTCCAGGACGCAGCGGTATTTCTCGTAATCCCGCGGGAATACCAGGACCTCCACGCTCCCGACCAGATCCTCCAGCGTCACATAAGCCATCATCTGGCCGTTCTTGGTGGCCTTCACGGAACGGTTCGTGATCATGCCGCCGATCGTGACCCGGACTCCATCGGCAATGGCCGCCTTCTCCGTCTCCTCGTCCACCGCGAAGTCCGCGGTGACGGCGGTCACATTGGCGCGCCAGCTCTTCTCATATGCCTCGAGCGGATGTCCGCTGATATAGATGCCAAGCATCTCCTTCTCAAAGGCCAGCAGTTCCTCCTTGGAATACTCTTCCACTTCCGGGAACGTGACCTGGAAATTGTGCTTATCGTCCTCCGCCGCGAAGTCGAACAGCGTCATCTGCCCTTCCATGGCGCTCTTCTTCTCCTTATTCTTCTGATCCAGCATATCCGGCGCCACCATACATTTCTGGCGGCGGTTTCCGGGCAGGGAATCCAGGGCGCCGGCTTTGATAAAGCTTTCCAGGGTACGGCGGTTCACTTCCTTGTTGCTCATCCGCTCCACGAACTCATCCATGGTGCGGAAGGGTCCGTTGGCTTCCCGCTCCGCCACAATGCTGTCGACTACGGACCGGCCGATGCTCTTGATCGCGGAAAGTCCGTAGCGGATCGCTCCGCCGGATACGGTGAAGCCGCTCTCTCCCTCATTGATGTCCGGCGGCAGGATACTGATGCCCATCTGCCGGCAGGTCAGGATATATTCGGAAACCTTGTTCGTATTCTCCATGACCGACGTCATCAGGGCCGCGAAGAACTCCTTCGGATAGTAATGCTTCAGATACGCCGTCTGATAAGCCACCACCGCGTAGCACGCCGCGTGGGACTTGTTGAACGCGTAGCTGGCGAAGCTCGTCATCTCGTCGAAGATCGTATTGGCGGTCTTCTCGTCGATCCCGTTTTTGATGCAGCCGGGAACGCCCTCCTCTTCATTGCCATAGACGAAATTCTGCCGCTCCTTCGCCATGACCGACGCTTTCTTCTTGGACATGGCGCGGCGCACCAGGTCGCTCCGGCCCATGGTGTATCCGGCCAGGTCGCGGACGATCTGCATGACCTGCTCCTGGTAGACGATGCAGCCGTAAGTAGCGCTTAGGATCGGCTCCAGCTGTGGACAGTCGTAGGTAACGGATTCCCGGGCGTTCTTTCCTTTCAGATACTTCGGGATAAATTCCATGGGGCCCGGACGGTACAGCGCGATGCCGGCGATGATATCCTCCAGCGTCTCCGGCTTCAGTTCCTTCATGAAGCTTTTCATGCCGCTGCTCTCAAGCTGGAAAATGCCGTCGTCCTTGCCGCTGCCGATCAGCTCCATAACCGCTTTGTCATTGTAATCCAGATCGTGCAGATCCAGTTTGATCCCGTAATTCTTCTCGATCTGCTCGACGGCGTCCTGAATCACCGTCAGCGTCCTAAGTCCCAGGAAATCCATCTTCAGAAGGCCCAGCTCCTCCAGCGTCGTCATCGTAAACTGGGTCGTTATGGAACCGTCGGCGGCCCTGGAAAGCGGCACGTAATTATCCACAGAGGTCCGGCTGATCACGACCCCGGCCGCGTGCATGGAGGAATGCCTGGGCAGACCCTCCAGACGCATGGACATGTCGATCAGATACTTGACCTGCTCGTCCTCATTGTAGGCGTTTCTCAGATCCGGGCTTGCCTTTAACGCCTTCTCCAGCGTGATCCCCAGATCCCTGGGAACCATCTTGGCGACGGCGTCGCACTTATTATACGGAATATCCAGCGCCCGGCCCACGTCGCGGATCACGCCGCGGGCGGCCAGGGTACCGAACGTAATGATCTGTACCACCTGGTCCTTGCCGTACTTGCGGACCACATAGTCGATGACCTCCTGGCGCCGTTCGAAACAGAAATCGATATCGATATCCGGCATGGTCACCCGTTCCGGGTTCAGGAAGCGCTCAAACAGCAGATTGTAGCGGATCGGGTCGATATCGGTGATCTCCAGGCAGTAGGCCACGATGGAGCCGGCGGCCGAACCACGCCCCGGACCTACGCTGATCCCGTTGGATCTGGCGAAATGGATAAAATCCCACACGATCAGGAAATAATCCACATAGCCCATGCTGTTGATAACGCCCAGCTCATAATCCAGCCGCTCTCTTAAGGAGCCGTCCGGATCCTCCGGATAACGCTTCGCCATACCTTCATCGCACAGATGGTTCAGATAACTCCAGGAATCGTACCCTTCCGGCACAGTAAATAGCGGCAGCTTCGTGACGCCGAACTCGATCTCCACATTGCACCGCTTCGCGATCTCATACGTATTGTCCAGAGCCTCCGGCGCATAGGAGAACAGAGTCCGCATCTCTTCCTCGGACTTGCAGTAATACTGCCCGCCCTCATAGCGCATCCGGTTCTCATCGGTGACCTTTTTGTTGGTCTGGATGCACAGAAGGATGTCGTGGGCCGCCGCGTCCTCGGCGTTAATATAATGAATATCGTTGGTCGCCACAAGCGGCACGCCGATATCTTTGCTCAGTTTGAGAAGCGCCTGATTCACCACCTTCTGGGCCGGGATCCCGTGATCCTGCAGTTCCAGGAAATAGTTCCCCTCCCCGAAGATATCCAGATAACGCAGGGCGGCTTCCTTCCCCTGCTCGTACTGGCCCCGCTCCAGGAAGCGCTGCACCTCTCCGGCCAGGCAGGCGCTCAGGCAGATGATGCCCTCGTGATACTGCCGCAGGATCTCATAATCCACCCTGGGCTTATAATAGAAACCGTCCACAAATCCTTTGGTGACGATCTTCATCAGATTCTGGTAGCCTTCGTTGTTCTCCGCCAGAAGGATCAGGTGATAATACCGGTCCTCGCCGCGCACATTCTCACGGTCGAACCGGGAGCCGGGAGCCACATAGACCTCGCAGCCCAGGATCGGCTTGATCCCGACGGCCTTCGCCGCCTTATAGAAATCGATCACGCCGTACATCACGCCGTGATCCGTGATCGCCATGCTGTCCATGCCCAGATCCTTCGCCTTCGCCACCAGCTCGCCGATCTTGCAGGAGCCGTCCAGAAGGCTGTACTCCGTATGAACATGAAGATGCGTAAATGCCACTCCCTGTCACCTCGTTTCTCATCGGTTTTATTGCAGTATAAATAAGTATACCATATATTTCCCCCACAAAGCAAGGCGCAGCCGCAAACCGCGGTTTATTTCCGGATGCACGTAAGGCGTCACCGGCGCACTGGCTGCATGGAAATACAAAAAACTTGCAGTCCGGGGTGCGCCAGCGCAGCTCCGAAACTGCAAGATTCTGTAAGCTTCAAATAACGCTCCGGCCTTAGCGCGGTTTCTCCCGACGCTCTCAGCCTTCGGTCAGATATTTCTCGATACCGGCGATCGCCGTCTCCTCGTCGGCGCCGTCCGCCGTCACCACGATCTTCTCGCCCGGCAGCAGTCCCAGCGTCATCATGCCCATGATGCTCTTGGCATTCACTCTCTTGGACTCGCTCTCCACATAAATACTGCTGTCATACTGGCTTGCTACCTGTACCAGCATGGCTACCGGACGCGCCTCCAGACCCGGATCCAGTTCAATTGTGATAGATTTTTTCTGCATAACTTCTTCCTCCTCATTTCTCCGAGTGATCCCCGGATCACTCAGATCCGCGTTTCTCCCGCAAATCTTCCGCCAGGTTACTAAGCTTCCTCAGCCGGTGGTTCACCCCCGATTTCCCCACCGGAGGGTCCAGGGATTCTCCCAGTTCCTTAAGCGTCGCTTCAGGTCTTGCCAGTCTGAGAGCGGCCATCTCGGCCAGCCCGTCGGGCAGTCCGTCGAAGCCTATGGTATCCCTGATGAATGTGATATCCTCGATCTGCTTCACCGCGGCAGATACGGTCTTCTGAATATTCGCGGTCTCACAGTTCACCATCCGGTTAACGCTGCCGCGCATCTCCCTCATGATCCGGATATTCTCGAATTCCATCAGGGCCTTCGGCGCCTCCATCACATTCAGAAGATCCGAGATCTGGTCCCCTTCCTTGACGTAGACTACGAAGTATTTCTTCCGGGCCACGATCCGCGCGTCGATTCCGAACGCGGCGATCACCTCACGTATCTGCGCTGCCTTCTCCTCAGTCAGACACGCAATCTCATAATGATAGAACCGCTCCGGATCGCTGATGGAACCCGCCGCCAGAAAAGCCCCACGAAGGAATGCACGCTTGCAACAGCTGTTCTGGATCACAAGGTTCCTGACCACGGATAAATCCTCGCCGATCTGTCCGTCCCTGTCCATCAGCTTCGTGGTCAGAAGGACCTTCCGGGCCTGTTCATCGTCCGTGATCGTGACCATATAGGCCCGGCTTCTGCGCAGATACGCGTTCTGCCGAATGACGATATCTGTATTTATATTAAATGTTTTTTCCAATAATGTAAAGTACTTTCTTGCAACTGCTTCATTTTCCGTGGAAATCGTGATGCGGAAGCGGTCGTCTTCGTCGATCCGGATCCTCCCGCAGAGACTTATGATCGACGCCGTCTCCGCGATCCGGCAGTGCCTCGCGGGACTTAACTGCCCCGCCAGTTCTTCCTTCACTCCCGATGAAAATGACATGGCTGATCACCTCACTTCACCGGTTCCGCGGGCGCCGTCCGGTTCAGGTCTTTATCCCGGTGTTCCAGCTTAAGCCCCATGGGCCTGAGCATCCGCATGTGATGGTAGAGCGCTTCCGCTATGGTAACGGAACGGTGTCGTCCCCCGGTGCAGCCGATCGCGATGACCAGCTGGTTCTTCCCCTCCTGCACGTAATTGGGGATCAGAAAATCGATCATATCGCAGAGCTTCTCCAAAAAAACGGCCGCCGTTCCGCCCTGCATCACATAATCCCTCACCGGCGCTTCCTCGCCGGTCCGGTTCTTCAGTTCCTCCACATAGAAAGGATTCGGCAGGAAACGGACGTCAAACACCAGATCCGCATCCGCGGGAATGCCGTATTTGAATCCGAAGGAAAGGATCGTAATGAAGAGATTGTCATAGTTTCGGTTCTCCAGGAACAATTTCTCCAGTTCATGGCGCAGGTCCTTGGTAAGGAGCTTGCTGGTATCAAAAATGTAATCGGCTTTATCCTTCAGAAACGCGAGCTTCTCCCGCTCCCGGACGATCCCCTGATCGATGCGGCCCGTGCCGGCCAGCGGATGGCTGCGGCGGGTCTCCTTATAGCGCTTGATCAGCACCTCGTCGCTGCAGTCCAGGAAAAGAACCCGGCAGGACACATTTTCCTGCTGCCAGTCGTTTAATATGCCGTCCAGAAGCGGCAGCTCCTGCCCGCTGCGGATGTCGATCCCCAAAGCGACCCTGCCTGATCCCCGCTCCGGATCGTCTGCCAGAAGCGAGACAAACTCCTTCATTAACGGGATCGGAAGATTGTCCACGCAGTAAAAGCCCATATCCTCGAGCATTTTAAGCGCCACCGTCTTACCGGCCCCTGACATACCGGTCACCACGACCAGTTTCATACTGCTTCAGTCGAGTAGACAGTCTCGACACTCCTTTCTAAATTTATCTTGTGAAAGGCTTGTCTACTGCCCCTCACAGAACC
>CANQRU010000064.1 GCA_947626395.1 uncultured Lachnospiraceae bacterium | reverse complement strand
TTCCGGTAGAAATAATCGATATGGGCGCGGGAAACCAGGCGGTACAGGTTGGTCCGCCCCACGTCGTTCTTCGCCAGGATGATGATATGATGGGACGGCAGCTTCTTCACCCGCTCGTCGTCCAGACGGCTCATCTCGTTAAGGGCGTCCACATTGTCGATACCCCGGTTCCGGAGCATTTTTAAGAACGCCTCGAAGATCTCCGCCGTACAGCCCGCGTCGTCCACGGCCCGGTGATGGTTCTCCAGGGAAATATTTAATGCCTTCGCCACCGTATCCAGCTTGAAACGGCTCAGCTGCGGCAGAAGGAGTCTTGCAAGGGACACCGTGTCCAGCACCGTCGGATCGAAGGGCAGGCCCAGCAGCCGGGCGTTGTGGTCGATGAAACTGACGTCGAAGGAAGCGTTGTGGGCCACCAGGGCCGCCCCCTCGCAGAATTTCAGGAACTCCGGCAGTACCTGGTCGATCTTCGGCGCCGGCAGCACCATGGAATCGCTGATGCCCGTCAGCTGCTCGATGCGGAACGGGATCGGCATGTCCGGGTTCACGAAGGTGCTGAACTTCTCGGAAATGACGCCGTTTTCTACTTTCACCGCTCCGATCTCGATGATATGGTCGTTTAAGGGACTGAAACCGGTGGTCTCGATATCGAAGACCACGAAGGGATCGTCGAAGCTCTGTCCGCGGGGACTTTCCACCAGCTGCTTCATATCGTCCACCAGATAGCCCTCGACGCCGTAGATGATTTTGAAGGTATCGCCCTTGTCCAGCGCATGGCTGGCGTCCGGGAACGCCTGCACCACGCCGTGGTCGGTGACCGCGATGGCGGGCATGCCCCATTTCTTCGCACGCTTAATGATGTCTCCCACCTCGGAGACGCCGTCCATATCGCTCATCTTCGTGTGGCAGTGCAGCTCTACCCGCTTGACGGGACTGTTATCCATGCGCTTTCCTGTGAAGTCCTCGCATTTCTTGATGCCGACGATGGAGCCCACGGTCAGTTCGCCGTCGAACCGGTCGATGGTGGTCATGCCCTTCAGCTTGATGAAGCTTCCCTTGACCACGGCTTTATCGATATCTTCCAGCGCTTCCTCTGACGCGAAAAGCTTCACGGAAATGGTATCGGTAAAGTCGGTGATATCGAAGATCACCAGGGTCTTGCCGCTCTTTAAGGGCCTGCGGTCCGTGGAAATGATCTTGCCCCGGACAGTCACCTCGCCCTGAACGCCGTCGATATCCTTGATATCCAGGAAGCCGTCGTCGAAATCCCGGCCGTAGAGAACGTCCGGGTTGTCGCTTTTCTTCTGATAAGTGCCCATGCGCGCGCCGCCTTTGGCTCCGGACCTCTTACGGAAGCCGCCCAAAGAGCCGCTGCCGAAACTGCCTTTGCCGCCGTTGCTGCCGGCGCTGCCGAATCCGTTGCTGCTGCCGGATCTGCCGTTACTGCCAATGCCGCTGCCTCCACCGTTTCCGGCCGCTGACCGGCCGGAGGTTCCTTTCCCGGACTTACCGCCCTGAGCTTTCGGAACGCCGGCTAAGGCGCCGTCTCCACCTGCGCCTGCTGTTTTCCGGCTTCTCACCGCTTCTCCAAAAGTGCGCGGCTGCTCTGCCTGATTTTCTCCTGGCAGCGCGTCCGGCTGTCCTGCTGCTTCATATGGCTGTGCCTGCATATTCAACGGATTATCCGATCCACCGCCCGCGATGTCATTTTTCCATTCTCCATAAGTACCGGCCATGCCTTCCGCAGGATCGCCGGACACTGCCATCCGCGAATAAGCCTCCGCGGCCTCGGATTCCGTCTCCCGCTCCGGCTTCTCAGCGGGCTTTACAAACTCATATTCCACGGTCACCGGGAACCCGCAGCGCTCATAGAATACTTTCTCCAGCACCCGCTTCAGATCGCCGGATTTGTCCCGGAAGATCGCGTTATCCTCCACCGTCAGGCGCAGCTGATTCTCCGCGGTAAACTCGCACCGGGCATGGCGGAACATATTATATTCCACAATACTGTAATGCTTCAGCTCCAGAAGAAGGCTGTCTTCATAGACTTTTAGAAGCTTTTCCGGCGTATACTGGCCGGAAAGATGGTATTTCTCCATGATCTTCACGGCAAGCCGCTTATCCGGGAAGAGCTGGTCCACAATGCCCTTTTCCAGCGCAAAAATATTCTTTTTCGTGATAAGCCTGGGACTTACGATATAGACGCGAAGAAGGCTGCGGTCCCTGGTCGTGGACACGCGCTCCACTTCCACCAGTTTAAGCAGCTCCTTCAATTCCTCTGCGATATTCAGTTCCGGAAATACTTCCAGGAAATTTTTACCCATATGTATTACCTGCCTGTCGTTCCCATTTGTCCATGTCTGCAGATTACCATATACTGTATCTGCACATTACCATCAGTCTGTATCTGCAGCTGTGCCGGTCTCATCCACATATGTCCTGCGGCCATGCGTCCCGCACATCATTCCGCAGATGTCCGCCGCATCATTTCACATGGGCCTCTTTCCCGCAGCTCTGCGCGGCGCTCATCTTCTCCAGTTCTTCCCGCAGCGCCCCCAGGAGTTCTTCCTCGGGCATCTTGCGGATGATCTCGCCTTTCCGGAAAAGCAGACCCTCGCCGTTGCCGCCGGCCACGCCCAGATCCGCCTCTCTCGCTTCGCCGGGACCGTTGACCGCGCAGCCCATGACGGCCACCTTGATATTCAGATGATCAAATTCGGTCACCATCGTCTCCACCCGGTTCGCCAGCCCGATCAGATCGATGCGGGTGCGGCCGCAGGTAGGACAGGACACCACCTCGATGCCGCCCTGCCGAAGGCCCAGCGTCTTAAGGATCAGTTTCGCCGACTTCACTTCTTCCACCGGATCGCCGGTCAGGGACACGCGGATCGTATCGCCGATGCCCTCATGGAGCATGATACCCAGACCGACCGCCGACTTGATATTGCCGGAGATGACGGTTCCCGCCTCCGTGATGCCCACATGCAGCGGATAATCCGTCTTCCTCGCGATCAGCTCGTGCGCCTTCACGCACATCATCACGTCCGACGACTTGATGCTGATGACCAAATTGCCGTAGCCCATTTCCTCGATCATACGGACTTTGTCAAGAGCGCTCTCCACCAGTCCCTCGGCGGTGACGCCGCCGTATTTCTCGATCAGAGGCTTCTCCAGGGAACCGCTGTTGACGCCGACCCGGATCGGGATCTCCATCTCCCGGGCTTTATCGACCACCGCCTGCACACGCTCGCGGGAGCCGATGTTGCCGGGATTGATGCGGATCTTATCCGCGCCGCACTCCATGGCCGCAATCGCCAGCTTATAGTCGAAATGAATATCCGCAACCAGAGGGATATGGATCTGCCTCTTGATCTCACGGATCGCCGCGGCCGCCTCCATCGTGGGCACCGCCACGCGGATGATGTCGCAGCCGGCCGCTTCCAGACGCAGGATCTGCTCTGCGGTCGCCGCCGCGTCCTCGGTCTTCGTATTGCACATGGACTGGATCAGGATCGGATGCCCGCCGCCGATCACACGGCCGCCGATGCGGATCTGTCTTGTCTCATTTCTGCCCATATTCGGATATTCTCCTTTCGCGTCCGTAATCACGGGTAAATCATTCCCCGGCGGTTCGGCATCTCCACGGCCTTCTTCCTGTCAATTCCCGGTTCTGCCTCTCCGCCCGCGCGTCTTTCGGCATGATCTCAATGAAAGAACACATTCGATATATCATTAAATAACACAAATATCATCAGACACATTAAAAGCGCCATCCCTATCAGATGCACCAGTCCTTCTTTCTCCCGGTCCACCGGCTTGCCGCGCACGGCCTCAATCAGCATGAATACCAGCCGCCCGCCGTCCAGAGCCGGGATCGGCAGCAGGTTCATGACGCCCAGGTTCGCGCTGAACAGCACGCAGAGATTGGCCACGCTTAAGAGCATGGTCACGATCCCGTAGGAAATGCTCTCGTCCACGGTCTCGTCGACCATAGCCACCATACGGATCGGCCCCGCCAGATCCTCCGAATGGACCTGACCGCCGATCATCATGCCGATGCTCTTGATGACGGCCTTGATCCAGTAGACCACCTCGTAAGCGCCGTATTTCAGCGTATTCAGGACTCCGCCCGCCGGCACCCGGTAGCCTCTCGTGATAATGCCCAGCATATAGGTTCCGGTCTCTTCGCTCAGCTTCGGCGTCAGGACCGCGGTCCGCTTCTCCACGGAACCGTCCTCAAGCGTGCGCCGGTATTCCACGCGGATCGGAGCGTCGGTATGCGTCAGCATGAACATCGTCAGATCCCGGTAGATGACCACCGGCGTATTGTCCAGCTTCGTAATGACGTCGCCGGCCTGCATGCCCTGTTCCTGGGCGGAAAAGCCTTCCTGCACGCCGGTCAGTTCCGGCGAATCATAGCCGACATACCCGACGATGATCACAGCCAGCACAAAGGCCAGCAGGAAATTGAAGACCGGCCCCGCCGCCACGACGGCGATACGGGACCAGACCGGTTTATTGTTGAACGCCCTCGGATCCGGGTCGGATTCGTCCTCGCCCAGCATCATGCAGGAACCGCCGAACGGGAACGCCTTAATGGAATAGCGGGTCTCCCCCCGGACCGTGGTCAGAAGCCGCGGCCCCATCCCGATGGAAAACTCCACGACAGCGATGCCGTTCTTCTTAGCGACGATGAAATGACCGAACTCGTGGATCAGTATGATCAGTCCGAATACAAGGATCGAGATTATCAAACTCATAAAACTTTACAGCCTTCTTTCCTGTTACTATTACGATTATTCACAATATCATAACCTGCCGATCGCTTTTTATTTTACCGCCAACTCTCCGCAGGACGTATAGCCGCTGATTTCCAGCATTTTCGCGCTCCTGCCCGAGCGGAGCAGGCATTCCTCAATAGCGCGACCGCAGGAATTCATAGGTCTCCCGCTCCGCCTCAAGGATCTGCTTAAGCGTCGGATGCGAAACCGCCTTATGGGCGCTCATGGCGGCTTCGATCATCTCGGTGATCGTCAGATACGGGATCCAGTGGTTGATAAAACGGGCCACCGCGTGTTCATTGGCCGCGTTAAAGACGGTCGGCATGGTGCCGCCGGTCTCCGCCGCCTGATACGCCAGCTTAAGCGCCCGAAATGTCTCCGTATCCGGCTTCTCGAACGCGATCTGCGCAAGCGACCAGAAATCCAGCCGCTCCCCGCCGAGCGGCCGCCGCTCCGGATAATACAGCGAGTACTGGATCGGCAGCTTCATATCCGGCGTGCCAAGCTGGGCCAGAACCGCTCCGTCCGCAAATTCGACCATGGAGTGAATGACGCTCTTCGGCTGGATCACCACCTGGATCTGCGAGACCGGAACGTCGAACAGCCAGCGGGCCTCCATGACCTCCAGGCCTTTATTGACCATCGTAGAGGAATCGATCGTGACCTTACGGCCCATGGACCAGTTCGGATGCTTCAGAGCGTCCTCCAGCGTCACGTCCTGAAGCTGCTGCCGCGTATATCCGCGGAACGGACCGCCGGACGCGGTCAGAAGGATCTTCGTCAGCTGGTTCTTACTGCGGGAGCCTGCGCTGCCGCCGCAGGCAGCTTTCTTCCCGGCATCTTCCGTCTGATTCTCCGCCCAGTCAAGCGGCGGCGCGCCCACTCCCAGCGTAGTCAGGCACTGGAAAATGGCGCTGTGTTCGCTGTCCACCGGCAGGATCCGCACGCCCTTCTCCCGGGCCAGCGGCATGATCAGATGCCCCGCCGTCACCAGCGTCTCCTTGTTGGCCAGCGCGATATCCTTGCCCGCCTCTATAGCGGCGATGGTCGGCCGGATGCCGATCATTCCCACTACGGCAGTGACGACGGTCTGCGCGGAGGCCTCCGTGGCCGCCTCGATCAGGCCGTCCATGCCGGAAACCACCTTCACCGGCAGATCTGCCACGGCCGTCTTAAGCTCCGCCGCCTTCCGTTCATCCCAGACACAGGCGATCCGCGGCTTAAACTCACGGATCTGCTTCTCCAGCGCGGTAATATTGTGATCGACGGCAAGCGCCGTCACCTGGATGTCTCCGTTTTCTCTTACAATGTCAAGCGTCTGGGTTCCGATGGAGCCGGTAGAACCCAGAACCGATATTTTCCTCATAAATGCTCCCGCTTTCTCATTTTGTCCCGATCAGTCACCGCAGAAATGTGATCGCGAAATAGATCGCCGGCGCCGTGAAGATCATGCTGTCAAACCGGTCCAGAATGCCGCCGTGGCCCGGGATCAGGTGACCGTAATCCTTCACGTCGTGGTTCCGCTTGATCGCCGACGCCGCCAGATCTCCCACCTGGGAAATGACCGCCGCGATGGCGCAGGCCAGCGCGCAGGCCAGCATCGGATTGCCTACCTCCGCCATATTTCCTCCCAGCACCTTCGCATAGAGAAGCCCCAAAACCGCCGAACCGGCCACGCCGCCGACGGCGCCTTCCACCGACTTCTTCGGACTTACGACCGGAGCCATCTTATGTTTCCCGATCAGCATCCCCACGCAGTAGGCGCAGGTATCGCATCCCCAGGAGCTTATGAAGATCAGCCAGACCAGGTATTTGCCGTCCGGCATCCGGCGCACCTGGTACAGATACGACAGCATCATCGCCACATAGAAAACGCCGAAGAACGCCGCCGTGACCTGTTCGGTCTTGTATTTCGGAAATGTGAATACATAGACGGCCATCAGAAGCATCAGCGCCCCGATCGCCATCAATGTCACATATTTCTCCCAGCCCATCCACAAAAGGACATAGTAATAGACCGCCGCGCCGTAACCGATCGCCGCCAGAGACGTCTTCTCGATCTTCAGAACCCGGTACAGTTCAAAAAGTCCTATCATGGAGATCAATGCCGTTACGGCAAACAACAGGTTCCCGCCTGCCCCCACCACAAGGACCGCCAGGATCACCAGGACGATCCCGCTGATCAGACGTGTCGTAAACATACGTCTCCTCCTACTTGCGGCCGCCGAAGCGCCGCTCCCTTTGATTATACGCCGCGATGGCTTTTTCTAATTCTTCCTGATTGAAATCCGGCCACAGACAGTCGGTCACATAGAGCTCCGTATAGGCCAGCTGCCACAGCAGATAGTTCGACAGCCGCAGCTCCCCGCTGGTCCGGATCATCAGATCCGGATCCGGGATATCCGCCGTGTCCAGATAGCCCGCGAAAGAAGCCTCGGTAATGTTCGACACGTCCAGGCCGTTTACGCGGTAATCCTGCACGAGCTTCCGGGCGGCACGCACGATCTCGTCCCGGCCGCCGTAATTGATCGCCACCACAAACGTCAGACCCGTATTGTTCTTCGTGCTTTCCACCATACGGTCGATCCCGTCGATGATATCCGGCGCGAACCGGCTCTTCTCCCCGATCATACGCACGCGGACGTTATTGTCATTCGCGATCTTGATGATACGCACCATGTAATAGCGGAACAGGTTCATCAGCGCCCCGACTTCCTCCTCGGAACGCTTCCAGTTCTCCGTGGAGAAGCCGTACACGGTGAAATATTCAAGCCCCATACGGGCCGCCGCCTCCACCATCTTCTCCAGTGTCTCGCATCCGGCCTTATGCCCCATGGCCCGGGGCACGCCGTGACGGGCAGCCCAACGGCCGTTGCCGTCCAGGATCACCGCCACATGGCGCGGCAGCGTCATATTCTCTAAATCCATACAGCCTCCGATAACCGATTTCCGTTAAAAGGGGCAGGAAATCCCGCCCCCGATTCTATTCTCACCAATCAGTCCCCGCCCTGTTCGCCGGGGCCGGATCTTTCATCCGGTTCCCGCGCAATATCCGCGGTCAGACCGTCATGATCTCCTTCGTCTTGGCTTCCACGGCCTTGTCCACCTTCTCGATCATCTTGTCGGTCAGCTTCTGCATCTTCGTCTCAGCCAGCTTCTGATCGTCCTCAGAGAAATCGCCGGCCTTCTCCATCTTCTTGAAGGTCTCGTTGGCGTCGCGGCGGATATTGCGGATGGCTACCTTGGCGGCCTCGCCCTTCTTCTTCACGTCCTTGGACAGATCCTTTCTGCGCTCCTCCGTCAGTTCAGGGAAGACCAGCCGGATCACGGAACCGTCGTTGTTCGGATTGATACCCAGATCCGAGGTCTGGATCGCTTTGCAGATATTCTTGATCAGGCTCTTCTCCCAGGGGGCGATCACGATCATGCGGGCTTCCGGTACGGAAATATTGCCCACCTGCTGGATCGGCGTCGGCGTGCCGTAGTAATCCACCTTGATCTTATCAAGTACATGCGGATTGGCGCGCCCCGCGCGGATGCCCGCGTAATCCTCCTGCAGAACGCTTAACGTCTTCTCCATCTTCTCTTCATACTGCTTCAGTTCGTCTTCCAACATAACTATACCCCTCCTGTGTGATTATTTTATACGGTCACGATCGTACCGTTGATCCTGCCCTGCATCGCGTTCGCGATACTGTCCTTCTCATTCAGATCAAAGACCGCCATCGGGATCTTATGCTCCATGCACATGATCGACGCGGTCAGATCCACCACCGCCAGCTTCTTGTCAATGACCTCCTGAATGGGGATCGTGTCGTAGTGCTTCGCGTCCGGATTCACCGCCGGATCGCTGTCATAGACGCCGTCGATGGACTTGGCCAGCAGGATGCAGTCCGCTTCCAGCTCCACCGCCCGCAGCGTAATGCCCGTGTCAGTGGAAAAATACGGATGGCCCGTGCCGCCCGCGAAGAACGCCACTCCGCCGCTTTCCATCACCGCCAGCGCCTCATCCTTGGAAAAGAGCGTGGTCATGGAACCGCATGCAAACGGCGTGAAGATCCGCGTCTTCATGCCGGCGCTCCGGAAGATCTCGGAGACGTAGATACAGTTCATGACCGTGGCCAGCATACCGATCTGATCCGCCTTCGTACGGTCGATGGCGTTCGAGGTACGTCCGCGCCAGAAATTGCCTCCGCCGATGACGATGCCGACCTGCACGCCGGCTTCCACCGAATCCTTCACCTGGCGGGCCACTTTCTTCACCGTGTCCTCGTCAAAACCGGTCTTCTTCGGACCTGCCAGGGCCTCGCCGCTCAGTTTCAGTAATACGCGATTCCATCTGTTCATAAAATGATGCCTCCGGATCTGTTTGCTTAAACTAAATCTAGCATACCACATATTTCCATATCTGAAAAGGGACAACTTTCTTAAAATACGGGAAGCGTACCACCAGCCGTCTCCCGGTCAGCGCCGGGTCAGCAGCTCCTGCAGTTCACTCTCCCCGCTTCCACGCCCTGATCTCCTCCAGCCGCTTCTTCACCGCTGCCTCCGCGCCCTGCCCGTCCGGCGTATAGTATTCCCGTCCTGCCAGAGAATCCGGCAGGCACTGCATGCGGGCCATCTTCTCCTCCGTATCGTGGGCGTAAACATATCCCTTGCCGTAATCCAGTTCTTTCATCAGCTTCGTGGGGGCGTTGCGGATATTCAGCGGCACCGGCTCCGCCAGCATCGTCTCGGCGTCCGCTTTCGCCCGGATATAGGCCACGTCCGCGGCGTTGGACTTGGGCGCCATGGCCATGTAGATCACCGCGTGACTCAGGATCACATTGCATTCCGGCATCCCGATGAAATGGCAGGCCTGGTAGGCCGCCACCGCCAGCGGCATCGCCTGGCTGTCCGCCAGACCCACGTCCTCGCTGGCGAACCGCACGACCCGCCGCGCCACATAAAGCGGATCCTCTCCGGCCTCCAGCATTCTGGCCAGCCAGTAGACCGCCGCGTCCGGATCGGAATTGCGCATGGACTTATGGAGAGCGGAGATCAGATTGTAATGCTCCTCCCCCTTCTTGTCGTAGAGCAGGCTTTTCTTGCCGATGCACTGCTTTAACGTCTCCATACTGACCGTGGTGCCGTCGGGGCCGATGTCCCCGTTCGTCACAGCCATCTCCAGCACATTCAGGGCCGTGCGGGCGTCGCCGTTGGCAAACTCCGCGATCATATGGAGCATGTCTTCCGTAATATGAATGTTCAGGTATCCAAATCCATTCTCGCTGTGCAGCGTCCGGTCCAGAAGCTTCACCAGATCCTCCGTCGTAAGCGCCTGCAGCACGAAGACCCGGCAGCGGGACAACAGAGCGCTGTTGATCTCGAAAGACGGATTCTCCGTCGTAGCGCCGATCAGAATGATGCTGCCCTTCTCCACATACGGCAGGAACGCGTCCTGCTGGGCCTTATTAAAGCGATGGATCTCGTCCACGAACACGACGGTCTTCGCCCCCACACGGCGGCTCTGCTCCGCCTGGGCCATGACTTCCTTGATCTCCTTGATGCCGCTGGTGACCGCGCTGAAATTGATGAACCGCGCGTGGGTCCTGTGTGCAATGATCCCCGCCAGCGTGGTCTTGCCCACGCCCGGAGGTCCCCAGAAGATCATGGACGGGATCCGGTCCTGCTCGATCAGCTGCCGCAGGATCTTCCCTTCTCCCAGCAGATGCTCCTGCCCCACGAATCCGTCCAGGTCCTCGGGCCGCATCCGGCTCGCCAGCGGATGGTAAGTCTCCTGCACATCAAAAAGCGACATCTGTTCCATGGACATGCTGCTACCTCTTTCCTCTTATTAGAATCCTGCTCTTTTGGATCTTTCGCCTGCGGCAGGCGCCGTCTCCCTTTCAGGACAATATTTCCCCGTATCTATTTTCTTATCTTAGCACATTTCCCCGAAAATGGCAATTCTGAGACGCTCTGCCGCTCCGCGGCTTTCTGCAGAAAACGCTTTTCATTTCCGGGGAATTAATGTATAATAATCCACTGTGAACTGCCCCGGCAAGAGCGGAGCAGCCTATAGCAGGGAAATTCCCCGGCAGGATAACTATGAGCATAGCGTTACCGGCGCTCTGCCCGCATGGAAATACAGCCGCCGCGCAGACGGCGGCAGAATAAAAGGAGTACATATTATGATAATCAGACGTGCAGTTGAACAGGACATGGACGGCATTAACAGCCTTCTTTACCAGGTGTGCCGCGTCCACCAGCAGGGCCGCCCGGATCTCTTTACAGACGGCGGCAAAAAATACAATGACGACGAGCTGAAGGAGATTATCCATGACGACGAGCGTCCCATCTTCGTAGGCGTGGATGAAGACGGCCGCGTCCTCGGCTACGCTTTCTGCGTCTTCGAGCGGTACGACGGCAGCGGCGCCATGGTAAAGCGTTCCACTCTCTATATCGACGACCTCTGTGTGGACGAACATATCCGCGGCCGGCATATCGGAACGCAGATCTACGACGCGGTTCTCGAATTCGCCCGCCAAAGCGGCTGCTACAACGTAACCCTCAACGTCTGGTTCTGCAATCCCTCCGCCATGAAATTCTACGAGGCAAGAGGCCTTAAACCGCTGAAGATGGGAATGGAAACGATCCTGTAATACGACCGGAGCGTCACTGGCGCTCTGCCTGCATGGAAATAAAAAAGTGTCTTCGACACATCAACCCCCTAGCCCCCATTCATGGGGGAATTAGGGGTTTCTTTTTGTATCTTTT
>CANQRU010000063.1 GCA_947626395.1 uncultured Lachnospiraceae bacterium | reverse complement strand
TGGAGAAGATCTTCTATGAAAGTTGGTGAAACACCAGGAAATGGAGAAGAATCACCAACTTTTAGAGAAGAACCGAAATTCGAAATTAAAGAATTTTTATCTGCCTGAGCCATCCCTGTGGCTGGCGCGTTCCTGGTGGATTGTGGTCATATTAGTCGTCGCGGCGGTTGTATATGCTCTGTACGATGTGAATGTGACCGGACATACGGAGCGGTATGGCAGACTGTTAGAGTATTTACAATTCAATGACCATTGGGGATCAGGCCGCGGCTATGCTTGGCGTATCGCGGTGGAAGACTATAAAGAATTTCCATTACTGCAGAAGATATTTGGCTATGGCCCTGACACGTTCGGCATTGTGACGCGCATAAATAACTGGGAAGAAATGATTAGTACACAGGGCGTGCGTTACGACAGCGCGCATAACGAATATCTGCAGTATTTTGTAACAATCGGGCCGTTCGGACTGCTCGCGTATCTGGGGATATTCTTCAGTACCGTATGGACGACAGTGAAGAAAAAATTGGACAACCCGGTGGCGATGGCTGCGCTCTTTGCGGTGATATGTTATCATGCGCAGGCGGTGGTGAATATCAACCAGCCGATTTCCACGCCGGTGATGTGGGTGTTATTGTGTATTTGTACGGCGAGAGGAGGAGAAGCGTATCCCAGCCGAATATGACGCGTCTTGGCAAGGCCCCGGAATTCCTGGCAGCGATGTTTGAGAAATACGACCTGCAGCAGAACGTTATTTGACAGAAAAACGCCCGGCGGTGAGCCGGGCGCACATGCGAAGAACTATCAGTAATCTTATTCATTCATTATTATCTTAAGTCTGCCGCACGGCAGGCTTCCGGGCCGGCATCGATCGTCGATGATGTATCTGGCCCGAGATTTCACAGCAGTATATGCAATTCTTTTGATGCCGCAGTGTCGGCATCGTAAATTTCAGGTTGTTTTCAGAGGGTATTCTGCGCGTACGTAAGATATTTTGCTCTTGACCTTTTCCCGGAACAGATTCATAATAGAAAAGGCGAAGAAAGCCGTAAGGGAGATGGCAGGAGGAGAAAACAATGGGTAGAAAAAATATCCTTGGAGCGCTCTGCTCTGAGATGATATCAGCATACAAAAGAGGCCGCTGCAGAGGCGTTCTCTGCGTTCTGACTGCGGCAGCAGCGATGGTTCTTCTGTCCGGCTGCGGAAGCGGAGCGCAGAAAGAGACTGCGGCGGCGGAGCAGACCGCCGTTTCGGAGACAATGAAGACAGATCAGGGAGGAGGAGCAGCAGGGACAGACGCGGGATCGGGACAAACCGGATCTGATTCCGTGCCGGAAGGCTCCGGATCTGGTTCCGTGCCGGAAAACGCCGCGGACACGTCTGCATCCGGCGGACAGGACCAGTCAGAAGCGCAGCAGGACTCCCCGGAGGCGTCAGCCTCCCGCATCGAATCGACGATCCAAACGATCACCTCGCAGCCTCATTCCACCGGCACAGCCGGCGAGAAGGCGGTTGCCGAATATATTGATCAGTATCTAAGCGTTCTCGGTTATGAGACTACCCAGATGCCGTTTGCGCAGGAACCGATCCGTGAGTCGGACTCTGTCATTTCGGGAACCAATGTGATCGCGGTGCGCCATGCGGATGGCGGCGCGGCGGATGCGGATATCGTTATCATCGGCGCCCATCATGACGCGAAGCCGGGAATTGCCGGCGCGGACGACAATGCGTCGGGTGTGGCGGTGCTTCTGGAGACGGCCAGGCTTCTGGCGGAGGTTCCCACGGATACGGAGCTGCGGTTTGTCAGCTTTTCCGGCGAGGAAGACGGCCGCGTCGGCTCGCGGTACTACGCGGAGTCTTTGACGGAAGAGGAGAAGGCGCGGGTGCTGGGGCAGATCCAGGTCGACGAGATCGGCTATAAGCGCAGTGATTCCCTGAAGCTCTGTACGGTGGACGGGAAGGGAACGTTTCTGGCGAATCTTCTGCTTGGGGCGGAGCTTGACAGCGACAGCGTGGTCCTGGAGAAGGAGATTTACAGGGAGGCCTTAAGCGACCACAATTCCTTTGTCAGCGCCGGGATACCGGCGGTGCTGCTGGAACAGGGGGATTATTCCTTTGAGAACCATTCGATTCTGGATACGCCGGATCTGATCGATACCCGCGTGTGCGCGGCGGCGGCCCGGTATCTGGCGGACGCACTGGCGGTTCTTATGGCGGACCCGGCGGACTCCTACGCGGAGGATTCTCGCGCGGTAAGTCCGAATCTCGGTTACGAGATCCAGGCGGATACGTCCCTGTGGTTCGGCAATGACCGAAATTTCGTGGAAAATATGATGGGCCTGTCCGGCGAGACGACCGAGGCCGGGACCAATGAATACGGGGATAAGACGGAAACGGTCCGCTACCCGATCCGGTGGTTCGGCATGGAAGAGCAGATTCTTACGGATTTCTATTACCGGAATGGTTTCCTGGAAGAAGTGGACATTCCCTATGAGGAGGCCACAGGGCAGACCATGGAGCAGGCGGTGGAGACGCTGACGGCGTTTCTCGGGGAACCCACAGGGGCTGGCGAAGAGTACGGCGGCGAGATCAGCTGGGACGATCCCATTTACCACAAATTCACCGCGGTGGCCCCGCAGGAGGACGGCGGATACAGAGTTTATGTGCTGGACGATAATTACGGCCAGGACCTCAGGAACGCATATCCGCTTGGCGAGGAGCTTTCCGCGCTGGAGCAGAAGGCGTATGAGACGGCGCAGTATCCGGAGCAGGATCTTCTGATGCTGGAAATGGCTCTGCAGGTGGTCTGTCCGGAGGACAGGCCGATGATCGAACTGCAGCTGTATACGGACGGATACCATAATTCCACCGGTGTGACGGCCGGTATTTCCTATGAGGATAATACCCGCATGCAGTATTCCATCGACGTGGCGGACGCATTTGAAGACGGAGAGGCTGTGTGGCGGGATTACAATAAGACGCTGAAGACCATGGTCCATGAGTACGGCCATGCGCTGGCAGAGAACGCGGGACAGGTGGATGTGAGCGGGACCGCGCGGGCGGCGGACGACACGCTGCCCATCATGATGTATCAGGACGAGGCGTTCGCACAGGACGCCTATCTGCGGGCGTATTATGAGAGATTCTGGGTCGGACAGGACGTAAGAAGCGGCATTGAGCGGTATAAGGAAATGCCGCAGGAGTATGTGGACAGCTATGCGGGCACCGACATCCGGGAGGATTTCGCGGAGACATTTGCGCTGTTCGTCCTGGGCGATAAGCCGGAGGGCGATACGGTGGCGGAAGATAAGATCCGGTTTTTCTACGATTATGAGGAAATGACTGCGCGGCGGGAGTTTATCCGGGAAAATTTCAGTCTGAAGTAGAAGAAAGCGGACAGAAAGAAAAGGAGAGGATACTATGCGAAAAAAAATGATATGCAGCATCTGCGCGGCGATTCTGACCGTTTCGATGACTTTGAATGCCGGAGCGGCGTCCGGGGTGTCGTTAGCGGCGCCATCGTCGGCAGGCAGGCTTGAGAAAGGCCCGCAGGGGGTTATTTACGAACCGTCTTTTGATGCGGGGAAATTCCTGCTTCCGGAGGATGCGTCCGTGCTCGTCGTCGTGGAGGGAACCTTCGGGACGGAATGCTATGTCCATGCGTTTGAGAAGAACGAGGGGAACTGGGAGAAGCGTTTCCAGGTCAACGGCTGGCTGGGTTATAACGGATTGAGCGGCGACAGGACGGTTGGCGATAAGACGACGCCCATCGGCGTATTTCAGATGAATACGCCTTTTGGCCAGGAGAAGCCGCTGGAGGGCTTTCCGAAGAATTATATCCAGGTGGACGAAGGATATGTGTGGGACGGGGAGACGAACAGGCTGAGCCGGGATCTGACCAAAAGCGGTGAGAGGGTCGGAACTGCCGCCTATCTGCCCCAGTATCAGTATGTGCTGGACATGGGTTATAATAAATATGGTTACAAAGAGCGTGGGTCGGCCCTGTTCATTCACTGCAAAGAGGAGAATGAGGACGGAACCATGGGCTGTGTGGCGATCGATAAGGACAGGATGATCGAACTCATGCGCCTGTACGGCAAATACGGCGACGGCCGGTGCTACATCGCGCTTGCGCCGTTTGGGACATTTGGTGAGATCTATGAGACCTACGGAACGAATTACGGTCTTTCTCCGCAGGCGGAAAGCCCGGCGGAAGGTCCGGCGAAAAGCCCGGTAAAAGGCCCGATGGGCCCGGTTGCGCAGCCGCAGTGATTCCGGTGCTTGAATCGGCCGGCTGGGCATATACTGCAGTAAAAACCACAGGATGCGTCTATGGATATCTATGTGGTCCGGCCGGGCGACACGGTGGATTCGATCGCCGTGGACACCGGAGCGGATCTGGAAACGCTGCTTTATGTCAATCAGCTGGAAT
Organism: uncultured Lachnospiraceae bacterium; assembly: GCA_947626395.1. Taxonomy (GTDB): domain Bacteria; phylum Bacillota; class Clostridia; order Lachnospirales; family Lachnospiraceae; genus UBA3402. The sequence continues at coordinate 7,453 of CANQRU010000063.1, read as the reverse complement.
ATCCTTACCGGCTTGCGGTCGGGCAGGCGCTTCTTCTGTATCCGGGATCGGGAACCGGCCGCGCGGCTCATATTGAGAAGGGAAGTGTCCGCCTGCCGGTCATTTCCGCCGGATACGCGTATCCGTATATTTCCGAATGGGTACTGGAAGAGTCGCTGCCTTATCTGACGGAACTGAATGTATTTTCCTATGGATTTACGATGGACGGGGAGCTGATCCCCCCGCCGCAGGATGATACGTGGATAGCGCGGGCGGCGGCCGGCCGCGGCGTGAAGCCGGTGCTGACGCTGACGCCGCTGGGGGCGGACGGTCATTTCAACAATCATCTGGTGAGCGCGCTTGTAAATGACCGAGTGGTGCAGCTCAGGCTCCTTCGGAGCCTTGTCGGCGTGCTGGCGGAGAAGGGCTATGCGGGAGTCAATATTGATTTCGAATATGTGATGGCGCAGGACAGGGACGCGTTCACGGCCTTCGTGGCGCGCGCGGCGGAGCTTTTGAACCTGTTCGAGTACGAGGTCAGCGCGGCCCTGGTGCCGAAGACGTCGGACAGCCAGCCGGGACTTCTGTACGAGGGTATGGACTACGCGGGGCTGGGGGCGGCGGCTGACCGGGTACTCCTGATGACGTACGAATGGGGGTTTAAATACGGGCCTAATATGGCGGTCGCGCCGATCGATCAGGTCCGCCGTGTCGTGGAATACGCGCTGAGCCGGATCCCGGCGGAGAAGATCCTGCTGGGCGTGCCGAACTACGGCTATGACTGGCCGCTGCCGTTCGCCAGCGGAATCACGGAGGCGGAAACGATCGGAAATGTGCAGGCGGTGCAAAGGGCGGTTCAGTACGGCACGGAGATCCGCTATGACGAGAAGGGGCAGTCGCCGTATTTTCATTACTGGCAGTACGGAGCGCGGCACGAGGTCTGGTTCGAGGATGTGAGAAGCTATGACGCGAAATTCCGTTTGGTGGAGGAATTCGGCCTGCGCGGTGTTTTCCTGTGGCAGCTGATGCGGCTGTTTCGGGCCGGGTTGGAGCTGTTTGAGGATTATTTCCGGTGACGGCGGTTGGGCGGCGCAGTATTTTTTGCTCTTCCCGCTTGCAAAATCCTTCGGAAACGATTATGATAGAGATACTTCATTTGCAGCGGCATAGGCCGGCCGGACCGGCTGACTGCCGCATTATTTCGGATAACGGGAGGAGAGAGTACCGTGAAGAGTAATCTTACCAGGCAGCAGGCGTATGACCTGCTGCGGAAATACAATCAGGAGTCGTTTCATATCCAGCATGCGCTGACGGTGGAGGCCGTGATGCGCTGGTTCGCCCGGGATCTGGGCTACGGGGACGACGAGGAGTTCTGGGGGCAGGTGGGTCTGCTCCATGATATCGATTTCGAGCTTTATCCGGAGCAGCACTGCGTGAAGGCGCCGGAGCTTCTGCGCGAAGGCGGAGCCGGAGAGGATATGATCCACGCCATCGTAAGCCATGGCTATGGGATCTGCTGCGATGTGGAGCCGGTCCATCAGATGGAGAAGGTGCTGTTCGCCGCGGATGAACTGACCGGACTGATCGGGGCCGCGGTGAAGATGCGTCCGTCGAAGAGCGCGTCGGATCTGGAGGTGTCCAGCCTTAAGAAGAAATTCAAGGACAAACGGTTCGCCGCCGGATGCTCCCGCGATGTGATCCAGACAGGCGCCGACAGGCTGGGATGGACGCTGGAGGAACTGATGGAGAAGACGATCCTGGCCATGCGTTCCTGCGAGACACAGATCCAGGAGGAGATGGAGAAACTGTAAACGGCTGAAAAAGGCGGAAGAATACAGGGGGGACATTACAGCAGGCAGCGGCGTATATGCCGCGGGCCCTGCTGTGGGTCCCCCTTTTTATTTTGCGTGGGTACGCAGGAAAGAACTCCGTCAGCCCGCTTCCCGCGACTTGTTTTGAATCTGCGGGACAGTGTTTGGAATCCGTGCAAACCGCGGTGCATAGAATCCAGGCGGAACTATCTTGACAGAAAGCCGCTCCTGGGGTATGATTTTCAAGGCAATTATGCCTGACTGCGATCGAGAAAAGAGGAAGACAGGAATTATGAAAAAGGTTGTGAAATTCGGCGGCAGCTCCCTTGCCAGCGCGAAACAGTTTAAGAAGGCTGCGGACATCGTCAAAGCGGAAAAGTCGAGAAGATATGTGATCCCGTCCGCGCCGGGCAAGCGCAAAGACGGCGACGAGAAGGTGACGGACCTTCTTTATCAGTGCTACGATATCGCGTCGGAGGGCGGCGCTTACAATAAGGTTTTCAGTAAGATCAAGGACCGGTTCGCGGAGATCATCGACGGACTGGAGCTGAATCTGAATCTGGCTTATGAATTCGACCGGATCGAGGAGAATTTCGTGAAGAAGGCGGGGCGGGATTACGCCGCTTCCCGCGGGGAATATCTGAATGGCCTGATCATGGCCGCCTATCTGGGCTATGAGTTTATCGACGCGGCGGAGGTGGTGTTCTTCGACGAGAAGGGCGTCTTCGACGCCGAGAAGACCAATAAAGAGCTGGGCGAGAGGCTGGAGCATACGGAGCGGGCGGTGATCCCGGGGTTCTACGGTTCCATGCCGGACGGACGCGTGAAGACATTTTCCAGAGGCGGTTCCGACGTCACCGGTTCTATCGTGGCGCGGGCGGTTCAGGCGGATCTCTATGAGAACTGGACGGATGTGTCGGGCTTCCTGGTAGCGGATCCGCATATCGTGCCGGATCCGGAGGTGATCGACGCCATTACCTACAGCGAGCTGCGTGAGCTGTCCTACATGGGAGCCAGCGTTCTCCACGAGGACGCCATTTTCCCGGTGAGGAGAGAGGGCATTCCGATCCACATCCGCAATACGAACCGGCCCAAGGACAAGGGGACGCTGATCGTGGAAAGCACATGCCGCAAGCCGCGTTATGTGATCACCGGTATCGCGGGCAAGCGGGGCTTCTGCTCCGTGACCGTTGAGAAGGCCATGATGAACGCGGAAGTCGGGTTCTGCCGCAAGGTCCTGTCCGTGTTCGAGAAATACGGCATTTCCATCGAGCATATGCCGTCCGGCATCGATACGATGACGATTTTCGTCCATCAGTCGGAGTTTGAGGAGTACGAGCAGTCGGTCATCGCCGGGATCCATCGGGAGGTAGAGCCGGATTTCGTGGAAATGGAGTCGGATCTGGCTCTGATCGCCGTGGTGGGACGCGGCATGAAAGCGGCGCGCGGCACCGCGGGGCGGATCTTCTCGGCGCTGGCCCACGCCCGGGTCAATGTGAAGATGATCGACCAGGGATCCAGCGAGCGCAACATCATTATCGGCGTGAAGGACGCGGATTTTGAGACGGCGATCAAGGCGATCTATGATATTTTTGTGACGATGGAACTGTAGGAAGATTGTCTGCGGAAGACGGCTGCTGAAGTGTCGGGGCAGGTAAGCCGGGCATCGGTTACAGACAGAGAATGACAGAATAATCTGACTTACTCGACAGTAGAAAGAGAAAGAGGGGATATCGCATGGGACATCTGACAGCGCGTGACGCGTACCGGAACTTAAGCGACCGAATCAACTGGTTCACCCAGGGAGCGCCGCAATCGGAGACGCTCTATAAGATTCTGCAGGTGTTATTTACCGAGAAGGAAGCCAAATGGATGGCGCTTCTGCCGGTGCGTCCGTTCAACTTAAAGAGGGCGGCGCGTGTCTGGAACACCACGGAGGCCAAGGCGGAGCGAGTCCTGGATCATCTGTGCGAGAAGGCCCTTCTGGTGGATTCCTGGCACAATGGCGAGCGCCAGTTCGTGATGCCGCCGCCCATGGCCGGCTTCATCGAGTTCGCGCTGATGCGGACCCGGGGCGATATCGACCAGAAATATTTAAGCGAGCTCTACTATCAATATATGAATGTGGAGGAAGACTTTATCAAGGATCTATTCTTCGTCACGGAGACGAAGCTTGGGCGTGTCTTCGTCCAGGAGCCGGTGCTTTTAAATGATAAGACGAACCATATCCTCGACTACGAGCGTGCGACCCATATCGTGGAGGAAGCGGAGTATATCGGCCTGGGCCTTTGCTACTGCCGCCACCGTATGTACCATGTGGGCCATCCCTGCGAGATCAATGCGCCCTGGGACGTGTGCATGACATTTGACAATGTGGCCCGTTCCCTGGCGGAGCACGGCGACTACTGCCGGCTGATCTCCAAAGAGGAGGCCATGGACGCGCTGGAGCGTTCCTACGCCGCCAATCTGGTCCAGATCGGAGAGAATGTGCGGGAGCATCCGGCGTTCATCTGCAACTGCTGCGGGTGCTGCTGCGAGGCGCTGCAGGCGGCCCGGAAATTCAGCCCCATGCAGCCGGTAGCTACGACCAACTACATCCCGGAGCCGTCCTCTGACAAATGCGTCGGCTGCGGTAAGTGCGCGAAAGTCTGCCCGGTTCTGGCCATTTCCATGGAGACGGACGAGAACGGGAAGAAGCGTCCGGTGATCAATAAGGAGATCTGCTTAGGCTGTGGCGTCTGCGCCAGAAACTGCGCCCTCAAGGCCATCGAGATGAAGCGCCGTCCGGCTCAGGTCATCACGCCGGTCAACAGCACCCACCGTTTTGTGCTGCAGGCCATCGAAAAGGGGACGCTGCAGAACCTGATCTTCGACAACGAGGCCTTTGCCAACCACAGGGCCATGGCGGCCGTGTTCGGCACGATCTTAAAGCTGCCGCCCATGAAGCAGGCTCTGGCCAGCAAGCAGTTAAAGTCCATTTATCTGGATAAGATCCTGTCGGTCAGCGCGAAGCATAAGCAGGAGGAGATGGACCGGCGGATCGCCGAGCGGAAGGCGGGCGCGACGGATCAGGAGGAAGCATCGGTCTGACAGATCGATTCATGCGGCTGTATACGGGTAAGAATTCCGGCGGGGTGTTTGCCGCAGAGTGGAAGAAGTACGGATGTGATCAGGCTCATTCGCTGTTGTATGGGACGGCGGATGGGCCTTTTTGTGTAATTCGGGCAATACCAGGCAAGGCATCCCTGGCGCCTCGCTTGCATGCAAATAAAAAGGCTTAAGATCTTCCGTTAGAAAAATCTTAAGCCATGCGATGGAGACGAAGGGATTCGAACCCTCGACCTCTCGGATGCGAACCGAACGCTCTCCCAGCTGAGCTACGCCCCCGCGACACTTCCCTATTATAACATGAGTTTTCAAAATTGCAACCACTTTTCGCTTTTTTTGATATTTTCTTTTTTTGCGGGGTTGCAACAGGAAGGGATTGGATTTATAATATAGATACCATAATATGGGACTAATGCGCCCTGCCGGAACATGGGGAATGAGACTGTCTGCGGGGCTGTGATGTCCAGAAGAGAAGAGGAGGTATGTTATGCTGGAAAAGATCGATCTGTCGAAAACGGTGGACAAGGAGACCTACAAGCAGGTCATGGAGGCCGAAGGGGAGCGGCTGGGCAGGCTGCAGCGCGAGTGCAAGGCGGCGGGGATCCCGGTCATGATCGTGTTCGAAGGCCTGGGGGCGGCCGGCAAAGGGGTACAGATCAACCGGCTGATCCAGGCGCTGGATCCGAGAGGCTTCTCCGTCTACGCGACGAATTCTTCTAATGAAGAGGCGAAGCTGCGTCCGTTTTTGTGGCAGTTCTGGACCAAGACGCCGGCGAAGGGAAGGATCGAGATCTTCGACTGCAGCTGGTACAAGGCGGTGACGGAGGACCGGTTCGACGGCCTCACGAAGGAAAAGGACGTGCCGGGCGCTTATCAGGACATCCTGTCCTTTGAGAAGCAGCTGACCGACGACGGCACGGTCATCATCAAGCTGTTCCTGCACATTTCCAAGGGCGAGCAGAAGAAGCGGTTCAAGAAGCTGGATTCCGCCAAGGAGACCTCCTGGCGCGTAACCAAGCAGGACTGGAAGCGGAATAAGGAGTATGATGCGTTCTTAAAGATCACTGAGGAGATGCTGGAGAACACGGAGACGGAGTATGCGCCGTGGACCATCATCGAGGCGACGGACAAGGATTACGCGGCCATGAAGATCCGCACGACGGTGGCGGAACGTCTGGCTTACGAGCTGGCCCGCCGGCAGGAGATAGTGGACAAGAAGACGGAGAAGACCGTGACAAAGCCCGCGGAGCGTTTCCAGAACGGCGTGCTGTCCGGCGTGGATCTGACCAAGTCCCTGACCAGGGAAGAATATAAGAAAGAGATGGACAAGCTCCAGAAGAAGCTGGAGGTGCTGCACAGCGAGCTGTACCGTCTGCGCATCCCGGTGGTTCTGGGATTCGAGGGCTGGGACGCCGGCGGCAAGGGCGGCGCGATCAAGAGGCTGACGAGCCGGCTGGATCCGCGTGGTTATCAGGTGAATCCGACTTCCGCGGCCAACGACATCGAGAAAGTTCACCACTATCTGTGGCGGTTCTGGAACAATATGCCCAAGGGCGGCCATATCGCGATCTTTGACCGGACCTGGTACGGACGCGTCATGGTGGAGCGGATCGAGGGCTTCTGCACCGAGGAAGAATGGAAGCGGGCCTACCAGGAGATCAACGAGATGGAGTCCCATATGGCCAATTACGGCGCGGTGGTGCTCAAGTTCTGGCTTCATATCGACAAGGACGAGCAGGAGCGGCGTTTCAAGGAGCGCATGGAGAATCCGGCTAAGCAGTGGAAGATCACCGACGAAGACTGGAGGAACCGTGAGAAATGGGATCTCTACGAGGCGGCTGTCGACGAGATGTTGGTCCGCACCTCTACGACCTACGCGCCGTGGATCGTGGTCGAAGGCAACGACAAGCTTTACGCCCGTGTGAAGGTGCTGCGCACGGTTGTGGACGCGCTGGAGAAGAAGATCGAGGAAGTGTCGAAGAAAGACTGATTCTAAATACACGGAGGATACGGATATGCAGGATATGGTAAAAGAACTGGGCATGCATGTGACCCACGTAGGCATCAACGCGGCGGACGACGAGCAGGCGCGGGGCTGGGCGAAGGAGTTTGAGACCTGCTTCGGGCTTCCGGCCAAGGAAGGCAACAGCTCCATTTTCTCCGCCGATCTGGTGGAGATCATGAAGGGCCACGGCCGCGGTGCCGTCGGCCATATCGCCATCGGCGTCAACGACTGCGAGAAGGCGATCGAATTCTTCGCTTCCAACGGCGTAAAGGTGATCCCGGAGACCGTCAAGACCAATGACGAAGGCCGGATCAAATTCGCCTATCTGGATAAGGAGATCGCCGGATTCATGGTGCATCTGAATCTGGTCAAGTAATGCGATGAGCGTTGTGCTGATCGTTGGGGGCGGCGCCGCCGGGATGGCGGCCGCCATCGCCTCCGCCGGCTGTGGACATGAGGTCCATTTATATGAAAAGAACGAAAAACCGGGGAAGAAGCTGTTCATCACCGGCAAAGGCCGCTGCAATGTGACGAATGCGTGCAGCATGGA
>CANQRU010000062.1 GCA_947626395.1 uncultured Lachnospiraceae bacterium | reverse complement strand
GGCCCATCAGGACGATATCAATTACGACGTGGCGAAGGAGCGGGAGCGCCTGGTGCGCCACGACGTCATGTCCCACGTCTACGCCTACGGGCAGCAGTGTCCGAACGCCAAGGGAATCATCCATCTGGGCGCGACATCCTGCTATGTGGGCGATAACACCGACATCATCATCATGACCGAGGCCCTGCGTCTGGTGCGCGCGAAGCTTCTGAACGTGATGGCGGAGCTGGCCGCGTTCGCGGAGAACTATAAGGACCAACCCACGCTGGCGTTCACCCATTTCCAGCCGGCGCAGCCTACCACCGTGGGAAAGCGCGCTACCCTGTGGCTCCACGACCTGTGCCTGGATCTGGAGGATCTGGATCACGTGCTGGGCAGCATGAAGATGCTGGGTTCCAAAGGCACCACCGGCACCCAGGCCAGTTTCCTGGAACTGTTCGACGGCGATCATGAGAAATGCCGCCTGGCCGATCAGATGATCGCCCGGAAGATGGGCTTTGCGGAGTGTTATCCGGTGTCCGGGCAGACCTACTCCCGCAAGATCGACACGCGGGTGGTCACTGTCCTGGCCCAGATCGCCCAGAGCGCCCACAAGTTCTCCAACGATATCCGGCTTCTTCAGCATCTGAAGGAAGTGGAGGAACCCTTCGAGAAGAATCAGATCGGTTCCTCGGCGATGGCCTATAAGCGGAACCCGATGCGCAGCGAGCGGATCGCGTCCCTTTCCAATTATGTGATGAGCGACGTGATGAACCCGATGCTGGTGGCGTCCACCCAGTGGTTCGAGCGGACGCTGGACGATTCGGCCAACAAGCGCTTAAGCATCCCGGAAGGCTTTCTGGCTGTCGACGGCATCCTGGATCTCTATCTGAACGTAGTGGACGGGCTGGTAGTGTACCCGAAGGTCATCGAGAAGCATTTTCTGGCGGAGCTGCCGTTCATGGCGACGGAGAATATCATGATGGACGCGGTGAAGGCCGGGGGCGACCGGCAGGAGCTGCATGAGAGAATCCGTCAGCTCTCCATGGAGGCGGGAAGGAATGTGAAGGAGAAGGGACTCGACAATAACCTCCTGGAGCTGATCGCTGCGGATCCGGCGTTCGGCCTGACGATGGAGGATCTGAAGAAGACGATGGAACCGTCCCTGTATGTGGGACGCGCGCCCAGGCAGGTGGAAGAATTCCTGGCGGAGATCGTAAAGCCCATACTGGAGGCGAATAAAGACGTTCTCGGTATGAAGGCAGAGATCAGCGTGTAGATTATGCCGGGAATCTGCTGAAAGAATATTCGAATGACACGGCAGAAACGCAGAAGAGAGGCATAGACGGAACAGCCGTGCCGGTACAGCGCAGAAAACCGGGCAGAAAAAGGCAGGATGGAGATGCGTAAGAGACGGTGAATTCCCCCGGTAATCGAGAGGAATACATGATGGGTGAGTATGGATTATTGAAACACGGAGAAGACGGGGAAGGCATTCCTGCCCCGGAAAGCCAAGGGCAGGAAATGCCCGCGGCCGGCAATCCGGCCGCGCATCCTGAAAGCGGGAGAGGCCTGGCGGAAAGCGAAAGTCCTGCGGAAAAAGCCGGGAATAGAGGCCTGGCGTCACTGGCGCCTTGCCTGCATGGAGATACGGACGGTCTCGCGCAGCGGGACCGGCAGCTGGAGGAACGGAGACGGCAGGCGTCAGAGAAGCTCCGGAACGCGATCGCCGGGGAGCTGGCGGGTAAGAGTCCGGAGGACACAAAGACGGAGACGCTTCTCTGGAACGCGCTGATCCTGTATCAGGATGTACCCTTTGTAACCTCTAAGAATCTGCAGTTTACATATTCGATCCGCGGTTATGAAATGTTCGTCAGCCGGAAGGACAAGTCCATTACCCGTTCCACGGTGAACCTGGCTTTCGGCATGGCTATGAAGCTTCTGCGTGAGGATCAGCCGATAAGCGGCCCGAAGAAACTGGGGACCTTCGGAGCCAGTTACCTGTATCCCATTTTCATACATATCGGTGTGATACCGGCCGAGAAGACGAAAAAGAGAAAAAGACAGAAGACGAAAGAGCAGGACTGAACGCCTGCTCTTTAAAATTTCTGTGAAATTTTAAACTATCCTATCGCCAAGAGTCTAAAACTGTGATATACTAAATTGACATGTTATGGGCTTATGAGGTGATTGTTTATGCTGAATGAAGAGAAGATCAAGCTTATGACCAGCATTGCCATATTTGAGAAAGCGGAGGGAAGCAACCTTTCGCTGGTGAAGCGGTACTTTAAGTCGGACTATATCAGCCGGAATCTCCTGCGCGCTTTTCTGGGCTATACATTCTGCTGGATCCTGGGACTGGCCCTGGCTGTGGCATGTAAGATCGAGGACATCCTTTCCATTGTGACGCTGGAGGATGTGGTGTTTCCGTTTGTGGATTACGGTGTGTGGTACCTGCTTGGGCTTGTGGTCTATCTGGCGGTCACGTTCGCGGTATGCTATCAGCGGTATCGGTACGCGGCCCGCGGAATGAAGGTATATACGGCGCGGCTGAAACGTCTCCAGAGACGCTATGAGTTTCAGGACAGGGCGCGAGAACAGGGGAAGGGAGGTCAGAAACCGTGATTGGATTGTGGGTGTTTCGGGAAAAGCTGAGAGGATTTTATGCCAGGTTTGACGTATTTATCAATCCTCTGATCCGGTTTGTTTTCGGCCTGGTGGTCTTCCATATGCTGAACGGCAATCTTGGCGCCATGGCGAGACTGAATAGCAGTCTCGTGGAAGTGGTGCTGGCTCTGGTATGCAGCGTGCTGCCGTACGGCGTTATGGTATTTCTGGCGGGGATCCTTCTGCTGGCGCATGTAAGCAGCATTTCCCTGGAGATGGCGATGATCCTTCTCGTCCTGCTGCTGTTTATCCTGATCCTGTATTTCGGTTTGCAGCCGAGGGACAGCTATCTATTGCTTTTGACGCCGATCTTCTTCCACCTGAAGATACCGTATGCCATACCGATCCTGGTGGGACTTTCCTGCGGGCTTTCTTCTGCGGTTACAGTTTGCTGCGGGGTGATGCTTTTCTATGTGATGCAGTATATTAAACAGAATATGGGCACCTTAAGCGGCGATACGACTCTGGGGATGGCGGAGCAGCTGATGCAGATCGTCCGCACCCTGCTTTCCAACCGGCTGATGGTGGTGATGATGGCCACCTGCGCGGTAGGGATCCTGGTCGTCTATCTGATCCGCAGGCTTCCGGTAAATTTCTCCTGGGCGATCGCCATTGTGGCGGGCGCGCTGACCCAGATCGGGGCGATCTTTATCGGGGATTTCCTGTTCGACGTTTCGGTCTCCATGCCGCAGCTTCTTGCCGGACTGATCCTGTCCATGGCGCTGGCGGCGGTGTATCATTTCTTCGTATTCGCCGTGGACTACACGCGGACGGAGTATGTGCAGTTTGAGGACGACGATTATTATTATTATGTGAAGGCAGTTCCGAAGATCGCCGTTTCGCTGCCGGACGTCAAGGTACAGAGGTTCAATGACAGACGGCGCGGAGACGATTTCGACGAATAGATAATTATCTGACTGAGGGAAGGATGGCGACAACGTGGCACAGCTGATCGATACATTATATGAATGGCTTTCTTTTTTGCCACAGATTACCAAGACGAATATCCTGGAGATCATCATCATTGCCTTTCTGATCTATGAGATCCTGGTCTGGATCAAGAATACAAGAGCCTGGACGCTTTTAAAGGGACTTGTAGTGATTCTGGTCTTTGCGGCGATCGCCTGGATGCTGAAGCTGTATACGATCCTGTGGATCATGCAGAATGTGGCTTTTGTGGCGACGACGGCGCTTGTTATCATTTTCCAGCCGGAACTCAGGCGCGCGCTGGAGCAGCTGGGAAGCAGGAACCTTCTGACGAATCTGCTGCCTTTTGAAGGCGACCGGGAAGCGGAGTCTAAATTCACCGAGAAGACGGTGAACGAGCTGATCCGCGCGACGGTAAAGATGGCGCAGGTCAAGACGGGAGCGCTGATCGTGATCGAGCGCGAGGAGTCGCTGCGCGACATTGAACGCACCGGAATTGAGATCGACGGCGTGGTGACCAGCCAGCTTCTGATCAATATTTTCGAGCACAATACGCCGCTCCATGACGGCGCGGTGGTGATACGCGGGAACCGCGTGACTGCGGCCACCTGCTATCTGCCCAGGTCGGATAACGCGGATATCAGCAAGGACCTGGGAACCAGGCACAGGGCCGCCGTAGGCATCAGCGAAGTGACCGACAGTTTAACGATCGTCGTGTCCGAAGAGACGGGCCATATTTCCCTCGCGGAGGACGGGAAGCTGACCAGGATCACCAATCCGGAGGAGCTTCGCAGGGCCCTGGAAGCGAATACCGCGGACAGCGGCGGACAGGGACGGCGGTTCAGAATATGGAAGGGAAGGCAGAAGGATGAAAGAAAAGCTGAAGCGGATTCTGACGAATAATCTCGGGCTTAAGATCCTCTCTGTTGTCCTGGCCCTGTTTACCTGGCTGATCATGGTCAATGTCTCCAATCCGATGATGACGGTCACCCACACGATACCGGTGGAGTTCGTCAATGAGGATGTGCTTAAGAACGCCGGACTGACCTATGAGTCTCTGAGCAGGAACACGGTAACGGTCAGTTATAAGATCCATGTGAGGGATGAGGCGCGGGTATCGGCCAATGACTTTACCGCGTACGCGGATCTGGCGCAGCTTTACGATGTGACCGGATCGATCCCGGTTCAGGCGGATATCACATCCTATCTGGCGCGGTCGCTTGTCCAGTCAGGTTCGGTGACGGTGAATCCTTCCGTTGTTCGGATCCAGACGGAGCCGATCCAGACGAAGATGTTTATGCTTGAAGCCCATGTAAGCGGAACGGAGGCGGACGGTTATGATATCGGAGAGATCCGGCTGACGCCGACGCGCGTCACGGTTACCGGTGCGGAATCCGATATCGGACAGATCAGTTCCCTGGGCGTTGAGATCAATGTGGAGGATATAGACACCGATATCAGCGGCGAGGCTCCGATCTTCTTCTATGACGCCAACGGCAACCGGATGGATAAGGCGGACGGCGTGGAGATCAATGTTTCGCAGGCGGCCTACAGCGTATCGGTGCTGCGTGTAAAGGATCTGACGCTCGATTATAAGATCACGGGAACAGTGGCTAACGGCTACCGGTTTACCGGTGTGGACAGCGATATCCGTGTGATATCCGTGGTAGGACTTCGGTCCGTGCTGGCGAGCCTGAACACGCTGGAGATACCGGATCCTGCGCTGAATTTGGATATGGCCACCGGTAATGTGGTGGTTCAGGTCGATCTGAACGATTATCTGCCGGAGAATATCTCCATAGTCAGCGATCAGCCGACGGTCGCGACCGTGACGATGCTCGTAGAGAAACTGGAGACGAGAAGCTATCAGTATGATGTGGATGATGTTGAGCTGACCGGACAGAGGGAAGGATATGAATATACCTTTGACGTGCCGGCGCTGCTGCTTCAGATCCGCGGATTGACAGAGGATCTGGATATGCTGGATGTGGATAATATCCGGGTCAGGGCCGATGTGGCGGAGATGGAACCGGGTATCCATACGCTCAGGTTTGAGGCCGATCTTGAGGAAGGATTCGATTTTATGAGCGCTTCCGTCGTCAATGTGAACGTTCGGGATCTGACAACTCCGGCCGATTCGGAAGATGCCGGTGTTGCCGGCCCTGTCGGTCCGGGCAGAACGGTGGAACCCGGGGAAAACGGAGAGTCTGAGGCAGGCGGGGGATCCGCGGGAACGGATGCGGCAGCGGAATCGCAGTAGGGTTGTCAGAAAGCAGTGAGGAGAAGTATGGTAAAAGCGAAAGTAGCGATCAGGAACCTGACCGGCCTGCATCTGCGGCCGGCAGGGGTCCTTTGCAATAAGGCACTCCTTTATAAGTCCGGGATCCATTTTACAATGGGTAATGTTTCAGCCAACGCCAAGAGCGTGCTGAGCGTTCTGGGAGCCTGTGTCAAATACGGGGACGAGATCGAATTCATCTGCGACGGAGAAGATGAAGAAGACGCATTAAGGGCCATGATACAGGTTGTGGAGGACGGCCTGGGAGAATAAGAACATGTTGGTTTATTGTATCTGTTATGCGGCCGGTTATCTGATGGCCCGTCTGGGACAGTATTATCTGTCCGGGGCGTCTCTTATGCTGGCCGCGGTCTATCTCTACTGGCATGAGTACCGCCGGACCGGGAATCTTCTGCAGCTTCGGGGGCTTTTTTCAGCCTTCTGGGTCGGAGGACAGGGCGTGGCGTGTCTTAAGCTGAGCCGCCTGCAGACGGACTGGTCTCCGATGACGTGGTTCTGTTTCTTTCTGGCATTTGCCGGTTTCTGGTGCAGCTTTGGGCTGATATCACGGACAGCGGGGGATGAGGGGATAAGTATGAGAAGGCGCAGGGAGAGAAGCTCCGTGCGCCCTCTGTATTACAGTATGATCGCGGTGACGGCCGTGTCTGCGGCGGCGTTCCTGTTTGAGGCCATATATCTGGGATTCGTGCCGCTGTTCCTGCGGGGCGTGCCCCACGCTTATTCCGCGTTTCATGTGACGGGAGTCCATTATCTGACCGTGTCCTGCGTGCTGGTGCCTTCCATGGCGGTGCTTTTTTTCCAGCAGGGCGGCTCCAGGAGACCCGCGCGCAACACCGCGGTCGTCGTGATGGCGGTGATCTGTCTGGTGATACCGATCCTCTGCGTGTCGCGGTTCCAGCTGATATTCGCGGTGGCCACGGCGCTGTTCACCTACATAGCCTATACCGGAAGAGTGCGCTTTCGGACGGTGCTCATCCTGGCTGCGGCGATGCTCCCTCTCTATGTGATCCTGACGATTGCCAGGAGCCACGATGTGACGTATCTGAACGGGATCTTTGAGATGAAGAACCCGGCGACGCCGATCTTCATTTCCCAGCCGTATATCTATATTGCCAACAATTATGAGAATTTCAACTGTCTGGTCGAGGCGCTTCCGGCCCATACCTTCGGTATCCGCATGATGTTCCCGGTATGGGCGCTTACAGGGATGAAGTTCTTCTTTCCGTATCTGATCAGTTTCCCGATCTATATCGACAAGGAAGAACTGACTACGCTGACGATGTTCTACGACGCCTATTACGATTTCGGGGCAGCCGGCGTCGCGGTATTCTCCTGCATGCTGGGCGCGGCGGCGGTCTGGCTGGACAGCAGGCTTAAGAGGATGAAGAATCCGATGGGATTCCTGCTTTATGCGCATTTTGCTTTTTATATGGTGCTTTCCTTCTTCACGACATGGTTCAGCAATCCGACGACGTGGTTCTACTTTGCCGTGATGGGGCTCGCCGCGTTCTATTGTTACTGGGTAAGCTGAGAGGTTATGGTTATAAGCCGTGCCTGCGGGCTGCGGCGGAAGATAGATGAATACAAGGAGGACAGGTTTACTATGATTTCGGAGAAAATGAAACCGCTGGTGCAGAATAATTCGGCGATCCGCGAGATGTTCGAGGAAGGCAACCGACTGGCGAAGATATACGGCAGGGAGAACGTCTATGATTTCAGCCTGGGCAATCCCAACGTTCCGGCGCCGCCGGAGGTGGACGCGGCGATCCGCGGTATTCTGGATGAGGAAGAGTCCACATTTGTCCACGGCTATATGAGCAATTCCGGCTACGAGGATGTGCGCGCGGCCATCGCCCGGTCGTTGAATGAGCGTTTCGGCACCGCTTTCCATCAGGGCAATATCCTGATGACGGTGGGCGCGGCCAGCGGCATGAATGTGCTGTTCAAGACGATCTTAAATCCCGGCGACGAGGTGATCGCGTTTGCTCCGTATTTTCTGGAGTATGGGAATTATGTGCGCAATTACGACGGAAAACTTGTGGTCGTTCCGCCCAATACCGCAGATTTCCAGCCGAATATGGAAGCGTTTGAGTCGCTGATCAGCGGGAAGACGAAGGCGGTCATCATCAATACGCCCAACAATCCCACCGGCGTGGTGTATTCCGACGCGACGCTTAAGCAGATCGCGCGGATCCTTATGGAGAAGCAGCAGGAGCTGGGCACGGATATCGTTCTGGTTTC
Organism: uncultured Lachnospiraceae bacterium; assembly: GCA_947626395.1. Lineage (GTDB taxonomy): Bacteria > Bacillota > Clostridia > Lachnospirales > Lachnospiraceae > UBA3402. The sequence goes on along the minus strand of CANQRU010000062.1, from coordinate 4,004 downwards.
TGACGAGCCTTACCGGGAGCTGGCCTACGACGGCGTGGAGGTTCCCTATGTAACGAAATACTACGCGAATACGGTGGTATGCTATTCCTACAGCAAATCCCTGTCCCTGCCCGGCGAGCGCATCGGTTATCTGGTGATCCCGGATGAACTGAAGGACAGCGGAACCGTATTTGCGGCGGCGACCATCGCCAACCGGGTTCTGGGCTGCGTCAACGCCCCGTCCCTGATGCAGCGGGTCGTTATGCGCTGCCTGAACGCCAAGGCCAATGTGGCCGCCTATGACAGGAACCGGAATCTTCTCTATTCCTCGCTTCTGGAATACGGCTTTACCTGCATCAAACCGCAGGGTGCGTTCTACCTGTTCCTTAAGTCGCCGGAGCCGGATGAGAAATCCTTCTGCGCGGCCTGCAAGAAGCATAATATACTGGTAGTCCCCGGCTCGTCCTTCGCCTGCCCCGGCTATGTGCGGATCTCTTACTGCGTATCCTATGAGCAGATCGAGAGGTCTCTGCCGGCGTTTAAAGCGGTGGCGGAGGAGTACGGATTATGAGCTTTCGGAACTGGGAGAAAAACATCCGCCGGGTCACTCCTTACGTTCCCGGCGAGCAGCCCCACGGCGGACGCCTGATCAAGCTGAATACCAACGAGAATCCGTATCCGCCGTCTCCCGGCGTGAGAGAGGTCCTTAAGGCGATGGATCCCGACATGCTGCGCAAATACCCGGACCCGGCGGCCTCGGCGCTTGTGAGGGCGCTGGCCGGATGTTATGGTCTTAAGCTGGAGCAGGTTTTCGTGGGCGTCGGTTCCGACGATGTGCTGGGGATGGCGTTCCTGACCTTTTTTAATTCGGACCTGCCGGTCCTGTTTCCGGATGTGACCTATTCCTTTTATCCGGTATGGGCGGAGCTGTTTGGAATTCCGTATGAGACCTGTCCGCTGGACGCGGATCTCGCCATTGATCCTCGGGATTACGACCGGGCGAACGGCGGCGTCGTTTTCCCGAATCCCAACGCGCCGACCGGATGCCAGCTGCCCCTTGGGCAGGTGGAGGATATCCTCCGGCATAATCAGGACGTCGTGGTGATCGTGGACGAGGCCTATATCGACTTCGGCGGGCAGTCGGCGAGAAGTCTGCTTGACCGCTATGAGAATCTGCTGGTGGTGCAGACATTTTCCAAATCCCGCTCCATGGCCGGGATGCGGATCGGCTTCGCGCTGGGATCGCCGGAACTGATAAAGGCCATGCAGGATGTGAAATATTCTTATAACTCCTACACGATGAATCTGCCGTCGATCCTGGCTGGCGAGGCGGCCGTGAAGGACGAGGAATACTTTAGGGAAACCGTGGATAAGATCATAGCGACGCGAGAGAATGCCAAGAAGCGTCTCGCGGATCTGGGCTTTACCTTCCCGGATTCACAGGCGAATTTCCTCTTTATCCGTCACCGGGAGGCCGGCGCGAAGGAGCTTTATGAGGCGCTTCGCGCCGCACAGATCTATGTGCGGTATTTTTCCGGCCCCAGAGTGAAGGATTACCTGCGGGTGACCATAGGGACGGATGAAGAGATGGAAGAACTATATCGGTTTTTAGGGAGATATCTGTCCGGGCGCGTCTGACGCGGCGGACGTTGCGTATGGAAAGGTGTGTGGGGAGAAATGAGTGAGGAGAGCGGCCGGATACTGAAGATCCTGCTGAATATTCTGATCCCGGCAGCCGGGATCCTGCTGGTATGCCTTCTGGGACCCTGGCTGTTGAGATTCTTTATGCCGTTCGTGATCGGCTGGATCATCGCCATGATCGCCAATCCGCTGGTGCGTTTTTTGGAAAAACACATGAAGATCGTGCGCCGTCACAGCTCGGTAGTGATCGTAGTCCTGGTGCTGGCGCTGGTCATCGGCGTCCTTTATCTGGTATGTTCCAGGCTGTTCTGGGAAACCGCCGGTCTGATCCGCGATCTTCCCGGAATGGTCGAATCGCTGAAAGAAGAACTTGCCGACGCCGCGTCCAGCCTGTCGCGTTTCGTGAACGTTCTTCCTCAGAGCGTCCGCGACTGGCTTACGCGGCTGAATGATAATCTGGACAGCGCTGTCGGACAGCTTCTTCAGAGCATCGCGTCGCCGACCATGACGGCGGCCGGCAATGTGGCCCGCGCGGTTCCCGGGGCCCTTGTCTATGCGATCGTGACGATTCTGTCGTCGTATTTCTTTATCGTGGAGCGCGACCAGATCCTGTCCGCCATGCGCCGTTTTATCCCGGCGCCGGTCTGGGAGTATTTTGAGTTCCTGAAAAACGATATGCTGAAACTGCTCGGGGGATATTTCCTGGCGCAGTTTCGGATCATGTTCGTGGTGGCGGTGATCCTGGCCATAGGCTTTCTCATTCTGGGGGTCAATTACAGCGTGATCTGGGCTGTGCTGATCGCGCTTCTGGACTTTCTGCCTCTGTTCGGCACCGGAACGGCCCTGTTCCCCTGGGCTGTCGTAAAGCTCCTCTCCGGCGAGTGGCCTTTTGCCGCGGGACTGGTCTTTCTCTACATTCTGACCCAGGTGGTCCGGCAGATCATCCAGCCCAAGATCGTAGGAGATTCCCTCGGGGTTCCGCCGCTGGCCACGCTTTTCCTTCTCTATCTCGGGTTTAAGGTCCGCGGTATCTCCGGAATGATCCTTGCGGTCCCGCTGGGGATTATTGCCGTGAATCTTTATGAATACGGCGCCTTTGATTCCCTGGTGGAGAATGTAAAGCTTCTCGCGGAGGAGATCAACCGTTTCCGTAAGTCGTAAGACCGCAGGCCGTTAAAGTCTTTCCGTATCCACTTTCTCCGGCGTTATAAATTCCGGTCTGGAGCTCTCCAGCGTGATGGGTTCCGGCCGGATCGTTTTATCTGTGGCGGCGGGCTCCGCTGCGGCGGCTGCCGGAGTTTCTGCGCTGTTAGCAGCGCCTGCCGGAGTTTCTGCGCTGCCGGCAGCGTCTATAGCGTCCATACCGCCGCTTTCTGATGCAGTATCCGCGTCGTCGGGCTCCGCAGCCGCTGAATCTGCCGTATCCGCGTGCTTCGGCCACGCCAGGATTCCGCTCTTGCGGCCTGCCTTCCTGCCCGCCTTTTTATCGGCCGCCGCCCCGGCGCCGTTGCCGGCTTTCCGAAGCGCCATCCGCAGGAAGATCCTCGCCGTCGCCGTCCCCAGCAGTGCGATCAAACCCGGCAGTACCACCGACAGAACGATCTTCACCTTCATCCGGAATGCCTTCTTCTTAAGCCTCTTCTTCAGGGCCTTCATCCACACCTGGACCGGATCCGTATTCTTCGAACGACTCATCTTCTCACTCTCCGCTCATTAAAGTTTTCATAAGATAGGAATATACTTCCGGGCTTTTCCCCTGCCACTGTGCGCACATGGCTTCCGCCTGCTCCCTGGTGGGTACCGACAGACTCAGCTCCATAAGAGAACTCTTCCCCTCACGGATCTCCATGTGGACGATGAAATCCTGGCTGGTCGATTTGTAGTAATCAGCCAGGACGCCGGCCTCATTGCGTATCTTGATCCGGTTGTCCCTGAGGTACTGGTTCATATCGTCGATGATCGCCTGGGAAATGTTCTTCCCGAAGAATTCCAGCGTCTCTTCGCCTTCCCGCGTGATCTCGTACCGGGTCGAATTGTGGTTCGAATGGGTTCTTATAAGCCCGGCCTCCATAAGCTCATTCAGGACCTGCTGCAGCGTAAAATAGGTCGTATATTCATGTTCCAGGAAGAAGTCCGTCAGCTGCGCGTTCGTCAGGGGAAAATTCACCTGCTTTAACATATAAAGATTCATCAGCTTATAAAGCGTCTTTGGTTCCGACAGCATAAGAACGTCCTCCCTCCGTTTTCTTACATTTCTCTAATATCATACCAATTTTAATGTGGCAAATCAAGGGGAAATGTGCTAAGATCCCATCTTTGACACTTTATGACATTAAAAATCCCAGAAGCTGTTGAAAAATCAATAGTTTCTGGGATTTATTGGA
>CANQRU010000061.1 GCA_947626395.1 uncultured Lachnospiraceae bacterium | reverse complement strand
TCAACAGCGTGATCACCGGCCGCCACGACGGCACCATGATCATCGCCGAGGAATCGACGGCCTGGCCGAAGATCACCCGGCCGCCGGAAGAGGATGGCCTGGGCTTTAAGTTCAAATGGAACATGGGCTGGATGCACGACTTCCTGGAATACATGAAACTGGATCCCTATTTCCGCAAGTTCAACCACAACAAGATGACCTTCGCCATGACCTACTCCACCAGCGAGAATTTCATCCTGGTGCTGTCTCACGACGAGGTGGTCCACCTGAAATGCTCCATGATCAGCAAGATGCCCGGCATCTACGAGGACAAATTCGCCAACTTAAAGGTCGGCTACACCTTCATGATCGGCCATCCCGGCAAGAAGCTGCTGTTCATGGGCCAGGATTTCGCCCAGTGGCACGAGTGGGACGAGAAGGTATCCTTAGACTGGCACCTGGCCGACGAGCCGCTTCATAAGGATGTGCAGAAATATTTCAGCGACCTGCTGCATATTTACCGCCAGTACCCGGCACTGTATTCCCTGGACTACGACTGGAACGGCTTTGCCTGGGTCAACGCCGACGACGCCGACCGCAGCATCTTCAGCTTCATCCGCTATGATGAGACAAAGAAGAAGAGCCTGCTGTTCGTCTGCAACTTCACGCCGATGGAACGCTCCGACTACCGGGTGGGCGTGCCGAAGCGCGGCAATTACACGCTGATCCTGGACCAGACCCACGGCGCGTACCAGCGCGGCGAAGAGAAGAAGGTCTTTGCGGCAAAGAAGGGCGAATGCGACGGCCAGCCCTATTCCTTCTCCTATCCGCTGCCGGCCTACGGGACTGCGATATTCCGGTTCTGACACAGTAAAGGAGGTGTCCCTCATGCAGACGATCCTGGTCTGTGACGACGACAAACAGATCGTCGAAGCCATCGACATTTATCTGACCGGCGAGGGCTTCCGGGTGATCAAGGCCTACGACGGCTACGAAGCCCTGGAGCTTCTGGAGACCAACCAGGTGGACCTGATGGTGGTGGACGTGATGATGCCCGGTCTCGACGGCATCCGCACAACGCTGAAGGTCCGCGAGACCAGCAGCATCCCGATCATCATCCTCTCCGCCAAGTCCGAGGACAACGACAAGATCCTGGGGCTTAACATCGGCGCGGACGATTACATTTCCAAGCCCTTCAACCCGCTGGAACTGGTGGCCCGGGTCAAGTCCCATCTGCGCCGCTACACCCAGCTGGGCAATCTGACCGCCCAGACCGCTGAGAATGTCTACAAATGCGGCGGCCTGCAGATCAACGACGACAACAAGGAAGTCCTGGTGGACGGAGAACTGATCAAGCTGACGCCGATCGAATACAACATCCTCCTTCTTCTGGTGAAGAACGCCGGCAAGGTATTCTCCATCGACGAGATCTACGAACAGATCTGGAACGAGGAAGCCATCGGCGCGGACAACACCGTCGCCGTCCACATCCGCCACATCCGCGAGAAGATCGAGATCAACCCGCGGGAGCCCCGCTATCTGAAGGTCGTCTGGGGCGTAGGCTATAAGATCGAAAAACAGTAGGAGACCAGATACATATGAAACAGGGCCATCTTCCCATTGCCATAAAGAAACAGGCGGTGATCGTTTTTCACCTTCTGTTTCTTTGCCTGAGCTTCGCCGGTATTACGTTCATTATCTTTAATCCGAACTACGGGCGGGGCTTAAACTGGCTGCAGGAAGAGGACTATGCCGATACCCACTCCTTCTCCCGCCAGCTGGAAAAAGACGTGGACAATGTCTTCCGCTATGTCCATTATAAGGATCTGCTGGAACTTGACGGGGAAGTAAATCTGGACGCGGAAATGTTCTGCGTCACTTTCAGCTCCGGCAATACCAAGATCTACACGCTTGGCGAAGCCGTCAGCTACGCGCGCCGCCTGGGTTATTATCTTAACGACGATTTCGAGGTCACCGGCGGACCGGACGTCCATGAATGGGACTCCCTGGGCCCGTCGACTCCCTTTGTGGAGTGGAAGACTTACAGTCCCGAAGAGACCTATGAAGGTCCCGGCGACGGTTTCGTCTCTATCGAAGAACTCTCCGTTCAGGTGATGAACGTGCTGGGAGAATACTACCAGGTCCGGTATAACTATATCGACGTTCCTTCCAACCTGTATTTCCGCGTCTCCTATGTGGACGATACGGGAAAAGAGCTTCTCTATACCAACGCCGGTTCCCGCAGCAACGAGGAGCTGCGGGAGCTTGGCCGCTATCTCTATATGTCCGGAGAATCCCTCTTCGTGGACAACAACCTGCGCTATATCCCGGAGAACGTCATCTCCCTCCTGTCGACCAACAACCGTTACGGCAACCAGGATTATTATATCCTGCTGGCCGTGGATATTAATTTCCCCAATCCGGATCCGTACGCGGAAGCGCAGGCGGAATATCTTCGGTCCCGAACCGAATACATCGGCGGAGCGGTCATGTTCCTTCTGGGCGCCATGGGCCTTCTGATCACGCTGGGACGTATGGCGGCGCTGACCGGCCACACAGACGGCAGCCCGTTGAAGATTACACGGCATTATTACGACGAACTGCCCGTGGAATGCCTTCTTCTCGTCTGTCTGGCAGCCTTCTGGGCGGCGCATCTCGCCCTGGACAGCATCATTCCCCGGGTCATACGGCTGATCATCAGCGATCCGTATCAGGACTATACGCGGAAAATGATCCGCTATATCCTGATCTACCTGATCCTCCTGTCCGCGTTCTTAAGCATGCTGCGCAATTACAAGGCGCATATGCTCTGGAAAGGAAGTCTCCTCTACAGGGGACTCCACCGGATCCTCCCCGCGCTTTCGGGGCTTCCGGTCCCGCTGCGCTTTACAGGCGCGTTTATCGGATATCTTCTGGCTGACGCCGGCCTTCTGGGCGGGGCCTATTTCCTGTACACCCGCCGGGAATCCCTGGGAATCCCTTACCTCTATCTGATCCCGCTGCTTGTTCTCGCGGCATTCCAGATATGGATCTATCTTCTGCTTTATCGGGGACGCGTGGAGAACCAGAAGATCGCCGAAGGGATCCTTAAGATGTCGGCCGGCGACGCCGGTTATAAGATCGATTCCGACGGCTTCTCGGAACCGGCGGAGAAGGTCAGCCAGGCGCTCAATTCTCTGAGCGACGGCCTGGAGACCGCGCTGTCGGAACAGGTGAAAAGCGAGCGGCTGAAAGCCGACCTGATCACCAATGTATCCCACGACATCAAGACGCCCCTCACGTCCATCATCAATTATGTAGACCTGCTGAAGCGGGAACATATCAGCGATCCGAAGATCCAGGGCTATCTGGATGTTCTTGACCAGAAGTCGCAGCGTCTCAAGACGCTGACAGAGGATCTGGTAGAAGCTTCCAAAGCCAGCTCCGGCAATATTAAGCTGGAGATTTCCGAGATCGATCTGGTAGAACTCGTGCAGCAGGCCGGCGGAGAATTTGAAGAGCGCTTTGCCATCCGCCATCTGGATCTGGTATCCACGCTGCCGGATGAAAGCATCCTGATCGCCGCCGACGGACGGCGGATGTGGCGGGTGCTGGAAAATCTTTATAACAATGCGTTCAAGTACGCGATGGAGAACAGCCGGATCTATGTCGACGTAGAGAAAAGAGACGAACACGCGTATTTTACGATCAAAAATGTATCCGCCAGTCCGTTAAATATTAACGCGGACGAACTGACTGAGCGGTTCGTCCGCGGTGATGTCGCCAGAACCACCGAAGGCAGCGGCCTCGGGCTCTCGATTGCCAAAAGCCTGACGCAGCTGCAGGGCGGAAGCTTTGATATCTATATTGACGGGGATCTGTTCAAGGTGCAGCTCGGGTTCCCGGTGCTGAACTGAGAGGAGCTACTAGCCGAAGATCCGCCAGCCGCAGATAAAGTTATTCCTGAACCAGCTCCCCATCGTCCGGTGGACTACCTTTCCGTTACCGGAAGAAGCGTCTACCACGGTTCCGTTCTCGGCGACGATGCCCACATGTCCGGTCACGACGATGATATCGCCCGCGCGAAGATTACTGAAGCTGGTGACCTTCGTATATTTCCCTACGGTACGCCAGCCGTAAGAGGTCAGATAACTCTGCTTTACTCCTACCTGATTCAGACACCAGTAGACGAATCCGGAACAGTCAAACTGATTGGGTCCCTTTGCGCCCCAGACATACCGGCACCCCAGCTTGGACTTGGCCACCGAGATCAGCGCTGCCGCGCTGCCGGACGCCGTACCGGTATTCGCGGTGCCTCCCGAAGAGCCGCTCCCGGAACCTGACGACGAATACCGGCGCACGTTGGAGCCGGTCAGCTTCGCCATCGTCTGGACGCCCACGGAACCATCGCTCGTAAGACCGTTCGCGCTCTGGAAATTCTTGACCGCCTTCTCGGTCACTTCCCCGAAATATCCCGTCACATTGGCTGAGGACAGATAACCGTACTGGCTTAAAAGCTTCTGGATCTGGGTCACATTCTCATTCTGGTCGCCCAGGGAAATACCGTTGGGAACCGCGTCGGAACTGTTCAGGACCATGCGGGTCGACGGACCCAGATAGCCGTCCACCACCAGGTCGTTCTTCGACTGGAACTGCTTGACGGCAATGACGGTATCGTCGCCGTATTTGCCGTCGGGGGTGGTCGTCATATATCCCAGAGCCTTCAGCCGCTCCTGCGCGGCCTGAACCACATCGCTGTGCTCGCCGTAAACCAGCATATTGGGCTGGACGATATCGCTGTAAAGCAGATTCATCGTCTGTCTGCCTACCTTGCCGTCCTGGCTGATGCCGTTGATCTCCTGAAGCTTCTTTACCGCTTCCTCCGTCTTATCGCCGAAATTGCCGGTCACCTGGTCTTCGCTGGCCAGATATCCCAATTCATAGAGACGCCCCTGGATCCGCTCGATATCGCTGCCCTGTTCGCCTTTGGACGCGGCATAATATTTCGCCTCCGGATCCATGATCGCCTCCAGGGTGGACGGACCCACAACGCCGTCGGTGGGCAGGCCGTTCTGTCTCTGGAAGATCTGTACCGCCGCGTGGGTGACTTCTCCGTAATACTCCGTCGGTTCGTCATTGTCCATGAATCCCAGCTCCATCAGGCGCTCCTGAAGATCCGCTACCATCTCATAAGACTCGCCGATACGAATGTATTCCGGCGGCGCTTCCGTCTCCGGCACCGGAAGATTCTTAAGCGTATCGTAATCCGGCCCGTCCATGGTGAGCGGATTCAGGCCTTCGATCACCGGCGAAGTCTCCGGTACCGTCTCAGCAAGCACCACGGACGCGGCGGCTTCCGTCTCTTCATCTCCCGTCTGCGCCGGGCCGGACGACGGCCGCCCGCAGGCAGATAGCCCCGACGCAAGCGTCAGGGCTAATAATACGCATATCTGTTTTCTGTATCTCATGGTATATCCGGTCTCTTTCTTAACGTTTCAGTTCCTTCTTCTCCTGCTCGACCATGCTGCGGGCGCTCTCAAGGCTGGTGCCGATCAGGGACGGCAGCTGCTTCTCCGGCATGGTGGGCGCATAGTAGAAGCCCTGCTGCAGGGTGCAGCCGCACTTCTCCAGGAACTTCTTCTGCTTATTCGTCTCAACGCCTTCGGCGATCAGTTTCTTATTCATATTCAGCGCGATCCGGACAAGGCCCTCGACCACGGGCTCGCACTTGGACGTATTCTCGATCTCCCACACAAACATCCGATTGAATTTCAGCGTATCCACCGGCAGTTCGAAGATCTTCATAAGTCCCGAGCTTCCGGAACCGAAGTTATTCAGGATCAGCTCCACGCCCAGCCAGGACAGCGCCTGCAGACGGCCTGCGATATTGGCGTAATCCACGCCGACCATATACTCGTCGACCTCGATCGCCAGCTTGCCCTGCGGCAGCTTGTACTTCTCGATGACCTGGCCCACCTGCTGGACGAAATCGCCCTGCATCAGCAGCGTCGGGGAGATCGGGATCGCGATGGAATCAAATTCCTTCCCTTCCTCCAGAAGCTTCGCCACCATGGCCGCCGCCTTATCGAGCGCGTAATACTCGACCTGACGGATCTGGCCGGTATCTTCAGCTACCGGCAGGAATTCGATGCTTCCGACCATGCCGATATCCTGAATGAATATGCGCATATAGAATTCAGCCCTGGTGAACTTACCGGTCTCCGTATCATAGGTCGGACGGTAGCGGACCTCGACTTCATTATTCGCAAGAGCGGTTCCCAGATAACGGGCGATCGCCTGCCTGCGCAGGAATCTCTTATGCAGATCCATATCGTAAGCGATATACTGGTTGCTGCCCAGCTCCGCGGCGCGGGCCACGGCCAGATCCAGGCACTTCATCATATCGCTGGCGTTATTCGCATAGCCCGGATACGAGCAGAGACCGATCTGCACGCTGCAGAGGCATTCGACGCCGTCCACGTCCCAGCTCTCGTCAAAGCGCTCGATCAGCTGATCCGCAAGCCGGGTCGCCTCGCCCATGGTACGGTTCTTCATGATCACAATAAATTCAACGCCTATGTAACGGTACACGGCGCATCCGCTCTTCTGCTCCAGATATGCAAGGATCTGTTCCAGCAGACGCTCGCAGCGCTCATGGCCGAACAGGTCGTTCATCCGCTTGAAATTCTCAATATACAGCTTCAGCACTACACCCTGATACTCCATCAGAAACTGGGCTTCCAGGCGGCTGTAGCAGATCTCGCTGTCGCTCTGCTTCTTGTTCTCCTGGTCAGTCAGGCCGGCGGCAGCTGCCTTCATCTCCATCTCCGGCTCCTGCGGCCGTTCTTTTTTCTTAAACAATGCCATGGCTATCCTCCCTCAGCGAAGTATATATTGAAAGTATAGCGCGAATCAATTAAAGTTGCAAGAAAAAATATTACCGAATCGCGCTGAACATTCTCACCAGCCGAAACGCCTGCTCCACGGCGTCCGCCATATTGCCCGCGGCGTTGGTCCTGTCCATGGCGTCGCGCAGCGTTACTACGGACCGCAGGATCGGAAAAAAGGCGTCGATCCCGCAGTCATTGCAGGCAGCCGCGTCCTTCGCCGCGCTGCCGCAGAAGCCCAGGACCGGCTTTCCGTACTTTTTCGCAAGCCTGGCCGCACCGATGGGCGCCTTGCCCATAACGGTCTGGCCATCCAGACGTCCTTCGCCGGTGATCACGATATCGGCGTCCGCCACATAATCCTCAAGTCTCGTCTCCTCAAGGACGATCTTAACGCCGGATTCCAGAACCGCATTGGTAAATGTAAGAAACGCGAACCCCAGACCGCCGGCTGCGCCGGTGCCGGGATATTCCATATCGGCCCGGGCTGCCCGTCGGCCGGATGCCGCGCCGGCAGCCGTTCCCGAACCTTCCGCATCCGGACCGGCCGTCTTCATTCCCGGATTCTCCGCATCCGCGCCGGCTTCTTCCGCGCAGTACGCGGCAGCTGCCTCCGCATACTTTGCCAGCCATCTGTCCATATCCCTGACGATCTCCGGCGTCGCGCCCTTCTGCGGACCGTAGACGGCGCTGCAGCCCTTCTCCCCGCAAAGCGGATTCGTCACATCGCAGGCGATTCGAAACGTACATTCCTTAAGCTCCGGTACTACATGTCCGCCGGAGATCCGCGCAACATCCCTAAGCCCCCGCCCACAGCGGGACACCGGATTTCCGTCTTTGTCCAAGATATCGTAACCCAGGGCCTGCAGCATGCCGATCCCGCCGTCGTTGGTCGCGCTTCCGCCGATCCCCACGATGAACCTGCGGCAGCCTTTCTCAATCGCGTCGCGGATCACCTCGCCGACACCGTAAGTAGTGGTATTCAGCGGGTTGCGCAGCTCGTCCGGCACCTGGGTCAGCCCGGCGGCGCCGGACATCTCGATAACAGCGGTCCTGCCGGCCGGCCCCGCGGATCCTTCGGCGCCTCCCGGATCCCCGGCGCCTCCCGGGATTTCAGCGCTTCCCGGATTCCCGGCGCCTCCGGGAGCCTCCGTCACGATCCCGTACCGGCATTCCACCGAATCTCCAAGCGGTCCGGTCACTTTCACACACTGCAGCGTCCCGCCCAGGCCGCAGGTCAGCGCTTCCACGGTACCCTCGCCGCCGTCCGCCAGCGGACGAACGCAGACCTCCGCGTCCGGATAGACGCGCTTCACTCCCTCCGCGGCAGCCTGTCCGGCCTCAACTGACGAAAGACTGCCCTTCAAAGAATCGATCGCTACCGTAACTTTCATGCGTATGTGCCTCCCGCTTTCTATTCTGATAAGACCCGGCAGGCATCCTGCCAGAGAAAAAAGCACCGGCCCCGCGACAAATCCGCAAAACCAGTACTTTCGTGCGCCCTCAGGGACTCGAACCCTGGACAAATAGATTAAGAGTTCCTTCAGGACGTTTTTTAGTCTCATTTTTCATCATTTTCCGTCACTTTTCGTGTGAAACTGGTCATTTCGCGGCGTATAAAAACATCAATTATCTTTCAATCTGCAACCGTTTCGCCCTGTATTTTCGCTGATTTCCGTTCGACTTCTCGATATAAACATTAACTTTCCCATCTGAAAGCATCTGAGAATGTACGATCTCTGTCTCATCATCCAATGTCAAAAACGGATACATCAATGGTTTTCTACCCCCCCTGCTGCATTTCTAATCTTCTCCGTTGTCTATATGCACATATACGCACCCAAACTCCGGCAGAATAGCCTATGCCGACTTTACCTTTGCATGATTTATTATACTCCAACCGGCAGATGGGCCAAGTATTTCTCGCATTAAGAAAGAGCCTTATTAATCTTCGTAAATAGGTCTTCTGCCTGCTTAATTTCATGAGGTTTTAGGTCATTTAAATCATGATCACGCGACCACCGGATAAAAGCTTTTGCTAATTTATATTTTGAGAAGTCCTTTTTTGCAACGCTTGTCATAACATCAACAATAGGTCTCGACGGTTGAGTTTCAGCTATTGCGGTAGCGTCCCAGCCCAACTGTTCCTTGGCAATCGCCAGTAGCGTTTCACGTAGCATATTCATTTTGTCTTCTGATATATTTCCATTAACTTTCCAGGCATAATCGCTGGAACTGGAGATTTCTCAAAATCCACGATATTTCTTGTAATGATGTAATCCAATTCTTTTTCTTCCGCACATTGCATCTGAAGGCCATTTTCCAGATCTTTCCATTCTTCCTGTCTCAAAGCAGCCTTTATCATCTCAACATTCTCCGGAATGACCTGTAATTTCTCGCAAAGGAACATAAGCAGGCTCTTCCTTTTGGCCGTATCGAAATCCTTTCGGAGAATATAAAATAAATCTGTCAATGAATGAGCCGATATATAACCTTCCAGATTCCCAAATACACTTTCTTCCATCACACGTCTGGCAGCCTCATGAAATGGCTCTCTGCACATAAGCCAGTCCAAAATAACATTCGTATCAATCAACACTCGCATACTTCTCATCTCTCGCTGCCATCAGCTCCGCTTTATTGTCAATATCTCGGGATATACTTCCGCTAAAATCATCAAATAGCTTCCGTGCAGAATCTTCGGATATCTGCCTCTCCGCAGTCCGTCCTTCCGGAAAAATCACGATAACGCTGGCTTTCTTCACAGGGGCCGCCTCTTCGAGTTGAATCCGTCCGTTATCATATACACCTTGTACTGCTATCATCCTTCACACCTCCCAGACAAGTCCTATATAACTATATTATATGTATTTTATGCCTCTATTACAAGGAAAAATTTTGTAATAAAACTATCCACGAAACCCACGCATTTAAGCCATTCCAACGAAAAAAAGCACCGGCCCCGCGGCAATTCCGCAAAACCAGTACTTTAGTGCGCCCTCAGGGACTCGAACCCTGGACAAATAGATTAAGAGTCTACTGCTCTACCAACTGAGCTAAGGGCGCGTTCTATGCTGTTTCTCTCGAACACTCGACTATTTTAGCGCAGGGGTTGACAAAAGTCAACCCCCTTTTTTCATTTTTTGAGAAAATTTTCGGCAACGCGGTCTGTCCTGCGTTCGGGCCGGTATACCCGGCCGTCAGGCAGCGCGCCGACATCCCTACAGCGCCGCGTCCAGCGCGCCGGCCAGAGTCTTCTTATCCTGCATGCCGATAAACTTGGCCGCGGGCTCCTCTCCCTTGAACACGATAAATGTGGGGATCGACATAACGCCGTACTTCACCGCCATATCCTGGCTCTCGTCCACATTGAGCTTCACGACCTTCGCCTTCCCCTCGTACTCGCCCGCCAGCGCTTCCACCACAGGGCCCATGGCCTTGCAGGGGCCGCACCAGTCGGCGTAGAAATCCACCAGTACCGGCATGCCTGCCTTATACACTTCCGCATCAAAATTCTCTGTAGTTACCAGCTTCGCCATATCGAACTCCTCCTCGCTTTGTATATTATTTTTAGGCGTTTGCGAAACGCCACAAGCCGCATAAATACGGCATTTTTTGTTACTCAAAAACAAATAACTCCTCACTGGATATGGTATAATAGGCGTTTGCGAAACGCCACAAGCCGCATAAATACGGCATTTTTTGTTACTCAAAAACAAATAACTCCTCACTGGATATGGTATAATAGAGTTGTCCAGAAACTATAAACCATACACCCAAGAAAGGAGTTATTCTGATACCTATGATACCATATAAACAGCTTTCTTTGGCAGATATTTTTCAGGATTGCCAGGAAAAATTTGATAATGACAAACCTGCGTTTCTGTCTCTATTAGAAGAACATATCGATCTTGATGAAATGATTCCTATTTCTTTTCGTAATCATTTCTATGCTTCAACGGGCAGATCCCGTAAATACCCTTTACAGGCTTTCCTGTGGGCGCTGATCATCCAGCGTATTTTCTCCATCCCTACTGATCAGCTCCTCCTGACTTTTCTCGCTTACTCAAAACCACTTCGTGAGTTTTGTGGTTTTTCCAAAGTCCCGGATGCTTCCAAGATCACCCGTTTCAAACAGGACTTTTTAGATGATCTGCGGCTCGTATTCGAGAACCTTGTTGATGTTACCGAACCCATCTGCAGGGCCATTGACTCTGCTAAGGCCGACATGTCCATCTTTGATTCTTCGGGCATTGAAGCCTTCGTTGCCGAAAATAATCCAAAGTACGCTAACAGGATCATTAAGCAGCTTAAGGCATACGCGAAAGCCCAGGGCTTTGATAATTCTTATGATCCTTACAAAGCTGCCTATGGCTCCATGCCTGCCCATGCTTCTGCTAATCCTGAGATAAAACAGTTATATATCAATGGTCATTTCTGCTATGTCTTCAAGTTCGGTATTGTTACCAATGGTCTTGGCATCATCCGTCATATTTCTTTTTATAATAAAGACTTTATAAACTCCCATCCCGATATCGTTGTCAATAAGAAATCCGATTCCCCTGACGGGGATAAGTCCGTTCATGATTCAAGGCTGCTTATTCCCACCCTCAGAGATTTCTTTGCCAAACATCCATTGATCAATCCCAACGTCTTTCTCGGTGATGCCGCCTTTGATACGCTTCCGCTTTACAAAGACCTGCTGACCGGTGATACCTTTGGCATGGGAAAACATTTCCACTCTGCTTACATACCTCTCAATAAGCGCTCCTCACTGGCGGATCATGAATCTTTTATCAATGAAGACGGTATCCCCTGCTGTCCCAATGACCCGTCTCTTTTACTAAAGAAAGAGGGAAATCATACGGCTTTCCTTAAAAATGGTATCGCCCGGCAAAAGTTCATCTGCCCTTTAACCACATGGGATAAATGCAGCGATGGAAAATACCGCCGTATCTGTCACTGCGAACATCCCTGCACTTCTTCCATTTCAGGCAGAATGGTTTATGTTTATCCAGAAAAAAATCTTCGTGCTTATCCCGGAACTCTCCGCGGTACGGATGAATGGGATAATACCTACAAAATACGTGCCGTTGTGGAAAGGAATATCAACCATATCAAGGAGAATCTCTGCCTTGCAGGCCGCCGCACCCAAAATGAGAAAACCCTGCATGCGGATTTAATTCTGGCAGGCATCACTCAACTGATAACCGTCGTTCTTGCCGACAAGATAAACCATCACGAATACATTCGCAGTTTGAAACCGCTTATAGCTTAGGGCTTACCAACTTCATATGTTATAAGGCTTATTTAAAGTATGCCTGATTTTGCCACCGCCTCCTTTTATCCTTGAAATCCTGCTCTGCAGGATTTCTTCCTTGTTTGGAATCAAGATTGCGAACTCGTTTCGCAATTACCTAT
>CANQRU010000060.1 GCA_947626395.1 uncultured Lachnospiraceae bacterium | reverse complement strand
GAGTAGTAAATCCGGCTTGTTACCCTGCGAAACTGCCCGTAAAATCAAGGCTTTTTGAGATAATCAATATTTTTAAGTAAAAACCTCCTGTGTTTGTTCTTGACAAAGCGGCTATATATAATTAAAATTTGTAAAAAGGAAATGAGTTTTTCAACCGTACAGCTACTGCTCAAGCGGCCTGCTCGTTTCTTTTTTGTTCTTAAAACATCAGCGCATAACCTTCTCTAAATATTGACTTCCCGCATCTGCAGGGATCCGATACGACAATAAGCTCCGCCATTCAAAAAAACTTCGTTTTTTTCTTTTTAAGTATACCAAAAGCGCCCTGCGCTTTCAATTGTATTTCTTTGATGCTTTATATTTTGTATTTTTGAGGTTTTTCATTTTGTATTTTTGAGGTTTATTATTTTGCATTTTTGAGCTTGCGCAGTATCTATACTACATCTGTCAGGATCGGGAACGGCAAATTCACCCCTGAACTCCCGACTCATCTCAGCACAAAACAGGGGATCGTCATCAGATCATAGCTTTTCGCCTTGATCTTTACAGAATTTTCCGGAAAAACCTCCTTTATAATCCGATGCTCCAGCCTCCTCCTTTTCTCCAGATGTTCGATCAGGCCTCCCAATCCGGCTAATCCCTGCGCCTTTCCATACGGCGATTCTTCTATATAGCGGATCACCGCCGAAAACCACGATTCATTTCCCTTATCGTCGGTTCGCTCTCTTCGGATCCTGTCGATGGTTTCCGGAATATCTTCCACATCCAGATAAATTATCCTGTATGCCCTCCCTCCGAGAACGCTTTTTAATCTTCTGTAAAAATCAAGAATTTCCTCATCGGACATTAAGAAATACAGCATCTGGTTTTCAATGATATTCTGAAAAACAGAACATTCAAAGATCTGTCCCTCTCCGTCCCAGTTCCCAAATCTCTCCAGGATCAGTTTTTCAAATGCGTCCTTATCCAGGTTTCCATTATATATCTCATATTTTTCCATATCTCTGTAAAACCCCGGAACGTCTGTCGCTATCTTTGTATAACAGACAATTCTGCGGTTTCCTTCTTCCATCGTCTGAGCTTTGATTTCCTCGTTGAGCATCGGGTACTTTTCCAGTATTCTGCCATATTGCTCTTCGGTAACATAAGAACACCATGCCAGCTCGACGGGCGAATAATCTCCCTCCTGAAAAACCTGATAATCCTGCAGGTAATCGGAGAGCCGCTTCGTAAATGTAGTCTTTCCGGCGCCCTGCAATCCTTCGACAAAGTAATTTCTCCTCAAAATATCCTCCATTACTTAAAATTCTACCGTCTTCGTAGCGATCCGCTCGCGGAAACGAACGTCGTGCTCCACGAACAGCATCGTCGGCTGATAATCAAGCAGGAGCTTTTCGATCTGCATCCGTGAAAATACATCGATATAATTCAGCGGTTCGTCCCAGATGTACACATGCGCGGGAGTAAGCAGGCTCGCCGCGATCAGAACCTTCTTTTTCTGCCCTTCGGAATAATCTTCCATATTTTTCAGGAACTGTACCCGCTCCATATCGAGCTGCCGCAGAATCGCACAGAACAGGCTCTCATCCAGGCCGCGTGCCCTGCAGAACTCCCGGATGGTGCCCTTCAGCATGGAAGTATCCTGGTTGACGTAAGAGATCACCAGCCCGGCCGCCAGCTCGCAGACGCCGGATACTGCAGCCGGGAGACCCGCATCCGCGCCGCTCGTCTGCTGCTCCCGCAGGCGCAAACGCTCTCCGCTCTCATCCCCCGTAGCCTCCGTATCCGCGCCGCTCCCCTGCTTCCCCTGCAATGCGCTCGCCCCTGAGACCTCCGCTCCCATACCCGCTCTTTGCAGGATCAGCCTGATCAAAGTGGATTTCCCGCACCCATTTTCCCCGTGAAGCGCCACCCGTTCCCCCTGCATCAGATCGAAAGTCAGACCGGAAAATACGCGCCGCGCGTCACCAGCGCCCTGCTCGCATGAAAATGCCGGGCGTGCCGCCCCCTCATAAGCGGCCGTCAATTCGCGGACACGGATCAACCGTTCCTTGTGGTGACGCAGAGGCATAAGCTTCAGCTCCACCGGCTCCTCCAGATCAGCCAGCAGACCTTCTTTCTCCTCGATCTCTCTGCTGATCCGCTTCTGCATCTGCGACACCCGGCTCTGCGCCTTCTTCGTCTTCGCCCCGATATATGCGCGGGTGTCTTTTGAACGGTCGTGCTCCTTCACAGGATCGAACCCGATCTTCGTACTTTCATTCCGCTCTGCCCACTGCGCCTTCTGCGCCGCGGACTGTCTCAGCTTGCCGATCTCCTTTACATGCTTTTCATTCTCCGCGCGCACGAACTGGTCCCGGCGCTGTTTATTCTCCCACCAGACAGAGAAATTCCCGGCCTGTACGTCAATGCTTTTCCGGTTCAACACCAGCACATGGTCCGTGCAGGCGTCCAGCAGGTCCCGGTCGTGGGATACCAGAATAAAGCCCTTTTTCGAAGCCAGATAATCCTTTACATTCTCCCTGGTCGCCTGATCCAGATGATTCGTCGGCTCATCGATCAGCAGGAAATCATTCTCTCCGGAGAAGAGGACCGCCAGCATAACCTTCGTGCGTTCCCCCGGACTCAGCGTGCCAAACGGGCGGTACAAAACCTCCGCGTTTCCCCGAAGCTGATCCAGCTCCACAAGAACGCGCCACGGCTCGCATCCCGTTTTCCACTGTTCCAGAAGTTCCGCGGCCGGAAGCCGCATCTGCTCCTCCGTGACTGGGTACGGAAAATAGTCGAACGCCGCCGGCGCGGTAATGCTGCCGCTGTACGCGTACTTTCCCATCAGCAGGTTCAGAAACGTCGTCTTCCCTTTCCCGTTGCGCCCGAGAAATCCGAGTTTCCAGTTCGTGTCGATGGAAAATGAAACATCCTCAAAAATATTATCAAAACTGCCCTCATAGGCAAACGTCAGATGATCTGCCAGAATCTGCGCCAATCTTTTCACTCCCTTCTGCGGTTCCGCAACAAAAAAGGAACCGTTCGTCACCAAACAGTTCCATTACGCATCATAACCATACAGGGAGCGCCTGCGATTTTCCTTATTACAAACGAAAAGAGAGCGGTTATGAGGACATAATCCACTTTTGGCAACATGAAATAAACCTGTTTTCATGCAAGCAAAAGTAAATTATCTCCTCATCGTTTCACCCCTCTCGTTTACTGACGGAATTATAACACAAAGCCTGATGAACTGTCAATTCAAATTTCATATTCCACTTTACATATTTGACTTTCACTTTATACTTTTGCCGGAGAAATCCTTGCCGCATTATACTAACACCATACCGTAAAACACAAGCAAGGCGTCACTGGTGCCCCGTTTGCATGAAAATACAGGGAGTGCGTCACTGGCATCCTGCCTGCATGGGAACAGACAAATCAGCAGCTTGTGCAAATTCTGCACAAGCTGCTGATAACAAAGGACTTATCCATACGGCTTTCGGGCGTTTATTACCGCACTGAAGCGGATTTTCCGTCCCAGCTTCCGTCCTCCGTCACACGGTACCCGTCCGGAGTCGTTGTATTTATATAAAGATGTCCCTGCATCTGTCCGGATACCGGTTCAAAATAATACCATTTCCCGTCAATCATCACCCATCCTGTCGACATTTTTCCACACCATCCGTCGGAGATGGGATTCAGATAGAAACGATAGCCTTCCCACTCGAGCCAGCCCGAACGCATGATGCTCTTCTCGTCAAAATAATACCAGTAGACCTGACCATTGTAGAAGAGACGCTCCCATTTGCTGACTGGCTGTGTCCCGTCTTCATAACGGAATCTCCATACGGCTCCATCCATCTCCCACTGGCCGTTCGCTGTAACCTCCTCCAAACCGCCTGCAAGCGGAACCGCATCGTCCATAATCTCGACATAGCCCTCGTCTGTTTCTGACGAATCCACTGACGGAGTACCGGAATCCCCCGGTCTCGACGGGTTTGCCGGTTCGTCCGGTTCCGTCGGCGCGACCGGTTCTGTCGGTGTGACCGGCGCATCCGGTTCTCCCGGTGCGCTTGGCTCGTCCGATTCTCCCGGCGTAACCGGTGTGTCCGGCTCGTCCGGTGTACCTGGCTCATCCGGCTCTTCTGGCGCGACCGGCTCGTCCGGCTCGTCCGGTGTGTCTGGCTCATCCGGTGTGTCTGGCTCATCCGGTTCTTCCGGCGTGACCGGCTCATCCGGTTCTTCCGGTTTAACCGGCTCGTCCGACATTCCCGCATCCAAAATGACGCCCGTGAGTGCAGGCACCGTAACCGTTATGGTTCCTCCGTCTTCAGCCATAATGGTTTCGCCGGATATCAATTCCTGAAGACTTTCCGCTTCTATATCCAGTTCCGTCAGGTCAAGCGTGACTGAGAGATCGGACTGGCCGTTATTGGCCAGAACGATCAGCGCGTCGCCGTCCTCTCTTCGAACATATCCCAGGAGCCGGTCTGCACCGGCCGCCTTGTAAGCGATGGGCTCAACGCTTCCTGTTCTGAGCGCGGCACGGGCCGCACGAATCTGTGCCAGCCTGCCGTACCACGCCAGAAGCGCCTCGTCATTTACCTGATCCCAGTCAATCGTGCGGCGGTCATCGGGATCATCCGCACCGGTCATCCCGCGCTCGTCACCGTAATAGATGGTTGGAGCGCCCGCATAGGTAAACTGAAGGAACGCTGCCAGGTACTGCCTTTTTTTCGCAAGGTCAGAGGTTCCCTCATACGTGGGGAACGCCGTATCCATTGTAGCGTCGGTCCTGTCATCGGGGATCCCGTCCAGATAGGACAGAACCCGAGTGGTATCATGGGAGTCGAGCAGGTTCATCATGGCATAAAACGCCTCCTGGGGATACCGCTCCCTGAGCCGTTCCAGATCCCTCATGGCCTGCTGCGAGCTTCCGCCTTTCGCATATTCAAGCACCGCGTTGCGGAACATGTAATTCATCACGGAATCGTACATATCGCCCATGAGATACCTGGTCGCATCGTCCCAGATCTCGCCGATGATCACCGCGTCGCTCTGTGCGTCTTTCACAGACTCACGGAAACGCTGCCATGTCTCATCGGATACCTCATTGGCCACATCCAGCCGCCAGCCGTCGGAACCCTGTTTCAGCCAACGCTGCGTGACGGAATCCTCTCCGCTGATGATCGTCTCCGCCCAGTCCTCCGTCTGGTACTCGGATCCGTCTGTGGCCTTGATGATGGGCATACTGTCGTAGCCCCACCAGCCGTCGTAACTGTAAACCGGCTTACCGATCCGTTCGCCGATCGTATCCGCCGCTCCGCCTTTCATCGGCTCATTGAAAATATCGAACCAGGTGGTATACGAAAAATCCGTTATGCCTCGGCTCTCGAAATAGAGCTTAGCCTCGGCCTCCGCCTCGTCCTGGCCACAGGCATTTGCTTCCATATAGTCATAGACCCAGGCCCAGTAGGGGTAAGCGCCCACAGCGGTGCAGTCCCCGGCGTTCAGATACTTGTAGTAACGGTCAAAATAGATCGAATCGTCGGACACGTGGTTGAATACGCCGTCCAGCACGATGTGCATCCCGTTGGCTTTAGCCGCCTCCGCCAGTTCCGTAAAGTCCCCCATGTCCCCGAGGATCGGGTCGATCTTTGTATAATCGCTGGTATCATAGCGGTGGTTGGAGATGGAGGCAAACACCGGATTCAGATAGATCACCGTAACGCCGAGATCCTTCAGATATCCGATCTTCTCTGTAATGCCCCGCAGATCGCCTCCGTAGATCTCATTGCTCCATTCGCCGTCGCCCTTATAGGCATTGGCAGGATATCCGCTTTTGTCAATCCACTCCGGATTCTCCGGCAGGGCATTCCAATCCGGGAATTCATAGTCCACGGGTCCCCTCGCCGTAGTCTGGTTCCGGTCGTTCGACGGATCTCCGTTGAAGAAGCGATCCGGGAAAATCTGGTAGATCACCGCGTTCTTCATCCAGTCCGGGGTCTTGTAGCCGGAACGGTAGACCACCAGGTCGTAAGGATGGATCTCTGACAGATCGGTGACCGCGCCCGTGCCATAATACCCGTCGTCGTCGGAATACACCTTGACGGCGGACGCCTGGGAAACCACGAAGAAATAGTCATACTCCCCGATCGTATTCAGATCATCCACAGTCGCAGACCATGTGCGCACCCCGTTCTCCGCCGCACCCGGCGTCATGGAATAGACAGAGGATCCTATGACCAGGCTGGCTCCGGTGATCGCCTCTCCCGCATCCAGGGAGAACTTAACGCTCTGCCCGGTGGCTACCGCTCCGTAGACGCTCTTATAGGCGGCGTCCCTGGAATCATAGTGAACCGTACGCCAGGCGTCCTCATCGGCGGGCGCCGCGTTATGGTAATAGATGTCATAGGCGGGGGCATAGAAGAACGTAATCTCCCGCTCCTCCTCCAGCGTAAAGCCGTTGAAAATACGCTCCGCCTGGTCTCCTTTCACCATAAGCTGCAGATCGTTATACTCGCCCGGCTGCAATGTCACGGAAACGGAATATATCCCCGTCAGACCGGCATCGGTCAGGACCGTCTCCTCCGGTATGTCAATTCCCGCAAGCGACACCTCCAGGAACCGGTAAGTAAGACTGGTCGCCGCCAGGTGGGTGGCGTCGCAGTAATATACCGTCACATCCTGCGTTTTCGGAACGGCGACGCCGTAGTTGAGTCCGTCCCGGGCACCGCCCACGCCGTAATTCTCGTCCCAGGTGCCGTTAACCGCGATCTTGAACTCATAGTTGCCGGCCGGCACATTTTCAAAGGTATATGCATAGATCCCGCCGGCCCCTTCATAGGGTTTCATCCGATTGGAGGATGCGGCCCAACTGGGTCCCGGGAATGTGCCGGGAACATAGTAGGCCCTTCCCTGCTCGTCAGGCAGTTCGGGTAACTGGCCGTAGGTTTCCTCATCGCCGTAGATAATGTAAATATTGCAGGTTTCTGCTTTCTCTGTGTTTTTAAACAGATGATCCGTCGTCTTCCAGCCGTCCCAGTTTCCATAAGAACGGGGGATCAGGCCGATCTCCGCAGCCGGAGACCGGAGGGTCGCCTTCAGCCAGGTATGTCCTCCCAGTTCTACACGCTCGGTGAAGAATTCCGGATGTCCGTCGGCTCCGTTCACTTCCCACATCCACAGATCCGTTCCCTCCGTGGTCATGTGATCCTGATTCCAGCTGAAGAAGTATACATGGTAGGTATACATCGAATCGACCACATATACCGTCACCTGGGAGGTCTTGCCCTCATAGGATGCGGTGATGGTAAAGGACCCGCCGGTGAAGTCTGCGCCTGCCGTCACAGTCCTATCCGTCAGAGTCACGCCGGTCTGCCCCTCCGGCAGGGTATAAGTGGGCGTAACCGATTGGGAGTCGCCGTTTTCATCCACCAGATCAAGGGTTTCGGGCAGACTCGCCGCCTCCCCTTTCCTGACCGTCAGCTCCGCGTCCGCAAGGCCGGATACTACTAATTTGCTGTTTCTGTTGCCGTTGCTCTCTTCAATATAGTTCGGATTCTTTGGATCGGTATACCAACCATTATCAACGACAAATTTGTAGCCGTACTTCCCGGGAGACAGCGTCTTTGTGATGGTCCAGACACCGTTCTCGCCCTTCGTCATGGGATCCGCTTCCGTGTTCCATCCGTTCATATCGCCTGCCAGGTATGCCTTCGCGGCATCCGGAGCCCAGTAACGGAAGGTGACCTTCTTCCCCTCTACCACGGGACTCGCGTAATCAGACGTTCCGGAACCGCCAATGGTAAGCTTTGAGTTCATGCCGCCGTTCGGATTACCCGGGTCATCGGTCCATCCATCTCCTAAGCCGTTTATTACATATTTGTACTCATAGGTTCCCGGTGAAACCGACTCAAACGTGACCCACCAGATGTTGCTGCCGGAGGCCGTCCGTCCCATTTGCACGGAATTGCCGATAGTCCAGCTCGTACCGGGAAGCTTGTCGCTCATGACCTCCACGGAGGTTACATCTCCATTATTCCAGGATGTCTCCGCATAGCGCAGGGTGACTTTGCTGGTCCCGTTGCCGTTATCCGTTACCTCCGGCTTCTCCTGAAGGACCAGCCGGCTGTTTTCGCCGGCAATAAGAGGATTCCCTGGATCCTTGTGCCAGTAGTCATCATTGACCACATATTTATACTCATAGTTCCCGGAATTGAGGCCGGTAAGCGTCACAGACCAGAGATCGTCGCCGGTCTTTTGCATTTTCACACGATCCTCTCCCCAGTTGGTTCCCGGTACCGTGCCGCGCAACCCCACGGTCTGGGCATCCGCATCCCGATAGCGGAACGTAACGTCATATGTCCCGTCGTCCTTCTTGACAATGACAGGACTTTCGTAGGAGACATCTGCCGCCGGAAAAATGCTGTCATCCTGCTGCACATCCGGAGAATCGGCACCCGGCAGATCCGCGTCTGGCAAATCTGTATCCGGCAGGTTCGCACCCGGCAGATCCGCGTCCGACGACGTCGAAACCGGGACGGCATCGTCTGGAGCCCGAAGCAGATCTGTCTCCTGCCCCCTTCGATCCGGCGCCGCCGCATAAGCGGCCGACGGCACGGAAGCTGCGGCCATACATATTGACAGCAGCACACTGACCCATTTTACACTTCTGTTTTGCTTTCTCATAAATTACCTTCCCCTCTTTTAAATTTGCAGGCTGCGCTTCCTTTCCTCTCCTGCTGCCGCAAAGCCCCGTTACGGCGAACGCCCCATGAACGCCGGAGACGCGAACATGATCGCCGGAACCGGACTTATCATCGCCGGTCAGCGGAGGCAGAAAGGTTAACGGTACGCTGTCAGCGGATCCGCATACCGACTGCCGGATTCTCCTGCTGTCTGCCCGTTCATAATTTCCTCGTTCAAAGGCTCTTTCATGTTCCGCAGAGAGACTACCTCTGCATAAGATTACCTATTATCTGAACCAGATAAATGAATTATATATGAAGAAAGAGAAATAAACAATAGCAATTATTAATAAAAAATAAAAAATATTATACAATTATAAAATTTTTATAATTAATTCAGCTTCTTTCGGTAATAAAACGCATCAATTCTCCACCCTTATAAAGTTCATCCGACATCAAATGCTAAAGCAGACTCTTAAACGGATGACAGAAAAGCGCTGCAAATTCAGTCCGGCCAATCATGAAAAGCATGATTCCGATGCCTTCCGCCGTTCCCATCTCGTTTTGGAGACGCGAAAAGGACTCCAGCGGAGCCCTCCTCATTACCCCGTATAATACTGCGCCTGCGCATTCCAAAGCTCGCAATACTTCCCGCCCCCGGCGGCCAGCAGCTCCTCATGGCGGCCGGTCTGGACGATCCGGCCGGCGTCAAACACCGCGATCTTGTCGCAGAACCGGCAGGATGCCAGCCGGTGGCTGATATAGACGGCGGTCTTGTCCCCGGCGATGGAATTGAAATGGCTGTACACCTCATATTCGGAGACCGGGTCCAGCGCCGCCGTCGGCTCGTCCAGAATGATGAAGGGCGCGTCCTTATAAAGGGCGCGCGCCAGGGCTATCTTCTGGGCCTCGCCGCCGGAGATCTCCACGCCGTCCTTGTCGTAGTCCTTGTAAAGCGGTGTGTCCAGTCCCTTCGGCAGAGCGCTCTCCCTCCGTTCAAAGCCCGCGCGGGTGAGACACGCATTTACCCGCTCCCGGTCAAAACCCGTGTCCGCGGCCACATTTTGCCCCAGGGATACGGCAAAGAGCTTAAAGTCCTGAAACACCACGGAGAAAAGGGACATATACTCGTCGTAGTCGTATTTGCGGATATCCACGCCGTTTAAGAGGATGACTCCCTCCGTGGGATCGTAGAGCCGGCACAGGAGTTTGATAAATGTGGTCTTGCCGGAGCCGTTCATGCCCACGACTGCCAGCTTTTCTCCCACTTTGAACTTCAGGTTCACATGCCGCAGCGCCCAGGCCTGCGTACCGGGATACCGGAAAGATACGTCCCTAAACTCCACATCGTACTCATTGTCGTCGCGTTTCTCGACCGTAAGGCTCCCCTTATACATTTCATTGGGAATGTCAAAATAAGAGAAATACCGTTTCAGATATTTGTCGTTCACCAGCGTCCGCTGCACGCTGTCCACAAGCCCCAGCACGGCGGCCATGAGAAGCGCTATGCAGGAGACGTACCTGGCGATGGAACCCACGGACACGCCGCCCCTAAGGGCCGCGAAGATCAGAAGCATATAAACCGCGAACCGCAGGACCTGCTCCAGCACTTTGCCCGGAAATGTCATAAATGTCCCTGTGATCTCTGACGGAACAAAGTATTTTCGCAGAGTCGCCTCATTAAGCGCCAGATATCTCTTTCCGATTCCTTCCGCCATTCCGTAGAGACGGACGTCCTTACCGGCCGCGTAATCGGTTTTGTATTCCGAAAGACGGTTTGCCTGCAGATTGACATACACGAGATCCTCAAAAAGCCGGTTCTGCAGTTTCTCGACTCTTGACCGGAAGAACGCACTGACGATCACCGTCAGGAGGATTCCGGCCGCAAGGGTCAGCTTCATCCAGAGCCGGATGCTGTCTATGAAAAAGAACGACAAGGTGAGGGCGGCACTGGCAATGATCTGCGCCGTACAGCGAATGAAGCCGGTCAGACAGCTCTGCAGGAAATAGTAGTTATAGCCGGTCCGGGTCTCATTTTGGATCCTCTCCCGCAAAAGCGCCGTGTCACGGTCCTCGATGGAGCTGTAAGCCATGTCCATCGCCTTTGCGGCGTAGCGCCAGTTGGCATTCACATACATTTCTTCATTTCCCACAACCCTGCGCCCGGAAAGCCACGCCGCAAGCGCGCCCAGAAGGAAAGTAAACCCTGCCGTAAGCGCCGCGTATACCGCCAGTGTCTTAGCAGGCGCGCCGCCCGCCACGGCGTCCACCAGCCGCGCGGAGAACCAGATGGGCACGTAGGGCGTGACCGCGGAAACGACCGCCTCCAGCATGGAAAACGCCGTATATGTGGGGCTCAGCTCATAGAGCAGACCGATCCCTCTCTTTAATATCCGAAAATGTTCCGAAGCCTTCATTCCATTTCACCCCCTTTGTAATCCTCTCTGTACCAGCAGCTCTGTATCTCGTAGAGCCGGCTGTACGCGCCGCCCAGCTCGATCAGCTCCGAATGGGTGCCCTGCTCGGCGATCCGCCCGTTTTCCAGGAAAAAGATCCGGTCGCAGAACCGGGTGGAAGCGAGGCGGTGGGAAATGAAAACCGAGGTTTTTCCCGCCGTCATGGCGCCGTACTGCTGATAGATCTCATGTTCCGCGATCGGGTCCATCGACGCCGTCGGCTCGTCCAGCACCAGGACCGGCGCATCCTTATAGAGGGCCCTGGCAAGCATCAGCTTCTGCTTCTCCCCGCCGGACAGATCGGTGCCGTCCGGATCCAGAAGCTTATCCATCATTGTATGGATCCCTTTCGGGAGCGCGTCGATCTTCTCTCCCAGACCGGCCCGCCGCAGGCATGCCTCGGCCTTCGCCTCGTCCCCGCCGCCTTTCGGCATTCCCGTGACCGTTTCCGCTATGGAAAATGGGCCCAGGCGCACATCCTGAAAGACCGGGGCGAAAAGCTTATAGTATTCTTCTCTTCGGAAATCCGCGGCGGGCACGCCGTCGATCCGTATTTGCCCTGCCGTGGGGGCATAGAGCCCTGTGAGAAGCTTCACCAGCGTGGTCTTGCCCGCGCCGTTCATACCGACGAGGGCGATCTTTTCTCCTGCCCGGATAGCGACGCTCAGATCATGGATCGTATCCTGCTCTGCCCCGGCGTAGCGGAAGGAAACGTGGTCGAAAACGATCTCCGGCGCGCCGTCAGGGCGATCCTCCATCGTCTTCGTTCCCTCCGGCTGCACGTCGGGCAGATCCAGAAATTCGCGGAAATCGCAGATATAGAGACTGGCGTTTCCGATGGCGTTCCATTCATTTACAATGTTCCCCACAAAGCCGGCGAAGGCGGAGACCGCCCCAAAATACAGCACGAACTCTTCCGCCGTCACCATGCCCCGGACGGCCTGGGAGATCAGCACGGCGTAAGCTGCGCCGTCCCGCAGAAGGATCACCGCCAGATCGGCCAGACGGGAAAGAAACTGGCGGAATGTCATCCGTTTCGACCACATGATATCCGTACTGAGAAGTTCTCCGAAGATCTCCTTAAACCACTCCGCCATACCGTAGATGCGGATATCCTTCCACGCCGCGTAATCCGCGGGTCTGGAAATGATATAGTCAAGTCTGCGCTCATTGTCCGCCCTCTGCGCACGGGTGGAATATTCCCACGCCCGATAGACCCTCGCGCAGAAAATATTGACCGCGGGAGCCAGGGTCAGAAACACCACAAGCCATGGAGTCACAAAGGAAATGACCGCCCCGAAAAGCACATAGCACATGACGTTTTCCAGAAGCGCCAGCGAATGGCGCGGCACGTCGGAGAGAGGCTGCCGGCCATTCATCATCCACGACGCCAGCTCCGCCCGGCCGTGCAGATCTCTGGTCTCTTTCTTCTCGAAAGTCTGATAGAAACAATCCAGAGCTTTCCTGTCAAGACGGACACCCTGGGTATAACGGTATCGCTGCAGAAGTACATTCAGCACTGCTCCGCAGGTGTCTCTGAGGAGGGTGGCCAAAAGCACCGCAAGGAGGAACAGTCCTACCGTCACCGCGGCGTGCTCTAAGGCCTCCGCGGCTCCGTTCATTACTTCTCCCACCACCAGCGCAGGCAGGCGCACCTCGCTCCACGCCAGAAATACCGCCAGCGGCACCTCCAGAACCATCAGAAAAAGTGACGCCGGAGCGCCTTTTATCATCTCCCGCAGACTCCAAAGCGCATTGTTCATTGTTGATTTGTAGGGCTTTTTGCCGGGTTCTTTTTCGTATTCCAAAGTCGTTTCCCCCTTTCGCCCACAGAATAGCATGTCTCACGTACAAAAAGAAAATTCGTGCACCAACTGCTGCGTCCAGTACACGAATTGTTATACGTCAGTCCAAAAAACTGCCAGCGACAGATTTCTTATGTCCTACCGCAGCGCTGGAACCAGGAACTCCGACGTGAAGGCCCCATCCTCGCTGTTATATTTGACCCAGCCGCCGTGATCCTTTATGATCGCCTCCGCCCGCCGAAGGCCGAAACCGTGGACGCCGGACTTACCGGTTCTGAATAGCCCGTTCATCTTCTCCCGCTTTGCTCCGGCGGAATTGAGCATAGAGAAATAGAGCATCTTCCCCTTCATGCCGATAAAGATGCGGATAAACCGCTCTCCGCCCGCCTCGCGGCACGCCTCGATGGCGTTGTCAAGAAGATTGCCCACGATGATGGAAAGCTCCAGATCGCTGACCATCAGGCCGTCGGGGACGTTGGCCTTCACCGTCACGGAGACATTC
This sequence comes from uncultured Lachnospiraceae bacterium, assembly GCA_947626395.1. GTDB lineage: Bacteria > Bacillota > Clostridia > Lachnospirales > Lachnospiraceae > UBA3402. The sequence goes on along the minus strand of CANQRU010000060.1, from coordinate 345 downwards.
TCGCTCTTGGCCTGCGCGATCTTGGCGGAGAGAATGGCGTCCAGCGAGACATTGCCGGTTTTTAAAAGCGTATCCACGTCCATGAGCTGCCGATCCAGCTCGGAAATGTATTCCCTGGCCCGTTCCGCATCCCCGGCGTCCAGATAGCTTTTCAGCGTCTGCAGGTGATTATGGAAATCGTGCTTATATCCCCGCATCTCCCGGTGGATGCTCCGCACCTCTTCAAGGTGCTGCCGGGACTGCTCCGTCTGGTATTCCACCAGCTTCAAATAAGTCCGTTTCAGCATATCAGTTCCTCTCTATGAACGCGCGGTTCAGGCTGTCGTATTTCCCCCGGGCCAGCGG
>CANQRU010000059.1 GCA_947626395.1 uncultured Lachnospiraceae bacterium | reverse complement strand
CCTCTGCGGGGGCTGTTCTATTTCGCCGACCTGTACCGGGGGTACGTGTCATCGCGGAGCCTGGATATCTACGCCGGGGTGCCGCTTAAGCTGCCCGCGCCGAGATATACGGTCTTCTATAACGGGACGCGGGAGGAACCGGAAAGCCTGGAGCTGAGACTGTCAAGCCTGTTCATGAAGAGGGACGGGACGCAGGACACGGACGCCCCGCCGGCACTGGAATGCACGGCGCAGGTACTGAACATCAATTTCGGCCACAACCGGGAGCTGATGGGGCGGTGCCGGAAGCTGTACGAGTATTCGTACTTTATCGATGCGGTCCGGCGGTATCTGAGGGAAGGTCTGACCCTGAGCGCAGCGGTGGACCGGGCGGCGGACGAGTGCATCGCCGGAGACATCCTGAGGGAATTTCTCTTAAAACACAGAGCGGAGGTAGCGAATATGGTAATGCCGGAATTCGACGCGGAACTGCATGACCGCACGACACGGGAGATCGGGTATAACGAAGGCAAGGCCGCCGGCAAAGCCGGAACCGTCTGCGACATGCTCTCCGATGTCTGCCATCTTCCGGACGGATGGCGCGGGCGGATCATGGCCGAACGCGACATCGATACGCTCGATACATGGATCCGGATCGCCCGGCGGGCCGGGAGTCTGGAAGAATTCCTGGCGAAAGCCGGGCTGAGGACGCCGAGACATCAATGTTAGAGGCTCATGTTAGAAGTGACCGCTACTTATTTAGCATAGGCTTGTTTTGTACCGTTTACGGAAAAGTTTCATAGACTCATTAATTCAGGGGGAGCGCCGATTACGGGCGCTCCCCCTTTGCAGTTCATTCTCTCTTCTGCTTTATGCGGGCCGGCCGGTGGCCGGCCCGCATTCCTTACTTCGCTTCACTCCCCATCGCGCGTCCCGCGCTCCGGACAGCTCTTACGCCTCCTCTTCGTCCTTCTTCGACGCCAGGATCCCGAACGCTCCCATCATTCCCAGGGCCAGCAGCCCGAACAGCGCTGCCGCTCCCACAGGTCTGTTGTCTCCCGTCATCGGGGCAAGGAACGCCAGCGGCACATCCTCATCCTCGATCGTCTCGAAGTCTGACAATGGCGTCGGCTCGTCGCTGATCGTTATGATCTCCGGCGTCCCCGGGCCCTGCGGCACTTCATTGTCAGGGATCGTCGTTCCCGTACGGTTCGGCGTCGTGCTCGTCGTCGACCTCGTCTGGTTCTCGAACAGCACATCCGTTACCGCCGCTCCGTCCAGGGTGTAGGCCACATTGGCCACCCTATTGCCTGCCGCGGTCTTCTCCACCGTCACCGTCACCGTGTACACCTTCGCGTCGTAGATGATCAGGCCGCTCGAGCCCACCCGCTCGTTCATCGTGTAGGTATGGACTCCGTCTTCTCCCTCTCCGTAGGTAATCGTCGCAAAGGTCACGCTGCCGTCTGCGGCGCTCGTCGCCGTGGAGATCACGTTGCCGGCCTCATCTTTCAGCTCGAAGGTGAATCCGTCCGCTCCCGCTGTCTGACCGTTCAGCGTCTTGGTCGCTGTCGGCGTCCACTGATCCTCCTCGGTGAAGATCTTGTCGTTCGCGAACGCGAACCGGTTGTCATCCGCGGTCGAGGATACGATCTCCGCCTTCAGCTGGCTGCTGTGGGACGGCCCGACTTCTACCGTGAAGTCATAGACTGTCGTATCGTACCTGTAGTCTCCGCCTTCCGCAACTTCCAGCAGACGGTAGGTATGGGTTCCTTCGTCAATGCCGGTGTAGGCAATGCTCATGTCGACATTTCCGTCACCATCATTCTGCGCCGTATCGACCAGCACATAGTCGCCGTTCCGATTCTCATACAGCTGGAAGGTGAAAGTTGCATCCGGCTTCTCAAGCGCCAGTCCATTGTACCCGATCACGGTCTTTGTCACGTCCAGATTCAGAATTGTACGATACAGAATGTTCTCATAGGTCGGTTCATTGCTGTCAAATGTATCGCTGCCTGTGATCTGTCCGTCATCGCCTACGCTGACCGCCTTGTAATACACCACCTGCGTGGTTATATCGTTGATGTCCTCGGCCTTCCTGGTCACTGTGACCGCCGCGTAGACCGGCCCGTCATTTACATAATCCTTCTCCTGATCCTGTGTCTGGTTCTCACGGATCATATACCAGTAGGTGCTTGACCCTTCACGGGCATCCTTCGCCGCGTCATCCGCGTTGTAGTTCAGCGTGAAGTTAGCCTTCCACTGAGAAGCCTTGCTTGCTGCAGATGTCTGGCCCATGCTGCTCCAGACGATCTCTCCGCCGTTAACCGTTCCGCTGTGCAGCTCAAACTCGAAGCTGTCGTCGGTCTGATCGTTATAATCCTCGGAAGTTCCATCCGTCACCCTGGTAACCTTCTTGTAAAGGTTCAGAGTGGTCTGGTTCTCCACGTTGCGGAAGGAAATCTTCTCATCCGCGCCAAACGGCCTTGTGCCTTCGCCATTTACAAAGTCCTTATAGTAGGTGGTCTTCGTGTGCAGGCCGTTCACTTTCATGATCTCGACCTTCACATATACCGGGTGGGCCGTATACTTCGCCGACTGGCCTTCCTCACTGATCCGGTACCAGTAAGTCAGCTGTCCGACTTCCGGATTATTGGCCTGCTCCGCGTAATTGCTCTCAAAGTACGCCGTCCAGTTGCTTGCCTCATCGGCCACGGACGTCTTGCCGGTATCCTCCCAGCTTCCTTCTCCGTCACCGTTTACCGTCCACTGGGACAGCCGGAACGTATACGCCTCGCCGTCGCCCTTCGGCACATCCGTGCCATTGTCGCTGTTGTCAAGCACCCTGTCGATCTGCTTGTAGAAATCAAACCGCGTGAGCTCCGTCGTGTTGGTGACGTTCTGCTTGCCGCTTTCCATCCGGCCGTCGCCTACGAATGCATCATTCTTGTTACCGCCCATTGCCATGTTCGGCGTTACGGAGCTGTAATAATCCGTCCGAATCTCGTATTTGCCGTCGCTGTTCAGATCTGTGATCTCGACTCTCGCGTAAAGCCTGCTGCCTACATAGGTCTTCTTCTGTTCCTCAGTCAGGTGCTCTACCAGCTGGTACCAGTAGACTCCCGCCACGCGGTCATTCTCCACATAGCTCAGTGTGAAGGACGCCTTCCAGTCGTTGGCGCTCTCGGCCACCGCAGTTACCTGGGTTACGTTGCCTTCCGAATCTTTCGGACCCATGGACTGCCACTTTCCGGATTCTGCATCATATTTGATAAGTTCGAACGTGAACTTCTCCTTATCGTTGGCGGCCTTTTCCTCATCCGACGCCTCGGCGTCTTCACCGTTCACGATCTTTGCAAACTGCTTGAACAGCTCCAGGTGGATCTCATTCTTCGTGTTCGTGATCGTGCCATGATCCGCTCCGGACGTATCCACAGTACCGTTGATCGCTGTACCTGTAAGCGGATATAATCCTATTCCGGTGACCTCATTGAAGCTGCGGTAATACCGGACCGCCGTCTCCAGCTTGCCTTCCTCGCCGGTCTGCTTGACTTCGATGCTCGCGTATACCGGACCGCTGGTCGCGTAGGTACCCGCATATTCGCCAAGGTCTTCTTCGATCTTGTACCAATGAGTACCGATGTTCTGGCTGTCGTCATTATAGTAGTAAAAATGGCGCGTAAACTCGGTCTGCCAGTTAGTCTCCTCGCTGGCGGTCTTCGTTTCAGGATTACTCCACTCGCCGTTCTCCCACTCGTACAGCGTGAACTCGTAGCTTTCACCCTCTTCAGGATCATCCGGCGCGACCGCTTCATTGTCAACCATCTTGCCAAACGCCTTGTAGGCATTCAGCACAGCGTCATACTGACGGTTCACAAATCTGAACTTCTGTCCGCTGTACCGGCTGCTGTCAAACGGTTTCGTTCCGTCCGCATCCATGAAATACTGCACGCTGGTGGTGATCATTCCGTTAAACGATCTGACCTGCACCCTCGCGTATACCGGATCGACCCTGGTATAGATCTTCTGCTGCTCCTCCGTCAACTCTTCCTCGATCACATACCAGAAATCACTATTCCTTGTACCGTCCGCGTCCACGTTCTTGAGTTCCGCTTCCGTGTAGGAAATGGGAGCAAAGCTGCCCGTCCAGTCATTCGCCTTGTTCAGCGTGATGGTACCCAGTTCCGTCTTATATTTCTTGTTATACAGGTAGGACAGCTTAAAGGTGAAATCACCCTCCGGATAGGCGTCCGCGCTGTCGGCCCTTTCCTCGTTATCCAGCACATGGCTGAATGACTTGCTGATCTCAAGCGCCAGTTCCGTATCCAGGTAGCCTTCGTTCGTCGCGACTACTTCGACTCTCGTTCCATCGTCGCCAAGGATGGTGCCGCCGATACCGGCCCTGCCTTCCTCGATCGCTGCGTAATCGGTGCGCTCATCATCATCTACCTTCACACTAGTCGGATGGTAGGAAACTGTCACATCCTTTTCATCTACCTTTACAGTGACATTCGTCTCCTCATGGATCACATAGCCGGTTCCGATCGGAATATTGCCGATCGTAAGGGTCTCACCAGGAGCCAGATCCTTGGTGATCACCAGGCTCATGCCATTCCGCTTCACCGTCACGCCGTCGCTGGTATGGAGCTCTCCCTGAGCGCCGACCGTCGCGCCGAAACGGTTATACGTGATCTTGTCGACTGCATTCTGCGCATATACCGGCACATTCAGTTCGACCGTGAACGGGAATTTTACATCCTTGCTGTAGCTCACGCTGGTAAGATTCTTCGTGACAGTCAGGCTACCCACCTTATAATCGTTCACAGCCTCGGTGCTGCCGTCAAGGTCGTCGATCAGATCCGTGGTCTTGTTATTGAGGGTCACCTCATAGGTTCCGTTGTACCCTTCCGGATACTTCAGGCCATCCGGGAGGATCTCAACAAACCGGTAGGCATAATCGAGTTCGCCGCCGCTTGAGGTCGTCTTATACCTGGGCAGTCCGTCGATCCGGATCTCGCCGTTCTCATCCGTCATGTAGGGATTGCCCTCCGGATAATCCTCCCATTCGGGAGAGTCTTCCGTCTTATACTGAAGCGTAAACTTCACGCCGTTGATCGGGTTGCCTTCGGTATCCTTCTTTGTCAGCCCGACCGAGACATGCGGATTCGTATTCACAGCAATTACGCTAATTTTACCATCTGTTTTTTCAACGGTTCCCGTAATACCTTTCTTTTCGTTCTCAATATCACGGGGATTAGCGACTGGAGTACCATTTACTTTTACCGTCCGTGCCTCAAACGCTTCATTAATCTGGTTAGGATTTTCCGAAATTTTATACGTTGTTCCTACCGGAATATTATTTATCGTAAATTCGGCATCCTTTTGCAATGAAGCCGTAAATGTCACCTTCGTATCATCAGAGCTATCTACCTTATCACCACCCGTTGCCGTAATGTTCTGCCGAGCATTTTTCAGCATCTCAGGAAGAGTGAGCACGACTGTAAATAGGAAACTTGCATCTTTGCTCTTACCAATAACCTCTTTCTTAATCGTTAAATTACGCACATCATAGTCATTGGTAAGTGTAACTTCTTCATCCGGTGTAGCTGTCTTTCCATTATCGCTCTCAGTTCCGTTATATTTTAATCCATCGGGAACCTCCTCCCGGAACTGATAGGTATACTCAGTTCCGTTGTCTAGATCGTAATAACGATCTAGATTCTTAACCTTGATCGTTCCATTGGCTGTAACGATCTTCTCGTCTGTATTAAGCGAACATTCTTCAAGCATATCGGAACTTACTGTCACCTGCATATACGATTCTCCTCCTTTCACGCTCCTCCACAGCGTAAACGGAACTCCATTAAGATCATTCCCAGCTAGGTCTGTCTTCCTCAGGCTGACAGAAATCTTCTTGGTAGTATTCGTCGCAGTTACGGTTACGGTAGTTCCTTCCGTATTAATTGTATCGGTCTGTTTTCCACTCCAAGTCTGTTTGTAAGCCTCATCCGCAGCCTCAGTTACCGTATATTTCGTACCGATCGGAATATTACTAATCGTAAGCGATTCGCCATTGCCTAACTCTTTAGTAATGGTAGCCTTATAGCTTCCATCCGTCCAATTACTTGTACCATTCGTTGAAATATTGCCCAGGGCATGTTTTAGCCAAGCCTTTGGATCGACGATCTCCAATGTCACAGTAAATGGGAATTTTTTGTTGCTATTACCAACCACCTGCTTATTAACGACTAAATTATACGTTTTGTAATCGTTAATAACCTCTGCTGTTCTTCCACTTCCCACGACGCCAGTAACATTTTGGGGCAATCCGGATTTTAATCTATCCGGCACAGACTCGCGGAACTGATATTGATTATTTGCGGGCAAGTTGGTAACATGTATATAACCATTAGAATCTGTTGTATAAATATTATTGTCATATTGCTTCCAGCCCGTTCCATCATTATATTCCAGTGTAAACGGAACCCCCTCGAGCGAATTTCCTTTTTCATCCTTTTTATGCAGACTGATATCAATTTTATTAACTTTTACCTTGAATGAACCTGTCAATGTACCGCTATCTTTATATTCATCACTGCTACGAACCACTTTTTGATGTTTCTTGTTAGGCGTGAAATTCCTTCCGTACACCACTACCCCATCGTATTGCCAATCATAACTGCAGGATATCAATACTTCACTTCTCGGTACACTTGCTGATGTAAGAATCAATGTGTCATTCTGAATTCTATAAGTGATTCCAGCTGGTACAACAATATGTCCATTGTACTCGCTAATAACACCATTCGTATCATATAATTCCAGTTTGACCCCATTCCCATCTTCCGTCCATTCATATGTCCCACCATTAAAGAAGGATGGCTTTACTAAAGTGGCTCTAACCTTCCGAACCATCTCGTAATAATGGCTCAATATCTGCTGTCTAAGCGGATGATTAAATGAAACCACCGCATTAAAAACATTAAGACATCCTGAATCTATAACCTGTTCAAATGTATCCGTTTTTCTTTCTCCAACGATAGCCTCCCATACAAGAATCTGTGTTGCCATTATATATGCAGTATCGTCACTCCCACTATTATCCACCGATCCATTGTATCCGAATGTTAAAATTCGTCCAAGCAACGGATTTTTTTCGTCGTTTATCTTGTTATATGGCTCACTATCATCAATATCATATCCTGGCTCTATACAATACACAGAACGATCACCATAGTCTGTATAATGGAGTGAAAAGAACGTAGTCCGGCCACCGTCATCCGTTAATGTAACATTTTTTGCGCCCCAGCCCCATCCGCCTTTAAGTTTTCCATCCGCCACATGACCATATTTCTGCTCTCGGTCAGTTTTACCTTCACTATTATATTTAGGGGGATATCCTGCTGTTCTCACTGTAGCATCTGCTAAAAGCATTGTACCTACCCCAACCTTCACATCCCACAGCGCAACATACAGTTCGCCATTCTCCGTGTAGCTGTAAGCGATCTGGCAAACGCCGTCATCCACCATGATGGTCATGTCGCCATCAGCGGTCAGGGAAACCACATCCTCATCCAGGGATTTCCAGATACCATCTGTCGGAAGGCCGAACTCTTCCACACGACTGCTGCCGAATCCTGTCCACTCATAACCGGCCTCTACAGCCAGTTCCATCAGGTCATTATAAGGCGCGTCAGAGTACACAGTAACCCTGTCGCTCTCCACCTTCACGACCCAGGTCAGCTCGGTTCCGTCTGCCATCGGATACTCTTCTTCCGGTTCAGGAGCGTTCTGCTCATTCGCGGGAGCAGCAGGAAGGGTCTCAGGCTCGGTCACGGTCTCGGAAGGAGCAGCATTCTCCTCCTCGTCAAGGGAAGGCTCCTCCACCTTATCGGAATTCGACGGCGTAGCCTCATCGACAATCTCTTCCGTAAAGGCATCAGCAACCGGCCCATTGTCCGCGTTCTCATCCGCAGCAGGCTGCTCCTCGCTCACGGCGTCTACGACTGCATCGTCTTCATTGTCAGACTGTCCGGCCTCATCTGCCACTTCTTCGCCATCAGCTGCGGCTTCACCAGTTACTTCACCTTCGTCCACGGCATCGCCGTCATCAACGACAGCTTCACCGTCAGTTACTTCGTCTTCGTCCACGACATCGCCGTCATCAACGACAGCTTCATCCTCAGCCGCTTCGCCTTCGTCCACGGTGCTGGTGTCATCAGCGGCAGCTTCATTCTCAGGCTGCGCAGCTTCCGTCACGGTCGGGTCGACGGGTACTTCCGCCGCTTCCGCCTCTACCTCCGGCTCAGCCTTCGGCGCTTCGTAGGTGAAGGTCACGGTCGCGTAGCCGGTGGACTTGACGAGCGCGTCGCCGTCGTCGTACATGGCCAAGACATCGGTATCATCCGATGACCAGGTTCCGGTAAGCTCTTCGGCCAGGGCGCTGTATTCGCTGTCCTGAAGAAGGACCTGACCAAGGGTCACGCCTTCCTGCTCGCTGTATTTATAGGTATCCCATCCGCCGTTCCATACAAGCTGGCCGGCTTCTTCATCGTATTCCGCCTCGGGCAGAATATTCAGTGTAATGTCCTCTGCCGGTTCCGTCTCTTCCGGCGCTGTCTTCTGCGACGGATCCTCGTTCAGGTCCGGAAGCAGCGTCATGCCGCTGCCCGGAACGATATTGGTCGCGTACACCGTCTGCACGTTCGCAGCGATGTTGGAGAACACCAGCACGAACGCCATAAGGCCGGCCAGGATACGTGATTTTCTCTTTGTCATCCTTAACATATTCATCCTCTCCTTCATAATAATATTCCCCTTCCTTTCTTTACCCTTCTATATGAAAGCTCTTCTGAAGCTGACTGTCTGCCGTCTTCCGCTTCGCGCGGGCGGCAGTTCTGCAGGTTCCGGCAGATATTCCGTCTCATCCCTGTCCTCTCTGATACATCCCTCATCCATGCGCATCGACTCCTCCCTTCTTCGTACAGGGTCTCCGGCGAGCGGCAGGCTCTGTTTGCAGACACAAATAAGGGGATGCCCCCGACTGTTGGTTTCATTATACAGAAGGGGGTATCCCGCAAGGTGTCTCGCTTTCGCGGCGAAGTGCATTTTATTTTCTTTTTATACCTGTGTATCCAGATCCTGCCTGTTCCGGGCGGGAGTTTTCATGATCTACAGAAGTTCCGTACGCTCCTCCACATCCACCGGCAGGCGGAAGCTCCGGATCAGCTGATCGTAGCATTCCTCGCACAGGTCCAGATGGTGCACCTCCCCGTCCTTCTCTGAGAAATAATCCCAGGCGTGGTCGATCATCAGCGCTCCCTCACGGACGATGCCGTCCTTCACTGCCAGCTTCTTCGCACAATGATTGCAGATCACCGTCTCAAGTTCTCCATTCTTCGTGTACTTCCTCATCTTACGCTCACCTTTCTTTTTTCATCCTGAATTCCCGCGAAGGGGTATCCTTTTGCGCAGGCCCCGCTGCTGCCGTCCGGCCGGCATTCCCTGCCGGGGTATACGATAAGAAAAGGATACCTGCCTCTCACAGATACCCTTACATTATAAATCGTTTTCTGTCGAATTTTAAGTGGTAAATGTTTCATGCGTCCCGCCGCCACAGGATCAGCGCGTCCTCCGTCGGATTCCGATAATAATTCTTCCGCCTTCCCTCCTCCGCAAAACCGAAGGATTCGTAGAGTTTCCGGGCGGCCGTATTGCCCGCGCGCACTTCCAGGGTCATATCCCCCACCCCTTCGCCGCTGGCAAATGCTGCCATCGCTTCCATCAGTTTACGTCCGACGCCGCGGCGCCGCATGGCCGGATCGACCGCGATCCTCTCGATCTCGCCTTCGCCCGCGAGGACGCGGAGATTGGCGTAGCCGCAGAAGCGGTTCGGGACCGCACTGCAGGGAGCGTCCTCTTCCCGGCGCTCCGCGACCCAGAAATGATCGTAATCATTCGCCAGGGCGTCCGCCAGAAGCTTCATGGACCAGGCGTCGGAGAAGCATTCCTGCTCCAGCTTCCAGACATCCGGCAGATCGGCGGCGGTCATGAGGCGGACGCATATCTCTGCGGACACGAATCGTCCCGCCCTGCTCTCTCCCCTCCGTTCATTCTGCGACGAACCATTATTCACTGCTCCTGTTCCTCCTGCGATTGCTGCTTTCGCTGTCAGCCAGCGGCAGCCGTTCACGCCTGCTGCCCCGCTTCAGTTGCCCGCTCCCGGCGCTCGCTTCGGCTGTTCACCCCTGCCGCTCTTCCCTCTCCCGCTCAGCCTGGGACTTGCGGAGATAATCGGGCTTGAATTCCGCGGCGGTCACCGTCCGGCCGCGTTTCACATACTCCGCGCCGAGAGCGGCCACGGACGCGGCGCGCTGGCGGTTGCACTGGGCAGGCGCAAAGGTATACGGCGCCTTCAGCTCGGCTTCGATCCGCGCGCGGAACACCGGGACGCCATCGCCCAGGAATGTGACCGGTTCGCCGGTCTCTTCCAGCTTCCGCATAAGTTCTGCGATATCCATGGCGCACTGATCTAAAATGATCTCCGGCGCCGCATTGTTCCGTCCCACCCGGTACACACCGGTGTACACCTGATCCCTGCGGGCGTCCAGCATCGGACAGACCACGCCGGCGCAGCCCCACAGGTTGCAGGCCAATGCTTCCAGCGTAGGGACGGCGGCCAGCGGCTTGTCAAGCGCCAGCCCCAGTCCTTTGGCTGTGGCCGCGCCGATACGCAGGCCCGTGAAGGAACCCGGTCCCGCGGCCACCGCGATCGCGTCCAGCGTCTTCATATCCAGTTCGATCATCTGCCCCATCTGATCCAGCATGGGAAGCAGCGTCTGCGAGTGGGTCTTCTTGAAATTCGCCGTAAATTCCGCCGTCACCACATCGTCCGTCACGACCGCCACGGACGCCACCAGAGACGAGCTTTCAATACCGAGAATCTTCATATTTTCTGAAACTCCATTCTGTTATTTACTATTACAAATCTTATGCCTGACATCTGCAGCACATCTTATGTCCGATATCCGCAACATATCTTATGTCTGACATCTATAACACATCTATTTGATAATATGTGTTTATAACACATTTTCCGGATATCCGTTTGTCCCCAGACACAATGCCGCGCTTAACGCCCGATCCGCACGGGTCATGCCACTGTGATCCTGCGGTAATCAAATCCCTTCTCTACATTTTTCTCGATCCGCACATGGACCGCATCCTCCGGCAGGATCTCCCGCACCAGCTCCGACCACTCCACCAGGCACACGCCCTCGCCGTAGAAGCAGTCCTCATAGCCGATCTCGTCCATTTCCTCCACATCCCCGATCCGGTATACGTCGAAATGGTACAGCGGCAGACGGCCGTCCTCATACACCTGCAGGATCGTAAATGTCGGGCTGTTCACCGGCCCGTCGACGCCGAGTCCCGCCGCGAATCCCTGGGCAAATACGGTCTTGCCGGTGCCCAGATCGCCGTCCAGGCAGTAAACCTGCCCGGCGCGGGCGCATTTTCCCATATCAAAGCCAAGCTGCCAGGTCTCCCGGGGCGAGGCTGTTTCATATATTTTCATGTCTGACTCCATTCTCTGTTCCTGCGTTTCACGGCCGTTCCAGAAACATTCCAATCGCCTGCATACCCGCGCAGATTTCCGTCTGTGGTATCTGTGTTGCGTATTTCCACCAGATTTTGACATGCGCCGACAATTTAGCACAGCGCTGCAGGCAACATCCGCAGCCGTACTGCAGCGCCGCACAGGCATCTCTCAGATCTTCCCGCACTTCTCCTTCGGCAGCTTCTCATGAAGCAGCTTATTCAGCTCCTCCCGCTGACCGCCCACCGCCGCATCCGGCAGCAGATAGGCGTGGATCCGATCCGTGTAAATGATCAGCTCGCCGGGGATCTTCTTCACCTTGCGCACATCGTCCCAGGCCAGCTCCATGCTCTCGCCGCCCTGCTCAGCGCGGATGCCTTCGTCCCCGAAGAACATATCGATGGGTTCCTTCATGCCCCGGCCCGCGGCCTGCTTCCTGGCCTTCACCAGAAGAAGCATGGGCTGCCACACGGTAAACATCAGCGCGCACACCACCAGAAGAAGCCGCTGGGGCAGAAGCATCTGCTCGCTCTGGAAGAACAGCAAAAACAGCGCCGCCAGCGTGAACAGGACGTTGAAAACGCCCAGATAGCCTTTATTGGCATGGTACATGGAAAATCGCCACAGATCGTTCGCCGTCATACGGACGCGGAAACGGATCTCTTTCTTCTGATCCAATGAAATCTCCTTCTTTCCGTCTTATTCACAGCTTCATCGTCAGCGCGATCCGCTTCTTCGCCAGATCGACGCTCAATACCTTCACTTCCACGATATCCCCCACGCTGACTACTTCCATGGGGTGTTTGATGTATTTGTCCGACATCTGGGAAATGTGCACCAGCCCGTCCTGATGGACGCCGATGTCCACGAACGCCCCGAAATCGATCACATTCCGCACGGTTCCCTTTAACACCATACCGGGCGTCAGGTCCTTCATCTCCAGTACGTCGGTCCGAAGGATCGGCTTGGGCATCTCGTCGCGGGGATCGCGGGCCGGCTTCTCCAGCTCCTTCACGATATCCCGCAGCGTGATCTCGCCAATTCCCAGCTCTTCCGCCATTTTCTTATAATCCGTCACCTTTCGGCTGATTCCCGCCAGGCCGCCCGCGGCGATCTCCGCCGGCTTATAGCCCAGCTTCGCAAGCAATGTCTTCGCCGCCTCGTAGCTTTCCGGGTGGACGGAGGTGCCGTCCAGCGGGTTCTTCCCGCCCACGATCCGCATGAATCCTGCGCACTGTTCATAGGCTTTCGGCCCCAGCTTGGCCACCTTCAGAAGCTGGGCGCGGCTGGTAAACGCGCCGTTCTCCTCCCGGTAAGCCACGATGTTCTTCGCCAGCGCTTTGCTGATGCCGGAGACATATTCCAGAAGCGGGGCGGAGGCTGTATTCAGATCCACGCCCACCTTGTTCACGCAGTCCTCGACCACGCCCTGCAGGGCCTCGCTCAGCTTCTTCTGGTTCATGTCGTGCTGGTACTGGCCCACGCCGATGGAGCGCGGGTCAATCTTCACCAGCTCCGCCAGCGGGTCCTGAAGCCTGCGGGCGATGGACGCGGCGCTCCGCTGCCCCACGTCGAAATTCGGAAATTCCTCCGTCGCCAGCTTGCTGGCGGAATAGACCGACGCGCCGGCTTCATTTACGATCACATACTGAACCTTCTCCGGGATCTCCCGCAGCAGCTCCACGATCACCTGCTCCGACTCGCGGGAGGCGGTGCCGTTGCCCACGGAGATCAGGGAAATATTGTACTTTTTAATCAGGCGCTTTAAGACCGTCTTCGCCTCCGCCACCTTGTTCTGGGGAGCGGTGGGGTAAATGACCACGGTGTCCAGAACCTTGCCGGTGGCGTCCACCACAGCCAGCTTGCAGCCGGTGCGGAAGGCCGGGTCCCAGCCCAGGACCACGCGGCCGACGATAGGCGGCTGCATCAGAAGCTGCTCCAGGTTCTTGCCGAAGACCTTGATCGCGCCATCCTCGGCCATTTCTGTCAGGGCATTTCGCACTTCACGCTCAATGGACGGCGCGATCAGGCGGCTGTAGCTGTCCTCGATGACCTCGCGGAGCAGCGGCGTAGTGCAGGGATTGTCCCGGGTGATCACGCGTTTCTCCAGGAAGCGCAGGATCTGCTCCTCCGGCGCCAGGACCTTTACGGTCAGCACCTTCTCCTCCTCGCCGCGGTTCAGCGCCAGGATCCGGTGGCCGGCCGCTTTCCGGATCGTCTCTTCGTAATGATAATACATCTCATAGACCGACTCCGCCGTCTCGTCCTTCGCTTCGGAATGCAGAAGGCCCTGGTTCATGGTCACATTGCGGATGTAGGTGCGGTAATCGGCCTCGTCGGAAATGCGCTCCGCCAGGATATCCTTCGCCCCGGCGATGGCTTCTTCCGCGCTCGCGACGCCCTTTTCTTCGGAAA
>CANQRU010000058.1 GCA_947626395.1 uncultured Lachnospiraceae bacterium | reverse complement strand
CAGAGATTCCAGATTCATATGAATAATATTTCCGTCATCCACTCCGTTGTCAGACAGATACCTGTGGAACAAATCCAGCAGAGATGACTTGCCGCATCTGCGAATACCGGTGACAATCTTGACAAGATCTACATCCTTGTGCTGAATGAGCTGATTTAAATATTCCGGACGATCGATCAATTCAGCCATGATGCACCTCCTTTTCTATCTATCTCTATTGGACCATGTCCTTCGGTCATGCTCCCTACGGGGTCCTCCGGACATGCTCCCTTCGGGGGATGCGCACGGTTCGATCCGGTGTTTTGTCCTCACTCCGTTCGGACACCGAACCGGCGCGGTATAATCTCTGGCGAGATTATACCATGTCCTCCGGACATGCTCCCTCCGGGGGATGCGCACGGTTCGGTTCGGTATCTTGTCCTCACTTCGTTCGGACACCGAACCGGCGCGGTATAATCTCTGGCGAGATTATACCATCTCGACTGCCGTCTCGATGGAGATACTCGTCAAACACCGATCGGCGCGAGCGCCATCGGTGCTTTCCTCACTATTATACCAGAAAATTCAAAATAGTCAATAGTTTCAGACTTGCAAATCAGAAACTTTATATTAATTATTCTTGTTTGACATTGGCAGCCAAAACTTCTGCGCCGCCAATCAGGCGAAGATCCAGGACTTCTCCGAATATATAAAAGAATTCTTCCCGAAATATCTTCTTTTCCACAATGTTTTCGCACTCTCCTCGAATTCATTTATACCATCTTCTTTATCGCCACAGCAGTAAACTCCCCCGGCAGCTTCTCATTCTCCCAGGACGGATGCTCATCGAACCGCTCCAAACAGAAACCATTTCGCAGGATCGAATTAATGATCTCGCTGACCGTATATTTCCTGTACTTACATTTAGGCATCTTCGCCCGCTTCTCAGCACTGTAAAATCTGGCGTGGGCCATCTCCCCTTCAAACACTTCCGTGGAAAAATAACTCATGGAAGGCTGTTCCAGCTTCAGGCTGTCCATGATCTTGGTAAATGGATGGAAATCGCTGCATATCATTTTCCCGTCCGGCTTCAGCAGGCTATCCATGACCTTCATGAATTCGTCGATATCATGAAAATAATGCAGAATTCCGCCTTCCATAAATATGACGTCAAAATAACCGCCGTATTTCTCCATATTAATCTCCAGAACATCGCCAACTTCAAAGCAGATCGAGACACCTGCCGCCGCTGCCGTTTCGCAGGCGTACCTTCGGTTGTCCTCCGAGATATCGAAGATCGTCACTTCAGCGCCAAGCAGAGCGAGCGGTATGGCTTTCTTCCCGCAGGAGCCGCAGATATTGGCAATCCGAACCCCTTCATATTGGTTGAAATAGGCCGCGTGCCATTTGAGCATCCGGAGCGGATCCGCCATGTCTTTACGCGCCCGCTCTTCCGGCGTGCCGGCGGTCCTTACCCAGAACGCGTATGCGTCGAACTCCCACGCCTCTTTGTTCTGCCTGCTGTAATCCCTCATCTGCACATTCTCCTTTCTCATCTGCGAGTTGTCCTGTGATCCTGTGATATTTCGTGAACTGCCTTATGATTATAACCGGTAAGGAATGATTTTACAAGAATTATTGCCAGACTCCAGAGTTTTTCAGACATATTACCTTAGGGAACAATATTGAAAACACCATTGGAAATTATTTACAATATTGAACAAGGAGCCGGACAAAAAATCCGACTCCTTACTAATTATTTCCGTGCAAGAAAAATGCCGTAGTGCATTCTTATATTTTCATGCGAACGGTACCAGCGACACTCTGTTCGCATTACTCCGTATAATACTGCGCCTGCGCGTTCCAAAGCTCATGATACTTACCGGCCTTATCCGCGACTAGCTCCTCATGCGTCCCTCTCTGTACGATCCGCCCCTCGTCAAACACCGCGATCTCATCGCAGAACTTGCAGGATGACAGCCGGTGCGAGATATAGATCGCAATCTTATCCCCGGCGATCTCATCGAATTTACCGTAGATCTCCGCCTCCGCGATCGGATCCAGCGCCGCGGTCGGCTCATCCAGGATGATGAACGGGGCGTCCTTGTAAAGCGCCCGGGCGATGGCGATCTTCTGCGCCTCCCCGCCGGATATTTCCACGCCGTTTTCCGTAAAATCCTTATATAGCTGGGTATTCAGCCCGTCCGGCATAGCCGCCAGCCGGTCGCCGAAGCCCGCGTCCGTAAGCGCCCTTCGGACCTTCGCCTCGTCGTAGGACGCGCTTCCCGCCACGTTGCTGCCCAGCGGCTGGGAGAGCAGCTGAAAATCCTGGAACACGATGGAAAATATATTCATGTAGTCGCGGTAATTATATTTGCGGATATCGATCCCGTTCAGAAGGATCTGTCCCTCCTGCGGATCGTACAGCCGGCACAGGAGCTTGATAAATGTGGTCTTGCCGCTGCCGTTCTCTCCCACGATCGCCAGACGCCGGCCGACCCGGAAGCGGATGCTGACGTCCTTAAGCGCCCAGAGTTCGGAACCCGGATACTTGAAAGACACATTCCGAAACTCCACATCGTACTGCCGGTCAGACCGCTTCTCCGTGGTCAGGCTTCCCTGGTACATGGCGTTGGGGATATCCAGGAACTGGAATGTAGTGTCCAGATATCCGACATTAGTCTTAAGAATGCCCAGCAGTGCGGTCAGGTTGAAAATGCTCTCCGTCATCGCCGTCGCAGCGCCCACATACTGGGTGATGCTGCCCACATCGAAGGCGCCCGCCCAGGCTTTCAGGCATGTAAATACATAGATCGAGCCGGTGATCAGTACGCTGATGCAGGTTCCCAGACCGCTGTAGATTCCCATCGGCCCCATTGCCAGCTTCGCCATGACGCCGTCCCCGCCGAAGGACCTGTTTTTGCCCCAGTAAGCGCTGACAAGCGTTTGCTGATTATAGATCCGGATATCCGTTCCGCGGTCTTTCTTTAGACCGAGAAATCCGAAAAAGCCAAACAGCCGATTGCCGAAGGTAGCTTCCTCCGACGTGCTGCTCCAATAGGAGATTGACTTGACATTGCAGACGCCGGCCAGCAGGCTTACGATCACCATTAGAGCAGCAAGCAGGAAAATAAATACCGGGCTGTTTAGGACGGTGAACCATCCCGCAGCCGCCGGAACCGGAGAGGTAAACAGGCTGACGGTCAGCGCAATTCCTCCCGCGATCCCGGTTATGCTCTTTAAGCCGTACTCGTATACCTGCGGAACGCGCATCATTCCCCAGGATGACCAGTTTTCACTCTCCCGGATCTGTTCCCTGAGGTCGTGGGTCTCCTGCTTATCCATATCCGCGTAATCCATAGAGAACATTTTCTTTGCAAAAAGGATTTCCTTGCGGCCGTACAGATCGTCGAACAAGGTTTCCTCCCGCTGATACAGAAACGATTTCAGCACCGCGAAAGCTCCGGTACACGCCACGCAGGCTGTGACCCACCGCCACAGTACGTCCGCCCGGCGCAGAAGCGCCAGTTCTTTTAAGATCTGCGCGGAAAAGAATACCGCAGCGTAGGGCGCCAGCGCGTCGGCCACCGCGTAAAGCGTCATGACCGTAAAGAATCTGGGGCTTATCCCGGCAAGGAGCTTACCCGCGCGCAGATGCACGGCAAGAGCGTGGCTTATTGTATTCTTCTTCTCTTCCATTTTCAAAACTCCTTTCCTTCCTGATAATAGCGGCTCTGAACCTCATAGAGCTTCGCGTAGGCGCCGCCCATGGCTAAGAGGCTTTCGTGGGTGCCTTCCTCCGCGATGCGGCCGTCCGCGATAAAGATGATCCGGTCGCAGAACCTGGTAGACGCCAGCCGGTGGGAAATGAACACCGAGGTCTTCCCCGCCGTCATGCTGTTGTATTTCAGATAAATGTCATTCTCCGCGATCGGATCCAGCGCGGCGGTCGGCTCGTCCAGCATAAGGACCGGCGCGTCCTTATAGAGCGCCCGCGCCAGCATCAGGCGCTGGGTCTGCCCGCCGGAGAACAATACGCCATCCAGATAGACCTCCCGGCCCACATGCGTATCCAGACCGTCCGGCAGTTCGGCAATGGTCTTTGTAAGTCCCGCTTTCTCCACGCAGTCCCTGACTTTGTCGTAATCGA
The DNA here is from genome assembly GCA_947626395.1 of uncultured Lachnospiraceae bacterium. Lineage (GTDB taxonomy): Bacteria > Bacillota > Clostridia > Lachnospirales > Lachnospiraceae > UBA3402. The sequence goes on along the minus strand of CANQRU010000058.1, from coordinate 10,671 downwards.
TCTGTGTGTTGGTCTGGGCGATATTTTCGGCGACTGTCACATCCAGGATTGAAAACTCCTGAAATACCGCGCTGAACAGCCCGTAATATTCCCGGCGGTTAAAGTCCTTAATATCCTCGCCGTTTAGAAGCACGCGTCCCTCCGTGGGATCGAACAGGCCGCAGAGGAGCCGGATCAGCGTGGATTTGCCGGCGCCGTTCAAGCCGACGACCGCCAGATTCTCGCCGGGGTGAACAGTCAGGTTCAGGCCGCGGATCGTATCCTCTTCGGCGCCGGGATAGCGGAAGGATACATGTTCCAGCTTTAGCTCATATCCGTCCGCGGCCGGAATCGGTTTCCCGCCCTCAAAGCGGAAGGGTTCCGGGTATTCCAGGAATTCCCGGACGCAGGAAATATCCAGACTCTGCTTGTGGAGTTTTTCCGCCTGCTGGAGGATCCCCATGACCCACTCGGTAAAGCCCGTGACTGCCGTGAAATACAGAAGAAATTCCGATACGCTCAAGCCCTTGGCCAGCGCCATATGGATCAGGTATACGTATGCGATACCGTTGCGGGCCGCTGTCATTACCGCCTCCGTAATATCCGAAAGGAGCCGCACCCGCTCCGCCTTCAGCCTAAAGTCCAGATAAACGTCGTGGACGTTATCCAGAAGTTCATTCAGCCAGTTCTGCAGGCCGAAGATACGGATATCCTTCGCCATCTCGACCGATTCCGATCTGCTGCGGATATACTGCTTCTTCGCGTAATAGACTTCCTCCGCCTCCCGGTGGGCGAACATCCAGTTGTCGCTGTAGCGGGCGATCAGGAAACCGACAATGCAGGTGACGACGACCGCCGCCATCAGCGTCAGATCCAAATGGGAAAGGATCGTCAGATAGATCAGAAGCCCGCCGGTATTTTGCAAAAGCAGTGTGATCGTCTGCCAGATCAGTTCCGTCGCTTCCCGGTTGCTGTCGCACGCCGTATGCGCCTTATCGCGAAGCTTGATAAAATCCGCGTCCAGCGTATTGGGAAAGGACGTGGTATTGCATTTGTAGCCGATCATACCGATAATCACGGAACGCACGTCCACCCGCGGGAACATCGTATTCTGCACAATGTAATCCTTAAGGCCCAGCGTCACAAACAGAGCCGCGGTGAAGAACAGGATCGTTCCCAGGAGAGCATCCATCCCCGCATGCTCTTCCACGCGCCGCAGGATCTCCGGCGCGATGTACAGCTGCGACAGATTGTAAAGGATCTCCAGCGCCGCCGTCAGCACGCAGAACACAAGGACCCGCTTCCGCGTTTTCCAGGCTATCTTCACCATCCACCAGACGTTTTGCGGGACGGTGTATTTGGGTTTTGATTTCTCTTTCATTTTCTCTCGCCTCCTGGACCGAGGATAACATAAAACATCGTCCCCGGAACATTTCGGGGACGAATCGTCGTTTTCAGGGGATGAACTGCACTTATTTTAATTCCGAATTCAAGAGTGATTTAATTTCATCCGGCAATCTGTCAATTTCATAGTTCTTTGACAAATATGTACATTCATCATAAACGTCAGAGTGATACTGCTTTGCAAATATTGCCAATACCTTGCATATCGGATATGATAACCGTTTTACGCTTTCATTATAAAGCGTAACCGGAATATCTACCGTTTTCCCATAACGAAAACCTACACTTAAAACAGCTTTTGTATCTCCCACAAAATAATCCGCTCTTATAACAATCCCGCTATTTAGAAAATTTCCAATCATACAATTATGATATGGCAGTTCTGGCAAATATGGCAATACCGCAAGTTTTTGCTGTGCCTTTCCTTTGGTATCCACTTCAATATCACTAACGGACAATTTTCCAGAGAGGCACGCAGAATAAAACTGTTGTGCCGGTAGCTTCGTTTTCACACCAGTCAAATGGAGAAAATTCATATCTCTGAATCCAATACAGCTTGTACATACTGCATTATTATTGCGATATACAATCAAAAAATGTTTGTCTTTCAGCTTTATATCATATTCTTTTGCAGCTTTTAAAATTATGGATATCGCCTGTACTGCATCGTAATTCTTCATATTCACCCTGCTTTCAGCAAAAAAGGCTGCCCGACCCGGACAACCTTTTCACTTTATTAATGCTGATTTTTCTGTTGTCTGCCAACTTGCCATCCTTCCATATATGGCTTATTTGTGGAGTTTTTCTGTTGCTCCCCAACTTGCCAGCCTACAAACCGGCTTACCTGTCAGATTTTTAAGGTGTCAGCACACCCAGATGAGTATTCTCATCTTGTTACTATTATTATACGAAGATATGTTCTTTATGTCAACAAATTTTTCCTTCTTTCGCCGCTACCTTCTCACTTATTTCTGCGGCAGCAAAATCTCAGTCGTAAACGCCCCGTCCTCGCTGTTGCGGCTGATGTAGCCGTCCAGGCGCTCCACGATCGCGTCGATCCGGACGAGCCCAAAGCCATGGCCCTCGCCCTTGGAACTGCGGAACAGGCCGCCCTCTTTCTTCAGTTTCTTTCCGCCGGTGAAATTGGTAAAGGAAATATAAAGCTGCGTATTACGCATATCCATATATACGCGGATGATCCGTTTGTCCTCCGGCAGTTCCATGCTGGCTTCGATGGCGTTGTCGAACAGATTGCCGATAATGCAGCAGAGATCGATCTCCGACGATTTCAGCTTCAGTGGGACAAATGCGTCGGCGACCACCTGGATGTTCTTTGAACGGGCCAAGGAAATCTTGGAATTCAGGATCGCGTCCGTCATCGGATTGCCCGTCTTAACGACCGTATCGACTGTTGTCAGATCCTCATCCAGCAAATCCAAGTACCGGACGATCGCGTCCCAGTCTTCAGCCGCGGCGTAGGCCTTCATCGTCTGGATATGATTGCGGTAATCGTGCCGCCAGCCGCGGATCTGGCGGTACATATTGTCCACCTCACGATAGTGTGTCTCGATCAGTTCCCGCTGGTAAGCGGCGATCCGCTTGTCGATCTGTCTCGCAAATAGTCCCATCTGGTGTCACCTCTTTCGTCCATATGTCCGGTATCTCCCGACCGCAATTTTCATAAAGAAAGCTCTCTTTCCAATGCTTCGGCCTGCCGCTGCACCAATTCCGAAATTACGGGTACGCCGGAATCGTAATAATGGCTGATTTCTGTATACAATTCGTAAAATGCCCGCTTCACAGGGAAATTAGGAGAAAGCTGACATTTCTCGGCATAGCGTTTCAGCAGTCCCCAGGCTTCTTTTCCATTGGCATTATCCAACTGGTAAAGATCGTACTCACTGTCAGCCCAGCAGCAGCCATAAGGATCTATCACCGCGAAGGCGCTGCTTTTATCCGAAGTAAGCAGAATATTCCACGTATTGTAATCACCATGGATCAGGCTGGCCTTTTTAACAGGCCAGGCAAATATCTCATCAAAACAACGGATCGATCTTTCAAAAATATCCAGGACACTTTCCGTTAGTTGTCCCTTTTCATGAAGCGCATATGCCTTTTTTACAATGGATCGCGCAATCGGGTAGTAATAGTCCTTCCAACTCGGGCAGAAGGTTTCCGCATCCAGCGGTCCAAACCCTTCCGTATGTACCGTCTCATGCAGACTGATCAGATTATCTACAATCTGTTCGCAGATGCGCAGCCGCGCCTCATTCGGAATGGCGGATACGTCCTGATCGCCGGCGCCGACTCCTTCAAGATACTCCATCAACAGCACATCATATGCGCTATGGGACTGCCCGGCTTCCACTACGCCAAAGACCCTGGGAATCCGCAGCAGACTGTGAGCCGCCAATACGCTTAACTGCCCGGCTTCCTTCGCGGCAAGCCCTGCAAACCGATACAGTTTTGCGACGACCTGCCGGTTTTTGGGAAGCCTAACAAGAAACACCTGCCCGTAAAACCCGCCGCCCAGATGCCGTATCTCCTCCGGCATCACATGATAAAAATAAAAAATAGTATTTGAAATCGTATCCTGCATCGTAAATCTCCGAAAAAACATGTTGAAAACATTCTGGAAATGTTATATAATGTGTTTGACAAGAGAGCCGAAAGCTAGCTGCGCCTAGCCGCCGGCAAAGTGTGTGTTACAAAAGTAGCGTCTTAGTTTTGCTGGCTGAGGGCGCTACTTTTTGCGTGTCGCATATATAACAAGAGTTGCAACGGCGCAAAGCATAATCACAAACGTAAATAAATCCGCATATGTAATCATAGCACCAGCCCCCTTTCGTAAAGTCCGGCGGCTGACGTAATCGCCCCTTCGGCTCCCTGGTAAAGCACATTATTCTCTTTTATTAACTCACTCCATCTCGATGATCGCCCGGTTCACGCCGTTATACGCCCCTCTGGGCAGCGGAATCGCCGTTCCATCGCCGAGACGGATCTCGCTTTTTGTGACGCGGCTGATCTGCGTCAGATTCACCAGCACGGAACGGCCGGCCCGGAAGAAACGGCGGTCCAGTTCCTTCTCCAGCTCTCCCAGCGTCATTTTCACGGTGAAATCGGCCGCGGCGTGGATCGTCACATAATTGCCGAATACCTCGGCGTAGCGGATCTGATAGATCGGGATACGGATCATCTCGCCGCCGGTCTCAAAGGTCAGAACCTTCTCGTTCTTCGCCAGCTTGTCCGCCGCACGGTCGAGGACGCCGTCAAGCTTTTCTTCCTTCACCGGTTTCATCAGGTAGTGAAGCGCGGCCACGTCATAGCCCTCGGAAATATACTCGGAAAAGCCGGTGATGAAAATGATCTGGATCGCGTCGTTGTCCCGACGCAGCTTCCTGGCCATCGTGACTCCGTCCATCTCTCCCATCTCGATGTCGAGAAGCAGGATATCGTAATCGCTCTTCTCCGCATATGTGAAAAGAAACTGCTCGGCAGATGAAAAGCCTGTGATCTGCACGGTGTGGCCGGTCTTTTGGGCCCAGCGGGTTACCATGTCTGTTATATACTGTCTGTCCGCATCTGAATCGTCGCAGACTGCGATTTTGTAATTCATGAGGATGCACCTTCTGTTTTTCGGATTTGGGCTGAAAAGTCTGATCGGCGAGTCCGCAGTGCTCATTGCCAACGTAAACAGTATACCACACTTCCGCCTGCATTGTATATCAAAAAATCGTCCCCGGATCACTCCGGGGACGAAACTATTTTCACTATATAGCCATACATAACTTGTCAGCCGCAATCCGCATTTCCAGGCATTCCGCTCCGAACACAGCCCACATCACATAGACGGCGCGTTCGACTTCTTCTGCGTATTCTGGGGGCCCTGGTTTCCCATCTGGTTCTGCGCGGTCCGCTGCGCAGATCTTTGCTGCTGGCGGGACGCATTCGCGGCGGGTTCCGCGATCCCCTGCAGGCCGATCTTCAGCTTCTGGCTGGACTGCACGAACTGTTCCGTTATGGTCTGTATATTTTTAGGAAGCTGCCCGGTATGCAGCGCCGCATACGCATCCTCGGGCCGGTTCCGCAGGGCCGCATCATTCTTTACAAGCATTCTCAGACTGTCTGTCATCTGCGCACGTTCGGGTCGCATAACGGTAAGATTCTGCTGGCTGCTGAGCAGGCTGCACACATAGGACAGTGCGGCGGTATCGGCAAGGATATCTGCCGAATTTCTCTCTGTGTATGCCGGGTTCAGTCGATAGTAGGCGTCATCATCCAAGGCCGCATCATAATGGGCGGCTACCCGTTTCGCAGGGTCCGCAAGCATTTTCAGATTTTCATAGAACGCCTTGTCTTCCTGGCTCACCTCGATGCCGTATCTTCTTTCATTTTCCTCAAGAGACGCCATTTTCTCATCCGCATAGTTCGAAAACTCACTGAGATAAGCCGCGACGCGGGGCAGGTTCTCAGGATCGTTTAAAATCCTGGCAGCCTCATCCACCCGAAGCGTCTCCGGATGTGCCACGTCGAGAGCGGAAAGCAGTTTATTGCGCAGATTAATCGTCGACAGATTATCTCTGGAAAGACTCATCGATCCATTCTTGTGATCTTCCCTGGTTTGGTGAAAAGCGAAACCTCCTTCGTAAGAAAACGCACTGTCATCATCCGTCTGCGCAGCCGCGGCCGAAGCAGAGGTTTCCACCGCAGCCACCTGGCTGGCCGCAAATCCTCTGAGAATCTCCGCATGGCGGGCGTCCATATCCTGGTCGGAAGCATACAGCTGCGATGCACGGCGCGGCCGGCTCTTTTGGAAGAAGCCCTCCATGCCCCTGAATGCTTCCAGATCCGCTTGAATCTCCACGACCGCAGGCTGCGGCACGCCCTTTTCCACCGTGAAGCCGATCCGGGATACATGCTCCCTGGCCATGGCGGACGCCTGTACGATGGCCGCCTTGCGGTTCTCATCGTTTACCACGATATGGTTCGAGGTCAGATACTCATCGACGCTCTGGTTCCCTATATGGAACAGCTGGATGGGCGATTCCACCGGATAACCTTCCCTTCGCATCACACGGGCGGTGCGCTGCAGATCGGCCGAATCGAACATCTGCTGAAACGCCGTATCGATATCGCCCCTTAAGGCCGGATCGTACCAGTTGGCGGGCCGGAAAAGCCTGGCGGCGCACTCCTTTGGAAATACCGGCTTTGAAAGCGGTTCTGAATGGCGGAACGCGCTTCCCGGAACATTACCTCCCAGCGCCTGCAAAAGTCCCGGCGACAGCTGTGTATTGGGATCTTTCGCATAAGCGGTCATTTCCTGCAGATAATCCGGTCTTGCCGCAGCAGGTTTGACGCGTCGGACGGTATCATACAGCTTCGGCCCGTCGATCAGATCCGCCAGCTCCGGCAGCGTTCTGGTTCTTTGAAATACCTGGCCATACTGTGCCGTAAGGAAGCGGGCGACCACATCGTCGATCGTACTGTAGGGTTCCGTCTCCGACTGAACCGTAAGCATGGACAGGGAACGAGCCACATCGATCATCGGTTCCAGCTGGTCATGGAATGTATTGTCCCAGGTCTCCCCCGCAGCACTGTTAAGGAACCCTGCCTGAAAATCCGGATTATCCCAGTAGTTCGAAAACAGCTGGGAATAGTCCATTCCGGTCTGCCACATAGTATTCAGTATATAAGCATTGCGGGAAGTCTGCCTATAATCAGACAGATCGACCGGAGGAAGTATCTGCGCCTGCATTCCGCTCATAAGCTCCCGACAGAACCGTCCAAGCCCGGCGGGATCCGAAGCGGGCAGGCTGCTGATACGCTCATTAAGAGCCCGGCTTTCTCTGCGCCGCTGCTCCTCATTCTGGTCAGAAAAGATATCATTCACCGTATAGCCTTCCCCAAGCATCCTCAAAATACCAAGGGAAGTCGTCGTCTGGGTTCGGGTGAGCGTCGGGAGCCCGGAAGCTGCCTCCAACTGCTGCAGCCGCTCCGTAATTGCTCTTCTATCGCCTTCGGACAGCGTTTGTATCATATTATCGGTAAATCCGTAAATTAAATGCAGGTTTTCCTCAGCCATTCCAAATGACTCAAACGGATTGCCGTTCTCCGGCGCTGGCATTGTTGCTGGCATTGCAGATTCCTCCTTTGATCAAGCTAATCAGTCTTTACAAGCCTTACCTGCATTATAAAACGCGAAGTACAACAAATGTACAACAAAAATAATCAAAAAAATGCCGCTATATCTACGATTTGAAAAATACTTCTGAAAGCCGGGCCGCGTCCGCCCTCACGAACGCGATGAATTCATTGATCTTGGCGCGGCACCTCACCGTTCTTCCGCCGCTTACAATCTCCTTCTCTCCCGCCCGGATCCAGTTTCCATCCGGCAAATAGACGTCCCTCTCGGTTACGCCCTGATCCAGCACCGGCGCGAAGAGGATGTCCGGCCCGAACATATACTGGTCGCTCAGACGGTAACAGTTCTCATCTTTCGGGAAATCGAAGAACATGGGCCGCATGATCGGCTCGCCGGTTTCCGAGGTGCGTTTCGCGCATTCCAGGATGTACGGCTTTAAGCGGTACCGTAAGGAAATGATATCCTTTATGATCTCATAATCGCGCTCGCCGAACTGCCAGATCTCGTTGTACCCGCCGCCGTCGCAGATTATGCCGGGATAGCGATCCTTATAGTAGGACTGCTTCAGCCGCGTGCCGTGGAGCCGCATCACCGGGCAGAACAGGCCGAACTGGAACCAGCGGACGATCAGTTCACGGAAATATTCGCTCTCCGTGTCGCCGTTAAAGAACCCGCCGATGTCTGAATTCCACCACGGGATCCCGCACATGGCCATGGAAAGCCCGGAAACGACGCTGTTGCGCAGCTGGGTGAAATCGGAATTGATGTCGCCGTTCCAGACCAGGGCGCCGAACTTCTGGCTTCCCGGGTACGCCGCGCGGGTGAGAAGCACGACTTCATCCTCGCCCTCGGATTTCAGCCCGTCATGGAAGCATTTCGAATAGTAATATGGGTACAGCAGCCCGGTCTCCGCCATATTGCCGGCGTGGATCTTAAAGTTGTTCCACTGCTGCGGGTGGATCTCCGGCTCCGCCTCGTCCAGCCAGAAGGTGCGGATCCCGTACTTGATATAGGTCTTCCGAATCTGCTCCCAGACGTACTTGCGTGCTTCCGGATTTGTCATATCCACATAGGTCTGCTGACCCCAGAAATCGAAGGTGCCGTACTGGCCGTTTTCGGTGCGGATTAGCATATTGCGCTCGTTCATCTCCCGCCAGTTGCGGCTGTTCGGGTTGATCGTCGGCCAGTAGGACACCACCGGCCGCATGCCCATTTCCTTCAGCTCCCGGACCATCGCTTCCGGATCGGGCCAGTATTTCGGGTCGAAATCACAGTTTCCCTGCTCGCTCCAGTGGAAATAATCGATCACGATGGCGTCGACCGGGATTCCGCGGCGATGGTATTCTCTCGCCACTTCAAGAAGTTCCTCCTGTGATTCATAGCGGCACTTCGACTGCCAGAAACCGGCCGCCCACGCAGGCATCGCGGGCGCAAAGCCGGTAAGCCGACAGTAGGTATTCAGCACCTGCGCCGGCGTTTCTCCCACAAAGACGAGATAATCCGCCTGCCGGCAGCAGTCCGCCGTCCAGACCGTGTGATTGAAGCCGAATTCGACGTGGCCTGGGGAAGGATTGTTCCACAAAAAGCCGTAGCCGAGGGAGGAATAAATGACCGGCACCGTGGATTTCGTGTTCCAATGGGCCAGATCGTAGGTACAGCCTTTGCGGTCGAAGAAGCCCTGCTGTTCCTGACCGATTCCGTAAATATGCTCGTCGCGCGCGTCAAAATTTACGCGGATCCGGTAGTTTTCGCCTGCAATATGCGTATAGCGGGTAACCATGTCCGCCTCTTCGTGGGTAGAAAGCACTGTTTCCCCGCCGCGCATAAACTCGATCCGGCAGCAGGACCAGGATTTTGTGAGGATCACGGTGAGAAGACCATTTCGGATCACGCCGCGATTTACACGGACCGGATCCTCCGCCGGTTCCTTTTTCAGCACGCCGTCATAGTCAAGCAGCACCTCCGCTTCGCAGGGTTCCGGCTCGTTAAGCGTCCATTTCTCATCGGAAAATCTCGTGCTGCGGGAAGCCCTGACGCGGACGCAGTTCGCACCGTAGGGCTCGATCCATACATTTTCATCGCGGGTCTGGAACAGCAGACCGTTTTCTTTTATCTGTATCATTGATTGCCTCCTGGTAGATTAGACATCATTGTCAACGCATAGCCCCTGCAATGTAATCGTCGCCTACAGAACCATCACCAACGTCCCTGCCACGATCAGAACGCATCCAATCACTGTGTGAATGTTTTTTTGAGGTTTATTCGCAGTACTTCATCATCGCTTCGACAATTTCCGGGTATGCAAACGTACAGTCGCTCCTACGGAAAATCCCGAAGTTCTCGCCATTCCCTACGAAGGCATTGTTATCCCACCAGCAGCAGCTGATCCGATGCGCCCTCGCCGCCGCTATGTAATAGGCTGTAAAGTCCACTCTCGCCTGCGTATTGCCGCCCTTGTCCCTGGCGCCGAATTCATCGATCACGACGCCGGTGCCGTTCTTCACGTATTTCTCAAACAGTGTATCCATCAGCGTGTCGATCTCGGATGTGCTTTCGCGCTTGCTCATGCTCCACTCGGCCGTACTGCCTTTTTCATCCGGCGACTGCAGCGCGAAATCATAAGGCGTATAGGCGTGGACCTCCACCAGGATCCGGTTTTCATTTCCTTCCGTGTCCTTCGGAAGTTCAAAATACTCGTTGGAAGCGCCCTGCAGGGACGCGTCGTAGCCCGGCACCAGCAGGTAGCGATCCGCGTTATAGGAACCGGAAGCACGCACCGTGTCGACAAAAAGCTGATTGTACTCGTTGATGAGTTTTACCGCTTCCACGCACTCATTCTTCTTCAGATCCAGCCACCACTCGTAGTTGGTTCCCACAAGCCGCGGCTCGTTTAACGACTCCATGAGCAGATGCTCGTCATAATCCGCGAAACGCTGCGCAAGCTGCGACCAGATCGACTTAATATACGCCTTGGACTGCTCTGCATACTCCTGCGACGGGTACATATACCCGGTGGAATTGTCGTGATGGATGTTGAGGATCACGTACATATCGTTATCCATCGCATAATCCACCACCTCCTGCACGCGGTCCAGCCACTGCGCGCTGATGGTATAGCTGCCGTCGTCCGACACATGATTGTGCCA
>CANQRU010000057.1 GCA_947626395.1 uncultured Lachnospiraceae bacterium | reverse complement strand
GGGCTGTGTGTTCAGATCATGCACATGGGGCCTTTTGATGATGAGCCCGCCACGGTTGCTTTCATGGATAGATATCTGGCTGAAAATGGATACGTTAATGATATAACGGCAGAAAGACTGCACCACGAGATTTATATGTCAGATGCAAGAAAGGTTGCCCCTGAAAAGTGGAAAACAGTCATCAGACATCCGATTAAAAAGATAAGTGGAGGAAACCCATAATGAAACAATATATCGTTGACGCATTTACTGCTAAACCGTTTGCGGGCAATCCGGCGGCTGTCTGCGTTATGGAGAGCTGGCCGACCGAAGAATCTATGATGAAGCTGGCGATGGAAAACAATCTGTCGGAGACAGCTTTTATTGTGAAGGAAGAAAAAGGCTATCATCTGCGCTGGTTTACGCCGGGAACGGAAGTTGAACTGTGCGGCCATGCGACGCTGGCGTCATCGTTTGTGATTCTCAATTTCTACGAGCCGGACAGCAGTGAAGTAAGATTCAATACGCTCAGCGGAGAACTGACGATCCGGCGAGTGGGGAATCTGTATGAGATGGACTTCCCCACTTACGAACTGAAGGAAATTCCGGTTACGGACACGATGGAAAAAGCGTTTGGAGCGCGTCCGGTCAAAGCGGTTCTTGGGCTTGATTTGGTCTGCATTTTTGATTCTGAGGATACCGTTAGAAATATGAATCCGGATCAGATACTTCTGACCGGTCTTGAGGGCCGAATTCAGAATGCCACGGCGCGCGGAACACAAACCGACTGCGTGTCCCGCAGCTTCTGTCCGAAACTTAGTATTGCGGAAGATCCGGTCTGCGGTTCAGCGCATTGCCAGATTGCCGCATTCTGGGCGGAACAGCTGGACAAAGCAGAAATTTATGCTTATCAGGCGTCGAAGCGCGGCGGTTATCTGCATTGCAGAATGGAAGGAGACAACCGGATCATCATCAGTGGAGAAGCTGCCTTGACGGCGGTTTCCGAAATTGTTGCTGAGCTGTAAATCCATAGTTATCGAAATTTGCGAGAGCGAAAAATCAGGAGTTGAAAAGAGGATATTTATGACAAAGAAAAAAGAATGGATTTATTTAATAGTAGGTTTTTTAGGTGCCATGGTGGGCTTGTTTGGTATAGTATTGTTTAATCAGTTTGTACTTATGTCGTTACCTTTAGAATTAAGAATGATAAGTATGATATTTGTATACTGGTTAATTGCATTGGTTCCTATAATTATAATATTTGTTAATAAAGATAAGTTGGCGGAGTATGGTTTCAGCAAGGAAAGAGTAACATTTCAAATTATTGTTGGCGTTATAATAGGGATTGCAATGTCATTAGCACTAACACTAATACCGCATCTATTGGGATTTGGAGAATACGTAGATAGCGGTAAAAGATATGAATATTTATGGCAATTTATATATGAATTTTTTTATTGTATATTTGCAGTTGGTTTTGTTGAAGAATTTGTATTTCGAGGATTTATTTATCAAAAAATCAAAAGCATTAGTCAAAAGGATATGATAGCAATTATCGGGTCTTCTGTTCTTTTTGGAGCATTCCATTTATTTAGTGGCAATATTATTCAAATGGTAATGACGGCGTGTTTAGGTGTGTTTTTCTGCGTTTGCAGATTAAAGGTTAAAAATTGCTCTATTTTATCCTTGATAATAGCGCATGGAGTATATGATGCCTTGATAACTGTTTTTGCGTCTATTTTACTATAGTGATGAAGTTATAGATTTCAGATAGATAACTTCCAGCTTGTAGAGGGGAGCATAATTCTATGTTCGAAATAAAATAACTTAAAAAAGCGGATATTCAGAAGGTAATTGATTTTGAATGGAAATTAAGAAAAGAGGAACCGGATACTTATTATTGGGAACCAGAGAAACATATGCAAAGCAGTTGGAAATGATAAGATGCAATAAAGGAAAGAAAAACAAATAGGATCGGAGGCAGAATTGTACTGTGTTAGAGCTTATTAAGCGTTGTCCGGAATATGTCAGCGGATATAGAGTACTGTCAGGAAGCATTTGACAACAACATTATATACTTCCGGCCAACCGATCCGAAATCAATAGTTGCTGTGGTATAGTTCAAAAAGGAGATTGCTTATGGCAGAAAGTCAAAACATCGAGTATAAGGAAACCTGGCGCGACGAATATCTGAAATGGGTATGCGGTTTTGCCAATGCTCAGGGCGGTACTATTTATATTGGCGTTGATGATGCTGGTAATGTTGTCGGCGTTCAGAACATCAAAAAATTGCTGGAGGATATCCCAAATAAGATCCAGTCGGGATTGGGTATTGTTGCTGATGTGAATAAACATACTGCAGCCACATGATTCCATACCGTACAATCCTGACATTGCCAACGTATTTTACAGAGCGGGTTATATAGAAACCTGGGGACAGGGGATTCAGAAAATATGTGATGAATGCATAGCGTTGGGTGCGGAGCTTCCCAGATACGAGATACTTGGAACTGGCATCAGAGTATATTTTCCGGCATTCGAAAGTGCCCTCATAGATCACCCGAAAACTCCAAACCGACAGAATGTCGGAAAGGATGTCGGTTTAGAAGTCGGTTTGGCGGAAAAGATTATGGAGTTGATTTCAGATAATTCGGAAATAAAAATGTCTGAGATAGCAGAAAAACTGGGAGTTACAACCAGGACTATAGAACGGGAAATTAAAAAAATGCGCGAGGCCGGGCGAGTTAAACGTGTTGGTGGAAAAAGATATGGGCATTGGGAAGTAGAGTGAGGAATTTCTATAATAAAGATCAAAATAAAGTGATTGCGCTGAAAAAGCACAACAGACACAAGGATTGCGGCAAAGGATCAGGAGACCGGCTATGAGCAATATAAATGATACGTCCGTCGTAAAACAACAATATGCGACGGCAAATAATCTGAGCAAAAGAAAAGTATAAAAGCGGGATGAACGGATGATCGGAGAGAGAAAACTGCTTGCGCGGCTGGATCAGATGCTGGAAGATGGGATCAACGGAACGTTTGCGGAATCGGATTACGATGAATCGCGGCTTTCCCGGCTGGAGTCCCGGTGGTTCCAGTATCTGACGGCGTCGAAGCTGTCGCGGCAGAATGTGGAGCGGGAGAGGGAGAAATTAAAGGAGTTGGTCTCGGATATTTCCCACCAGACGAAGACGCCGCTGGCCAATATCCTTCTGTACACCCAGCTTCTGGAGGAGCAGGAGCTGGACGCGCAGAGCCGTCAGCTGGCGGAGGAGATCCGCGCGCAGGCGGAGAAGCTGGAATTTCTGATCCAGTCGCTGGTGAAGACGTCACGGCTGGAGACTGGGACATTCCAGCTGACGCCGGAGGTAAATGACGTGGAGGAACTGGTCCGTGCGGCGGCGGAGCAGGCCGCGGCGCGGGCGGAGGAGAAAGGGATACAGATTCGGATTCTGCCGATGGAAGAGGCAGCCGGAGCGGAAACCGGCGACTACGGAGAGATAGTTAAGCAGGAAGAACAGAGTACGGCGGCCAGCAACAGATCGGCAGTCGAGTCGGAAGTGCCGGGTATGGGCATCGGTGTCAGCAGCGGGACAAAAGCGGCGTATTGCACGGCCCGCTTCGACCGGAAATGGACCTGCGAGGCGCTGTTTAACATCCTGGACAACGCCATAAAGTATTCGTCGGAGAATTCTACGGTCAGCATCGGGATCGATTCTTATGAAATGTTCCGCTGCGTCCGCGTGGCCGATCAGGGTGTGGGGATCGCGGAGGAGGAACTTCCGAAGATATTCGGCCGTTTCTATCGGGGCCAGAATGTCCGGCAGGAGAGCGGCGTCGGGATCGGGTTATATCTGTCGCGGCAGATCGTGGAAGGGCAGGGCGGATATATCCAGGCGGAATCGGAACCGGGGAAGGGGAGTGTGTTCCGGGTATTCCTGCCGGTGTGATAAAAGAAAGCGGATTCTTGCAGAACTGTTAGATTTCGGAAAGACTCATGAAAGAATTGCCTGCTATGATCGGCACAGTGGGAATCGCTGCGCCGGCGGCAGGCATTTTAATTTCCATGCGAGCGGGGCGTCAGTGACGCTCTGCGCGTATTCTGCCTGTGCGCAGGAGCGAGACGGAGGTGCACTTTCTGCATCGGCAAGCCTCGGAACTGCGGCGCTTCCCGCAAATATCATAGAATCGGAGGTAAATAGAACATGGCTGTACTTCAGACACAGCAGCTTACGAAAATCTACGGTTCCGGCGAGAGCCAGGTCATCGCACTGAACCACGTCAGTCTGAGCGTCGAAAAAGGAGAATTCGTCGCCGTCGTGGGAACGTCGGGCAGCGGTAAATCCACGCTTCTCCATATGCTGGGCGGGCTGGACAGACCCACGGAAGGGACAGTGTTCGTGGACGGCAGGGATATTTTCTCGCTGCGGGACGAGGCGCTTACGATCTTCCGCAGGAGGAAGATTGGGTTCGTCTTTCAGGCCTACAATCTGGTGCCGACTCTGAATGTGTACGAAAATATTGTCTTTCCGGTCCAGCTGGACGGGAACCGTGTGGATCAGGGATACGTGGGCGAGGTGGTCCGGCTCCTGGGGCTTGACGGGATGCAGAAGCGCCTGCCGAACCAGCTGTCCGGCGGCCAGCAGCAGAGAGTGGCGATCGCCAGGGCGCTGGCGGCGAAGCCGGCGATCATTCTCGCGGATGAGCCGACCGGGAACCTTGATTCCAGGACCAGTCAGGATGTGCTGAGCCTTCTGAAAGTTACCGGGCAGAAATTCAGTCAGACCATTGTAATGATCACCCACAACGAGGCGATCGCCCAGATGGCGGACCGGGTCGTACGGATCGAGGACGGCCGCATTCTCTACGGAGGTGGGGCCGATGCTTAAGGTGGATAATCGGGAGCCGGTGCGCCGTCTGGCCCTGCGGCAGCTTAGAAACAGCAAAAGGATGAATGTGGTTATTGTCCTGTCGATCATTTTGACCTGCATTATGTTCACGGCGCTGGTGGTCATCGGCGGAAGCCTGGTGAACGGCTTTCAGCAGGAGACCATGCGGCAGGTGGGCGGGAACCGGATGGCCGGTCTGAAGTATGTGCTGCCGGAAGATTACGAGAAGGTGAAAAATGACCCGGCGGTCCGCGATGTGGTCTGCCGGAGCATTGTGGGATTCGCGGAAAACGAGGAGTTTAAGAATATTTCCGTGGAAGTCAACTGCGCCGGGCCGGTGCCGGCCGGAGACGCGGACGCAGGCAGAAACACCGTGAGCGGTACAGCAGTCGCGGGTACTGACACAGAAAACCAGCAGTCCGTCGGACTTCCAGGAGAGCAGATGCTGGAGACAACCGACATGGCCGCCGCCGAGGCCGAGGCCGCTTCCATGTTCTGCAAGCCTACGACCGGGCGCATGCCGATGGCAGCGGACGAGATCGCGGTAAGCACCCTGGTCCTGGATGAACTGGGCTTGTCCTATGAGCTGGGAATTCCGGTTCCGATCACGCTGAATGTGAACGGCAGCATTTCCGAACATGTCTTTACGCTCTGCGGATACTGGAAGGGAGAGAAGCTGGCCATGGCCCAGGAGTGCTGGGTGTCACGGACATTTGCGGACGCGGCCGCCCCTACGCCTTCCGTCAGCTTCTATGAGCAGGATTATGCGCCCTACGGCGGGTACCTGGCGGTGGATTTCAACTTCGCGAACAGATGGAATATCGAGCAGCAGATGGAGAAGCTCATGGCACGTCTCTACCCGGATGGGGAGAATGTTCCGAATATAGGCATCAACTGGGCGTACACGACCAGCTATGTGGATCCTGGCACAATGGCGGGAATCCTGGTTCTTCTGCTGGTGATATTCCTGGCCGGGTATCTGATCATTTACAATATCTTCCATATCAATGTGTCGGCCAATATCCGCAGCTACGGGCTCCTCAAGACTGTCGGCACAACAAGCGCGCAGCTGAAACGCATGGTCCGGCTCCAGGCTGCGGTTTATTCGGCGGCGGGGATCCCGGCGGGACTGCTGCTTGGCGTATTCTTAGGGAAAGGGCTTCTGGGAACGGTCCTGCGGATCATCGTGGTGGAATCGGAGGCCGCCTATACGGTCAGCGCCAGGATGATCGTTCTGTCCTGCCTGCTGGCGGCGGCCTTTACCTTCGCGACCGTTCTGATCAGCTGTCGTAAGCCGTGCAGGATGGCGGCGCTGGTCTCGCCGATCGAGGCGCTGCGGTACAGCGAAACGGATATCCCGGCGCGGAAGGAGAAGAGAACGGCCGGGAGCGTGACTCCATTTTCCATTGCGTCCGGCAATATGGCGAGGAGCCGCAAAAAGACCGTCGTCGTGGTCCTGTCGCTGACGCTGAGCCTGGTGCTGTTAAATTGTTTGTTCACGGTGCTTAACAGCATGGATCTGGATAAATACATCAGTCATATCACGATTGGCGATTTTGTCGTCCGGCAGCCGGAGACGGGCGGAGCGGCGGCCTATGATTTCCGGGCGGTCACGCCGGAGCAGCTGGCCTGGCTTGGCGGAATCGAGGGCGTAAAAGAGCTTGACGCCACGTATTATGAACGGGGGAATATGAAGCTGTCCGGCGCAGCGCTTGAGCGGATGGAAGCGTTTCTGGAAAAATACGCAGAGACGGACCAGAGAGGAGCATTTGAGGAAGCCGCCGAGGGCTATGTGCATGCGGATATCTATGGGATCGATGCGGATCTTCTCGATGAACTGGAGATTCTGAGCGGTAAGGTGGATCCGCAAGAATTTGCAGCCGGCGGCTATGCCGTCGTCTATACGAGATATGTCCGGACCGAGGAGGGGGACGAGGCGCTTGACGATCTGTACAAGCCGGGGGATCCGGTTACCATAGAACTTACGGACGGTACCAGTAAGACCTATGAGGTGATGGCTGTCGGCGTGATGCCGGGCGCCTTAAATACCAGCAGAGTCTCTGCGTTTCACGGCGAGCTGATGCTGCCGCATTCGGAGTATTTCGCGCTTACCGACAACCGGAATCCGATGAATGTGATGATCCGTGCGGAAGATGGAATGTATGACGCGGTGGCGGAGCAGATCGGCTATATGACCGGCGCCAGCGACAACTGCATCGTGAAGGGCAGGGAGGATTACGTCGCGGAATATAAGGACCTGGCCAATATGTTCCGGCTGATCGGCGGGGCGCTCTGCGGGATCCTGGCGCTGATCGGCATCCTGAATTTCGTAAACGCGGTGGCGACGGGAGTTCTCTCGCGCAGGCGGGAATTTGCCATGATGAGCGCCGTGGGCATGACGGGACGGCAGATGGAGGCGATACTAATGTGGGAAGGTGCGTTCTACGCGGTGCTGGCGGCGGTGTGTTCGGCGGCGCTGGGAGCGGCGGTCAGCGCCCTTGTGCTTCGGCGGATTATGGGGGGAATCATAATCTTTTCCTATCATTTCACGATCCTGCCGGTACTGGCATGTTCACTTATCCTGGCGGCGCTTTCCATCGTGATCCCCACGGCCGCGTACCGGGCCATCTGCAGAGAGAGCGTGGTGGAACGGCTGCGGACGGCGGAGTGAGGACGTCTATAATCCGGTGCCTGTGAATATGATAAATAAAACAGCTGTCGGAGAAACAGAGTGGGAAAGCAAAGAACGAGAACGAACCGGCTGCCAGGAAGAGCGGCGGTCGGACTGACGGCAGTTTTGTGGTGTCTCTGCGTATTTGAATGCCTTCCGGCGCAGGAGATCGTGCTGAGAGGGATTCCGGCCGCGGCGGTAACGGAGGAGAAAGAAAGCGGATACGCGGAGGCGGATAATTATGAGGCGCTTTCTGCTGGCAATGTCTCTGCCGCGGCATCGGCGGAAAGCGCGCTTACTTTAAACGCCCAGTCCGCGGTTCTGATGGACGCGGACACGGGACGGATTCTTTACGCAAAGGACGCGGACACTCCCCGGCCCATGGCCAGTACCACCAAGATCATGACCTGCATCCTGGCGCTGGAATACGGCGGTCTGGACGATACGGTCACGGTTTCCTCCTACGCGGCCAGCCAGCCGAAGGTCCATCTGGGCGCGCCGGCCGGACACAGCTTCCGGCTGGAGGATCTGCTCTATTCTCTGATGCTGGAGTCCCATAACGATACGGCGGTCATGATCGCCGAGCATATTGGCGGCAGCGTCAGCGGATTCGCGGAGATGATGAATCAGAAGGCAAAGGAGCTGGGCTGTGAAAATACCTGGTTCGTAACGCCAAACGGTCTGGACGCGGCGTCGGAAGACGCGGACGGAACCGAGCGGCAGCACAGTACCACCGCCGGGGATCTGGCGGCGATCATGGCTTACTGCGTCTGGCAGTCGCCGAAACGGGAGGATTTCCTTAAGATCACACAGACGCAGAATTATTATTTTACGGATCTGGAGGGAAAGGGGAGTTATTCCTGCTGTAACCACAATGCGCTTCTGAACATGATGGACGGAGTTGTCTCCGGCAAGACCGGCTTTACAGGAGGCGCCGGCTACTGCTATGTGTCCGCCCTGGAGGACGGCGGCCGCCGCTATACGCTGGCGCTTCTCGGCTGCGGCTGGCCGCCGCATAAGACTTATAAATGGAGCGACGCCCGGAAGCTGTTCGGATACGGGACAGACCGGTATGAGAAAAAGGATGTCTTCCAGGAGCCGGAGTTTGCGCCGCTTACGGTGACAGACGGACTTCCGGAAAGCGGCGATCTGTCGGAACAGGCGCAGGTGGAGCTTACATTGAATCTGGATGATGAAGACAAGACGTTCCCGGTGCTTCTGAAAGAAGGGGAGCAGGTACTGGTGCGCAAGAAACTGCCGGATACGATAAATGCCCCGGTCCGCCGGGACGCGGCGGTGGGGCAGATCGAGTATGTGCTTGACGGAACGGTGATTCGAACTTATCCGGTGTACGCAGCGGAGGATGTGCCGGCAATCACATGGAAATGGTGCGCCGGTCATATTCTGGAGCTGTTTCTGCCGTGAACGGCCCTAGAGATATCTCTCCCGCATCATCCGGATCTCCCGCGCGTATCCGTCCAGTTCATTCGGCGTCTCCAGATAGAAGGGCAGTCCGGAAAGCGCCGGATGATTGACCACACGCGTAAGCGCTTCCAGACCGATCTTTCCTTCGCCCAGCTTCGCGTGGCGGTCCTTGTGGGAGCCCAGATCGTTCATGCTGTCGTTGAGATGGACCGCCTTCAGCCGTTTCAGGCCGATGACCCGGTCGAATTCATCCAGCACCTCGTCCAGATGATTCACAATGTCGTAGCCGCCGTCCCATACGTGGCAGGTATCCAGGCAGACGCCCATTTTATCGGAAAGCTGTACCCGGTCCAGGATTTCCCGGAGTTCCTCAAAATTCCGTCCTACTTCACTGCCCTTGCCGGACATGGTCTCTAAAAGAACTGTAGTCTGATGCTGGGGCGTCAGGATTTGGTTGAGCATATCGCTGATATAGGCGACGCCGGTCTCCACGCCCTGTCCTACATGGCTTCCGGGATGGAAATTATAGCAGTTTCCGGGCGTGAATTCCAGCCGGCGCAGGTCGTCCTCCATGGTCCGCCGGGCGAAATCCCGCAGGTGTTCATCGGCGGAGCAGGCGTTTAAGGTATAGGGCGCGTGGGCCAGAATATGATTAATGCCGTTTTGTGCGGCATAGGCCAGATAATCTTTCACATCGGTTTCATCCAGCGCTTTCGCGTTGCCGCCGCGGGGATTGCGGGTAAAGAACTGGAAGGTATTGGCGTCTATGGAAACAGCCGTCTTCCCCATGGCGAGGTATCCTTTGGAAGACGACAGATGGCATCCGATCGTAAGCATGTTTGTTAATTCCTCCTTTGTAAAGCCGATAACGGCTTTTCTATGAGCAGTATATCATTTTCATTTCCCCCTTGCAACCGAATCATTTTCGCATTATAGTTAGAGCGTGCCGGCCGTGTCTGTACGGGCGGCAGCCGGCAGAGAGGCGGTGATCCGCGCCGGCACCATATTGGGAGGATAGAGGTTTTATTATGTACAAATGCTGCATTTTCGACCTGGACGGTACGCTCTTAAATACCGTTCACGCCCTGACAAAAACCATGAATCTGACGCTTGCCCGTTTCGGGCTGGATCCCGTTACGGAGGAGGATACGAAGCTCTTCGTCGGAGACGGTTATAAGAATTTCGTCAGCCGTGCTTTCCGGCACCGGGGCGCGGCGGAAGAACTCATTACAAAGGCGTATCCGGTGTATGTGGATTATTTTCGGGACAACTGTCTCTATCAGGTGGACGCCTATGACGGCATCCGGGAGCTTCTGAAATATTTAAAGGAACACCGGGTGAAGCTGGCGGTCGTCAGCAATAAGGGACAGGCGCAGGCGACCGAGAATATCGAATACGTTTTTGGAAAAGGATATTTCGACTTGATCCTTGGAGAGCGGGAGGGCATTCCCCGCAAGCCGGATCCGGCCGGTCCTCTGTATGCGGCCAAAACCCTGGGCGCGCTTCCGTCGGAATGCCTCTATCTGGGAGACACAAATACGGATATGCGCACCGGCGCGGCGGCCGGTATGGACACGGCCGGCGTGACCTGGGGCTTCCGTTCGAGAGAGGAACTGGAGGCGTTTTCCCCCAGGTATATCGTTGACGATCCGCTGGAAATCCTGTCGATTATGGGCGGATGACCGGTTTTGGAGTCGCTATGTGGGCTGTTTTTTCCATTTTTTGCTCAAAATCTGCCGCTTTGTGGGAGAAATATGTAAAAAATTATTTCCAATTTATGAAAAATGTGTTACAATGTACAGACCAAAAGAAACTGACCGTATGAAGTACATTAAACACAAAGGACGAGAGCATATGAAGAAATTGGAAATATGCCTGCTGTGCATATGTCTGTGTCTCTTCAGTCTCTGCGGCTGCAAGCGCTATGAGCGGATCGAAGCGACCTCGCCGGCGCCCGTAGTCGTGAGCCGTAATTCCGACGAAGCGGAAGATACGTCGGAACAGACTGAGGATGAGACGACCACCGCGCAGCAGGAAACCACAATCGTGGAACTGACTACAGAGGAGGAGACAGAACCGCCGCTGCCCGAGAGGATCCCGGTGAAGGTGAAGGGCGTTTATCTGACAGCCTATGTAGCGGGGACGACGAGCATGTTCGACGAGATCCTCAGCCATATTGAGGAGACGGAGATCAACACCGTAGTCATCGATGTGAAGAATGATGAGGGCCGCGTCACATTTGCGATGGATTCGCCTATCGTGAACGAAGTGGGATCCGTGCAGAAGCTCATGAACGTAGAGTCGGTGATCGCGAAGCTGAAGGAGCGCAATATCTACACGATCGCCCGCGTCGTGGCGTTCCGCGATCCGTTTCTGCCGGAGCAGCGTCCCGAATGGGGCCTTCATCTGGCGGACGGAAGTCTGTACCGGGACAACAAGGGCCTGGCCTGGGTCAATCCCTATAAGCGGGAGGTCTGGGATTATCTGGTAGAGGTGGCGGTCGAGGCCCATAAGGCCGGATTCGATGAGGTACAGTTCGATTACATCCGCTTTTCTACAGAGAAGGGAATCAATAATGTAGTCTACGACGAGGCGGACACGCACGGAATGTCCAAGACGGAGATCATCACCGAATTCGTGGAGTATGTCTACGAGAAATGTCTTCAGGAGGGCGTATTTATGGCGGCTGACGTGTTCGGCGCCATTATCGGCGGAGGCATCGATTCGGACAATGTAGGCCAGTCCTACGGAAATATGGCGGCCAGCCTGGATTATATCTGCCCGATGATCTATCCGTCTCATTACGCGGACGGCAATTTCGGCATCGAGCATCCGGATACCCAGCCTTACGATACGATTCTTGCGGCCCTGCAGGGCTCCAAGGCGGATCTGCGCAGCTATGCGAGGAACGGGGAGCATCAGGCGGTCGTGCGGCCGTGGCTGCAGGATTTCACCGCGTCGTATCTGGCTAATTATATCAACTACGGGCCGGAACAGATCCGTGCCCAGATCCAGGCGGTCTATGACGCCGGGTACGATGAGTGGATGCTTTGGAGCGCCGCGTGCAAATATCACTGGGACGGCCTTCGCACGCCGGAAGAGGGCGAGGCGGAGATGAGAGAACTGGAGGCAAAGCGGGCCGCCCAGGCGCAGACGATGGCCGCGGAGGAGACGCTTCCGGCGGAGACGGAAGAAACATCGGATACGTCCGGGCAGGCAGGCGGAGAAGAAGCCGATGGACAGGAGAGCGCGTCGGCCGGGAGCTGAGAAGGTGGCATTATGGAGAGAATTCCGAAGCCGGGAGAATTCTACCGGCATTTTAAAGGGAAGCTTTATCAGGTCATAACAGTGGCCGAGCATACGGAGACCGGGGAGAAACTGGTCGTCTATCAGGCCCTGTACGGGGATTACCGGGTGTACGCGAGACCTCTCGCCATGTTTATGGACGAAGTGGATCGGGAGAAATATCCGGACGCGGGACAGACATACCGGTTCGAAAAGGCGGAACCGGACGCTGGGAGCGGGAACGTCACCGCTGTGGGAGAAGACGCAGAGCCGGACGCCGGGAGCGGGAACGCTGCCGCTGAGGCAGAAGACGCAGAGCCAGGCGGATCCGCAGGATTGAATCCGCTGATTGGCGATTTTGCCGAGGCGGAGGATTACAGCGATAAGCTGGCGGTCTTCGCATCCATGCGCCGGAGTATCACGCAGGCCGATTTGGACGTGATTTTCGAGATGCTGGATCTGCAGCAGCCTCTGGGCGGCGATATCAGGGCGCAGGCGGATTCGGTCGAGGCCTATCTGAAGATGCAACTGAAATATAACGGAACGCGGCTGCGGTAAGCGGCCGCGTTTCTTTACGATGATGCATCGCTGCGGTGCTGTCTCGTTGGAGAAATCCAGTATTTCATGTTTCCATACGAACAGAGCGCCAGTGACTCCCTGCCTTGCTGGCTCACAGAAACCGAACAGCGCTTACGAAGCGAACGCTCGCAGATCAACGGCCGCGGATTCTCCGGCTTGCGGATTCCGGTAATTTGTATTATGATAGAGTTCGGAATCGGAACAAACGGATGCCGGTCGGATCGTTACAGGACAGAAAGGGATTGCCATGTTCAATCTGGAGGAAGAATTAAAAAAGCTGCCTGCGCAGCCGGGCGTTTATATCATGCATGATTCGCGCGACCGGATCATCTATGTGGGCAAGGCGATCAGCCTTAAGAACCGGGTGCGCCAGTATTTCCAGAGCAGCAGGAACAAGACGGCCAAGATCGAACAGATGGTGTCGCGGATCGCGTGGTTCGAGTATATTATCACGGATTCGGAGCTGGAGGCTCTGGTCCTGGAGTGCAACCTGATCAAGGAACATCGCCCCCGCTACAACACGATGCTCAAGGACGACAAGACCTATCCGTATATCAAGCTGACGCTTGGCGAGGCTTTCCCCCGGGTCATGATCTCCCGGACGCTTAAGAAGGACAAAAGCAAATATTTCGGACCGTATACCAGCGCGGGAGCCGTCAAGGACACGCTGGAACTGATCCATAAGCTTTACCGGATCCGTACCTGCAACCGGAACCTGCCGAAGGATATCGGAAAGGAACGGCCCTGCCTGAACTACCATATCCATCAGTGCGACGCGCCGTGTCAGGGCTATATCAGCCGGGAAGAATACGCGGCGTCCATCGCGCAGGTGCAGGATTTCTTAAACGGCCATTACGACGGGATCCTGAACATGCTGAAGGAGAAGATGCAGGATGCCTCGGACCGGATGGATTTCGAGAAGGCCATCGAGTACCGGGACCTTCTGGAGAGCGTGAAGAAGGTGGCCCAGAAGCAGAAGATCACCAACGGCAACGATACCGACGACCGGGACGTGATCGCCATGGCGAAGGACGAGTCGGACGCCGTGGTGCAGGTGTTCTTTGTGCGCGAGGGCAAGCTGATCGGGCGGGATCATTTCCATGTAACGATCGCTACGGCGGAGGATCAGAAGCAGATCCTGACCAGCTTTGTAAAGCAGTTTTATTCCGGTACGCCGTTCGTGCCCAGAGAGATCTGGGTGCAGACGGAGCTGGAGGATTCCGATATCATCAGCAAATGGCTGGAGACGAAGCGGGGCCAGAAGGTGCGGATCGTCGTCCCGCAGAAGGGCCAGAAGGAGCGGCTCGTGGAACTGGCGGAGCGCAACGCCGCGCTGGTGCTTTCCCAGGATAAGGAGAAGATCAAGCGGGAGGAACTGCGCACCATCGGCGCCATGAACCAGATCGGCCAGATGATCGGTCTTGACGGTATCCGGCGGGTGGAGGCCTACGATATCTCCAATACCAGCGGTATGGAGTCGGTAGGATCCATGATCGTCTATGAAGACGGAAGGCCGAAACGCAGCGATTACCGGAAGTTCCGCATTAAGTCTGTCAAAGGCCCCAATGATTACGCTTCCATGCGGGAGGTGCTGACCAGGCGTTTCAGCCACGGCGTGAAGGAAGCGAAGGATCTGAGGGAGCAGGGGGAGGATCAGTCCTTCGGAAGCTTCACCCGCTTCCCGGATCTTCTGATGATGGACGGCGGCCGCGGACAGGTGAACATCGCTCTGGAAGTCCTTGATGAGCTGGGGCTGGAGATTCCGGTTTGCGGCATGGTGAAGGACGACCGCCACCGGACCAGGGGACTGTATTATAACAATGTGGAACTGCCCATCGATACCCATTCGGAGGGATTCAAGCTGATCACCAGGATCCAGGACGAGGCCCACCGGTTCGCGATCGAGTATCACCGAAGCCTTCGCGGCAAGGACCAGGTCCACTCGATCCTGGACGACATTCCGGATATCGGCCCGGCCAGAAGGAAAGCGCTGATGCGGACGTTTAAGTCTCTGGAGGCGGTGAAGGAAGCGACTGTGGAGGAACTGATGAATATTCCGGAAATGAATCAGAAGGCGGCGGAGAGCGTGTACCGGTTCTTTCACTGACGAAATAGTATTTCAGAGAAAGAGACATTTCCCCGGAACCGAATCCATGAGAGTGGCCGCGTGGATCCGACCTGCGTTTTTGGATGACAAGACAGAAAAGTTATGGTATGATGTTTGCGCAGGCAGTAAGCAGCGTGAACCCATAGAGGATAAAGGAGAACCGGATATGTACGGTGTAACGTTACAGGAGCTGATCGATAAGATGCAGCTTCGCAATATGACCCCTGAGATCGACGCGGAGAAGGTGGTTCTGACCCATCCGGACGTGAACCGTCCGGCCCTGCAGCTGGCCGGCTTCTTCGATCATTTTGACAATGAGCGCGTTCAGATCATCGGCAATGTGGAGCATGAATATATCAACCAGATGGAGCCGTCCAGACGGAGGGCCACCTACGACCGCCTGCTGTCCGAGAAGATACCCTGCATGGTCTACTGCCGGAATATCATGCCGGATGACGACATGCTGGATCTGTGCAATCACTACGGCGTGCCGTGTCTGGTGTCTTCCAGAACGACTTCCGCGCAGATGGCGGAGATCATCCGCTGGCTGAACGTGAAGCTGGCGCCCTGCATCACGATCCATGGCGTTCTGGTCGATGTGTTCGGCGTGGGCGTGCTGATGATGGGCGAGAGCGGCATCGGAAAGAGCGAAGCCGCGCTGGAACTGATCAAACGGGGACACCGGCTCGTGACGGACGACGCGGTGGAGATCCACAAGGTCAGCGACGATACGCTGTTCGGCACAGCGCCGGATATCACGAAACATTTTATTGAACTGAGAGGCATAGGTATTATTGACGTAAAGAGCCTGTTCGGCGTGGAGAGCGTGATCGACACCCAGGCCATCGATATGGTGGTCAAACTGGAAGAGTGGAACCGAGACGCGGAGTATGACCGCATGGGACTGGAAGACCGCTATACGGAGATCCTGGGCAATAAGCTGGTGTATTATTCGATCCCGCTGCGGCCCGGCAGGAATCTGGCTCTGATCATCGAGACGGCCGCGGTCAACCACAGACAGAAGATGATGGGCTACAACGCGGCCCGGGAGCTTCTGAACCGAGCCCAGGCGAATCTGTCCAAGGCAAAATAAGCAGCCGCCCGGAGGAACATTGGCGGAACAATCAATCAGATATCGGGAGTATGGTCTATGAACGACGCATTTCTTCAGAAGCTGCGGGAACTTCTCGGGGAAGACGCAGTAAAGACAGAAGAGAGTATGGCGCTCCATACTACGTTTCATATCGGCGGGCCGGCGGAGTGCTACGCCGCGCCGTCGGACAGCGGCCGGTTGGTTCATACAGTAGAACTGTGCCGGGAATACGGAATGCCTTTTCATATCATCGGACGCGGAAGCAATCTGCTGGTCAGCGATGAAGGCGTGCGCGGCGCGGTCATTTCCACGGAGAACGCGGAGCGGGTGACGGTAAATGGTACGCGCATCACGGCGGAGGCAGGCGCCGGTCTGGCGAAGATCGCCAGGATGGCGTGGCAGGCGTCCCTTACAGGGATGGAGTTCGCGGCGGGGATCCCGGGAAGCCTGGGCGGCGCCGTGGTCATGAACGCGGGCGCCTACGGCGGGGAGATGAAGGACGTGCTGGCAAGCGCCGTCGTCATGTCTCCGGATGGAACGGTACATACGCTTTCCGCGGAGGAGCTTGAGCTGGGATACCGGACCAGCCGGATCCAGAAGGACGGTTCCATTGTATTGGAAGCGGTCCTTCAGCTGCGGGAGGGCGATCCGAATATGATCCGGGCGCGGATGGATGAACTGGCGTATCAGAGAAAGTCGAAGCAGCCGCTGGAATATCCCAGCGCGGGAAGTATGTTCAAGCGGCCGGAAGGGTATTTTGCCGGCAAGCTGATCGACGACGCGGGACTACGCGGCTTCGCGGTGGGCGGGGCCCAGGTATCAGAGAAGCACTGCGGCTTTGTGATTAACCGGGGAGGCGCGACGGCGGAGGAGGTGCTGACGCTCTGCGATGAAGTGAGCCGGATCGTTTACGAGAAGTTCGGCGTGAAGCTGGAGCGGGAAGTGAAGTATCTCCGGTAAGCGGTCCGGAACCGGATATACGCTGCGCAGACAGCTCACGGTAAGTACGATAGAATAAATGTAACCGAGGGTGCGCCAGTTCGGCGCTTGAAATATAGGCAGGTGAAAGTCTTGCCCCGGTAAAGTTTAGCGAACAGCCGGTA
>CANQRU010000056.1 GCA_947626395.1 uncultured Lachnospiraceae bacterium | reverse complement strand
GACCGGGAGATCTTCGCGCAGTTGTGGAAGGATAAGGGGCTTTATACCGGCGGGAAGCAGCAGTTCTGTGCGTTTATCTATCGGACTGATCAAATGTAGAGAGCCGGGCCATACGCAAAAGCTGGAAGCAGAGCGAAAGAGGGCTAAGGACAGCAGCGGACTAACGGTAAACAAATACATTGAATTTGCGGATTATCAGACACAAGCTGCCTGGTAATCCGTATTTCCATGCAAACAGGGCGCCAGTGACGCTCTGTTTGTATTTCCACGCGGTCAGGGCGCCGGTAACGAATTTGACAATTTCATAAATACGTAAGAATTATGTAATTGATTTCCGGGCACTGGTGTGGTATAAGTGTATTAATCGTATTAGTACAGTTAAATACGAGTAGGGCGTCACCAGCGCCCTGCTTGAGTAGGAATACGAAGACGACCGCTTCCGGGCGGGGAAAGGAGAGAGCAGGATATGATCTTACTGGACTATCGGGACCGGAGACCGATCTACGAACAGATCGTGGAGCGGTTTGTGGAGCTGATGGTAACGGGAGTGATGCCTCAGGACAGCCAGATGCCGTCAGTGCGCTCCATGGCCGTGGAGCTTTCGATCAATCCGAATACGATCCAGCGGGCTTACGCGGAGCTGGAGCGGCAGGGGTATATCTATTCGGTCAAAGGCAAGGGCAGCTTTGTCGCGGAGAACCGGCATATCATGGAGAAGCGCGGGGAAGAGCTGCTTAAGGAGTTTAAGACGCTGGCGGAGCAGGCCAGGAGCCTGGGGTTAGAGAAGGAACGGCTGCATGCGGTTATCAGCGAGGTATACGAGAAGATGGTGGGAGAGCAGCCGGGCATCGGTAGAACGCAGACGCAGCAGAGACAGATGAAAGCAGATGAAGCGGCAGAACTGCAGAAGCAGCCGAAAGCGGAAGAGGCAGAACTGTCGATCGGGCAGCAGGCGGAACAGAGACAGCCGACGGCAGGAGAAACTGACGTAACGCAGCCCGCCGGTTACGGTAAGGCATCACGAGAGGAGGGAGCGACATTATGATAGAGGCCAGGAATCTGACGAAGCGGTTCGGCGACATCGTGGCCGTGGACCATATCAACGCCACGATCAGGGACGGCAGCGTCTTCGGCCTGATTGGTACCAACGGCGCGGGCAAGAGCACATTCTTACGCATGATGAGCGGGATACTGCGGCCGGACGAGGGCAGTGTAACCATAGATGGAAAAGAGGTTTACGAGGATATACAGGTTAAAAACCGGTTTTTCTACATTTCCGACGACCAGTATTTCTTCAGCAATTCAACGCCGGAGGAGATGATGAACTTCTACCGGGCCGTGTATCCGAGATTCAATAAGGAGAGGTTCATTCACCTGATGGAGAGCTTCGGCCTGGACCGGCGGCGGAAGATCAATACATTTTCCAAGGGAATGAAGAAGCAGGCGGCGGTGATCTGCGGGGTCTGCGCCGGGACGGACTATCTGTTCTGCGACGAGACATTCGACGGACTGGATCCTGTGATGCGCCAGACTGTGAAGAGCATTTTCATGGGAGATATGCAGGAGCGGAACATGACGCCGATCATCGCATCCCACAACCTGCGGGAACTGGAGGATATCTGCGATCATGTGGGTCTGCTGCATAAGGGCGGCATATTGCTGTCGAAGGATCTGGATGATATGAAGCTGAATCTCCACAAGATCCAGTGCGTGCTGCAGCCGGGAAGAAAGGCGGAGGATATTCAGGGGCTTGAGATCATCAATACCGAGGAGAGGGGCAGTCTTCTGACGCTGACCGTCCGGGGAAGCCGGGATCAGGTGGAGGCGGCCATGCACAGCTGCGAGCCTGTTTTCGCGGAGATCATACCGCTCTCCCTGGAGGAGATATTTATCAGTGAAACGGAGGTGGCCGGATATGACATCAAGAAACTTGTGCTTTAAGCTGATGCGGGAAGATCTGAAGCGCAGACTGTGGACGGTTGCATGGAGCATCGTCAGCATGGTGTTTTCGCTGATCGTTCCCATAGCCGTGAACTGCAGTAATTTCACGAGGAAGCAGGCGGACATGTCCATATCCCAGCAGTTTACGCAGATCCGACGTATTGTGGAGTCGCTGTGGTTCAATATTCCCGTGATCGTTGTGCTGATGATTACGGCAGTTCTCTGGGCGGTCAGCGGCTATCAGTACCTTCATAACCGGCAGAAAGTGGATTTCTATCACAGCATCCCGGTGAAGCGTCATCAGCTTTTCCTGGCGGCGTACTTAAACGGCATCCTGGTGCCGCTTGTCTGCTACGGGCTGGCCCAGGCGGCGGCTGTCGGCTTCCTTCTGTCGGCGGGGATCGGATTTGACCGGATCGGCAGCCTGCCGTGGCAGAGCCTTCTGATCAATTCGGTCTACTACTGCCTGATCTATACCACCGTGGTCATCGCCATGATGATGACCGGCCATGTGGTGGTGGCGCTTCTGGGAGCAGGCGTGTTCTTAGGCTACGGACCGGCTGTAGTTGTGCTGGGAGAAGTGTTCTGCGAGACAAATTTCCGTACCTGGTTCTACGGGATGGGAATCACGGGGACTGCGGATCAGTTCTTTATGAGGCTTTTGCGGTACACGTCGCCGCTTAGCAATTATATTCTGGCGCTGAATGATTTCACAGAAAATGCCTGGAGCCTGTGGCGGGCCCTGCCGGTGCTTCTGGTAACGGCGGCGCTTGCGCTGGTTGCCTACGGCCTGTACCGGCTGCGGGCCTCGGAGGCGGCCGGGCGGGCCATGGCCTTCGATAAGACGAAGGCGGTGATCCGGATCCTGATCGCGGTTCCGGTCGGCATAGCCGGCGGAATGCTCTTCGGGTCCTTTGCCGCAGGCGTCGGCTGGCTGGTCTTCGGAACGATCTGCGGCGTGCTGCTGACCCACTGTCTGATGGAGATCATTTACCATTTCGATTTCCGGAAGCTTTTCGCCAACCGCTACCAGCTGGTGCTCTGCTCGGTGGTCGCGATCGCGGCCAATATAGGCGGATATTATGATCTGTTCGGCTATGACAGCTGGTATCCGAAGGCGGATGAGATCGTGGATGCGGCGGTGTATGATCCGAGCGCGGCGAACTGGGTCTCCTACGGGAACGTGGTATTTGAGAAAGCAGGAATCTATTCAGACTATGTGGAAGAGGCCATCCGGGACACCGGAAGGGAGTATGACGGGCACTATGCCTGGAGTTATGGCAGCAGCAATGATTACCGGATGACGCACATGAAACTGACGGACGCCTATACGGTGTCGGAACTGGCAAGGCGCGCTGCGGAGCAGGAGAAGCTTGAGCGTTTTGACCAAAGCTATGACCGGCGTTACCGGTCGGTCTACCTGCGTGTGAAGCTGAAAAACGGCAGGCAGGTCTACCGCCATTATAATTGTGTAGAGAATACCGGCGAGAGTGAGAAACTGTATAATTCCATTGTGGAAAGTCCGGAGTATAAGCAGGCGGTCTATCCGGTCATGGATCAGACGGCGGAGGAGACCGCGGCAGTCTGTTTTATGCAGAACGGTTCCGATTCCGGCTCCGAAACTGCCGGGGAATTTGACGGGGCGGACGGCTCCGCGCAGGATGATTCCGGCTTCGGCACTGCCGTAAGGCTTGACGCGGCGGGACGGGAAGAGCTGCTTGCGGCGTTTAAACAGGATATGCTGGATCAGACGACCGACGCCATGGAGCATGAGCTTCCGATCGGTACGATCCAGTTCCGGACCCGGGATCATGAGGAAGCCGTCCGGTACAATAACGCGCTTCAGGAAGCGGCTCCTGGTATCGGCTATGATATCGGCAGTCTGGTCGGGAGAAACGTTTATCCGGTGTACCCATCCTTTGCGCGGACTCTTAAGCTGCTCGAGGAAGCCGGGGTGGAGATCCGGACGCTGGCGGATGAGGATATTGTAGGTATCGATATCTATTATTACGGGGAGAGATACCGTCAGGCGGCGGAGCCGGTGTATACGGAAGCGGCGTATGCGGAGGTTGCGGACACGGCGGATGAGGTAATGGACGCGGCGGACGGGGAAGCTGCAGATGCAGAGCCTGAGTCGGGTGCTGAGGACACAGGCGCCGGAGAAGGGGAGGCTGCAGAAACACTGTCCGATCAAAAGATACCGGCAGCCAAGGAGACTTCTCTGGATTATGACGGCGAGGTCAAGTACGAGGATCCGGAGGATATCCGGGCGCTGGCGCCTGGGCTTGTCTATTCGGAGTACGTCTGGATGAATTCGGATCATTATGACCGCGATAACCTGGCCGACGGCGTGAATGTGACCGTACGGATCCGACGGAACGGTACACGGAAATCGGCGGCCGGCGAGTACAAAGGCCAGTGGACGGAAGAACTGGACTGCGAGATCGATCTGACGAAGCTGTCGGAAGAGACAAGACAGAAGTACGGTTTGTGGAAGTAGGGCAGATGCACGTTTACCTGTAAGCAGCCGTCCGGGATGGAAATCAGACCGGGCGGCCGCTTTTTTGAGCTCTGCATTGACATTTCCACATAAAAAAGGTAATATATAGAAAAAGACAAGGGGGTATATTCATCATGGCATTTATTGACTTTGACGATATCAGCAGGACTCTGGCAGGTAAGGGCAAGGAAGCCGCCCAGAAGGCCAAGGACGTGGCGGAGATCGTCCAGCTGAAAGCGCAGGCTACATCCGAGAAGAACAAAGTGAAGGCGCTCTACACGGCGATCGGCCAGCTTTATTACAAGAACCATAAGGACGACGCCGACAGCGAGTACCAGTCCATCGTGGATGAGATCACGAAGACGCTGACGACAGTTGCCGAGCTTCAGGAGAAGGTTCGCAAGCTGGACGGCAGTGTGGTCTGTCCGTCCTGCGGCGCGGTGATCAAGAAGGGCAACTCCTTCTGCGGCAAGTGCGGCGCCGCGGCTCCGGAGCCTGCGGCGGAAGAAGCGGCTGAAGAAACCGCAGAAGAGGCAGCCGGCGATGAGGCTGAGATCATTGAGGATGAACTGGAAGCGGTAGAGGAGGCAGTCGAGGATGCTGCGGAAGTGGCGGAAGAAGCCGCGGATGAAGTGAAGAACGAAGTTTACGGCGAGTAAAATAAGCTGTCGGGCGGCCGCCTGCGGCGCGGAAACAGCCGAAGGAAACAGGCCCTGACGGGCGGATCATCCGCCTGTCAGGGCCTGCTGCGTCATATTCTGTTTCGTGCGTCCGGCGTCACGATTTCTGCAATTTATTTCCCGGAATCTTTTTTCCCAAGGATATAGGTGAATACGCCGCATCCCACGGCAAGCACAAGCCCCAGGATGATCTGTCCCGCGGTCAGACTGCCCAGCTGCCCGAACAGACCTGTATTGTAGAAGATGGCGAACGGCGAAGCGATGATCAGGCCGAGGATCGCGCAGTAGGTGGCAACGCCGTATTTCTCAAACAGGAAGGTGATCAGTCTGGCGATCAGAAAGATCCCCAGCAGGACCCCGATGCCGAAAGGCAGCAGCAGGATCCCGGCTGAGAACATTCCGCCGATATCGAAGTGGCGCAGCGCTTCCAGGAATGCCTTGATCGTATTGATAATGCCGTAATAATAGCCAAGGATCATCATGACCAGGGAGCCGCTGACACCGGGGATCACCATGGTGGCCGACGCGATGACGCCGACGAAGAACAGGGCGATAAGCGTTCCGGGAGTTGCCGTAAATGTCCGCAGGACCTCGTCGTCCGCGTTCAGCATGGGCAGGAAGACCGCCACGCAGAACAGGATCACGAAGGCCAGAATACCGGCGATGCCGATGGATGACGCGGTGCGCTTCATTTCCCCTTTCAGGGAGAGGAAAAGCGTGGGAAGGCCGCCGAGGATCAGCCCGACGAAGGCCATGCAGGTGACGAAGGTGTGTCTGCTCAGCAGAAATTCAATGGCGTAGGTGAAGCCTACGATACCGATCGCGCAGCCGGCGAGCAGGGGAAGCAGGGTCTTCACGCTTGATTTCCAGTCTTTAAAAAGATTGGAGACCGACGCTATGATCTTGTCGTAAATGCCCAGCGATACGGCCATGGTGCCGCCGCTGACGCCGGGGATGATATTGGCGATGCCGATGAAGATGCCTTTTATGATGTCCAGGACTGCTGTCATTTCTGAATCCTCTTTCTTTTCTGTTTTCTGCGATATGCGCGGCGCGTTTTTTATGTCCGCGGCCCGTTTTGAAATGTTTGGGAGCATGGGCGTTCCTCTTTCCACATGATTATAATTTGCCGGATCCGATATGTCAACCGTCTTTACCGGGTCTGAGGCGGAGAAAGCGTCCGGGGCTGCCTGAAATCGCCGGTGAAGCGGCGGGGAGCACCGCGTCCGGAACAATGACCGAACATGGTCATGCTTTTTTATGTTATATTTTGGCGATTTTTGCGTTTTATATATAGTGGTCTCCGGAGGAACACATACCATATACACGAAAAGAGGTGATGCGATGAGACCTTTCTTCTTTTTTCATGAGTAACTGACTGATATTCTTCAATAGAAGGAGGCCTGCCGCGTGCAGGTCTCTTTCCCTTTTCCTGCAGCCAGGGCGCCGGTGACGAACTGCATGTATTTACGCCGGTATGCCAAATGCGCCGGCGGCGCAGGCGCGTCAAAATTTTCACATACTTATTGATTCTGCAATCCGCCTGTGTTAGACTGTGAGAAGTAAATAAATCAGGAGGGTTATTTCCATATGAGCCAAAAACAATCCTTAGACACGATCTGTATCCAGGGCGGATGGCAGCCGAAGAACGGCGAGCCCAGAGTGCTGCCGATCTGCCAGAGTACGACGTTCAAATATGAGACCAGCGAGCAGATGGGACGTCTGTTCGATCTGGAGGAGAACGGTTATTTCTATACCAGGCTGGCGAATCCCACCAACGACATCGTAGCGGACAAGATCTGCAAACTGGAAGGCGGCGTGGCGGCCATGCTCACGTCATCCGGCCAGGCGGCCAATATGTTCGCGATCATCAACATCTGCTCCAAAGGCGACCATGTGGTCAGCGCCGCCACGATCTACGGCGGTACTTCGAACCTGCTGACGGTGACGCTGAAGCGCTTCGGCATCGAGTGTACGCTGGTGGATCCGGACGCATCCGAGGAGGAACTGGAGAAGGCGTTTCAGCCCAATACGAAAGCGGTCTTCGGCGAGACCATCGCCAATCCGGCCCTGGTAGTGCTGGACATCGAGAAATTCGCCCGTCTGGCTCACAAGCACGGCGTGCCGCTGATCGTGGACAATACGTTCGCTACCCCGATCAACTGCCGGCCCTTCGAGTGGGGCGCGGACATCGTGACCCATTCCACGACCAAATACATGGACGGCCATGCGATGACCGTGGGCGGCTGCATCGTGGACAGCGGCAATTTCGACTGGGACGCCCACGCGGACAAGTTCCCGGGGCTGACCACGCCGGATGAGTCCTACCACGGCGTGATCTACACGAAGAAATTCGGCAAGGCCGGGTACATCACCAAGGCTACGGCCCAGCTGATGCGGGACATGGGACCGATCCAGGCGCCCCAGAACGCGTTCCTGCTGAATGTGGGGCTGGAGACCCTGCATCTGCGGATGCCCAGACACTGCGAGAACGCCCTGAAGGTGGCGCAGTACTTAAAGAGCCGCGGCGACGTGGCCTGGGTGAACTATCCGGGACTTGAGGGTGATAAATACTATGAGCTGGCGCAGAAATATATGCCGAACGGCACCTGCGGCGTCATCTCCTTCGGACTTAAGGGGGGAAGGAAAGCGGCGGCGGAGTTCATGGACAGGCTGAAGCTGGCGGCGATCGTGACCCATGTGGCGGACGCCAGGACGTCGGTTCTGCATCCGGCCAGCCATACCCACAGGCAGTTAAGCGACGAGCAGCTGGTGGAGGCCGGCGTGGATCCGGCGATGATCCGGCTGAGCGTAGGCATCGAAGGCGTGGATGATATCATTGCCGATATAGAGCAGGCGCTGGAAGCGTAAAGAAAGATGGCACCCGGCTGTGCCGGCGTATGGGCTGTCCCTGCGTCCGGCGGAGGCCGGGTGTAGGTATGCGTGTGTAAAAGGGCAGGCCGGTTCCGGCCGGAGAAAGGAATGAATATGGATAAGAAGAGATTCAGCAGGCCGGTGGATTTAAAGCAGATACAGATCACCGACACGTTCTGGCAGCGGGAGCAGGAGCTGGTGCGCACGGAGGTGATCCCCTATCAGTGGGAAGCGTTAAACGACCGGGTAGAGGGAGCGGCTCCCAGCTACTGCCTGCATAATTTCCGGGCGGCGGGACGGCTGATGCGCGAAAAGAAAACGGCGGGAGCTTCTTTTTCGGCGCCGGCTTATTCATACCGGGGCTTCAATGTGCTTCCGGAGGATCCGGCGAAACCGGATCCGGACAAGTTCTACGGCTTCGTCTTCCAGGATACAGATTTCAGCAAGTGGATCGAGGCCGTGGCCTACACGCTGACCTGGCACCCGGATCCGGAGCTGGAGCGGATCGCCGACGAGGCTATCGAAGTGGTCTGCGCGGCCCAGTGGGAGAACGGGTACCTGGATACCTACTATATCTTAAGCGGCATGGACCGGTCCTTTACGAATCTGAAGGATCACCATGAACTGTATTGCCTGGGACATCTGACGGAAGGAGCCGTGGCTTACTATCAGGCCACCGGGAAGGATAAGCTCCTGAAGGCGGCCTGCCGGTTTGCCGACTACGCGGCTTCTGTTTTCGGGCCGGAGGAGGGCAGGCGCAAAGGATATCCCGGCCATGAGATCGCCGAGATGGCGCTTGTAAGGTTATATGAGGTTACAGGTTGTGAGAAATACCTGCGGCTGGCGGAATTTTTCCTGAACCAGAGAGGGACGGAGCCCCACTATTTCATTGAGGAAGAGAAAGAGCGGTGGATTTATGAGCAGGGGGAGAAAAGCGGCGCGGGCGCCCGGGAATTCCCCGCCAGGATCCGTGCTCTGACTCCAGCCAACTATGCTTATTATCAGGCTCACCAGCCGGTCCGCGAGCAGTCGGAGGCGGTGGGCCATGCGGTGCGGGCCGGATACCTATATTCCGGCATGGCCGACGTGGCGAGGCTTACGGAGGATGAAGCCATGTACGCGGCCTGCGGGCGCCTGTGGAACAGCATTGTGAAGGAAAAGCTGTATATCACCGGCGGCGTGGGCGGAACCAGCCATGGGGAGGCATTTTCCTACTCCTACGATCTGCCCAACGACACGGCCTACTCGGAGACCTGCGCGGCCATCGCCCTGGCGTTCTTCGCCCGGCGGATGCTGCAGATCCGGCCGGATAGCCGGTACGCGGATGTGATGGAGCAGGCGCTTTATAATACGGTGCTTGCGGGCATGGCGCTGGACGGCAGGAGCTTCTTCTATGTGAATCCGCTGGAGGTGAAGCCGGAAGCCTGCCGTAAAGACAGCCGTCTGGACCATGTGAAGCCGGTGCGCCAGAAATGGTTTGGCTGCGCCTGCTGTCCGCCGAATCTGGCGCGGATCGTCAGTTCTGTGGGCGCTTACGCCTATACGGAAAATGAGGATACGCTGTGGTTCCATCTGTATATGGGCGGCCGGGTGACGAAGACGGTTCGGGTCGGAGAGGAAAATACGGCCGCGTGTGCGGGGACAGCGTACGGAGCGCCGCGCACGGCCCGGCTCGCGTTTCAGGTGGAGACCGGGATGCCGTGGAACGGGAATGTGAAGATAACGGTCTGCGAGGCGGGAATCGACCCCGTCGCTTCCGGAGCGTCCGCATCCGATACATTGCCGGGCAGAACGGATTCATGCGGCAGGTCGGGCGAAACACTCGTGTGTACGCTTGCCCTGCGCATCCCGGGCTGGAGCGGAGACTGGCACACGGATGTCGTCTGCGGCGGTAAGAAGCAGGGGATCTCGCGGATCGAGGACGGCTATCTGTATGTGACCGGTTCCTGGCAGGCGGGCGATACCATTTCCCTGGAATTCCCGATGGACGTGCATATGAAGGCCGCCGACCCGCGGGTGCGCGAGGATCTGGGACGCGTGGCGTTCGTGCGCGGGCCGGTCACCTACTGCGCGGAGGAGGCGGATAACGGGAAGGATCTGCATCTGTACCGGGTGGATACGGCGAGAACCGGCTATGCCGCGGAGAGGAAAAATGCGGCTGGAGAGAACGGCGCGGTTTCCAAGTCTGGCAGCGGCGTCTGCGTCGAAATGACGGACCGGCTGGGGCATCCGATGGCTGTCCTGAAGGTTCCGGCGAAGAAGCTGGTTCCGGCGGAAGGCAGTTCCCTCTATTGCGATTACACGCCGCCTGCGGAGGAAGACGCGGTTCTCACGCTGATCCCCTATTACGCGTGGGCGAACCGCGGAGAGGGCGAGATGACCGTGTGGCTGCGGGCGTAGAGGCTTGCAGATATGTGGATCGTGGGCCGTGACGAAGAATAGGGAGTTATGGCAGCGATACAGGGAGAGCCGCAGTCAGATTGCGGTAAAAATGGAATACAGAATCACTGGCAGAAAAGAGGCAGAACAGAAATGACGATCAAAGATATGAAGATCGGGGAGAGCGCCGTCATCGACGTGGTAGGCGGCGAAGGCGCGCTCAGGCAGCATTTCCTGGATATGGGCGTCATCCCCGGCGCTGAGGTGACGGTGGTGAAGTTCGCCCCGATGGGCGATCCGGTGGAACTGCGGATCCACGGTTATGAGCTGACCCTGCGTCTGGACGACGCGGCGCAGATCACGGTAAGCGGCGTCCGGGAGGCGGAGAAGGATGCGGCAGAATCGGCCGGGAAAGCGCCGGACGCGGCCGGAAAAGCGGCCCGGAAGCCGAAGAAGCGTTCCGTGGCCCACCCGTATTTCGGCGAGCCAGGCGTCCATCACGAGAAGCAGACGGAAAATCCTTTGCCGGATGGACATATCCTGACATTCGCCTTGGTGGGCAACCAGAACTGCGGCAAGACGACGCTTTTCAACCGGCTGACCGGCGCCAACCAGCATGTGGGCAATTTCCCGGGCGTCACGGTGGATCGGAAGGACGGCGCGATCCTGAATCATCCGAAGACGTCGATCACCGACCTGCCGGGCATTTATTCCATGTCGCCGTATTCCAGCGAGGAAGTGGTGTCACGGAATTTCGTTCTGAAGGATGAACCGGACGCGATCATCAATATCGTGGACGCCACCAACATCGAGCGGAACCTGTATCTGACCATGCAGCTTTTGGAAATGAACCGGCCCATGGTGGTGGCGCTGAATATGATGGACGAGCTGACCGGCAATGGCGGCTCGATCGACGTCAACGCCATGGAAGCCCAGCTGGGCGTCCCGGTGGTGCCGATCTCCGCGGCCAAGAATAAAGGTATCGAGGAACTGGTGACCCACGCCCTTCATATCGCCAAATACCAGGAGAAGCCGCAGCGGTATGACTTCTGCTCCAAGGACGATTTCGGAGGAGCGGTGCACCGCTGTCTCCACGCGGTGGTCCATCTGATTGAGGATCACGCGGAGAACGCCGGGATCCCGGTGCGTTTTGCCGCCAGCAAGGCCATCGAAGGCGATCAGTTGATCATCGACCAGCTGGCGCTTGACCAGAATGAGAAAGAACTTCTGGAGCATATCACGCTCCAGATGGAAGCGGAGCGCGGCCTGGACCGCAGCGCCGCCATCGCGGACATGCGCTTCCGCTTCATCGAGAAGGTCTGCGAGGAATGCGTCAATAAACCGCACGAGAGCAAAGAGCATGTGCGCAGCGAGAAGCTGGACCGGATCCTGACGGGACGTTACACGGCGATCCCCGTATTTGTCTGCATCATGGCCGCGGTCTTCTATCTGACGTTTAATGTGATCGGCGCGTGGCTCCAGGGACTTCTGGAAATCGCCATCGCCGCGCTTACGGATATCACGGCAAAGGCCATGGCGACAGCCGGAGTCAACGAGGTGCTTCAGGATCTGGTGCTTTCCGGCATCTTCGAGGGCGTCGGCAGCGTCTTAAGCTTCCTGCCCATCGTGGTCACGATGTTTTTCTTCCTGTCGCTTCTGGAGGACAGCGGATATATTGCCAGAGTCGCGTTCTTTATGGATAAGCTGCTGCGCAGGATCGGTCTTTCCGGCCGCAGTATCGTGCCGATGCTGATCGGCTTCGGCTGTACGGTGCCGGCGGTCATGGCGACCCGCACGCTTCCCAGCGAGAGGGACCGCCGCATGACGATCCTGCTGACGCCGTTCATGAGCTGCACCGCCAAACTGCCGATCTACGCGTTCTTTGTCAACGCGTTCTTCCCGGGGAAGGGCGGATTCATCATGACCGGCCTGTATCTGTTCGGGATCGTTGTGGGGATCCTGGACGCGTTCCTCTACAAGAAAGTGCTCTTTAAGGGCGAGGCGGTTCCGTTTGTGATGGAACTGCCCAACTACCGCCTGCCCAGCGCAAGAAGCACGATGCAGCTGATGTGGGAGAAGGCGAAGGACTTCTTAGAGAAGGCGTTTTCCGTGATCCTGGTGGCGACGGTTGTCGTCTGGTTCCTGCAGAGCTTCAATCTGCGGTTCAATCTGGTGGAGGATTCGGCCGACAGTATCATGGCCATGCTGGCCGGCGTCCTGGCGCCGCTCTTTAAGCCGCTGGGACTGGGCGACTGGCGGATCTGCACGTCGTTAATCAGCGGCTTCATGGCGAAGGAGAGCGTGGTCTCTGTGCTGGAGGTGCTCTTCGGCGCCCAGGGCGGCATCACGGCCGTTCTCGGAACGGCGGAAGCCGGCGCGCTTCTGATCTTCAGTCTTCTCTACACGCCCTGCGTGGCCGCCATCGCGTCCATTAAGCGGGAACTCGGCGGCAAATGGGCCTTCGGCGTGGTCGTGTGGCAGTGCGTGGTGGCCTGGTGCTGCGCGTTGGTGTTTAAGGTTGTGTGCGGGGGGATCCTGTAGAAAAAATGAAAATCGTACAATTATTGAAAATCCATTGATATTTATTCTGGACTGGCATATAATTTGAAGTAAAGAAAGTAAAGAATATAGGAAATAGGTTTGAAAAGGACGGTAATTATGGAAGTAGCGAAGGTTTCATCAAAAGGACAGATTACGATACCGGTATCGGTGAGAAACCGCTTGAAATTGAAGGCAGGTGACAAACTGGTAATCCTGGAAGAAAATGGCAGGTATTATATTGACAATGCAGCCTTGCTGGCATTCAGAAGAGTGGAGGATGCGTTTGCCGGAGAGGCCGCCAAAGCCGGGTTTGAAACGGAAGCAGATATGCAGGACTATATGTTGGAGATCCGGAAAGAAGTAAGGGGGTATTAGGTTGCGCGTAATGC
Organism: uncultured Lachnospiraceae bacterium; assembly: GCA_947626395.1. Taxonomy (GTDB): domain Bacteria; phylum Bacillota; class Clostridia; order Lachnospirales; family Lachnospiraceae; genus UBA3402. The sequence goes on along the minus strand of CANQRU010000056.1, from coordinate 4,586 downwards.
TTGATACCAATGTATTTGTCTCCATGATCTTCTTTCCATCTGACCAGACAAGGGAGTTGGTAAGACGGCTGGCCGGAAGACACCGTATTGTTGTCTGTGATTATGTGACTGAGGAACTCCGCTTGGTGACAGTACGCAAGTTTCCCATGAAAAGAGCAGCTCTGGATCAGTTTTTCAGGGAACTTCCGTTTGAATTGGTATATACGCCTAAAGTACTTGATCTGGCTGAATTCCCGAGTGTAAGAGATGCAAAGGATTCGCCGATACTAGCAACGGCCATTCTGGAAGATGTGGATGTTTTTGTAACGGGGGACAAAGATTCTCTGGTGCTGGATATAGAGATGCCGGATATTGTTACTATGGCGGAATTTCTGGAAAAATATTAGATTCTTTTGTTAAGAAAATGAAAAAGGTGGTATCCGAAGCAAAGAAAAACAGACCAGAACAAACATTCGGTTTTTCTGTACTTTTCTTCTTTTATATGATATACTTCTTTTTAGAAACTTGGATTTCCCATTGAAAATTTTAGGATAGACCAGTTTATTATAAGGAGTGTTTCTATGGATCACTTTAAATTGGTATCTGAGTACCAGCCCACCGGCGACCAGCCCCAGGCCATCGAGGCCCTGGTGAAAGGGTTTCGGGAGGGCAACCAGTTTCAGACTTTACTGGGTGTTACCGGATCCGGTAAGACGTTTACGATGGCTAATGTCATCAAGGCGCTGAACAAGCCGACGCTGGTACTGGCGCATAATAAAACCCTGGCGGCGCAGCTTTACAGCGAGTTTAAGGAGTTCTTCCCTGAGAACGCGGTAGAGTATTTTGTGTCGTATTATGATTTGATTTGAAAACATACATTATCTAGTATTGTTTGGTATTATTTATTCCACATCTTGTGGAACAGATGGACTGGATGGACGAAATAACACTGTATGGAATACATGGATTGGTGACATTCATTCGTAACGAGGCCGAGTTGGACATATTTTGCAGATTATATCCTTATGCGACTTTATGCGTAAGGCTTTTTTATTTCTTCAGGGATTCGAGTAGTTACTGAAAATCCATTGATATTTATTTTGGTTTGGCGTATCATATGAAGTAAAGAATATAGGATATGGGTTTGGAAAGAACGGTAATTATGGAAGTAGCGAAAGTTTCATCAAAAGGCATGTTACGATACCGGTATCGGAGAGGCATCATTTAAAATTGAAAGCATGCGACAAATTTGTGATTTTGGAAGGTAGTATCAGATGCAGAAGATGAAAAAGGATGACTTGGTTGAAAGAAATACTTTTGATGCCGAAGCGGAGTTTATGGAATATTTACGAGAAAATGCACCGGATGATTATGAACTGTTTGATGAAAGTAAATCTGGGTATTCGTATTTTGAGAATATGCTAATTAGTAATATATCCAAGAGTATCCCGGATTTAATTAATAAAATGTCAGAAGCAAGGGGAGTTTCACCTGATGTTTATGTTTTTTGCTTGCAAAAGGAATTTGTGAATGCTTTATGTTTTAAGAAAAATCAGCACTATTATATAGGTATTTACTCTGCTGCTTATGTAGAATTAATAAGACGCACACAGATTTTAGCAGGCTATTTAGTTCGGGATGGTCAATGGGAATTATACAAAAACAGGAATGAATCAGAACTGCAGGCATTACTTTGGATTGACGCTTTTAGAATGATCTTGACTCATGAGTTTATGCATATAATATTGGGACATTGCGATACTGTATGCAATAAAGAAGCATTTCTATGGGAAGTTTCCAGCAGTGATTCGCAGAATGCTTTGAAAAACAGAAAGCAACAAGCGTTAGAGATGTTTGCAGATGCGTTCGCTGCGGAAGACGCAGTACAGCAAATATTTGCTTGGGTGAAGGATCTTAACGAGATTAGGTATAGGTTGCTAAACTATTATCTGTCTATAGTAATGGTTTTTTCTGTTTTTGACAAGTATCAAGGAGGAGGGACTCATCCCGGCTTGGGTGTGAGATTTCTTTATATGTCGTCTGCCATTGACGATACTATCCGTAAAGTATCAGGTGCTTCTGATCCGGAAAAGATTGTAGAGGAAATTGATACCGTAATCATTCTGTTTATGGAAATAATTCAGCAATATCCGAGGATATTTGCCTATAATATCATAGCAGAACTGGGGGATGAGAACATTTACAAGGAATATGTCCAATTATATAATACTGCTTCAGATATTGTAAAAGAAACAAATAAGTATGCGTTATATCATCTCGAAGAATTTAGTAAAATAGGGGACACTGCTTTAGAAGCGATGGATAATGAAAGAAATATCCTGTATAATGCAACTAACGCAGGGATGAGTTATGATGAAGCATGTGAAATGATATATTATATGAAAAGATTGGATAATGGGGAATAGGGATGAATAGTGAGTGGATAGCTTGTAGTGGAAAAAAAGATGAAATCATTAAAGTATTAGAAGAACAAATGGGCTTCGACAAATGCGCGGCAGAAAAAATACTGGCATTTTTATCAAAAGAAAAATCTGATATATTATGTAGCGATGAAATATTTCAAATGAATAGAATACCAGCTGAATCGAACGAACGATTGTTGAGCCTGATGATTATGGAATATAATTACTATATTAATATTCGGGCTTCAACTATTTTTCTGCTGTCAACATTGATAGATTCTCAGGTGCATTTACCAGTAGTGTCGCTATGCATGGCTATTAAGGGCATGAAACGTTTGGTAGAACATATTGAAGAGGATTCAGGAATGAAATGCATTCTTCTGGAAATTCTCAGGCAAGCAGATAAGAAGGGAAAAGATAATTTGCTGGAAGGATTTAAAGGAGAATGTTGCAATAATCATTTAGAATGTCGATTTCAGAATGATGGCCAATGTCGATGTACTGCCAAAGATACAGTATGTATCATGGAAAAGTTGAAAGATATTGGGATACTTAAGAAAAAGGGTGAAGTATATCAGTACGACCCCATAGGAAGTTTATAGAAAAAGTAGATACAGCAGACAGAATAAACAGGAACTTATAATTGGTTATTATTTCTCCAAGGCGAATATATAGTATTTTGTTGATTGGAGGATAACCATGGGAAAAAGTGGACTGATCGTAACCGAAGATAAGACAAACAAAGTATATCATGATGTTGTGACATTATTCAAGATTTACCGCTCCGTATCCTGGCGCATGCAGGTACAGGTCAATCAGGTGAAGCACCGTTTTCAAAGGGAATATGGGACGGACATTGATGAATTCCTGGATTCGATTTACCAGGCTGGAATGGATCTGAATGAGGATGATGCCAACATCCGGTACAGGGTGGAAGCAATCAGCAGTTCCAACAGGTTTCTGAAGCTGATCGATGAGGCAGTGGAACTGATGCGTCAGTACCATCCGCAGGGAGAAAAGTATTATTGGATACTGTACTATACATATATGTCTGCACGGCAGCCGATGAATGTTGCAGAGATTATCCGTAACCTGGAATCCCACCTACCTGACAATATGCAGATTAACCGCAGTACATATTTCAGGTGGAGGGAAGGTGCTTTCAAAGCAGTGGAAGGTATTCTGTGGGGTTATGAAGAAGAAAGCAGGAGGCTTCTGGAACATTTCAGGGATACCTGGAATGAAAAGACAGAGTAATGCAGCATAGTGTAGCAAAGATTCAAATACAAGATATATAACAATTATCATTGACATATACTATATATAGTATTATAATGTGTTTGTAATGATTTTTACAGTTCTGCTGCTGCGGATCTGTATCACTCTTTTGTTCCTGCATATATGCAGGAAGCAGAGGCAAACTATAATTGAATGTGGAAACGAAGAATGACGCCGATATATCGAATATTTGGCGTCTTTTTTGTGCCCATTTTTCAGGAAAGAAGGAGGTGTTGCAGTGAAAAGCAAGGTGAAGTTCAGGGACAGGGACCATTTGGATTTCTATTTGGACTGTCTGCCAAAATGCAGATATCAGGATTCCTACCATTCTGCGTTGGTCTATTGTCTCGGTATTGACAGGGATACCCGTGAGCACATCGACCGGATTTATGATTTTAAAACGGGTTATGTCCGGCCGGAGTGTCTTCACGAAGGCTGGCAGACATCCGGGAGCATGAGGATCACAAGGATGGCTTTTAACCTGTATAACAACGGAATGCCAAGCGTCAGCGACGACATGACAAAGGATGAAATGTATGAAGAAAGCGAAAGGTATACGCCTGCAGACCTATTCTGCTGCGAGTACGCGGAATATTTCTGGCAGGCTGTCAGGATCAGGTATCCCGAGTATTGCCGGGAGACTTGATAACACTGGGAATTGCAAGAGGGAATCATAGGCAATATCACGCCATTACATTTAGAAAAGAGGAGGATCAGAATGGGAAAAGTGATTGTGGTAGCGGCCCAGAAAGGCGGCGTAGGGAAAAGTACGACCTGCGTGAATCTTGGTATCGGTCTGGTAAGAAAAGGGAAAAAGGTTCTTTTGATCGATATGGATCCCCAGGGCAATATGTCTTCCTGTCTGGGGATTGCGGAACCGGACAGCTTGAAGGTTACCATAGTGAA
>CANQRU010000055.1 GCA_947626395.1 uncultured Lachnospiraceae bacterium | reverse complement strand
TCGAAATCATTATACCTCAAGGAACCAATACTCTTTTCATTTATTTTTTATCAACTGACTATTTCTTTACTCCAACTGCTGATCCAGATAATTTTTATTACAACTGCAGCATAGCGTCACTGTCGTTCTTTTTGCATACCGGCATAAAAACATCCCGGAATAAAATCATAATATTGCGATTTTATTCCGGGATATCATTCTAAATCTCAGTGCGCCACTTCCATCCGGATGCTCTTCCCTTTGATCTTCGCGTTCTTCATGGCCTTCATCACCAGCCGGGCGCTCTCCTGGGGTACGTCTACAAATGTGTAGGCGTCGAACATATCGATGCTGCCCACGACTCTTCCGGAAATACCGCTCTCGCCCGCGATCGCCCCGAGAATATCGCCGGGCTTCACATTCTGATCCTTGCCAATATTGATGAACAGGCGGACCATGCCATCCGCGCCTTCGCGGCGGCGCTCATAGCGGCCTTCTCCGTAACCATCGCCGCGGCTTCCATACCGTTCATCGCGGCCGCCGCGTCGGTCGTCCCAGTCGTCACGGCCATAATCCCGGCCGCTCCGGCCGTGCCCTTCACCATAGCGGTCACGGTCTCCCCGGCCCTCGCCATAACGTCCGTCTCCGTACCGGCCGCCCCGGCTATACCGGTCGCGTTCGTCGCACCCGCGTCCGTATCTCCCATACCGGTCCCCGCCGCGGTCGCCTCTGCTGCCGCGCCGGTCCAGATCATCCAGCGATCTGGGCAGGATACCGCTGTCGGAAATATCCTCATTTTCCTCACCCATGGACATCTTCAGCAGCGCCGCCGCCACATCCATGGACGTATACTCACCTTCCAGAAGCTTCCGCTCCACCATGTCGATCATGTCGCTCAGATCCGTATCCCGGATCAGTTCCTCCGCCTGCTCCATGATCTTATCCACCTTGATCGCCGTGATGTCGTTCAGCGACGGGATCGGCTGGGGAATGATCTTCGTCTTGCAGTACCGCTGGATGTCCCTGAGCTTATACACCTCGCGCCCCACCGCGAAGCTGAACGCGATCCCCGCGTGTCCCGCGCGGGCGGTACGTCCGATCCGATGGACATAGTACTCATCGTCCTGCGGGATATCGTAGTTGAAGACCGCCTCGACATTTCCCACGTCGATGCCCCGGGCCGCCACATCCGTGGCCACCAGCACCTCGGTCTTGCCGGTGCGGAACCGGTTCATGACCTGGTCGCGCTGCATCTGCTTCATATCGCCGTGAAGTCCGTCCGCGAAATACCCGCGGCCCTGCAGCTCGCCCACCAGATCCTCCACCTGCTTCTTCGTATTGCAGAACGCCATGGACAGCTTCGGCGAATACATATCCAGAAGACGGCACATGACCTCCACCTTTGTGTCGCGCCGCACTTCATAATAATACTGGGTCACCTCCGGCACGGTCAGTTCCTTCTTGACTACCTTCACCAACACCGGATCTTTCTGGAAATTCGCCGCGATCCGCTGGATCTCCATCGGCATCGTCGCCGAGAACATCAGGGTCTGCCGCTCCTCCGGCAGTTCCCCTAAAATGGTCTCCATATCTTCCAGAAATCCCATATCCAGCATCTCATCCGCCTCGTCCAGGATCGCCGTATGAATGTGGTCGCAGCGAAGCGTCTTCCGCCGCATATGATCCATCACGCGTCCCGGCGTGCCGACTACGATCTGTACGCCGTCCTTTAAGCTGCGGATCTGTCTCGTGATATCCTGTCCGCCGTAGACCGGCACCACCTTCACGCCATGCATATATTTCGCCAGGCGGCGCAGTTCCTCCGCCACCTGGATCGCCAGCTCCCTCGTCGGGCAGAGGATCATCGCCTGCAGCTTCTTCTCCTCCGGATCCACCTTCTGCAGAAGCGGAATGCCGAAGGCCGCCGTCTTGCCGGTGCCGGTCTGGGCCTGCCCTACGATGTCATGCCCCTCCATCTGCACCGGGATCGCCTGGACCTGGATCGGCGTCGCCGCCTCAAAGCCCATCTCAGTCACCGCCCGCAGGATCCTGCTGTCAATTCCCAAATCTTCGAATCTGATCGTTTCCATAAAACCCTTCCAAAATCCTTTCTGTCTAACGCCCTTCTGCTTTGCCTGTATCTGTTCCGGCAGATCCACCCTCTGAATGCCGCAGGGACACTTCCATGACCGACCGGCCGGCCGCGATCATTTTCGTGAAAAAACGAGAAGCTTCAAGACAGATTCCTGAATCTTCTCGTTTCACATTCCAGACTATAGCAGACTTTCCCCGGAAAGTCAAGGAAATATTTACACCTTAAACCGGTACCCCACGCCCCATATCGTCTCGATATACTGGGGCTTGGCCGTGTTGAATTCGATCTTCTCCCGGATCTTCTTGATATGCACCGTTACCGTGGCGATATCGCCGATGGACTCCATATCCCAGATCTTCGAGAACAGTTCTTCCTTTGTATATACATGGTTCGGATTCTGCGCCAGAAACGCCAGCAGGTCGAATTCCTTCGTCGTGAAATTCTTCTCCTCTCCGTTGACCCATACCCGCCGGGCCGTCTTGTCGATCTTCAGACCGCGGATCTCGATGACGTCGTTGACCGGCGCCCCGCTGCTGATCAGCCGCTCGTACCGGGCCAGATGGGCCTTCACACGGGCCACCATCTCGCCGGGGCTGAAGGGCTTCGTAATATAATCGTCAGCGCCCAGGCCCAGCCCCCGGATCTTATCGATATCTTCCTTCTTCGCCGACACCATGATGACCGGCGTATTCTTCGTCTCCCGGATACGGCGGCAGATCTCAAAGCCGTCCACTCCCGGCAGCATCAGATCCAGCACGAACAGATCAAAATCCTCCTTCAGCGCCCTCTCCAAACCGACCGTGCCGTCGCCGGCGATCTCCACCGCAAAGCCACTCAGCTCCAGATAGTCCCTCTCCAGCTCCGCGATACTGATCTCATCCTCAATCAGCAGAATCTTCTTCATTGTGTACCTCCTGATATTTCCGAAGCACGAAATGGATCTCCGTGCCGATGCCTTCCTTGCTGGTGGCCCAGATCTTGCCGCCATGGTCCTCGATAATCTTCTTCGCGATCGAAAGTCCGATGCCGCTGCCGCCCTTGGACGAATTCCGGGATGCGTCGGCCCGGTAGAACCGGTCGAAGATACTGGGCAGATCCTCCGCGGAAATGCCGCGGCCGTTGTCCTCGATCTCCACCTCGATGAAATCGCCCACATCCTTGATGCGGATATTGATGATGCCCTTCTTCTTATCCAGATATTTCACCGAATTGCCGATAATGTTGTTGATCACCCGCTTCATCTGCTCCGCGTCGGCGATGACCACCACATCCTCGTCCACATAGTTGAAATATCCCAGCTCGATGTTATTCGTGTCCAGATCCAGCCCCACCTCTTCCACGCAGTCGCGGAAATAGTTGGCCACATTGATCCTGGAAAACGTATACGGGATCTTATTCGTATCGATCTTCGTGTAAAACGTCAACTCATCCACCAGCCGGTCCATATCGTTGGCTTTATTGTAGATCGTGCGGATATACCGGCTCAGCATCTCCGGCGACGACGCCACGCCGTCCATGATCCCCTCCGCATAGCCTTTGATGGCCGTAACCGGCGTCTTCAGATCATGGGAGATATTCATCAGCAGCGCCTTGCTCTCCTCGTCGTACTGCAGCTTCTCCTCCGTGGATTCCTTCAGCCGCACGCGCATCTCCTCGAAATCCTGACAAAGCTTGCCGATCTCGTCGTCGCTGTCGATATCCATCGTGAAATCCAGATTGCCGTTCTGGATCTCGTGAGTCGCTTTCTGCAGCTCGCCCAGCGGCTTTAAGATCGACTGGTAGACCCAGGCCACCATAATCACAGCCGCCGCCACCAGGATCACGATGCCAACGAGGATCCCCTGCGACATCAGATCGCGCAGCTCCGGAACATAATCCTCAAAGCCAGATATGATAAAGACGCTTCCCTCCGTTCCGTCGCTGAACCGGAAATCATCCTGTTTCACCAGATGCTGGACCTCGCCGTCCATATAGACGCCCACGTCTACATCCGGATCGGCGCTTCCGTAGGCGGGCAGGTTCCCCGTCAGATCCTCTCCCCCGTCCTCCAGTCCGGAGAAAATGATCTCGTCTCCCTTGCGGACGATCAGATAGGCATATTTCCGCTGCAGGTTATCGTTCAGTTCCCGCAGATATTCCTGATCCTCGAGACGGTCCGGATCGCTGGCCAGCGTCCGCTGGATCCCCTCGTGGTCGCTTCTGGTCAGACGGCTGAAGACCTGCACCGAGTTGCTGGACAACAGATCCAGCCGCTCGCTTAAGCCGTAGGAACGGCTGAACACTGTGGTTCGATAGTCGGCCAGCACGGAGAACGCCAGAAAGAATACGCACAACGGCACTACCGTAACCGTCAGAAATGCAATCACAAGCCGCGTTCTGATCTTCATGCCCCGCTCCGTTCCGCCGTCGCCCCCGATCGGCTTTTGACACCGGCGAAGGATTTCCAGCCTTCACCTGACACCCCATTATCCAAAGTAAGTATACCACATTTGAACCCGAGTGCTTATAAAATAATTATTAAAATCATTAAAGGTTACCAAAAAGGCACCTGCCGCAGGAGGATTCCGCCTCCGGACAAGTGCCCGTTTCCATGAAAAGCAGACAAACCGCTCTGTCAGGCTTGCGCTCTGTCGCGCCTCGCGTAAAAGGTGAGCAGATAAAGTCCGCACAGACCTACGAGGGCGTATACGATGCGGGACAGCCAGGTCATGCTTCCGAAGAGGAACGCGACCAGATTGAAATCAAAGAATCCGATCAGGCCCCAGTTGACGGCGCCGATGATGCTGATCGTCAGCGCAGTGTAATCCAACACTTTGTTATCCATAGCATATGCCTCCTTTTCTATGGCTAGTATGGACGGCGGATCCGAAAATATACGGAGGCATTTTCAAAATTAATATATGGCAGAGCGGAACGCACAATGTCCGCCGATAAACCGTCTTCCTGCAGCCGCAAAAGTCTTCTTTCCGGTTCGGAACGTCACTTAGGCAGCACCAAGCGAACATTTCACGCATTCTGATTCGGAATCCGCGACAGAATATCCCGCTCTTCCGCGTCGAAAAGCAGCGTTTTATTATACCGGAAATAGCGCTCGCACTCATACTGCTGCAGGAAACGGACGCTATAGAAGCCCGTGTTCAAGGACGTAACGAAGATCACAAGCTCCTGACCGGTTCCGAACGCGGCTTCCAGAAAATCAAAAACATGCTCCAGCATCCGGGCGCAGTTCTCAAAATGCGTCTCATACGCAGCGTTTTCACGCTCAAATATCTCCTGGATCCGCTGCCAGACCGCTTCCTCCTCCTGCAGATGATCCGCCTTCAGGGACTGGACTGTCTCATCGAGAACCTTGCCCACATCCCGGCTGATATGATCCTCGCGGCGGCTTAAGAGGCCCGCTTCCTGCTTATATCTCCGCTCGGCGGCAACGCCGGCGGCCAGCGCTTCCAGATGTTCAAGGGCAGATACGTACGTCTCGGTTTCCCGCCCGGAGGCGCTTCTGTCGGTACCGGCCGTCGGCTTCATCTCCGCGAATATCCCCTGCAGCCGCTCCAGCCGGTCTTCCATATCCGCGGCGGCGCGGAATCCGCCGTTCAGCCTGGCCAGCAGAAGACTGACCACGCTGAGACGCTCGTCAAACGGCGCCTTTGCCAGCTTATCGCAGACTCCTTCCCGGATCACGCCGGACACGATCTCATCAACCCGGTAGTCATTTTCATATTTATAATAAAGCTCCAGATAATTGGCGAAATCTTTGGCGATCGCGGGATGCTGGATATACTGGGCGACCACATCCCGATCCACATTCATGTTCAGCCGCTCATAGACCTCGATCAGCCGCGACAGATCCTCCCAGCCGCGGGGCGTCGCGAACCGCTTGCCGTCCACGGTGGTCTCGATCCGGCAGAAATTCTCCTGCTTCACATTCAGATAGGCGGTGATGGCCGGATGGATGTTCACAGATTCCGCGTATTCCTTCCACACGGAATAATCCGCCTCTACCTCGATCATCTTGATACGGTCCAGCGTGACTACATCGAAATCGCGGACTGATTTGTTGTACTCCGGCGGATTGCCGGCGGCCACGATGATCCAGCCCTCGGGGATCTTATGGCTGCCGAAGGTCTTGGCCTGCAGAAACTGAAGCATGGCCGGCGCCAGCGTCTCGGAGACGCAGTTGATCTCGTCAATGAACAGGATCCCTTCCCGCAGTCCGGTCGCCTCGATCTTATCATAGATGGACGCCACAATCTCGCTCATCGTATATTCCGTGACCGACATACGGACGCCGTCGTATACTTTCTCCGTGATATATGGCAGTCCGATGGCGCTCTGGCGCGTATGATGGGTAATGGTGTAGGCGACCAGGCCGATCCGGCATTCCCTGGAGATCTGCTCCATGATCTGGGTCTTGCCGATGCCGGGCGGACCGATCAGCAGCACGGGACGCTGGCGGATCACCGGGATCGCGTAGGCCCCGTATTCATCCCTGGCCAGATAGGCGGCGATGGTATTCTTAATTTCCTCTTTTGCCCGCTTGATATTCAATTAATACACCTCCCGCGCAACTTTGTTTCTGGTATATCGTATCCGAAAAAACATGTTATAATCTCGACAAAAATTATATCAAATCACAAGCAAAAAACAAGTTTTTTTGTGAAGTGTTTAACAAATAGTTAACGTATTCATTTTTGTGCATACTCTTATGAAAATACTTGTATTGGCATTTCTATTCTGAAAATGTTATACTTTAACTACAAAATGACAAATTGCTTTAACTGGGTTACGTTGCAAGTATCCTGCTCTATTGCAGAGTGTTCTTCTCCCTTCCGGATATGTTTTGCAGCGCTCCCCTATTTCTTTTTCCACTAGGGAAAACCCGCCGAACCGTCCCCCCACTGGTTCGGCGGGTTTTGTTTTACGTCAAAATGCAGAAATGGCTCCGGCGCCATCCATTCCGTACGATAAAAAATCTGAAAATTTGTTTCAATTTGCTATATATCATATTGAAAATATATCCATATTGTGCTATAGTAGAAGCAGGGGGATGGTATGAATATGAATGATAAATTATTTAACGGGTACGGCTATGTATACGAGGTCTACAAGACCCGGAGTTTTTCAAAGGCAGCCGAGAATCTGTTCATCAGTCAATCTTCACTAAGCGCAACGATCAAGAAAATAGAAAACCGCATCGGCGTGGAGATCTTTGACCGCAGTACGATACCCATCGGCCTTACAGAAGACGGCATCGAATATATCGAGGCCGTAGAAAAGATCATGGACATCGAGCATCATTTTACGTCTCATGTCCAACAGCTGGACGAGCTGATCACCGGTCATCTGGCCGTCGGCGGCAACGGAATCTACTTAAGCCATGTGCTGCTGCCGGTGATCTCGGAGTTCTCCCGACTCTATCCGGGCGTGCAGATCCGGCTCGTGGAAGGCACCAGCCAGGATCTGGAGAAGCAGCTTTCGGACAGCCTCCTGGACCTGATGGTCGACAACCGGGTGCTTCCGCGGGAAGATTACCACGGCATTCCGCTGATTGACGAGGACGTCCTTCTGGCAGTTCCCAGCCAGTGGCCCATCAACGAGAAGCTGGCCGCCTATCAGCTGAGCGCCCAGGATATCCTGTCCAACCGCCACCGGACCGAGGACGTGCCTGTCGTCCCGTTTGAAGAATTCACGGGACTGCCCTTCATGCTCCTGCATGTGGGCAACGACACCCGCCAGAGATCGGAGCAGATGTTCTTCCATTATAACATCATGCCGCAGGTGGTCATTAAGGTGGATCAGCAGGGCACCGCCCTGACGCTGGCCAGCCATGGCATCGCAGCCACATTTATCAGCGACTGTGTAGCGCGGAACGCGCAGGCGGAGAAGGGCGTGATCTACTACCGGCTGCCGCCGGAGTTCGTCCGTAGGAATGTTTATATGTTCTACAAGAAGAACCGGCTGCGCACAAGATGCATGGAGGAATTTATCAAGATCACGGAGAATACCGCTTTCTGATGAGCTTTGCTTACAAATCTGCCGCCGCATGGGAGATATCTTCCGTGCGGCGGCTGTTTTCATGCTATTGTAACTCCAGGCGCCGCTTCCTTCCGCGCTCTCGCTTCCTGCTTCTCCTCTGCAAGATCCTCCGCATCCAGAACCAGCTTCATAGCCCAGGCCGGCACGGATTCGTCCCGATACTGGTCTTTGATGAATACAAACGCCGTATCGTAGGGAGGCATTTTCACCGGATAAATACCCTTGCCGTCGGTAAAATACAGAAGTCCGCGCAGTTTCGTAAACTCTCCCCGGGCCCGCAGGCCGTTCACGTATTCGAACGCCGGCCGGAAGTCGGTACCGCCTTTGCCCCGGATCGTAAAATCACGCATGTACTGCTCCATCTGCTCCCGGCTGGTGATCCGCTCATCGGAACGGACCTGGTCGTCGCACTGGATGATATGGATATTGATCTTCTTAAAATAACTCTCCGACTCGCTTAGGACCGCGTATGTCTCATCGAGGAACCGCCGCACCAGTTCGCCGGAGCAGGACATCGACGTATCGACGACAATGACAAAATCCTCTACCCGAAAGATCTCTTTGGATTCCAACGGCTCGATCAGGGGCATATTGCCGTAATGCTCCATGCCGTAGGTATAATAGGCGTAGTCGAACGCGTCGTCATCGACCCTGGTCTCCTCCTTCAGCACCGCGAATTTCCGCAGAAATCTCTTATAATCATAGCGTTCCCGGTTCTCCGCCCGGACCTGCTCCATCAGGTTCCTTTCATCCTCCGACTGAGACTCCTCCTGCGACATGGACTCCATCCTGGTCTGCAGCTTCTCCCGGTTGTCGTTCCACCGGTTCTGACGGGGAACCGCCTGCTTCCGCGTCTTCTCCTCATCCCACAGATCGTGGCTGTCCACCAGAAATTCCTCCGCCAGGCGCCGATACTGCGCCTCCGTCAGTTCCATCTCCTGCAGCCGCCGGTAAATTCCCTCCGCGGTCAGAACCTCCAGCTTCCTCTGAAGGCGCAGATAAATATCCCGGCGGAACGGCGACGGCGAAACGTGGACGCATTTTCGGTAAAGTCCGTCAATAATGAACTCCATCGCGATATCGCAGGCCAGGTTCCAGTAACCGGCGGCTCGCTCGCCGCAGGTATCCATATGGCAGAACAGACAGTGGAACACCATATGAAGATACGCCCGGTTTACATAAACTCTCCCACGACGGTACAGATCAAACAAATGATCCGGGTTATAGCGGATCACAAAACCATCCGTCCCGATCGTGGGCATGGCCGGATCGGCCTCATAGCCGAGGCTGTGAAGAGACAGATCCAGAAAATGCATATTCAGATAGAGTTCATTGCGCGCCGATGTGAGGATGCGGACACAGAGGTTTACCGTGTCCAGCTCGTCGAGCTGGCGCGCGCGGGTTGGATCAGTCATGAGAATGTCTCCTGTCTATAAAGAAAAACGTTTCCGCGTTACGGCGCCCGCCTCGCGTCTTCTGTTCATCAGAAAGCTGACCGCCACGCCGTTATGACACGCTCCGGCGACATCCAGAAGTCCCGCGATCATTTCTCCGCCGCAGGAAATGTGGGCGAAGATCCACTCCAGCGCCTGCATATCGCCGTTTTCCACCGCCCATCCGGCGGCCGCCGCGGCATGTTCTTCCAGATACTCCCGGTAGCGCTCCGCGTACCGCTCTTCCAGACGGTACGGATACATAAGCCGCCCCAGGGCCAGCCTGGCCACCAGCGTTTCCGGCTCCTGGACCTGAATATGTGGGAACAGACTGTCATATTCCCTGAACTGGAACTGGGTACTGACGAAGGCGTTGCGGTATTTCTGACCGCAGCCATGGGTCTCCGTCACCAGGATCCGGGCGGGCGTGTTCTCCACGGCTTCTTCGAAGAATTCCGGGAAAATGAGGCGCGCAGACAACGCCGTGGCGGCCGGTAATGGTTCTTGCTCTGCCTCCGTCTCATCTGCCGCCTTTTCCGGCAGATACAGCGCCTCCAGCGTCTGCCGCAGTTCCGCCAGAACCTCCCGCATGCAGGATTTCCGGCTCTCATCCGCATGAATGGTCACCTGCTCCACGCCATAGCAGCCGGTAAATACTCCCGCGCCCCAGTCAAGCGTCGTACTGTAAAGTTCCAGCTTTTTCAGTTTCTCACAGTTATACAGCGCGTACGCACCGACTTTCTCAAGACGGGCCGGGAGCCGCAGTTCCTCCAGACGGCCGCCGCGGAGCGCAGGGATATCGCGCAATAGATCCTGGGCTGCCAGGCTGGCTGCCGATTCTGCCTCCGACCACCAGAACATTCCGGCCGCCGCATCCCCTTCGCAGCTTCCATGCACCGAAAACAGATACGGCGCAAGTTCAAGCACCGGAAGTCCGTTGATCTCATCCGGCAGCGCTGCCAGACTGTCCAGACTGCGGCATTCCAGGATACGAACGCCATACGCATTTTCCGGCATATCATCTGCCGAAGCCGCGCAGCCCGCGGGCCGCGCATACCCGGCCTGCGTCAGATATTCACACAGGCAGATCATTTCCGATCCTGCTCCATCCCCGCGGCACGGCGGTAGATCGCCTCCATATCCGCCTTCTGCAGTACCCGCACGGTACCCAGATGATCCTTCGCGGTGATGCTGCATTTCTCAGCCAGTTCCCCGATCTGCGCCGGAGTCGGATCGATGCCCAGCTCGTGCATATTCGTCGGCATTCCGATCGACCGGTAAAACT
The DNA here is from genome assembly GCA_947626395.1 of uncultured Lachnospiraceae bacterium. GTDB lineage: Bacteria > Bacillota > Clostridia > Lachnospirales > Lachnospiraceae > UBA3402. The sequence continues at coordinate 7,351 of CANQRU010000055.1, read as the reverse complement.
CCTCCATCGCCTCGATCCCGGCGAGGATCGTCGCTTCCCGGCTTTCCCGCGGCTCAACGCCCAGCACACGCACCGCCAGCTTCTCAAACCGGTCCGGACTGTAACTGTATACATATCTGGCCCAGCTTCCCCAGATGGCCGTCAGCCCCGCGCCGTGGGCCACATCGAACATGCCGCCGATCTCGTGCTCGAGCCGGTGGCAGGCCCAGTCGCCGCCGTCGGTTCCGCATCCGGTCAGACCGTTGTGGGACAGGCTGCTGGCCCACATAACCTCCGCGCGGGCCTCATAATCATCCGGGCGTTCCATCAGGATATGGGCGTTGCGGATCACCGTCCGCATCAGCCCCTCCGCCAGCGCGTCCGTCAGCTCCATGCTGTCTCCGTGATTCAGATATCTCTCCATCGTGTGCATCAGGATATCCACGCAGCCGCAGGCCGTCTGATAGGCCGGAAGAGTCATCGTCAGCTCCGGATCCATGATGGCGAACTTCGGCCGGGCAATGTCGAAATTACTGCCCCGCTTGACGCCGCCCTCGTCCTTCGTGATCACCGCGGAATTGCTCATCTCGCTTCCCGCCGCCGCGATCGTTACGATCGCGCCCACAGGCAGGCACGCCGCCGGCTTCGCTTTGAAATCATAAATATCCCAGACGTCGAAATCATTGGCGACGCCGTAACCGATGGCCTTGGCCGAATCAATGACGCTGCCTCCGCCCACAGCCAGAAGGAAATCCACGCCTTCCGCCTTACACAGTTCAATTCCCCTGTAGACCAGGGACAACCGCGGGTTCGGCACCACGCCGCCCAGCTCCACATAGGCGATCCCTTCCGCATCCAGGATCCGCCGCACGCGTCCCAGAAGGCCGGAACGCTCCGCGCTGCCCCCGCCGTAATGAAGCAGTATCTTCTTTGCCCCCTGCTCCTTAAGAAGTTCGCCCAGCCTGTCCACACTGCCTTTTCCGAATGCCACTTTCGTCGGCGTATAATACGTAAAATTAAGCATGATCTCTGTCTCCTTTCCATGTTTATCCGCGGCAGAAACGCCATTCAGATATCCGCCATCCGGATATCTTCGTTCTCTATAGGCTCCATGCCGAAACCCTTTACTGCATTCAGTATACAACGCTCACGCCCGTTTGTCATCGGAAAATGCGGATAAATACAGACGCCCCGCATTACACCGCCTGCATAAAAAATGAACGCCGCATCGGAAAATTCCTTCCCCACGAAATGCGGCGCCCACAGATGAGAGCAGGTGATGGGAATCGAACCCACGTATCCAGCTTGGAAGGCTAGTGTTCTACCATTGAACCACACCTGCGTCTGCCTTGGACCGGAATCGAACCAGTGACACGAGGATTTTCAGTCCTCTGCTCTACCAACTGAGCTACCAAGGCATTTCTTCGAACAGGTTGTATTTTACAATATTTTAGAATGGGTGTCAATGGGTTTCATCCGGCGGCGAGAAGATTTTTCGGGAATTTCAATCGGCTGACGCGCATATCCTCCGGCTTCTCTCGCGACGGCTCACTCCGCCCGCCGCCAGTCTCATTCCGAGCGCCCGGCAGGCGGAGTCATTGCCTCGTGCTCCCTCTTGATCTCTTCATACAGATGATAAAATGTCCAGTGACTGTTATGTTCCGTGACGACCGCCTTCAGCGCGATCCTTGGGGCGCCTGCCTTTCGCAGGTTCAGAAGAAGCTCGTCGATGCGGCGGCTGGTGAAATTGTGCATGACGAGGACCTCGCAGGGGATGGGCTCCGTAACCGCGCTTTCCGCCTCCTGCTGCTTTGCCTCCTCAAATCCCGGCAGCCCGGCCAGATATCCGATCGTCTGCCCGGTCTGCTCTGCGGAAATATTTTTGATCCGCACGCCCATGCGCACGAGAACGCCTTTCAGTTTCGCCACATTCGGCGTGTCCGCCGGCGTATAATATAAAACCATCTCTCTGTTCATCGGAGACGCCTCCTGAATTATCCTTGCAATCTACTCATGAAGTGAAATGATTTCGGCTGCCGGCATCATCTGCCCCCGCATCCGTCATCACAGCAGAAATTTCACACCGCTGCATCCGTCACCGCGTCGAAAATTTCACGCCGCCGCCATCCGTCACCGCGTTGGAAATTTTCCTTCCGCCGCGATCCGCTTATTCAATTCCTCCAGATACAGTTCCTCATCCACCGGATTGTCCACTTCCCTGCCAAGCCAGGACGACAGAAGGATCGCGTTCGCCAGATTTACGCCGTTGATCCCGTCAGAGCCCGGCGCCAGAAGCGGCTCGCCCTCCAGGATATGCTTCGCGAAATTCTCCATCACGATGATATGCTGCTGCCCCCAGCCTTCGCCGCTCTCAATCGTCTCCGTCGTGTACATATCCCCCGCGCCGGCGGAATTGCCCGCCATCAGCTTGGACATCTGCATCATGGTCACCGTGGCGTTCAGCTCGTCCTCCGTCTTGTTCAGCCGGTACACCGTGGCCTTCGAACTGCCCTCCACCACGATCTTGCCTTTATCCAGGTCGATCTCCAGCCGGTCGGTACCCAGCGGATCATGGGTGCAGGCAATAAAGCTTCCCGTGGCGCCGTTGGGGTATTCCGTCACCACCGTGACATCATTTTCCACCACAATGTCACGGTGACAGCCGTAGAGGCACTTAGCGTAGACGCGGCTGGGAACGCCGCAGATCCACTGCCACAGATCCAGCTGGTGCGGCGCCTGATTCACCAGAACGCCTCCGCCCTCGCCGCCCCAGGTCGCGCGCCACGCGCTCTGGCGGTAATAGCTGTCGGGCCGCCACCAGGAATTGATGATCCAGTTGGTGCGCCGCATCTGCCCCAGTTCGCCGGATGCCACGATCCCGCGGAGCTTCTGGTACAGTGAATTGGTCCGCTGATTGAACATGATCCCGAAAGTCACCTCCGGATGCGCCGCCGCGCACTCGTTCATTTCCCGGACCGCCTTGGCGTAGACGCCGGCCGGCTTCTCCACCAGCACGTTCATGCCGTGCTCCATGCAGTAAATGGCGATCTCCGGGTGCAGGTAATGCGGCACCGTCGTGATGACCGCATCCACGCTGCCGGAGCACACCATTTCCTTCCAGTCCCTGTAAAACGGCACGTCCGGAAATGTCTCCCGGCAGAACGCCTCCCTGGCCGGATCGATGTCGCAGACCGCGCCCAGGGCGCTGTGGGGCATGGGCTGCGCGCCGGAAATGCCCAGCAAATGCCGGCAATACGTAGTTCCCTGATTTCCTATGCCGATGATGCCGTAACGGATCTTCTTTGCCATTTCTGTATCCCCTTTCCAAATTCTTTCTATCTTTCCTGTCTTGCCGCAAGACTGCGCTGCCATGCGAATGGCGAGTGATCATCAATCATGCGGCCGCAGTCCTATTGTCTGCTATAATTTGATTCGACCGGTTCGGTCTCTATTTCGATTCGACTTTTATTTCGATCCTAACTTTGTTTCGATTCTTCCCCTTGTTTCGATTGTGCCTTTACTTCGATTCCGCCCTTGTTTCAATTCCAACTCTATTTCAATTCTGTCGGTGCAAAATATCTTTCAAAACATATGACGTATCATATCTCTTTCGCACAACACCAGATTCCAGTTATTCGTGGTCTTCACAACCGATCCCGATCCCCTCCAGAATTCCGCAGAGCGCATGATACTGGGCGCCGTACGCCTCAGCCCCGGTCCGGAAGCGGTTCTTCAGCCGGTTATTTCCCTCGTCCTTCTCCAGCGACGCAAACGTGGAAAATATCGCCAGATGGGGCTCCAGCGTCAGAAAGCCCTCATAACCGTCCCGGTTGACAGCCTGGTCCAGAATCTCCCGGATCCGCCCGTCGCCGGTACCGCACAGCACGTTCTCATGGGTGGAATACAGCGCGTCCTTCACATGAACATAGGAAATATAAGGCTTCAGCATGTTCCAGCATGCCGCCGCATCCTCGCCGCACTGGACAAAATTGGCAAAATCATAGGCGCTTCTCATGCCCTCGGGCGCGAACCGCTCCATGATCTCCACGCAGCGGCTGCCGGTGTCGCCGTAAATGCCTTTCTCATTTTCATGGATCAGGGTCACGCCGTACCGCCGGCCGATCTCCACAAACTTCTCCATCTTCTTAAAGGCCGCGTCCCTGTAAACCGCCGGGTCTTCGTCCTTCGGCATGAAGAAGCTGAAGATCCGTACATACCGGCAGCCGAAGATCCCGCACATCCGGCAAATCTGATCCAACTGCGCCAGCTGCCGCTGAAAGCCTTCTTCATCCCCGATGCCCACCTTGCCGATGGGCGAACCGATGGACGACACCTTTACGCCCGCCTTCTGAAGCTTCGGAAGAAGCTTCTCCCGCGCCTCCTCCGCCGTATACTCCGCGATGCCGCGGCCGTCCGCGGCCCGCAGGCAGATGTAGTTCATGCCCAGCGCTGTTACCGTCTTCAGCTGCTCTTCGAAATCCGCGCAGATCTCGTCGGCGAAGCCGGAAATGATGATGTTGTTTTTCATTGTTGCCTCACTCCTTGTATATAGACTATTTATATTCTTAAATAGTTTCCCCGGACGCGTGGCGAACATAGGGCCGCACGAACTGCATACCTGCAGAATGCCGCCCGATTCGCGTACCCGCTAAGCGCCGCCCGGCTTCACGACGTATAGTCGGCATACAATTTCGGCCGCTCGCCGGTCAGCCGCTCCGCCAACGCCAGACAACCTTCCAGCACATCCGCATAGGTCGTCTCAAAATCCCCGGTATACCACGGATCCGCGATATCCCGCGGATGGTCCGTGAAATCCAGCAGCTTAAATATCTTCCCATCCGGGTCGCCGCCAGTAATCCGCAGCATATTGCGGATGTTCCACTGATCCATGCCGATCAGATAATCATACTCCTGATAATCCCGCCGCGTCATCTGCCGCGCATACTTGCCCGCGGTGGAAATGCCCTTCCGCTTAAGCAGATCGCGGGTCCCATAGTGGACCGGATTACCGATCTCCTCCGTGCTGGTAGCCGCGGACGCAATCTGGAACTGGTCCGAGCGGTGAAGGCGGGCGATGAGGTCTTTAAAGACGAACTCGGCCATGGGGCTGCGGCAGATGTTGCCGTGGCAGATAAATAATATTTTTACCATCTTTTTATATCTCCGTATAACTCCTGTATTTCTTCTCAAATGCCCAATATTGCAGGATTTTCGACGTTTTCGCTTTCCGGCGTTTCCGGGATATCTTCTCAAATCTTCCCGCATTTTCTCAGGTTTTCTCCTGCAATATTGGTAAAATTATTGGTAAAAATCATCTCTTTACCAATGGGCCTTCAAGCCTCCGCCACGCGGAGCAGTTCTTCCTTCACGTCATCGAACTGCACGTGGGTATAGGTGTTCAGCGTTACGCTGATGTCCGAATGCCCCATGATATACTGCAATGTCTTGGGACTCATTCCGGACTTTGCCATGTTGGAACAGAACGTGTGTCTGCATACATGAGGGGTAACTTTTGGCATCTGGACACGATAAATCTTATTGTACTTCTCGATGATATGCTCCATGTATTTCTCCCAGTGCAGGGCAACCATAGGCCTGTTGTTTTTGTCCAGAAACAGGAAACCGGCATAGCCATCCACCATCGGCTCCACTTTTGGGATCGTCCGATTGGCAATGATACGTCGAAAACAAGCAGCTACTTCCCCAGTCATCGGCACATAGCGGATACCGCTTTCGGTTTTCGGCTCCAGAATCACATATTCCATCTGAGACGTGCGCTGTAACTGATGGTCAACCTTGATTCGCATATTGCCAAAATCAATGTCAGGAATCGTTAGACCGCAGAACTCCGAGATCCGCAGTCCCGTATGAAAGAGGATATAAATCGCCTCGTAGTATCTGCTGAAATGCCTGTCCTCCTGAATGAATTTCAGCAAATCCCGCTCCTGCTTTCTGGTAATCGCCTCTCTGGTCACAGAATCATTGACGATTACAGATGCCAGTTCAAACTCAAACGGATTCTTGCGAATCAAATCGTCATCTACGGCCATGCGGAATGCCGGTCGGAGTACGCCCCTGATAGAATGAATGGAACTGTACCCTCTGCCGTCCACCTGCTGAAGTTTGATAAGCCAGGCCTTCGCGTCTGACAGGCGAACCTTGTCGATTCTCTGCCGGCCAAATGCGTCTTTCTTCAGAATGTTGGTGACTGTCTTGTACCCGGCAGCGGTATTATGCCGCACTCCTGTTTTCAGAGACACATACTTCTCTACCAGCTCCAATACTGTATAATTCCCGCCGTTGGTGACAATATGGTCAAACAAATCAGCCTCGATTTGCTTTTCCTTTTCCCTCAGAGATAGCTCCCGCTTCTTGCCTTTTGGCGTTGGGTCGTTTTTGTCCAGCCGCCAACTATAAACATTCTTCTCATTACCGTCCTCATCAGTATAGCGAAACCGATACCTCCCATCTACACGCTGATATTCACCTTCACGCAAAATTCTGTTCCGATTGTCTCGTCTTTTTTCGCTCATAGAATCTCTCCTCTCAGTAAGGAGAGCCAGACTTGCATTATCATAATACCACAAATCCGGCACTCCGTACAGTTTTATCATAGGAAATTGGCAAATCGCCGTACCCTTTTTGCGGTTCTCACACGGCAGTCGCCCGATCCAGATAGCGTTCAAATTTTTCTCGCTTTATCAGCGCCCTGTTTCCATTCATAACATAGAAATCCTCATGGGGATGTTCATCAATCAAAGACCGCAGCTTGCCCTCACCGATGTGATAATATCCGTCAGCTTCCTCGATGGTTAGTGTGTATCTACGCCATACAGGAATGACGAATATATTGTTTTCATTTGCACAAACTTTGCAATTTGCCATAGGCATTCTCTCCTCTCACAGTACCCGGCAACGAATACCATAACGCTGTCGGAAATAATGTGTTAGACGGTTGTGCGGCTCAGTTAACCTCCTTCCTGCCTGGGCGGGCCGTCGATTTGGTATGTAGCTGTACGGAATATATATTTGAGGGCAGGGGCAAGAGAGGAAAAGTCCTCCCAGGGGGTAGCCGACGGGGAAGTCATTTTCACACCCTCAAACATAAAATTTTTCAATTTCTCTGTTTTGCATAATTTGACGGCTTTGCGATTTTGCAAGATGACCAATGCCAGCTGAAGAGAAAATATCCCCTCGAGAGATAGGTGGCGGAAAAGCAGTTTTTATAAATTCTAAGTGTAGGAATTATTTTTTTCGTTGCCAGAAGAAAGTCCTGAAGCGGCAGAACGCCGCGCAGCCAGACCAGCAGAGCGGTCTGTTCCTTGGGGATTGGGGGTATCCTCAACAAGCAGAAAGCACGGCTTCTGACATC
>CANQRU010000054.1 GCA_947626395.1 uncultured Lachnospiraceae bacterium | reverse complement strand
ACCCAGAAGCCGAACACCTCGCCGGTGTCGATCAGATTGTCCTCGTAGCCGTTCTCTTCATTGATGGCCGCCGCTTCACTGCGGGGATAGCCGGTGACGATCCGGTCCACCAGTGTGGAGCAGAAGATATTCTCCTCCTTGATCCAGCGGACGAAATCTTCCGGCAGCTGCCACTGGGCGGCGTACTGAAGCACACATTTCTCAAGCTCCTTGCCGTTGTCGTCGATGAGTTCGCAGGAAAGGATCACGAAGCCCTTGCCGGCTTCAGAGCCGAACTTCTGGTAGCGGCGGTAGAGCAGCTGGGTCAGCTTGGCCGGGTAGCTGGACGGAGGCGTCTCCGTGAACGCGCAGCTGGGGTCATAGACGATGCCGGCCTCGGTGGTATTGCAGGCGATGTAGCGCAGGTCGGGGTTGTCGGCGCAGGCCATGACGGCGTCGTAATCGCTGTAGCTGTTCAGGCAGCGGCTGACGCAGGAAATGATCCGCTTGTTGTTGACCTTCCTGCCGTTCTCGAAGCCGCGCAGGTACAGGGTGTAGAGGCCCTCCTGCTCGTTGATGACGTCGGCCAGATTGAAGCCGCCGCGGTTGGGGATCGGCTGGACCAGTACGACCTTGCTGTTAAAGCCGGCCTTCTCATTCATCATATCGATAAAATAGTCTACGAAGGCGCGGAGGAAATTCCCCTCGCCGAACTGCAGAACCCGTTCCGGGGCGTCCTGCAGAAGATAGCCGTCGTAGTTTAATTCTTTCAGAGTCTGATAGCATAGCTTTTTCATGTGTTTGTACCTCCTTGATGATCAGTTATTTGTGGCAGTCAGCCGTGTAAAACGGCGGACTGCACAGGCAGCTGCCGCATACGGAGATTCGGTGCGGCGGGAAGTCATTTACAGCGTCACGCCCTGCTTAAAGATCGCCATATCGTGGAATCCGGCCTTCTCGGACTTGACTTCCTCGCCGGAGGCCACCGCGATCACATAGTCGAACAGCCGGTCGCGGAGTTCGGTAGGATCCGTTCCCTCTACCAGCACGCCGCAGTTGAAATCGATCCAGTTGTTCTTCTTCGCGTTCAGGGCGGAGTTGCTGGAGATCTTCACCGTGGGTACCGGGGAGGCGAAGGGCGTGCCGCGTCCCGTGGTGAACAGGACGATGTGGGCGCCGGACGCCGCCAGGGCCGTGGACGCCACCAGATCGTTGCCGGGAGCGCTCAGCAGATTCAGACCTTTCTCGCTTACCTGCTCGCCATAGGCCAGGACGCCCCGCACCGGCGCGCTGCCGGATTTCTGGGTGCAGCCCATGGACTTGTCCTCCAGCGTGGAGATGCCGCCCTTCTTGTTGCCGGGGGACGGATTCTCGTAAATGGTCTGGTTATGGCTGGTGAAATAGTTCTTGAAATCGTTGATTAGGGCCACCGTCTTCTCAAACAATGCCTCGTTTTCGCAGCGGTTCATCAGAAGCGTCTCCGCGCCGAACATCTCCGGCACCTCCGTCAGAATCGTGGTGCCGCCCTTGCTGATCAGCAGGTCGGAGAACGCGCCCACGGTCGGATTGGCTGTGATGCCGGACAGGCCGTCGGAGCCGCCGCATTTCATGCCAATGATCAGCTCGCTGACGTCGATGGGTTCCCTGGAAAATGTCTTCGCGTAGTCAGCCAGTTCCTTCACAAGCGCCAGCCCGTCGGCGATCTCGTCGTCCGATTCCTGGGACACCAGGAATTTGACGCGGCGCTCATCATAGGGGCCGATGTATTTCTTCAGCTCGCCAATGTTGCTGTTCTCGCAGCCCAGGCCCAGGACCAGCACGCCGCCGGCGTTGGGGTGATTGATCAGATCCGCGAGGATCGTTCGGGTGTGCTCCTGGTCGTCGCCCATCTGGGAGCAGCCGTAGGGGTGGGGGAACGCGGCGATGGCTTCGACGCTTCCGCCGACCAGGGACTGGGCCTTCCGCTCGATGGCCGTGGCCACGTTATTCACGCAGCCGACGGTGGGAATGATCCAGATCTCGTTGCGGACGCCCACCTTGCCGTTCCCGCGCCGGTAGCCCTGGAAGAATCGCTTCTCCGTGGGCGGCAGTTCGACAGCTTTCTTATCGTAAGTATAGGTCAGCAGGTCGCCAAGGCCTGTCTTCATGTTGTGGACGTGGATCCACTGGCCGGCCTTCACCGGCTCCTTGGTGACGCCGATGGGATAGCCGTATTTGATGACCGGCTCGCCTTCCCCCAGATCGGTCAGGGCGAATTTGTGGCCCTGGGGAATGTCCTCGGCCAGGGTGACGGTTACGCCGCCGACGGAAATCTCCGTCCCGGCGCTTAAGGGGCGCAGGGCGACGGCGACTTTATCGTCGGGATGGATGCGGATAAAAGATTGTTCCATAGGTGATACCTCCTGTAGGGGTTGAGTAATGCAGTTGCATTGGATCTATATCTGTGCGTCCAGGAAAATACTCATCCCGGAATGGAGATCTTCCCCATGACCGACGCTTTCTTCGCTCCGGTGACGCCGGGCAGCGAATTGACGCGGCCGCGGACGCACAGATCCGCCATTAGTGCGAAAGCGATCGCCTCCTTGGCGTCGCTGTTTTCGCCCAGATCCTCCTGCGTCTTCACGGCGACGCCGTAGGGGGAGAAGCGCCGTGACAGGAAGGAAAGGAGCGTCCGGTTGTAGCTTCCGCCTCCGCCCACGATCAGTTCGCCGGCGCGGTACTTTGGAAGCACATAGCGCTCGTAGGAATCCGCGATGGACCAGGCCGTCAGATCGGTGACAGTAGCCAGCAGGTCGGCGGGAGAAAGCTTTCCGCCGCGTTCCCGGTTCCAGTCCAGGATCTTCTGCGTGTACTGCAGTCCGAACCGTTCCCGGCCCGTGCTTTTGGGAAGCGGCAGCGTGTAATATTCGTCCTTCTGGAGAAGCGCCAGCAGTTCCTGATTTACGGTTCCCTGCGCAGCCATTTCCCCGCCTGCGTCATAGGTCTTCTCTCCATCTGTCAGGGCGGAGACCGCCGCGTCGATGATCATGTTGCCGGGGCCGGTGTCGAAGGCGTAGACGTCTTCCGGTCCGGCAGCGGCGGGAAGTACGGTCATGTTGCCGATCCCGCCGATATTCTGCAGAAGGATCGTCTCGTCCTCCCTGCGGTAGAGCAGGTATTCGGAGAATGGCACCAACGGCGCTCCCTGGCCGCCTGCAGCCATATCCGCCACCCGGAAATCCGTGACTGTCAGGACGCCGGTGCGTTCCGCGATGACGGCGCCTTCGCCGATCTGTACCGTGCAGCGGACCGGGTAACCGTCTTTGTCACAGACCGCCGGTTCATGCCAGATGGTCTGGCCATGGGAGCCGATCACATCGATCTCCTCCGGCCTGCGTCCGGCCTTCCGGATCACCGAGAGGGCCGCATCCGCGTAAAGCTCGCCCAGCAGGAAATTCATGTAGCCGATCCGGTCCACAGTAGAAGTCTCCGGGCGGAACAGTTCAAAGATCTGACGCCGGACGTTATCCGGAAACGGTTTGTTCTCGAAGGCCAGCAGACGCACCCGCGGCCGTTCGGCATTTCCGGAGATCTCCACCAGGGCGGCGTCGATGCCGTCCACGGAGGTGCCGGACATCATGCCGACGGCCAGGCGGGAGGGTTTGTTATTTCCATGCAAGTCGCTGAGAATCATGATGTGTATCCTCTAAATCATGTTCCGAAAGAAATATGTACTGGTGTCGGCAGTTCGTGTAGGGCAATTTGATCTGCCGCACGGCAGGCTGCACATATTCTATCTCACTGGAAATTGCATTCTGTGAGACAAAGATGCTTTTCACAGTGCATTTTCTATATTATAGATCAAATCCGAAATACTTCACCGCGTTGTTATAGCTGATGCCTTCCACGATCTCCTTCAGGGATTTCATGTCCGCCGGATATTCGCCGTTCTCTACCCAGCCGCCGATCAGCTCGCACATGATCCTGCGGAAATACTCGTGGCGGGTGTAGGACAGGAAACTTCTGGAGTCGGTCAGCATGCCGATGAAATTGCCCAGGCAGCCCAGGTTGGCTAAAGAAGTCATCTGCTCGGTCATGCCCACCTTATGATCATTGAACCACCAGGCGGAACCCTGCTGGATGCGTCCGTTTACGCCCGCGCCCTGGAAGCAGCCGATGATCGTGCCGATGGCCGCGTTGTCGTTGGGATTCAGGGAGTAAAGGATCGTCTTCGGGATCTCGTTGGTAGCGCTTAACGCGTTCAGGAAATCGGCGGTCTGCGCGGACGGCGCGTAGTCGTTGATGCAGTCAAACCCGGTATCGGGGCCGAGCTGCTCATACATATAGGCGTTGTTGTCACGCTTGCAGCCGTAGTGGAGCTGCATGACCCAGCCGCGCTTATTGTATTCCTTCGCCAGGAATAAGAGTATGGCGGTCTTGTATTTCCGCTGTCCCTCCGCGGAGACCGGCTCGCCGGCCAGCGCCCTGCGCAGAATGTCATTTACTTCCGCGTCGGTGGCGGGGGCGTACATCACATACTCAATACCGTGGTCGGACACGCAGCAGCCGTTGGCGGCGAAATAATCCATGCGGTTTTTGAGGGCGTCCTTTAAGGTACACCAGCATTCCACCTTCACGCCGCTGACCGCGGACAGCTTCTCAATGTAAGCCTTGAAATCCGGCTTCTCGATGTTGACGGCCTTGTCCGGTCTCCAGGCCGGCAGGACCTGTACGTCGAAGGTGTCGTCCGCCGCGATCTTCTGGTGCCATTCCAGCGTATCCACCGGATCGTCGGTGGTGCAGACCAGGGTTACGTTGGACTGCTTAATGATGTTGCGGACGGTCATGGAGTCCTCGTGCAGCTTCGCGTTGCACAGGTTCCAGACTTCCTCGGCGGTGTCGCCGTTTAAGTACCCCTCATAACCGAAATACCGGCGCAGCTCCAGGTGGCTCCAGTGATACAGCGGGTTGCCGATCAGCTTCGGCAGGGTCTCCGCCCATTTCTGGAACTTCTCGCGGTCGCTGGCGTCGCCGGTGATGTACTTCTCTTCCACGCCGTTGGAACGCATCTGGCGCCATTTGTAATGGTCGCCGCCCAGCCATACCTGGGTGATGTTGTCGAACTTCCGGTTCTCGGCGATCTCCTGCGGATTGATGTGGCAGTGATAGTCCAGAACCGGCATTTTCTCGGCATAATCGTGGTATAGTTTTTGCGCCGTTTCCGTGGAAAGCAGAAAGTCCTTGTCCATAAACTGTTTCATGATATACCCCTCCTTGTAAAAATTTACATTATAATATCATTATAGTTGGAATAGTAAGAAAATGCAAGAAATATCGTAGGTCAGCGGGCCGCCTCGCGGACGTGAGTCAGCGCCAGCAGACCGCCGTAACAAAGGGACAAAACCCCCGCCTGCAGGGCCGTCCCGAAAAACGCCGGAAGGTGCAGAGCCGCCGTCGCCGCAAGGAGGCTATTTCCAAAGAAATGCAGCACTCCGATGGAGACAAGCAGAAATACGGCCGGTCTTATGGCCATTTCCCAGACGTTCCAGTCGAAATCCGCGATCCGTTTGAGAGACCACAGATGCATCAGGGCCAGGAAGGCCTCGGAGATCAGCATGCCCCAGAGATAGGCCAGGATCCCGAAACGGGGGATGCCGAAAAGCACGAAGCCGATCCGCAGAAGCAGCGCCGCCGCGCTCTGGAAAAAGGTGGTCTGTGGCCTGCCCAGGCCGTTTAAGATGCTGCCGGTAGTGGTGGAGAGGTACAAAAACGGACAGAGCCACGCCAGGATCTCCATAAATGCGCCGGCAGAGGCGTCGTGGAAGACGCTGACGCCCAGCTCGCCGCCGAACCGGGTGAAGACGCCGATGCAGAGGATGCCCATATAGAGACTGTAACGAAGAACTCTGGAGATCGTCTGGCGGATGCGCGCCTGCTGACCGGCGGACTGGGCTTCGGATACGGCGGGCAGCAGAAGGACCGCCATGGAGTTGGTGATGGCGGAAGGGAACAGGATGAAGGGCATGGCCATGCCGGTGAGGACGCCGTAGACGCTGAAGGCCTCGGAGGAGGTCAGACCCCAGGCGCACAGACGGCTGGGGATCCAGATGGACTCGGCGCTGGCCAGGATATTTAAGATCAGCCGGTTGCCCATGAGGGGCAGGGCCAGCGCCATGAGGGGAGGCGCGGTCTCGGCGAAGACGGAGAGAAGGAAAGTAAGGCTGTGGCGGGAGGGAGCGGAGGCGGTGCCAGCGCCGGGGCTGACGTTCCGCGAGGTGTCGGAGGCGGTGTCAGCGCTGATGTTAACGTTTCGGAGGACGTCGGAATCTGCGCTGGTACCGACATTGACATTTCGCGAGGTGCCTGAACCTGCGCGTATGCCAGCACTTTGGGACGTACTTGGATTTGTCGTTCGGGCCGGAGAAATCTGTCCGCCGGAAGCCTTATCCCCCGGCTGGAAGAACAGAAAGCAGATCATGGTATACAAACACGACGCGATCTCGCCGATCAGGTGCCCGGCCACCGCCAGTTCCACCGTGACCGCGCGTCCATTTTCCAGAAGGATATCGGCGATCAGGAAGACGGCCGCCATGCGGATCATTTGCTCCACGATCTGGGCAAGCGCCGGAACTCTCGTCTTCTGGATGCCGTAGTAGTAGCCGTTAATGCAGGCGTGGACGGCGGAAAACGGCACTGACACCGCCATGAACGGCAGCAGCGCCGCGCACCGGTCTTCCAGCAGGAGATAATGGGCGACAGGCCCCGCGAACGCGAGGATCGCCCAGGCCAGGCCGAGGCTTGCGGTCAGGGAAATGGCCAGGCCCGTGAAGAAGATCCGTTTCCCCTGGCGGACGCCCGCCGCCACAAAGCGGGAGATGGCGGTCTGGATCGAACCGGCGCAGATGCCGAAGCAGATGCCGTAAATGGGATGCACCATATTGTAAAGGCCGAGACCTTCGGCCCCGATGGTTCGGGAGAGAAAGATCCGGTAGAAGAAGCCGAGAACGCGGGTGATGAAACCGGTGGCCGTCAGAAGCAGCGTCCCGGTGATCAGCGTATGTTTTTTGAAAAAGTCGGTCATGGGAAATGAATCCTGGTGGGTGGTGTTATCACAGAATATGTGGGGAGGCGGGAATTCATGCCCGGCGGGACACCGGCACTTTGCCGTGCGTCTGCATCTGAGATTATAAAAATTTCAGAAGAATCCCTATTGAAATACTAGGAATACTATGTATAATAGAAGGGTAGGCAGAATGCCTGCGTTCATGCAGCAGAAAGGCGGATAACACAGATGAAACACGTTATTTATTTGGACAATGCGGCGACGACGAAGACCAGGCCGGAGGTGGCCGAGGCCATGATGCCGTATTTCACGGAGTATTATGGAAACCCATCGTCAATTTATGATTTCTCCAATCCCTGCAAGGAAGCCATTGCCCATTCCAGGGAGACCATCGCTAAGTCTATCGGCGCGAAGCCCAACGAGATCTATTTCACAGCCGGCGGCACCGAGTCGGACAACTGGGCCATCAAGGCCACGGCGGAGGCGTACCAGGAGAAAGGAAAGCATATCATTACCAGCAAGATCGAGCACCACGCGGTGCTTCATACCTGCGAATATCTGGAGAAGAGGGGCTTCGAGGTGACCTACCTGGACGTGGATGAGTTCGGCACGGTGAAGCTGGATCAGCTTAAGAAGGCCATCCGGCCCGACACGATCCTGATCTCCATCATGTTCGCCAACAATGAGATCGGAACGATCCAGCCGATCAAAGAGATCGGCGAGATCGCGAAGGAGCACGGCATCCTGTTCCATACGGACGCGGTCCAGGCTTACACCCATGTGCCCATCGATGTAAATGAATATCACATCGATATGATGAGCGCCAGCGGCCACAAGCTGAACGGCCCCAAGGGCATCGGCTTCCTCTATATCCGCACCGGCGTCAAGATCCGTTCCTTCGTCCACGGCGGCGCCCAGGAGCGCAAGCGCAGGGGCGGCACGGAGAATGTCCCCGGCATCGTGGGCCTCGGAAAGGCGGCGGAAATGGCCATGCAGGATATGAAGGAACGGGCGGAAAAGGAGGCATTTCTCCGCGATTATCTGATCGGACGGGTCTTGAAGGAGATCCCCTACGCCCGGCTGAACGGCCATCCGACCAATCGTCTGAGCAACAACGCCAACTTCGCCTTCCAGTTCCTCGAGGGCGAGTCCATGCTGATCCTGCTGGATACGGAGGGCGTCTGCGGCTCCAGCGGTTCGGCCTGCACCTCCGGCTCTCTGGATCCGTCCCATGTGCTTCTGGCCATCGGCCTGCCCCACGAGATCGCCCACGGTTCCCTGCGTCTCACCATGAGCGAGGAGAATACGAAGGAAGAAATGGATTTCGTGGTGGAGAAGCTGAAGGCGATCGTGGAGCGGCTCAGGAGCATGTCGCCGCTGTATGAGGATTTTATGAAGAAGAAGGACGCGCGGTAAGCCGGGATCGCTTTGGGGAGACGCCCGAATACGCTTTGCGATGACACGGCCGGGATACGCTTTACAGCGGCGATGCCCTGGATGCGCCCTGCGCCGGAACCCGGGCAGTAATTCGGGCAGAAGAAAAGCGGCACATCATATGATAACCATACAAAAAGGAGATTTGATTATGTATACAGAGAAAGTCATGGACCATTTTGAGCATCCCAGAAATGTGGGCGAGATCGAGAACCCCAGCGGCATGGGAACCGTCGGCAACGCCAAGTGCGGCGATATCATGCGGATCTATCTGGACATCGACGAGAACCAGATCATCCGCGATGTGAAATTCAAGACCTTTGGCTGCGGCGCCGCGGTGGCGACCAGCAGCATGGCCACCACGATGGTGAAGGGCAAATCCGTCCAGGAGGCCATGGAGGTGACCAACAAGGCGGTCATGGAAGCCCTGGACGGGCTGCCGCCGGTGAAAGTCCACTGCTCGCTGCTGGCGGAGGAAGCAATCCACGCGGCGCTGTGGGACTACGCGCAGAAGAACAACATTGAGATCAAGGGCCTTCAGAAACCGAAGTCCGATATCAGCGAAGGGGAAGAGGACGAGGAATACTGATCCGCGGCGGACGAATCGTAAGAAATTTTTCGGCTTGCGCGAATTATCGACATGGTATAGAATAAGAAAGCGATAACATTGACGGAAATCGCGAAGCGATACAGCGGCGGAACAGCGGAGAACACAGAAGGTTATCTATGGGCAGGAAGGAAAAGGTCGTCGTCGGAATGTCGGGCGGCGTGGACTCATCGGTGGCGGCGTGGCTGCTTCTTGAGCAGGGCTACGACGTAGTGGGCGTTACGATGCAGATCTGGCAGGACGAGGATGAAGATACCCAGTCGGCGAACGGCGGGTGCTGCGGACTGAGCGCCGTAGAGGACGCCAGACATGTGGCCAGAGAGCTTGGCATCCCCTACTATGTGATGAATTTCAAGGATGAATTCAAGGCTCATGTCATCGATTATTTCATTGACGAGTATGTTCATGGGCGGACGCCGAACCCATGCATTGCCTGCAACCGTTATGTGAAATGGGAATCTCTTTTAAAGCGCAGCATGGACATCGGCGCGGATTACATTGCCACAGGCCATTATGCCAGGGTGGAACGTCTCGCGAACGGCCGGTACGCCATCCGCAGTTCCGTGACCGCGGCCAAGGATCAGACTTACGCCCTCTACGGTCTGACGCAGGAGCAGCTTAAGCATACGCTGATGCCGGTGGGCGGTTATCATAAAGAAGAGATCCGCGCCATGGCGGAACGGCTGAACCTGCCGGTCGCCCATAAGAGGGACAGTCAGGAGATCTGTTTTGTGCCGGATAAGGACTATGCCGGATTTATCAGCCGCAGTACGGGAATGTGTCCGCCGGCCGGTAATTTCGTGGACAGACAGGGGCGCGTGCTGGGACAGCATAAGGGTATTACCCATTATACGGTAGGCCAGCGCAAGGGCCTGGGGCTTGCCATGGGCCATCCGGTGTTTGTGACGGAACTGCACCCTGAGACCAATGAGGTGGTCATCGGCGAGGAAGAAGAGGTGTTTTCTTCGGAGCTGACCTGCAGCCGGTTAAACTGGATGTCGGTAAGCGGGTCAGAGGATATGCCGCGGAAGGTGTCTGCGAAGATCCGTTACGCCCATAAGGGAGCGCCGTGCCGGGTTGAGGAGATCGGCCCGGATCTGGTGAAGGTGCGGTTCGACGAGCCCCAGAGGGCGGTCACACCGGGGCAGGCGGTCGTATTTTACGACGGAGAGTATGTACTGGGGGGAGGAACTATATTGTGAGAACTGCGGAAAACAGCATGATACGAACAGAAGAAAACAGTGGGAGGACGCATAGAATGGGAGCAGGAAGAAACCGCGGAAGCAGGAACCGGAAGAAGGAGAAGATCCTGGCAGGGAAGACGGCGGCAGTCATTCTGACAGCGCTGCTGCTGGCGACGGGATGCCAGTCCAGGTATCAGCCGATCGAGACCAGCGCGGCGCAGCCGGAAGGTCCGGTGTCGCCGGCGGAGACAGACGCAGTGGATAAAGAGCCGGGCGGGGTGATTCAGACAGGGAATACAGGAGCTCCCCAGGGGCCTGTCTCTTCCGAGACCGCGGCGGCAGAGACGTCCGCGGCGCGGGAGACCGAAACCGCTGAGACGGAGACGGAGCCGGCGGAGACCGAGCCGACGACGCAGGCGGCGCCTGAATTCGCGGCCGTGGATGAGACGGTCTATATTACCGGTAATGATGTGAATGTGAGATTGTCCTGCAGCACATCCAGTGATGTGGTCGCGACACTGAACAGAGGCGCTTCCGTGAAGCGCACCGGATACAGCGAGGAGTGGAGCCGGGTGGTATATCAGGAGAAGGAATGCTATATTGCGTCTGAATATCTGTCGACCGAAGCGCCGGAGACGCTGGCAGCCGCCCAGCCGGCAGCTGAAGGCGAAGTGCGCCTGGATCCGAGCTGGAAGTACGCGGAATTTTCCAAGATCAATTCCGGCGCGGCCATGCTTTATAAGGCGGAAGGCGCCAACCGCAAGGGTATTACCGTCTGTGTGAATGCCGGCCATGGCACGAAAGGCGGCTCTTCTGTAAAGACTCTCTGCCACCCTGACGGTACCCAGAAAGTGACCGGCGGCAGCACGGCGGCGGGGGCGACGACAGCAGCTGCCGTATCGTCCGGTATGACATTTGCGGACGGAACGGCGGAGCCGAAGGTGACGCTGGCTATGGCCCTGAAGCTGAAGGCAAAGCTTCTGGCGGCCGGATATGACGTGCTGATGATCCGCGAGAGCGACGACGTCCAGCTGGATAATATCGCCCGTACGGTCATTGCCAATAACGCGGCCAACTGCCATATCGCCCTTCACTGGGATTCGACCACGAATGATAAAGGCGCGTTCTACATGAGCGTTCCCGGCAATTCCACATACCGGAACATGGAGCCGGTCAAGTCCCACTGGCAGCAGCACAACGCTCTGGGAGAAAGTCTGATCAGCGGCCTTAAGAACGCGGGCGTGAAGATATTCTCTAACGGGGCCATGGAGATGGATCTGACCCAGACGTCCTATTCGACGGTTCCGTCCGTCGATATCGAGCTGGGCGACAAGGTTTCCGACCATTCGGACGGGGCGCTGGAGACGCTGGCGGACGGACTGCTGGCGGGAGTGAACGCGTACTTCGGCCAATAGAGCTGTGAAAGTGTAAAAAAAATATTTTTTGGACTACCCAAACGGAGAAATATCGTGTATAATGCAAAGGTATTCGGAGATGTAGCGAAGCGGCCGTAACGCGGCGCACTCGAAATGCGTTTGTCGGTTCATCCCGGCACAAGGGTTCGAATCCCTTCATCTCCGCTTGGAAGAAAGCCGTTTACGCGGCTTTTTTCCATATATAATGTTAACATATAGAAGACAGCGGTCAGCCATATTATGCCGGCATGCAGAAAGAAACGCCGGCGATCGGCCGTCATTTATGAAGAAGGAGGTATGAGCAATGAGTTACGGTTTGTGGGAGATTCTTAAAGAACTGAAATCCGACCAATACGAATGGGTGGAACTGTCCCATTCCCTGAGTAATGAAAGTCCTTACTGGGCGGGCATCCCGGAAGGCTCTGTGGAGATGGGAAACGTCTGCTATGACTGGGGGAATCCGATGCTGGACTGCCTGATCCAGACATTCAAATTCCCGGGCCAGTTCGGCACGCACATCGATTTCCCGGGACATTTCGTGAAGAACAGGGAGCTGTCGGAGGCGTACGGTGTGGAGAACATGATCTATCCGCTCTGCGTCATCGATATCACGGCGAAAGTGGCGGAGGATGTCCACTATGCGGCTACGGCAGACGATATTAAGGCGTACGAGGCGCAGTACGGTCCGATCCCGGACGGTGCGTTTGTGGCGCTTTATACCGGCTGGGCGAAGAACTGGCCGGATATGGACGCTCTTTCCGGTATCGCAGAGGACGGAAGCGAGAATTTCCCGGGATGGTCCATGGAGGCGCTTCAGTATATTTATGAAGTGAGGCACGCGGCGGCCAGCGGCCATGAGACGCTGGATACGGACGCGTCGGCGCTGGCGGCAGCGGCAGGGGATCTGGCCTGTGAGCGGTATATCCTGGATAAGGGAAAGCTGCAGATCGAGGTGCTGGATAATCTGGATAAGGTGGCTCCCGCCGGGGCGATCCTGATCGCCGCATGGCCGCGGATCGAGGGCGCGACGGGACTTCCGGCCAGAGTGATCGCGATCACGCCGAAGAAATAAACGGGAAAGCCGCGCGCCGGCCGGAATCGGGAAGTAAAACAGGAAAGGTTGGAATCTATGAAAGCAGCAGATATGCATTGCGACACCATCGCGGAAATTCACAGCCTGCGGGCGAAGGGAAAGGAGGTCTCCATCCTTCACAATGATCTGCATATCGATCTGGAGAAAATGGAGGCCGGCGATTACGGCCTGCAGAATTTCGCTTTGTTCGTGAGTCTGGGAAGAGAGAAGCGGCCTTTCGAGTACGCCATGGCGCTTCTGGATACATTTTATACGGAGATCGAGGCGCATCCGGACCGGATCGGTATCGTCCGCAGCTGGGAGGACATCGAGAAGAACTGGAACGCGGGCCGGATGTCGGCGCTTCTGACGATCGAGGAAGGAGGCGTCTGCGAAGGAAATCTCCAGTATCTGCGGGATTTCTACCGACTGGGCGTGCGGATGATGACGCTGACCTGGAACTACGCCAATGAGCTGGGCTGGCCCAATATCCTGAATCTGGAAGGTTCCGCTACCATAGGGCATGTGGATACGGAGCACGGCCTGACGGAAACCGGCATCGCCTTCGTGGAGGAGATGGACCGTCTGGGCATGATCGTGGATGTGTCCCATTTGAATGACGCCGGCTTCTGGGATGTGGTGAAATACGGGAAAAGGCCATTCGTGGCCAGCCATTCCAACTGCCGGGCGCTGGTGCCGGGATGCCCCAGGGATCTGACCGATGAGATGATCCGGGCCATCGCGGAGCGCGGCGGCGTGGCGGGAATCAATTACTGCACCGATTTCCTGCGCTCCCCGGACGAGTGGAAGGAAGGCGAGACGCCCGTCAGCCGGGTGTCCGACATGGTGCGCCACATGAAACATATGAAGAATGTGGGCGGTATCGGGTGCATCGGACTGGGATCCGATTTCGACGGCATCGACGGCGAACTGGAGATGAAGACGGCGGCGGATCTGCCGCTTCTGGAGGCGGAGATGCGCCGGCAGGGATTCGCGGAGTCGGAGATCGAGGCGGTGTTTTACGGAAATGTGCTGCGGGTGTATAAGGAAGTTCTGCGGTAAAAGGAATTTGCGTGGGACACGGCAGTCTGCAGCAGGCGTCTTCGTATTGCGGAAAAGCCGGCGCGAGTTCCTGTGCCGGCCGGCGAGGCCATGCTTTTTGGGAAAGATAGAAATTTGTGTTCAGCGGTTTAATACGTTGAATTTCTAACAAATTTCCTGTTCAGAGCGTTGACGAGAAGGAAAAATTGTAGTATGATACATTCTGGTTCTTTCTAAATACATATGGAAGAACCGAATACATAAAAGAATCGAGGAGACAGATTATGAGAAAAGCAAGCAAACTGTTAGCCGCGGCGCTGGCCGGAGCCATGGCGCTTTCCCTGGCGGCCTGCGGAGGCGGCAGCACGACAGAAACGACTGCGGCGGCTACAACCGCGGCTGAGACGACCACCGCGGCTGAGACAACGGAAGCAGCTACGACCGCGGCAGAAACCACAGCGGCTGAGACGACCGAAGCCGCGGCTTCCGGAGACACCTATGTGGTAGGTATCTGCCAGCTGATGCAGCATGACGCGCTGGACGCCGCGACCCAGGGCTTCAAGGACGCCCTGACGGAGGCTCTCGGCGACGCCGTCACATTTGATGAGCAGAACGCCCAGGGCGATTCCAATACCTGCGCGACGATCATCAACAGCTTCGTATCCAACAACGTGGATCTGATCCTGGCCAACGCGACGCCGGCTCTGCAGGCGGCTCAGGCCGGCACCAATGAGATCCCGATCCTGGGCACCTCCGTTACCGAGTACGGCGTGGCTCTGGGCATCGAGGATTTCGACGGCACCGTAGGCGGCAATATTTCCGGTACTTCCGATCTGGCGCCTCTGGATGAGCAGGCGGCCATGCTTCACGACCTGTTCCCGGATGCCAAGATCGTAGGCCTTCTGTACTGCTCCGCCGAGGCCAATTCCCAGTATCAGGTGGATGTGGTGAAGGCGGCCCTGGAGGGCATGGGTTATGAGTGCGAGTTCTATGCGTTCTCTGATTCCAACGATCTGTCCACCGTTGTGACCAACGCGGCCAACAACTGCGATGTGATCTATGTACCGACGGACAATACGGTCGCTTCCAACACCGCCATTGTGGACAATATCTGCCGTCCGGCAGGCATCCCGGTGATCGCGGGCGAGGAAGGCATCTGCGCCGGCTGCGGCGTGGCGACCCTGTCCATCAGCTACTATGACCTGGGCGTAGGCACGGGCCGGATGGCTGTGAAGATCCTGACCGGTGAGTCGGATATCGCTGAGATGCCGATCGAGTACGCTCCGCAGTTCACGAAGAAGTACAACCCGACGATCTGCAGCGAGCTGGGAATCGAGGTTCCGAGCGACTATGTCGCTATCGAGCAGTAATCGGCAGGAAGAATCTCCAAACGCCTGAACCGGCGGGAGGCGCAGAACGCCTGCCACGGGCAGGAGATTTCACAAATAAATGGAACCGCAGCGGGGCGGAACAGAGGATTCCGCCTGCTGCGGTTTTCGGGATTTACGCGGCACCTGCACAAAGAAGCAATTCAACAAATGAGGTATCTTTATGCTGGAAATGTTCACGATCACGGAACTGACGAAATTATTTAACGCCCTCCCCGGCGCTGTGGCGCAGGGACTGATCTGGGGCATCATGGCCATCGGCGTCTATATCACCTACCGGGTCCTTGATATCGCGGACCTGACGGTGGACGGTTCCCTGGGAACCGGCGGCGCCGTCTGCATCATGCTGATGCTGACCGGCCACAATGTATGGGTTTCCATGCTGGGGGCACTTCTGGCGGGAATGCTGGCCGGTATGGTCACAGGCATCCTGCACACATTCATGGGAATTCCGGCGATCCTGTCCGGTATCCTGACGCAGCTTGGTTTATACTCTGTGAATCTGAAAATTATGGGCAAGGCGAATCAGGCCATCAACGTGGATAAGTTTGATCTTCTGGTATCCCTGCGTTTTATCCGGGGCGTGCCCATTTATAAAAATACGATCCTTCTTGTGGCGGTCATCGTCGTGATCCTGATCGCGATCCTGTACTGGTTCTTCGGCACGGAGCTGGGGTGCTCCCTGCGGGCCACCGGCTGCAACGATAAGATGGCCAGGGCCCAGGGTATCAACGCCGGCTTCAACCGGGTGCTCGGTCTGATGCTCTCCAACGGCCTTGTGGCGTTTTCCGGCGCGCTTCTGTCCCAGTACCAGGGCTTTGCGGACGTCAACATGGGCCGCGGCGCGATCGTTATCGGTCTGGCGGCGGTCATCATCGGCGAAGCGGTCTTCGGCAAGATCTTCCACAATTTCGCGCTGAAGCTTCTCAGCGTGGCGCTGGGATCCATCGTGTACTACCTGGTCTATCAGGCGGTCATCTGGCGCGGCATCGATACGGATCTCCTTAAGATCCTGTCCGCGGTGGTGGTCGCGATCTTCCTTGCGATTCCCTACTGGAAGAGCAGGTATTTCACAAAGCCCGTGAAGAAGGGAGGAAATAAATAATGTTAGAGATCAAAGGTATTTCCAAAACCTTCAATGTGGGCACGGTCAATGAAAAACAGGCGCTCAATCATCTGAGTCTTACTTTAAATGACGGCGATTTCTGCACGATCATCGGCGGCAACGGCGCCGGCAAGTCCACGATGCTTAACGCCATCGCCGGCGTCTGGCCGGTGGACGAAGGGCAGATCCTGATCGACGGTCAGGATGTGACGAAGCTGCCGGAGCATAAGCGGGCGAAGTTCCTGGGCCGGGTGTTCCAGGATCCGATGAACGGCACGGCGGCATCCATGGGGATCGAGGAGAATCTGGCTCTGGCCCTGCGCCGCGGCAGCAGGCGGACCCTGCGGCCGGGTATCCGCAGCCAGGAGCGGAAGCTGTACCGCGACCTTCTGTCCAAGCTGGGTCTGGGCCTGGAGACGAGACTGACCTCCAAGGTAGGGCTTCTTTCCGGCGGCCAGCGGCAGGCGCTGACGCTTCTGATGGCGACGCTGGAGCGGCCGAAGCTTCTTCTTCTGGATGAGCACACGGCGGCGCTGGATCCGAAGACAGCCCGGAAGGTGCTGGATCTGACGCAGGAGTTTGTGGAGGAGCAGAATCTGACGGCCCTGATGGTAACTCATAATATGAAGGACGCCATCGCCATGGGCAACCGTCTGATCATGATGCACGAGGGGCGGATCATTTACGATGTGTCCGGCGAGGAGAAGAAGAAGCTGACCGTGGACGATCTGCTTAAGAAGTTCAGCGAAGTCAGCGGCGAGGAATTCGCCAATGACCGGATGATGCTGGCGAACTGACAGGCGTGACGTGCATAGCAAATTAAGATAATACGGGCAGAGCGTCGCTGGCGCTTTGCCCGCATGGAAATACGAACAGGGCGTTTCCTGCAAGAAGCGGGAAGCGCTCTTTTGGTTGTAAGAAAATCTTCATGTTTCTTCCGAAAATGTTCGGAATCTTCAAAGTTTCTTGCGACGCCTTCAAAGTTTTGTTCAAAACCGTTATGGAACCGTACGAAAGCATAAGGGAATGGTAAGGTCTTCCATTATTTTTTCTGCTATACTGATATCATCAGAGAGGACAGAGAGGAGCAGATGAAAATGATGCTTAGAATAGTGAAGACGTTAACTGGAATTGCGATGGCGGCCGCGCTCTGCTCCGGATTCGTGGTGGCCGGACAGGGTTATAAGATGTACGAGGAAGCAGTCGGCGAGGTGAGCCTGACGGAGAAGGTGGAAGCCATCCGTTCGCAGGAGAATTATACGGAGTATGAGGAACTGCCGGAAGACTATGTGGACGCGGTGGTGGCCGTGGAGGATAAGAGATTCTTCCGCCATGGCGGCGTGGATCTGATCGCGGTCTGCCGGGCGGTGATCAATGATCTGAAGGCCGGAGCCTTCGTGGAAGGCGGCAGCACGATTACCCAGCAGCTGGCGAAGAACCTGTATTTCAGCCAGGATAAGGAGCTGACCCGGAAAGCGGCCGAGGTCTTCGTGGCACTGGAACTGGAGAGGGAATACAGCAAGGAAGACATTTTTGAGCTGTATGTGAACAGTATTTATTTCGGCGACGGATATTATGACGTGGGTTCGGCCTGCGAGGGATACTTCGGCAAGGAGACGGAGGAGATGAGCCAGTATGAGAGCACACTGCTGGCCGGGATACCCAACGCGCCTTCCAGGTACGCACCGACGAAGAATCCGGATCTGGCGGCCCAGAGACAGCTTCAGGTAGTGCGCCGGATGACGGCCTGCGGATATTTCTCCACAGAAGAGGCGGAGACAGTAGCCGAAACCGTGGCGGAGACGCTGGCGGCGCTGGCGGCGAACTGATGCTGGCGGCGGCCGATGCAGGTACAATGTTACTGACATTTTCTTACCATGGATATAGCCAATATACCTCCTTGGGAACAGGCAGCGGCCGGAAGGGTCGCTGCCTGTTTCCGTAATTTCCCAGCTTAAGAGTGTTGGGGGTGTATTGACAACGGTGACAGAATGTGATAGTATGTATTTTCCCATCTTTGACACTTTATGACATTAAAAATCCCAGAAGCTGTTGAAAAATCAATAGTTTCTGGGATTTATTGGA
>CANQRU010000053.1 GCA_947626395.1 uncultured Lachnospiraceae bacterium | reverse complement strand
GCGGGAATGCTGGAATTGGCAGACAGGCTAGACTAAGGATCTAGTGATTGTATGATCGTGTGGGTTCAAGTCCCATTTCCCGCAGATGATGAAGTTACCCGGAAACCTCGGTTTTACGAGGTTTCCGGGCTTCTTTATTTGCGAGAACCCTGGGTAAAACTCTAGTTTTGTTCCCAAAAAATGGTGATTTTGGGAACAATTTTGGGAACAAACTTATATAAGAAAAATCCCCGGGAACCATACATTCCCGGGGACATATTTTCATATTCTTTGCAATCCAGACTTTCGGCTGATCCGCCTTACGCCAGCTTGCTCTTCGCCAGCTCAGCCAGCTTCGCGAAGCCCTCCGCGTCGCTGACAGCCATGTCGGCCAGAACCTTGCGGTTCATCTCGACGCCGGCCTGCTTCAGACCGTAGATGAACTTGCTGTAAGACAGGCCGTTCAGTCTCGCCGCCGCGTTGATACGGGCGATCCACAGGCTCCTGAACTCTCTCTTGCGCTGCTTGCGGCCCACATAGGACGCCGCCAGAGCGCGCATCACAGACTGCTTGGCCACGCGGTACTGCTTGGAGCGGGCGCCCCTGTAGCCCTTGGCCAGCTTCAATACTCTATTATGTTTCTTCTTAGCGTTTAATCCGCCTTTTACTCTTGCCATCGATATTCCCTCCTTCTGAATTCAAGAAATCTTATAAATACGGTAAAATCTTCTTCATTACTTTTGCGTTCGTCTCATCGGTCACGATATCTTTTCTGAGATTTCTCTTCCTCTTGGGGGACTTCTTCGTCAGAATGTGGGACTTGTAAGCCTTGTTCCTGACTAACTTACCGGTACCGGTCACTTTGAATCGCTTCGCAGCTGCTCTGCTGGTCTTCATTTTAGGCATAACTGATTCCTCCTTGTATTGTCTATTCTAACGTTTTGCAGTTAAAAACATCACCATGCTTCTTCCTTCCACTTTGGACGGCTTGTCAATGATCGCGATGTCGGAAAGAGCCTGAGCGAAATCATCCAGAATGTGCTTGGACTGCGCCATATGGGCCATCTCACGGCCGCGGAAACGCAGCGTCACCTTCACCTTATCGCCCTTCTCCAAAAACTTCCTGGCGGCGCCGACCTTTGTGTTCAGATCGTTGGTATCAATATTCGGCGACAGACGCACTTCTTTCACTTCAATAACATGCTGCTTCTTCTTCGCTTCCTTTTCCTTGCGGGCCTGCTCGTAACGGTACTTGCCGTAGTCGATGATCTTGCAGACCGGCGGCTTCGCTCCGGGGGCGATCTTCACCAGATCCAGCTCCGCCTCATGGGCCAGCTGCAGCGCTTCCCTGGGCGACATGATACCCAGCTGCTCCCCGTTCTCACCGATCAGACGGATCTCCCTGTCTCTGATCTGTTCGTTAATCATTAACTCGCTAATTGTCGTTCACCTCCAAAAATGTTCTCGGGAATCACGCATCTTGCAAAACAAAAGCAGATAGCACACACTATCCGCCCGACAAATGAATCGCATGAAAATAGATCATGCTTCATCGCTATAAACCAGGGTCACTTGCTCGTGCCGAGGTGAGGTGGATACCTGCTTTCCTGTGCGGTTATTTCCATAACCTACACAACTATACTATGTCCGGAAAGAAATGTCAACTGTTTTTTCCGGAAAATCATCAGGAAAATTGCATGGAAAACTGAAGCCCGTGGCCATCTTCCGCCCCCTATCCGGCCAGATGCATCACCTTAAGAAGCAAAAGCCAGCTGAGCCCGTAATACGTCACCACCGCCACCAGATCGTTCATCGTGGTGA
The DNA here is from genome assembly GCA_947626395.1 of uncultured Lachnospiraceae bacterium. Classification (GTDB taxonomy): domain Bacteria; phylum Bacillota; class Clostridia; order Lachnospirales; family Lachnospiraceae; genus UBA3402. Next base: position 16,821 of record CANQRU010000053.1, on the reverse strand, counting down.
TCAGCGGTCCGGATGCCACCGCCGGGTCCACGTTGATCCGGTGGAAGAACAGCGGAACCAGGGTTCCGACCGCGCTGGAGATCACCATGGCGGCCAGAAGCGCGATCCCGATACAGCCGGAAATCACGAACGCAGTCGCCCCGTTGTATCCCTTGAAGGCCATGATATAAACGCCCAGCGCCGCAAACGACGCGATCCCCAGAAGCAATCCGTTGGAAAAGCCCACCCGGATCTCCTTCCACACCAGTCCCAGCTTCTGCGCGCCGGTCAGGGACTCGTCCATCAGCACCCGGATCGTCACCGCCAGAGACTGGGTCCCCACATTGCCCGCCATATCCAGGATCAGCGACTGGAACGCCATGATCACCGTCAGCTTCGACACCACCGGTTCGAACAGTCCTACCACCGCGGACACGACCGTGCCAAGCACCAACAGGATGAACAGCCACGGCAGACGCTTCTTCATACTCTCCTTAAGCGGTTCCGTTAAGTCCTCCTCCGCGGCCAGACCGGCCAGTTTCGCGTAGTCCTCGCTCATCGCGTCGTCCACTACCTGGATCACGCTCTGGGATGTGATCACGCCCAGCAGATGGTTCTCATTGTCCAGCACCGGGATCAGATCCTCGGAATAATCCTTCAGTTTCTCGATACAGTCGTCGATATCCTCATGCCCGTACACATACGGATACGACGTCATGATCAGATCGGCAAAACTGGCGTCATAGCGGGCGATGATCAGCTCCTTCAGATCCACCGCCCCGTAATAATATCCGTTCTCATCCACCACGAACAGGGTGGAAATGTTGTCGTTGTCCGGCGCCTGCCTGGTCAGCTCCCGCATAGCCTGCTTCACCGTCAGGTTCTCCCTCAGGACGATATGGTTCGTCGTCATGCGGCTGCCGATCTCGTCCTCATCGAAGGACGACAGAAGCGTCAGGTCCCGGCGCGTCTCCTCGTCCATGCAGCTGATGATCAGCGATCTTCTGGACTTCTCGATCTCGCGCAGGATCTCCAGGGCCGCGCCCGATTCCATGTGGCCCGCCACGACGGCGGCCTTGCGCACATCCATCTCCGTAAGGTACGTCCCCGCGTCCTCCCGCTCGGCGTGTTCCAGGATCTCCGCCAGGAAATCCGTATCCAGGACGCGGTACAGCTTCTTCCGTTCCGCATCCGTCAGGCGAACAAGTACGTCGGCGATGTCGCTGGCGTGATAGTCCTCCAGCTTCAGGCTCATAGCCTTCGGGGAAATGCTGCTACGGACGATGCCTGTGATCTCAGCGGCGTAGTCCGGGCGAACGGCAGTCTCCTCTGTCTCTTCGTTATGATCCTGACAGCCGGAATCCGCGGCTGCGTCTTCTATTTTCAAACGATCCTGCTCCTCCATGCTTCCGCCTCCTTTCTCACCATCGCTGCCTCTACGCCAGCCGCATCACCTGCAGAAGCAGTATCCAGCTGAGCCCGTAATACGTCACCACGGCCACCAGGTCGTTGACCGTCGTAATGAGTGGTCCCGACGCCACGGCCGGATCGATCTTTATTTTCTTAAAGAACAGCGGGATCATGGTTCCTACAGCGCTTGAAAATACCATCGCCACCACCAGCGAGATCCCGATGCAGCCGGAGATCGCGAACGCCATCATGCCCTGCCGGCCTTTCACCACCATCACATACAGACCCAGTATCACAAAGGACGCCAGGCCCAGAAGCAGGCCGTTGGAGAATCCGACCCGCATTTCCTTGAAAATCAGTCCCAGCTTCTGCCGCCCGGTCACCGAATCGTCGGTCAGCACGCGGATCGTCACCGCCAGCGACTGGGTGCCTACGTTGCCGGCCATGCCAAGGATCAGCGACTGGAACGCCATGATGATCGTAAGCTTCGACACCACCTGCTCGAACAGTCCAACCACCGTGGACACCATCATGCCCAGCGCCAGCAGGATGAAAAGCCACGGCAGTCTCTTCTTCATGCTCTCCCGAAGCGGCTCCTTCAGATCCTCCTCCGCGGTCAGACCGGCCAGCTTGGCGTAGTCCTCGCCCATCTCGTCGTCTACCACCTGGATCACGCTCTGGGACGTGATCACGCCCAGAAGATGGTTGTTATTGTCCAAAACCGGGATCAGATCCTCGGAATAATCCTTCAGCTTCTCGATACAGTCGTCGATATCCTCGTGACCGTACACATAGGGGTACGACGTCATGATCAGGTCCTCAAACGCCGTCCCCGGGCGGGCAATGATCAGTTCCTTCAGATCCACCGCCCCGTAATATTCGCCATTCTCATCCACCACGAACAGGGTGGAAATGTTGTCGTTCTCCGGTGCCTGGGCGATCAGCTCTCCCATCGCCTGCTTCACCGTCAGATTCTCCCGGATCACGATGTGGTTCGTCGTCATGCGGCTGCCGATCTCGTCCTCGTCGAAGGACGACAGAAGCACCAGGTCCCGCTTCGCCTCCTCGTCCATACAGTCGATGATCAGCGCCCGCTTCTCCTTCTCGATCGTATGCAGCGTCGCAAGAGCCGCATCCGACTCCATGTGCTCCACCACCGTGGCCGCTTTCTTCACATCCATTTCCGTCAGATACTGTCCCGCCATCTCCTCCTGGGCATACTCCAGGATACCGGCCAGGATCTCCACATCCATGATGCGGTACAGCTTCTTCCGCTCCGCCCCGGTAAGCTGGTCAAGACTCTCCGCGATATCATTCTCGTGATAGTCCTCCAGCTTCTCGCTCATGACCTTGGGGGAGGCGTTGCTTCGGATGATCCCGACGATCTCTGACGCATAGTCCGGTCTGACAGAAGTCATTTCTTCTGTCCGTTCCATCTCATTTTCCATGCCGGAAAGCCTCCTTATTCAGTTATGAAAACATTGGAAAATAATGCCAGAAAATGGCCGGAAGATCATTAAAATCCACGTATAACACAACCAGGCGCACAGAACCGGACGCCCGATGTCATGGGAAATGCCGCGTCTTCCGGTCTTATCTGACCGTAGCCAGTCGATCGTTCGTGACTGTCGCTTCCGTCCACTCTGTTCACCTGCCTTTATCTCTGAATTCGTAAGTCAATGCATTCCCGCTCGCTGTATTCCGCAAGCGTTCCTGCCTATGGAATCAGTATAGCACGAAGATATATTTTGTGGCAAGAAAAATTTGCATCAATTCGTCAAAAATCCCTTCCCGATGATCTCACTGGAATTGGTGATCAGCATGAACGCCGTCGGCTCCACCTGGCGGATGAAGTTCCGCAGATGCATGGCCTCGCCCCGGCGCATGGTGGTCATGATCACCGTCTTCTCATGATGGGTAAACGCGCCCTCCGCCCGGTAGACCGTGGCGCTGTGGTGCAGCTTATTGATGATATAGTCGCAGATCGGATCCGCGTCGTCGCAGACAATATTGAAGCATTTGCACTGATTGATATTCTCAATAACGCCGTCCACTACCAACGACTTGGCCAGAAGTCCCAGTACGGAGAACAGACCGGTCGTGGCGTCGAATACAAAGAACGCCAGCACCACCGACAACAGATCCACCAGAAAAAGCACCGTACCGATATTCAGGCTGGTATGCTTCTTTAAGATCATCGCGATGATATCCGTGCCGCCGCTGGACGCGCCGATGTTGAACAGCACCGCGGAGCCCGCGCCGGGCAGGAAGACCGCGAAGATCAGCTCCAGAAGCGGCTCATTGGTCAGCGGACTGTCAAGAGGCCAGAGCACCTCGCATACCTCCAGAAGCACCGACATCAGCACGCTGGCGTAGACGGTGCGCACGCCGAAGTCTTTCCCGATGAAGATAAAACCAATCACGATAAGCCCCATATTCACCACGAACGTGAACTGGCTGGCCGACAGATTCGTCACCTCGCTGACCACCGCGGAGAAACCGGTGACGCCTCCGAACGCGAAATGATTGGGGAATTTGAAGAAATAGACCCCCACGACCGTAACCATGATGCTCAGGGTAATGATCCCGTACTCCCACACTGTGTTCTTCACCGGATCCTTAAAATCTTTTGCCATTCTTATTCGGTTTGGACGCACAAAAAACAAGACTTCCGTCTGAACTCCGTCCGTCTTATTCTCGCGCAGCCCCTTTGCCGCCTCCTGTATAATCCCAAAATAAACCACCCGCGCAGCCGCAGCCCGAACCAACCCGGACTCCCGCCGCGCTTTCCCTGTTACCATTCCGACTTCAATATACTCCTATAGAGTCACAATTGCAAGCACTATTATTATTGTCATTTTCACAGGATATATGTTGTAAACGTCCGGATGTTGCGTTATTCAAGGATTAAAATTATAATTCATATGTCACCAATTTGTCACTTCTGTTTGCTATCATAATAGAATGGGAAGATTTATTTGGTACAGACATAATGTTTCATAATCGACAAGGAGAAAATATGCCGTGGCGGATTTATTTTTTGCGGATCTGTATTATATTGAGGATGATCAGAATATCGCTCTCGCTGTGAAAGAATATCTGGAGCCTAAGAATTTTCATGTGACGATCTGCGCGACCCTCGCGGAAGCCAGGCAGCGCATCAAAGAGAGGGTTCCGGCCTGCGTTTTATTGGACTGGAATATGCCGGACGGCCGCGGAGACGGTCTGTGTCAATGGATCCGCAGCCGCTGGAAGGATCTGCCGGTCATCTTTCTGACCGTCCGCGGCGACAGCGCGGATATTGTTGCGGGCTTCAAAAGCGGCGCCGATGATTATGTCGTAAAGCCGTTTGAATTCGAGGTATTGTATTCGCGGCTTCTCGCCGTACTCCGCAGAACCGGCAGCGCGGCGGGGCGATATCTCTCCTGCGGCGGGATCGTGATCGACCGAAACCGCCACGCCGTATTCTGCCATTCGGAAGAAATATCATTAAGCGCCGCCGAGTACCAGCTATTACTGTATCTGATGCAGAACAAGGGGAGGACCGTCACCAGGACAGGTATTTTAGAGCATGTGTGGGATGTGAATGGAAACTATGTGAATGACAACACGCTGACCGTTACGATGAAACGGCTTCGTAACAAGCTTTCGCAGCCGGCGTGCCTGAAAACGATCCGGAGCGTGGGATACCGTATGGAGGATACGATATGAGCAGCCGTAAGAATGTATTGGTCATTTTGGGATCTGTATTTTCTGTCAGTTTCATTGCCGCTGCTGTCGCCGCATGGCTGACTTCCTGTCATTACAGCAGGACCTCCTTTGATCTGGTAAATGCAATCTGCAGCGAAATGATCGAACAGGAACCGGAAACACAGAAAGTCATAGCCGCAGCATTGAAGGAATATACAGAGGGGAATCCAAATGATCTTTCAGAAAATAATATATTGACCTCTCTCGGGTATCATGTGTTTGATTTCCCGGGCTTTTCATACAGGAAACGTACTGCCGGCTACCTTTCTGCATGGAAATACAAGCCGATCCTTCTCTATGCCGCAGCCGGACTGATCGCGGGAGCTTCCCTTTTCCTTTTTACTTTTCTTTATCGGAACAGAGCGGAAAGTCAGAGGATCAGAGATCTGGCTGCATATCTGGAACAGGTAAACAGCGGCAAGGCACTGATCCTGTCCGCTTCCGGCGAGGACGAATTTTCCAGGCTGGAAGATGAAATCTATAAAACCGTGACATTTCTTTATCAGACAAAAGAGCAGGCGGTGCAATCCAAAAATGATTTCGCCGAAAATTTATCCAATATCGCGCATCAGATCAAGACGCCGATCACCGCTATCTCTTTGGCTATTCAAAGAATGAAGCAGGGTGCTGACTGCGCAGACCCGGAACAAACTGCCTTAGAGCAGATCGAAAAGCAGCTCGCGCGGCTGACTTATCTGGAGGAATCCCTGCTGACCCTGGCCCGGCTTGACGCGGGAACACTGGTCTTGCAGAAAGAGGAAACCGATGTCTTTACTCTTCTTACCCTTGCGGCGGATAACCTGCAGGAGCTTTTCTTCCGTTCCGGTTCTTCCATCGAGATCCCGGAACTGGGGGAAGTGTTAATTTCCGCGGATATGGACTGGACGATGGAAACGATCATGAATCTGATGAAGAACTGTATGGAACATACTCCCGGGGGCACTCTCCATTGTTCCTATACCCAAAATCCATTGTATACGGAAATACTGATCTGGGATGATGGGAAAGGCTTTGCAAAGGAAGATATTCCGCACATTTTTGAACGGTTTTACCGGGGGCAAAACGCCCACGAGGGCGGGATCGGGATTGGACTTGCTCTGGCCAAAGAGATCATAGAACGCCAAAACGGGACGATACGGGCGGCGAACAGAGCCGGCGGAGGAGCTCTCTTTGAGATTCGATTTTACTGTCACTGACCTGTAACTTTCATTTGATACAATGCACTTGTAAGAAGCGGGGGGATCCATCCCTCCGCCAGGAAGCGCAGTGCCCAAAGACAGGCGCGCAAAAGAAAGGAGAACAGCGAAATGGAACTCTTAAAATGTGAGGGCGTCAGGAAGGTATATGGCTCCGGAGGGAATCAGACGGCAGCGCTTGACGGGATCGATCTGTCTGTGGACCGGGGAGAATTCGTAGCGATCCTCGGGGCTTCCGGGTCAGGCAAATCAACGCTTCTGCATATCCTTGGAAGCGTGGACAAACCTACGGATGGAAAGGTCGTCATAGACGGAACCGACCTCTCCAAGCTGAATCAGACGCAGGCGGCGATCTTCCGGCGCAGGAAGGTAGGACTGGTATATCAGTTTTACAACCTGATCCCCACGCTCACGGCGCGGAAAAACATTTTAATGCCGCTCGCGCTTGATAAGAAAAAGCCGAACCGGGAGTATTTTGATAAGATCACAGCCTCTCTGGGAATCGCCGATAAGCTTGATCTTCTCCCGAACCAGTTATCCGGCGGCCAACAGCAGAGAGTCGCGATCGCGCGCGCTCTGATCTACCGGCCCGCCCTGCTTCTGGCCGACGAGCCGACCGGAAATCTCGACCAGAAGAACTCCAAAGAAGTCGTTGACATGCTGAAGCTTTCCAACCGTAACCTGGAGCAGACGATTCTGCTGATCACCCACGACGAAAAGGTTACCATGGCGGCGGGACGGATCGTTACGGTTGAGGACGGGCGCATCATCAGTGATGAACGGCGGAGGTAACGGATATGTGGAAAGATTATTCATTAAATTATATTAAAAATAATCACTCGGTCGGGTTATCCGTTACGATCGCGGCATTCATCTCCGCCCTGCTTTTGTCTCTGCTGTGCGGGCTTTTTTATAATGCGTGGAAATATGAAGTGGAGCGGATCGAACTGGAGGAAGGCGGCTGGCACAGCCGTATTATCGGAGAACTTGCGGCAGAGGATATAGAAACGATCAAAGATTTCGCAAATGTAGAAGACGTAAAGCGAAACGAAAAAGAACAGAAAGGGACGGAACCGGCGACTGATATCTATTTTAACGATAAAAAGGCCGTTTTTACGGATACTCCCCTTATAGCGCAGCGGCTCGGAATCGGACCGGAAAGGATCATTTACAACTACGAACTTCTTGCCATGTACCTGATCCGCGGTCCCGGCGATACTGCCCCGAGGCTTTTGTTCCCGCTGTTTATTCTGATCACAGCGGCGGCGGCCTTCTCGCTGATCATCATTATCCATAATGCCTTTGCGGTATCCATGAACGCGAGGATCCATCAGTTCGGCATTTTCTCCAGTATCGGAGCCACGCCGAAACAGATCCGGGCATGTCTTTTTCAGGAAGCGGCCGTGCTCTGCGCGAGGCCGCTGCTCGCCGGAACCCTGCTTGGCATTGCGGGCAGCGCGGGACTGCTGTATCTGGTAGACGCCTATATCGGCAGCGATGTTCCGGGACGACACCCGTTGGTCTTCGGCTATCATCCGCTGGTGCTGGCGCTGACATTGCTCGTAACAGTCATAACGATATGGATCTCCGCATGGCTCCCCGCCCGGCGCCTCAGCAGACTCACGCCGCTGGAGGCGATCAAAAATGCCGGAGAATTCCAGCTGAAACGCCAAAAAAGCTCCCGTCTGCTCTCGCTGCTGTTCGGAATGGAAGGTGAATTGGCCGGCAATGCGCTGAAAGCGCAGAAGAAGGCGCTGCGGACAGCGTCCCTGTCGCTTATCGTTTCATTCCTTGCGTTCGCGCTCATGCAGTGTTTCTTCTCCCTTTCCCAGATCAGTACAAGGGAAACCTATTTCGAGCGGTATCAGGACGTATGGGATATTATGGTTACTGTTAAGGATACCGATATTGATGGATTTGAAGAAGCTGACAGGATCCGGGGGCTTGATGATGTGGAAAGCGCCATTGTTTATCAGAAGGCTTCTGCGAAAAGAATCATCGCAGAGGAGGAAATGACCGAAGATATGAAGTCCTTCGGCGGCTTTTCCGGGGCTCCTGCAAACTATGTGTCGCAGGCGGAGGGCGGATGGCTGGTAAACGCTCCGATTGTTATCATGGATGATCTGAGTTTTGCTGCTTATTGTGAACAGATCGGCATTGCTCCGCGGCTTGACGGCGCGGTGATCTTAAATCAGATCCGCGATGTGACGAACCCGGATTTCCGGCATCCTGTTTTCATGCCTTATATAAAGGCGCCCGGTGTCGGTGAAAACGCAGTGAGTGTGCTGAGACAGTCTGGCAGCGGGGAGCAATCTGGCAATAAGAGACAGTCCGGCGGTGCGGGGGCATCCGCCGGGTATACTTCTGCGCCATCCGGCGATCATAAAGAAACGACGGCGGCGGTCCCGGTTCTGGCTTATACGCAGGAGGTTCCGGCGCTGCGGGAAGAATACGCAACGCTTGATTATTACGAGCTGGTGCATTTTATCCCCGCGTCCTTATGGAAAGAGATCAAGGGACGGATCGGAGGAACGGAGGCTGACAGCTGCATCTGCGTCCGCGCCAGAGAAGACGCAGCTCCGGAAGAATTGAACGCTTTACAGGACGAGATCGCGCAGCTCGTCGAAGAGAAATATACCATAGAGCAGGAAAACCGCATTCAGAAGTATGAGACAAATAACAGACAGATCCAGGGAATGATGACTGTTTTCGGGGCTTTCTGCGTTCTGCTCGCGATCATCGGCATCGGCAACGTGTTCTCCAATACACTGGGATTTGTACGTCAAAGGAAAAGGGAATTTGCCAGATACATGTCGGTGGGGCTGACGCCGGAGGAACTGAAAAAGATGTTCTGTATAGAAGCGGCCGTGATCGCCGGGCGTCCGATCCTGATCAGCCTGCCAATCGTAGTTGCCGCAGTCGGAGTCATGCTGAAGGCAAGCTATATGGAAGTCGGCGTATTCGCGGCGGAAGCGCCGTATATTCCGATTCTCCTATTTATGCTGGCCATCCTGGCTTCCGTGGCGCTGGCGTATTATCTGGCATGGCGGGGAGTGCGAAAGATCAGTCTGGCCGAGGTGCTTAGAGACGATACGATGATGTAAATAAGCAATATATTTTCAATAACAGGAGCAAACGTCACTGACGCCCTGCCCGCATGAAAGTACCAACAGGGGACACTGACTTTCTAAATAAAACCGCCGGATACAGTTAGCACAAATCACTGTATCCGGCCTTCTCATTCTCTTAATTAAACCCAAAGAACTTCTGACTGATCTTATACCCGGCTTCAGAGATCTTCCGGCCTCCCTTGCCCGGCAGGTTCATACCCTGACCCAGGAAACCGAACCGCAGCCGCAGCCACAGCGGGAAGCTTTTCTTCTTCAGATACTGCCAAAGTTCCTTCTTCTTCGCCAGATTCTCCTCGGTGCCGGAGCGTATCGCCAGGATCGAGGAAATGACCATCATGATCTCCAGATACCGGACCATATAGTGGCGCAGCTTCCGGTTGGGGATCTTCCCCATATCGTAGTAATCCAGCATCAGCTTCGTTACTTTCAGCTGCTGGTCGATGCGGCCGATCATCACCTGCTCATTGACCGACTGATCTTCGCGCCCGATATAATACCGGTAGAAATTCACATCCAGATAGTACATGGTCTTCACATGGGGCAAGGGCTGGTAGACGAAAATATTGTCCACATAAAAGGTGTGCTTCGGCAGCTCCAGGCCGCAGTCCTTCAGAAGCTGAGTCCGGTAGATCACCGAATGCATCAGGATATACTGCCCCAGGATAAATACCTTCACATCCTTCCACGCAAACAGCTGATCCTTGGGCAGGGCCGTCCGGTAGTTCATGATTTTCTTGTGGGCCGCCCCCTGCTTGTCATAGACAAAATTGCTGATCAGCATGTCCAGCGTCTGGCTGCCGTAGACATAGCGGCGCAGGGTGTCCAGGATCGCCCGGTAGGCGTCGGCGTCCACATAGTCGTCGCTGTCCACCACCTTAAAATAGACGCCCGAAGCGTTACGAAGCCCCGTATTCACCGCTTCGCCATGGCCGCCGTTCTCCTGATGGATGGCCCGGCAGATACCCGGGTAATTCTTCTCGTATTCATCGGCGATCCGGGCCGTGTCGTCCTTCGTGGAACCATCGTCCACGATCAGAATTTCCACCTCGTCGCCGCCGGCCAGCAGGGATTCGATACATTTGCTCATGTAAGCCGCCGAGTTGTAACAGGGTACTGCGATCGATAACAGTTTCAAGTCTTTTCCCTCCAGATTATGCAAAATGTTCTGCGAAAACCGCCGTCAGGTTGGCGGCCGCGTGGACAGTCACCGCTGCCCAAAATCCCCCTCGATGTTCATAACTCTCTGCAAGGACCAGCCCCATGCAGATTCCGTAAACTCCCTGAACCACGCTTCCGTGGTAGAGGCCGAAAATGGATGCCGATACGATCATTGCAGCCGGAAATGAAAACCGCGGCCGCAATGCGCCGTAGATCATCCCGCGGAAGACCAGCTCTTCCGCCGCCGGGATCAAAATCCCCGAAAGCGCGATCTGCTGCCACAGAGGCGGCTCGTAGATCCGCACCAGATTATCCTGGTAACCTGTAAACACCTGCTGCAAACCGCTGATAGCAATCAGGTTATTAAACAGGAAACAGGACACGCTGCCGATGCAGACGCACTGGAAAAGGCGCTCATACGGGGATCTGGGGATGAGATAGCGGTTGAGGTCGTCCTGCTGCCCCGACGGCCATCCGGTATAGAATCTTCCGTCCACCGTTCCGCGCACATATATGACCCCCAGGATCACCAGGGCCGCAGCCGCGGAGATCCCCTGCGCCGGGAGCGCCTGCATATCCGGAAACAACAGAAACATTCCCGCCGTCAGGATCTCGTACACTGCGATCGGATAAACGATCCGCCACACCAGCTTCATCTGCCTGCTCCCCTCTTACAGCCTGCCCCGGAAGGCGCCGCGCCTTTTCTTCCGGCATGCGTTTTTAATATGCCACAATTTTCCATACCGATTAAAGTATACCACAATTCTTGCCACATTTCACTTATTAGTTGCTTTTTTTCTACATAAAGTTTATACTGATTTTATCCGCTTGAAACATTTTTCGTGTTATCCGGGAAACGCGCTAGCGCACTGCTCGCAATCAACTCAATCAAGAAAGAGAGGTACCATATATGCCGAAGAAACGCATCGTCATGGCGCTTGGCCACAAGGCTCTGGGAACGAACCTGCCGGAGCAGAAGGAAGCCGCCCAGCATATGTCCAGGATCATCGCTGATTTCGTTCAGGACGGATGGCAGGTAGCCGTAGTCCATTCCAACGCTCCCCAGGTAGGTATGATCCACACCGCCATGAATGAGTTCGGGAAGGCGCACGAGGGCTACACGCCCGCCCCCATGTCCGTCTGTTCCGCCATGAGCCAGGGCTACATCGGCTATGACCTGCAGAACGCGATCCGCGCGGCCCTCTTAGGCCGCGGCATCTATAAACCGGTATCCACGATCCTGACCCAGGTTACCGTAGACCCCTACGACGAAGCCAGCCACACGCCGGCCAAGTCTATCGGCCGCATCCTGACGGCAGAGGAAGCTGAGGCCGAAGAAGCAAAAGGGAACTTCGTTCGCGAGATCCCCGGCAAAGGCTTCCAGCGTATGGTAGCCGCACCGAATCCGGTAGCTATCGTGGAAATCGACGCCATCCGTGCTCTTCTCGACGCCGGACAGATCGTCATCGCCTGCGGAGGCGGCGGCATCCCGGTCATGGTTCAGGGTCACTCCTTAAAGGGCGCCAGCGCCGTCATCGAGAAGGACCTGGCCGCCGGCCTTCTGGCCCGCGAGGTCGACGCCGACGTGCTGATGATCCTGACCGCCGTGGACAATGTGACGCTCAACTACGGCCAGCCTGACGAGCATCCCATTCACACGATGAATCTGGACGAAGCCCGGGACTACATCGCCCAGGGCCAGTTCGAGTTCGCCTCCATGCTGCCGAAGGTGGTCGCAAGCGTCGATTTCATCCAGAGCGGCAAAGGCCGCCGCGCCGTCATCACGTCGCCGGAGAAAGCGGTGCTGGGACTTGCGGGGAAGGCCGGGACTGCTATTACGGAATAAGCAAGAAAACGATATAGCGATTTGCACCTTATATATGTTACATAGTGCAAATTTTGCACCGGAGGTTAGACAATAAGGATGGCGGATTTTGAGCTTGCAACCTACGAAGACATCTATTCTGAAATAAAAGAAGCCTTGCTCACTTCGAGAAGCCAGGCGTACACCACTGTGAATTTTACAATGGTACAAGCGTACTGGCAAATCGGTCGCATCATCGTGGAGCATGAGCAAGAAGGAAACTTGCGGTCCGGCTATGGAAAATCCGTATTGCAGGAGTTGTCCAATCGTCTGACAGAAGAATTTGGTAAAGGCTTTTCTGTGCGGACGCTTCAGCAGATGAAAAAGTTTTATGTGATGTTTCCAAATACGAACGCACTGCGTTCGCAATTGACATGGACACATTATCGTCTGCTTCTGTCGGTAGAAAACGAACAGGCGCGGCAGTGGTATATGAATGAGGCGGCAGCATCCGCGTGGTCAAGCCGCCAGTTGGAGCGGCAGATCTCTACATTGTATTATGAACGCCTTCTTGCAAGCAGAGAAAAGGCGCCGGTCAAAGCTGAAGCCGGAGAATTGATGGCACCGCTGGATGCAGAAGAATTCATCAAAGATCCGTATGTATTGGAATTTCTTGATCTGAAAGATTATCCGGCTTTGCGGGAATCCGACCTGGAGCAGGCGCTTATAGATAAATTGCAGGAGTTTCTGCTGGAACTCGGACGCGGCTTTTGCTTTATCGCCAGGCAAAAGCTGATGCGATACGAGGATGAGGACTTTTATCTCGATCTTGTCTTTTACCATAGCATTCTGAAGTGCCATGTGTTAATCGACTTGAAAGTTGGCAAACTGACACACGGTGATATTGGGCAGATGGACAGCTATATCCGGATGTTCGATGCCCTCTATAAAAATGCAGATGACAATCCGACCATAGGCATTATCCTATGCTCACAGAAAAATGAAGCCATCGTGAAATATTCGGTTCTGAATGATGCCCAGCAGCTTTTCGCGTCAAGGTATCGGCTGGAATTACCTACTGCTGAAGAATTGCAGCATGAAATCGAAATCGAGCGCAAACGAATTGAGCAGCAGGAAAAATGAGTATGTCGGCGGCCTGGAAGCCCTCATCGTGAAGTGGCTTTTAGAGTATAATGGTTACAAAGAAGGCAAGAACACCGATTATAGCAAAGAATTCGACTGTCAGATCGAGTAGGAGAAAATTCTTAAAGATGGGATAAAAATATATGAATAACAAGGATAACCGCGAGGCTTAAACCGTCCAGACATTTAGAGCGGTTTAAGCCTCGCAAAATGCACAGTATGGAACTTGCACCGTATAAAGTGCGCCGTTAGCACAGATCAAATACTTTTCGCTGCTGTATTTGCCAATAATTTGAGCAATGCAATGCCAATCTGATTCTGGGGCGAAATAAGACCGATCAAAGTTCCTGCAAAATCGGCTATATCCGGTGCTGCATTGATAAGGGACTTACCGATGCTTTTCTCGTCAAAAACAGTATTGCTTTTGTTAATTCCAGAAAAATTCTTTTTCAAATCCTTGATGATGTTTTTCCTCGAATCCTCCGGTTCCAGCGAAATAATCAGTTCTATGTAATATTCCGCGCGCAACTGCAAAACCTTGTTGTTAAGCTGTTTCTCTACATACGCCCCCTGCTCTTCAATAAAATTTTGAATTTCAAGATACAGGTTTGGATCCGGAATATTGAGTGTGACCTTTCTCGTTGTCTCGTCATATCTTGCATTTTCCGTCAGTTTTGCCAACGCAGCTTTCCAATCATAGGTAATCGGATGCACTAACTGATTCTTCACTTTAAGATTCCGGACGCGTTGCTGCGTGATTCCCAGATCCTTACTGATCCTGTAATCGGAGCATTTTCGATAATCGATTGTGCCGTCAGAAAACCTGCTATTATGGATTAATTTCTCCATATAGAATCGAAACATCATCAATTCCATATCGGACTTCGACAACTGACCAAAATTCGCCTGGTAGAAGCAAGCGGCAATCTCATCAAACATCTCTGCTTTTTCTTCTGTTGTAAAGTTTACGTATTCCATCCAAAGTCCTTTCTATCCTTTTGCTTATTTGTGATATTGCATATTAGGAAGCTGCTACTTGGTCTGGACAATTCCGTTGACCGTCCATTCACCATTCCCATTCACCGTGTATCCCTCCACCACAGTATCCTTTATCAGTTTTCCTCTTGTTCCGTCAGACACCGGATTGAAGTAATAACACTTCTGAACGCCTGTTCCATCTGCAATCCAAACCCACCCGGTTACCATTCGGCCCTTCGTACCGTCCGAAGACGGATTCAGATAATAATAGTTTCCATCAGAATCCAAGTGCCATCCTGTAATCATGACTCCGTTCGCGTCAAACCAGAACCAGTCGAAATTTGATTGGCCAGCCCCCACATTAGCGTATGGGTTATATACTGCCGCCCACCGATTACGATATGCTTCACCGCTCGCATCAGTAAAGCTCCACTGTTCCCCATTCTGGACCCATGTTCCCTGCACTACATAAGACGGAAGGGTAGCGGATGTACTTTTTCTTCCAGAACCACCGCTGCTGGAGCCATTACCAGATCCTCCATTTCCAAAGCCACCGCTATTGGAACCGCCTCCAGAGCCCCCATTTCCAGAGCTACCGCTACCGGAACCGCCTCCAGAGCCCCCATTGTCAGAACTACCGCTTCCGGAACTTCCGCTACCGGAATCGCCGCTGCCAGAGTCTCCTCCATTGCCAGAACCGTCACCATTGGAAGCACTCCCGCCAGGATTATTACCACCAGATTCATTGTAAACAGTTTGATGAATTATTATCTTCCCCGGTATTCTTACAGTTGCTTTGTCTATCTCAGAATAGTTATTCTTCACTGTAATAGTAATAGTATCTGCATAGCCCTCAAATCCATTAGGTAGTGTTTTCGTACCTGCCCACGCTTTAGAGAAGAAGAAATCTATCGAATAAGACACTTCTTCCGATGATGGTAGTAACCTACACAGATATGCAGCAATTTCTTCTTTTGAGTTCATATCTGCCATACTAACCCCATCTTCGAATAGAGGGGCTTTCGACAAAATATCTGTACACATATTTCCATACAATTCTGCTTTACTACGATAGATTACTGCATTTCCAGGGAGAGATTCTGCTGGTTTCGTACAGTTTTCGTCAGTATACCAAGTGCAAGGACCTAATGCAGAATTATATTCAAAAACACGTTTATCTAAGCTATATGGAGTATTATTGATTATTTTTCGTATTTTCTTTCCTGTAATAATTGTACTCCCTATATTCTCGTGGGTCAGATTACCTGGAAGACTAAACTCCTGAATGGAATCACAGTGCATAAATGCCGCATTGCCTATATATTCAAGGTTTTCCGGAAGATTAATTTCCTTCAAGTTTATGCAACCGTTAAATGCATCTACTTCTATTTTTTTCAGCGAATCCGGCAACTCAATCTCCTGCAGGGATATACAGTCCACAAAGGCTCCCCCGTTAAGACCACCACCAATAGACTCTAGCTTGTCCGATAATTCTATCCTCAACAACGAACTACAATCTCCGAATGCATTCGCTCCTATCAGTTTCAAATTCTGCGGACAAGTAATTTCTACAAGCGATGTACAGCCCGAAAACAATCCAGTAGAAAAATATTCCATCGTTTCAGGTAATATGACTTCCGTCAGATTAATGCAATGCGCAAATGCATAGGAGGAGCATGCGGCGTCTGTTTTGCTTATATCTATCCGCTGTAATCTTTTACAATTGCTAAAAGCATTTATTCCCACACTTTCAACCGAAGCTGGCAGTATCACTTCTATAAGTCCTGTATTATAAAAACAACCTTCTCCTATTACTTCAAGACAATTCGGCAAGTTGATTTCTGATAGTGTTTCACAATCATTGAACGTATTATATCCCAAAAATCGTATTCCCTCAGGCAATACAACTGTCTCAATCGTTTGGTTCTCATAGAATGTTCCTTCCAAACCGATTACCTTCATTCCATCGATTTCTGACGGAACTTCCACTTTTGTTGCGTCAGATGACGTTGCAATGTATGATGTCAGCACTACCTCACCATTTTCAACCTTATAAACATACTCGTCATTCTGCTCTGCCATCGCTATACCCGAAAAAGATAACACAAGAACTGCACCCAAAATAAATACTCTGGTATATTTCGTAAATAATTTTATGATATTCCGCAAAGTAATCACCTCTCTATTCAATATAATAGCCATGAGCAAAACTCCGCATCTTCAGTATTTATGCGGATTTGCGAGGCATGGCAAACTTCTTTATCACTATAAA
>CANQRU010000052.1 GCA_947626395.1 uncultured Lachnospiraceae bacterium | reverse complement strand
CATGACCTTGTGCATGAGGCGCAGCTCACCCCTGACCAGCTCGCGGAAGTGCTGAAAGCCCTGAAATCCGGGGCGTTCCCCTCTCCGGCTGTCCTGCCGGACGGGGCTGTGTCTGAGGATGCGGGCATGACGGAAAACGACAATACCATGAAGGAGGAAAACGAGGATGAAGATTAAAAAACTGATGGCTGGCCTTTTGGCCTGCCTCCTGCTGGCCCTGAACCTGACCGGCGTGTGCTTCGCTGCGGAGGCCGGCGGTGAGCAGCCCGCCGAGACTACCGGTGCGGTGGAGACGGAACCTGGTTCGGAGGCTGCGGATGCTGAAACGAAAACTGCTCCGGAGGCAGCGGATCAGGAGAAGGATACCGCCAATACCCCGGACAATGTGACGATGGGCGGCACCATCGCCCTGCCTTTTGGAAGTATGGAGGAACTGGAACAGGCGCTTGCCGGGGCTGGCGATGACGGAGAGGCAGAAACGGTCACTACGGGCAAAGTCAACGTGTCCCGCAGCAGTTACCTTCACCTGCGTACCGGCGCGGGCATGGATTATGACATCATCGGGCACCTGTTTACCGGCGATGAACTGGAAATCGTCGGTGAGGACGGCGACTGGTATCAGGTGGTCGTAAAGGAGCGCACCGGCTACGTCTACAAGGATTATGTGGATGTGATGCAGCAGGCTGTCTCCGAGGGCAAAACGGATGATGACATGATGGCGCTGCTGCTGTACCTGATGATGGCCGGGCAGATGGGCACGGGCAATTCCGGCGATTCCTCTGCCGCGCTGACCCCGGACGGGAACCTGACGCTGGTGGACGATTACTCTGAGAAGCATGAGGACGGTTCCGGCAAGCAGTTCATCACCGTCACCACGAAGGACGGCAACTATTTTTATCTGGTGATCGACCGGGACGAGGACGGTGACGAGAATGTCCACTTCATGAACCTTGTGGACGAGGCCGACCTGCTTGCCCTGATGGATGAGGATGAAGCTGCAAAGTACACCGCCCCTGCGGAGCCGGAGGAACCGACTGTGACGGAACCGGCTGAACCTGATGACGGCGGGGATGAGCAGAAAGAGGAACCGGAAAAGAAGTCCGGCACGAATGTGCTGCCTGTGCTGATTCTGGTGATTGCCCTCATTGGCGGCGGTGGCTTCTTTGCCTTCACCAAACTGAAAGGCCAGAAGAAAAAGCAGGAACAGGAAAAGCCCGACCCGGATGCGGATTATGTGGACGGTGAGGACGAGGCGGATTTTGACATCCCCGATGACGTTGACGATACTGCCGATGAGGAAGATGACAGCACCATGTTCGATGCGGAGGACAATGAGCCGGTGTAAGGCTGTCCGGACGGTCGCCGGGGCGGGATTTTCCCGCTCCGGCACATGGGAGAAAGGAGCGCAGACATGAAACTGATTATCACGGAGAAACCATCGGTCGGACAGGCTTATGGCCGGGTGCTGGGCGCGACAAAACGCTGTGACGGCTATCTGGAGGGCGGCGGCTATCTGGTGAGCTGGTGTGTCGGGCATCTGGTGGAGCTTGCAGAGCCACAGGTCTATGACAGCCGCTACGAGAAGTGGAACCGCAGCGACCTCCCTATCCTGCCGGAGCATTGGCAGTACCGCGTGACAGCGGCGACAAAAAAGCAGTTCGGCATCCTGAAAACGCTGATGCGGCGTGATGACGTGGAGAGTCTTGTGAACTGCTGTGACGCCGGGCGCGAAGGGGAGCTGATCTTCCGGCTCGTCTACCATCAGTGCGGATGCAAAAAGCCTTTTGAGCGGCTGTGGATTTCCTCAATGGAGGATTCCGCCATCAGGGAGGGTTTCGCAAAGCTCCGGCCGGGAACTGAATACGATGCCTTATATGAGGCGGCACTCTGCCGGGAACGCGCCGACTGGATGGTCGGTATCAACGCAACCCGGCTTTTTTCATGCCTGTACGGGCAGACGCTGAATGTTGGCCGCGTGATGACCCCGACCCTTGCGATGGTGGTCATGCGGGAGGCGGCGATCCGGGGCTTTGTGCCGGAGCCGTTCTACACAGTGCAGATCGTTCCGGGAGGGTTTCATGCCGATGGAGAACGTATGAGAGCAAAGAATGAGGCGGCTTCGATTGCCAGCGAATGCCGTGACGTTGGAAAAGCGACGGTCACAAAGGTGGAGCGGAAAGAGAAAACAGAAAAAGCCCCTGCCCTCTATGACCTGACCAGCTTGCATCGGGATGCGAACCGTCTGCTCGGTTTCACCGCCCAGCAGACGCTGGATTACACGCAATCCCTCTATGAAAAAAAGCTGGTCACTTACCCACGCACGGACAGCCGCTATCTGACCGATGACATGGCCGGAATGCTGCCGGGGCTTGTGGCGATGGTGCAGCAGAAATGCGGCATCTGCCCGGATGCTCCTGCCCCGGTCAACGCTTCGCAGGTCATCAACAGCAAAAAAGTATCTGACCACCACGCTATTGTTCCCACCAAAACACTGGCAGGCGCGGATTTGTCAGAGCTGCCGGGCGGCGAAAAGGCAGTGCTGGAGCTTGTCGCCCTGCGCCTTATCTGTGCGGTCGGTGAGCCGTACCGGTATCTGGAGAATGTTGTGGAACTGGACTGCGCTGGTCATACCTTCAAGGCCAAAGGCAAGTCCGTGATCTCTCCCGGATGGAAAGCCTATGCGGGCAAACAGGACGAAAAAGAGGAACCTGCCGCAGAACTGCCGGTTCTGGAGGAATGTGCAGAGTTGCCCCTCGCTTCGGTGGAGCTGAAAGAGGGAAAAACGTCACCGCCTAAGCACTTCACGGAAGATTTACTCCTGTCCGCGATGGAGGCTGCCGGTGCAGAGGAAATGCCAAAGGAAGCGGAACGCCGGGGTATCGGCACTCCCGCCACCCGCGCCGCTATCATTGAAAAGCTGGTGCAGAAAGGCTTCGTAGAGCGCCGGGGCGATAAGAAAACGAAAATTCTTATCCCCACAAGCAAGGGCGAAGCGCTGGTCACGGTGGTGCCGGAGCAGATTCAGTCCCCGTCCATGACTGCCGAATGGGAGGAAAAGCTGCTTCTGATGGAGCGGGGCGGCTATGAACCCCGGCAGTTCATGGGTGAGATCGCCGCTATGGTCAGTGATTTAGTCCGGGACAGCAAACGTGTGGACGGCGCGGAGACGTTCCTGCCCCAGAAAGGCGCGGTCATAGGGAGCTGCCCCGCCTGCGGTGCTGAGGTGCTGGACAGGCCGAAAGGCTATTTCTGCTCCAATAAAGAGTGCCGGTTCGCCCTGTGGAAGAACAACCGGTACTTTGACAGCATCGGCAAAAAGCTGACTTCTGCGATTGCCGAGAAACTCATCACAACTGGCCGGGTGAAGCTGAAAGGTTGTAAATCCGCGAAAACCGGCAAGAGCTTTGATGCGACGCTGGTGCTGTCTACCGGCGAGGGTGGTCAGGCACAGTTTTCAATGGAATTTGAGAAGAAAAAGAAGTAATCAAGCGGGATGTTGTCCCGCCAGAATGGAGGCCAAAGATTGAAAGATAAGACACCGATATATCCCCATTCAGCAGCTTATGCCAGAGAGCATGACGAACTGCCGGAGTACCGTGCGTCCTATAAGGCACACACCGCCTGCCGGGATGCCATTGATGCCGCCATCTCCCAGCATTACCGCGATAACATTCTCGGAAGCGCCGCTGTCCGGGATGTGGTCGAACAGTTCGGATTTGACCGTACCCTCTATGTGCTGGCGAATACTGTCCAGCATAAGGATTGGGATGGACGGATTTCCCAGAACAACAAGCAGTGGGCACGGGATTTCCCCATTGTACCGGACATCAACGGCATGGGCGATGACCGGACGATTGGCTTCATCGCAAACAGCCACCCCGGTCTGCTGGATATTTTCGTCCGGGAGGCGCGGCATGAGTTTCTGCTGACCCAGCCCCTGACGGTAACTGACATCAGGGATGAGGCGGCGCGTATCCTCGGCAAACTGCAAGCCCCACGGGAGCCGAACAGCCCCAGCGGAACACACTTCATGGCAGAGGTATCGCCGGATTTTCTGCACCGTGCGGGCAGCAGGGATACGGAAAGACTTGCTTCTATGTTGCCGTTTAAGACCCTCGCACTTACGACATTGAATGACCGTAAAGGCATTTTCGCCGTGATTTCCGGCACGGAGGACCGCAGCCAGCAGCTCAGGCCCATGAACAGCCGGAAGTCCGTGCTGGGAAAGCTGGAGACGATGAAAGCCTCTGCCCCGGCGCAGGATGCGCCAGTTCCCAGGAAGCAGCGCGGGACAGAACGATAAGGAGGGCATATGAGCGAGATTAAGAAATGGGACGAAGTGAACGGTACGGACGATTCCGGCCAGCGCATGGAGGCGTTTCTGGACAGCGCCACCGACAGTTATGCGATACTCCAACTTCGGCATAGCGATGAAACCATCTATGAAAGGTTTTTTTCCATGCGGGAGCTGGGGCGCATGGGCATCACGCCGGACATTGACCATTATGAGGTGGTGTACGTCGGGGAGCTGACGAAGCAGGGCGACCAGATTGACGTTCTGGAAGGGATGTTCACAAAGTTCAATATCGACCGGCCGGAGGATTTTAAGGGACACAGCCTTTCGGTCAGCGACATCGTGGCGTTAAAGGTGGGCGGCGTGGTATCCTGCCATTATGTAGATTCCATTGGCTTTGCGGAACTGCCGGACTTCATCCGCAGGGAGAACCACCTGAAAAATGCGGAGATGGCGATGGAGGACGATTACGGGATGATTGACGGCATCATCAACAACGGCCCGAAACAGGAGCCTCCCGCCGAGCGTACTTCCATTCTGGAACAGCTCAAGCAGATGTCCCCTCCGGCACGTTCCGCCCCGCCAGCAAAAACCATACCTGAGAGGGACGAACGATGACACGGTTCAATCGGGAAGAAAAGTTCTTGATGATGCTTTATAACCCCGGAACACGCACCGGCCTGATTGAAGAACTCCAAGAAATGCGCAGCCAGCTCACCCCCGGTGAACGTCGGCTGCGGAAACTGACGGACAGGACACTGGAAAAACTGTCCGCTTTGAGCGACGAAGAATTTGACGCTCTAGAACTTTACCCGGAAATCTAAGAGAACAGGAGGCTTAAATGACAGCTAAAACAGCATATTACGCGGCGCTGGCGGAAGAAGCCGCAAAGCAGGTGACCGGGAGCCGGGAGCAGTGGACAGCCTTCCTTACCACTGCCGCCCGGCTCTACAAGTACCCGTTCCATGAGCAGCTTATGATCTACAAGCAGCGCCCGGACGCGACGGCCTGCGCGGAGTACGACCTCTGGAACAACACCATGCGCCGGTATGTGAAGCGCGGCTCCAAGGGCATTGCCCTGGTGGACACCAGCAGCGACGTGATCCGGCTGCGCTATGTGTTCGATGTTTCGGACACCGGGGCGCGGCGCAATTCCCGTCCGGTCAACCTCTGGAAGATGCAGGACGAGTATATCCCTTCCATCAAAGAGAACCTCGGCAGGACGTTTGACATCAGCGGAACAAAAGATATGCCGCTTGCCGATGTTATCGAGGAAATCGCCGGACAGCTTGCGGGCGAGTATTGGGATGACCACCGGGAGCAGATCCTCGACATCGTTGACGATTCGTTCCTCTACGGGTATGATGAGGACAACGTAAGGGTTTCCTTCCGACGGGCGGCGGAAACGAGCATCAAATATATGCTCCTGACCCGCTGCGTGGAGGATGTGGAAGGATACTTTGAGCCGGAAGATTTCATGGACGTGTTCGACTTCAACACGCAGGGGGCGGTGAGCGTCCTCGGCACGGCGGTCAGTGAAGTCTCCGGCCGGGTATTCCGGGAAATCGAGAGGACAATACGGACCTATGAGCGCGGCAGGGCCGCAGAAAGGAGCCAGAATGATGGCAGAGCTGACTTACACGAGGAACGGGGATTACCTGATTCCGGACATCGCGCCGGAGCGGGGCACGGAGAAGCCGTTAGGCAAGTACGGGAGGATGCGCCGGGCGTACCTTCAGGAGAACAACACGCTGCTGTTCAACCACCTGATCCTGACCGGGAAGCTGTACCCGCACCTGCTGGAGATCCAGGAAGCGGCAGAAAGCCGGGTGAAACAGATCATGGACGGGCTGCTAAAGAAGAACCCGGCCCCGGACAAGGCGTCACGGCAGATGGAATGGGTGGCGCACATGAACGCATTGAAAGCGCAGGCCGAGGAAGTGGTGATGGCGGAACTTATCAACAGCTGAGTTTCTTCTTCCCCACCGAAGCCGAACAGATTGAGGCCATCGACCAGGCGGAACTGGAGGGCCGGTACGCGGGGAACCTGTTTGCAGAGAGAGCGGAGAGCGGAAAGCCCTCCGTTTTTTCTTTATAAACTCTCGGAATCTCTAAGCCTTATTTCATGCGGCTTCTGAGATACCTTTTTTATGAATTCCCCCACCTTTTTCAAAAATCCTATTGACAAATGTGGGAAAATGTGCGGCGCGCCTTGAAGATCCTTACGCGCCAGCTCTTCAAGGCGCGCCCTTCAATTAAGAAGTAATTTCACTCTTGATTGGAGGTGCACATCTTGAAACCTGTTAACATCGGCGGGCATCCCGCCTACCAGAAACATGTCCTGGCTCAGCTTCGTAAATATTATCCAGACGCTGATTCCTCTCTTGATTCTTCCACCTGGGAAATCATCGAACGGTTCTGGGCTTTGGATCTTTCCCCCGTTGACCTCATCATGCAGGACCGCTATTCCGCTTTTGGCCCTGAACCAAGGCTCCCTTCCGACATGCTCCGTTCCATCATGCTCTCTATGGAGGTTAAGGTTCCCTCCCCTACTGCCTGGGCATCCATGCTCAAACAGAACTATCTTTATGCCATCCTTTCCGGTTTCAACGTCGGCGACACTCCGGGAACCGGTACTTTCTATGACTTTTTTGGCCGCCTGTGGCTCTCTGACCGCAACAACATCTCGGATCCCCTCCATCCCCCGAAGGAAAAACCGGTCAAGCCTAAGAAAGGGGAGAAAGCTCCTCCTGTCGAAAAAGTGACGGTTTATGGCCTCCTTGAGAAATTCGGGATCGAACCGCCGCAGGATTTTGCCCCCGCAAGGAGGCTCTTTGAGATCTTCCGTTCCTGCTTCCTTGATGTCTCCGGCAAGCAAGGGCTTATCGACCTCGACAGCCTTGCCCTCTCCGGGGATGGCACTCCGGTCTATACCGGCGCCAGGGAAAGAAAGACCCGCATCTGCAATTGTCTGGAGAAAGGCATCCGCGATTGTAAATGCAGCCGCAGATACCACCAGCCCGACTGTGACATCGGCTGGGACTCCCACCGGGAGCGGTATTACTTTGGCTATGACCTGTATATGCTCACTGCCTCCGATTCTGAGAGCGACCTTCCGGTCTTTCCCATGTTCGGCCCGGCCTCCAGGCATGACTCCCACGGTTTCCTGTATGCCTGGTTCTCCATGCTCCAGTTCCTGCCGGATGTCAATGTCTCCAAACTCCTGCTGGACTCTGCCCATGATGCTATGGCTTACTATGAGTACTGCCGTGACCATGACATAAAGCCCTTCATTGACCTGAATGCCGGACGGGGACATCCCCCGGTTTATAAAGAGGACTTTACCATCGGCAATGACGGCGTACCCATCTGCAGCGGCGGCTTCCGGATGCGTCTGGACGGCATGGAGCGCGCAAAAGGCCGGACGAAGTTTAAATGCCCTAAGATCAGCTTTTCCGGCGGCTCCCCGACCTGTACCTGTGAGCACCCCTGCTCTGATGCGAAATACGGGCGCACGGTTCACCTGGTATGGAAAGATAACCCGCGGCTTTTTAATGACCCGCCGCGCAGCAGTAAAGAATGGAAACTGGAATACAATGCGAGGACTTCCTCAGAACGGTGCAACAAAAGGCAGAAGATAGACTATAAATTAGAAGACGGCAGACACCGGTCATCTAAGATGTGGTACTGCCGCCTCTTCGCCATCATGATGTGTCAGCATCTTGATGCCTGGGCTTTGCCAAAGTCATCCCCACTAAAAGATCTCTTCCGGCAAGCCGCCTAATTGAATAAGCAATACCATTATAATCCATTTTTAACGTATGGTCTATTAAAATACGCCTCTTTTTCAGAAATTTATTACCGTCTGTTCCATTCTGGACAATATCTACTTTTCAAGGTTCATCCGACCGATGGATCTGGTCGGCAGGCTCAAGATTCCGAGAGCCTATGAAACAATTTCGTCTATGTACTATAACATGAAAACGCTTTTGTGTAAATGGGTTTGCAGTGGGATTTATCAGCGTATAGGCAGTGTACAGGCAGCTCGGAAAGCGTAAGATAAGCGGAATTCGGGGAATAAACTTGTACCGGCTGCGGTATTATGCTATAATTTTAGCAGATATATACTGGTTCGGTCTTTGATCGAAATGAGTGTAAAACACATGACCGAACCGTGCGCATTTCCCGAAAAAAGTATGTTCGGAGAAGAAGGCAGCATTATGGGTGAGGCCGGGTGAAAAGTCTGTTTGTCATCCGGCGTAATTCCTGTTGAAAGGTGGGGAAGACGATGAAAACACAGATTGTGGAGCTATACTCCGATTCGGATATGAAATGGCTTGAGCGGAAGGTTTCGGTATGGACGAAGGTTCTTTGCGGCGTCGCCGCCGCGGCGCTTGCGGCCTGCGTGATCATGGCGGCGATAACGAATACGGCGAACGCCGGCCGGATGGAACTGGGAGCGGTGGCGACAAGCACGGCCGCCGGCTGGTTTGTCATATACTGCGGGATCTTCGTGGTGAGCAGGGACAAACGCGAGCTCGCCCACGCGAAGATGCTTAAGCAGGAGACGCGGGAGAGGGTGGAAGGAACAGTCGCCGTGACGCGGGAACGCCTTGCGATCCGTAAGAGCATAACCGCGCTGCGGGTGGATGTCGCGGGCAGCGCCGGGACAAAGCGGGTTCTGGTTACGGAACAGAAGAAAGACGCGCTTGCGAAGGCCGCGGCGGCAGGCGCGACGGCAGTCTATACAGCCCACGGCTATGTGGCGGCTTACGAGGTGACGGTATGAGATTCTTGAAAAATGTTTTCTCGCAGCTTCATTCTTTCATATTGTGGCTGATGTTTTCGGTTGTGTTCTGGGGCTGGATCTTTACGATCGTCACGGACGCCCCGGCGGAGGAGAAGGTGACTGTTTACTGTTATGTTTCCGAGATCCGGGACAAGGATCTGGCCGTGGCGCTTGAGGAGAACAGGCCCGACGGGATCCGCATGATCAAGGTGCATCCGTTCGACTATGTGATGATGAATATAGAGCGGATGGAGGACGGGGATATTTTTATTCTTCCGGAATCGCAGATCGAGACATATGCGGAGCTTCTGGCAGACGCGGACGGCGGAGCCGCGGCCGGTAATGACGGGGACGGCGGCGTGGCCGGAGATGCGGACAGTGGCGATATGTCCAGCAGCGTAGACGGCAACGCTGCAGAAAGCAGCGATACAGTCGATGCCATTGTGGACAGCAGCGACGGCTTTCTGATCTACGACGCGGCCGCAGGCAGCGGCGGCGCGGCGCAGTATATCGGCTACGAGGGGGAAGATTACTATCTCTTCCTGGGCGCCCGCTCCGCGCATCTTGAGGACGGCAAAGCCCTTGAAGTGGCGCGGCGGCTTCTGGATATGGAATAGTTTATGAGAAAATTATTCCCGTTTCGGTTTATGGAGATAATTTCCACGTCGGTTCGCTGTCCGACATATTATAGGTTATAGGCGGGGTGCAAAACAAAACTACGAAAATAACGGAAACTTTTTGACATTTTGTCTTGAAATCTGAGATAAAATTTGGTATAATGAACAATGGTAGGTAAATACCAACATTAAAAAGGAGGAAATAAGAATGAAGAAAACACTTGCATTGCTGTTAGCGGCTGCGATGACCGTTTCGCTTGCTGCCTGCGGCGGAAACAACAGCAGTACGACGACAACGGCCGCTGCTGGCGAGACAGCTGCTGCAGCGACTACGGGGGGGCAGCAGGAGACCACCGCTGCCGCTGAGACGCAGGCCGCGGAAACCCAGGCCGCCGGCGCAGGTTCTGAACTTGCCGGCACCTATGACATCGTCATCTGGGCTCCCGACGCAGCCGTCGATCTGACGAAGTCGCAGGTTGATGACTTCAACAGTTCCAATGAGTACGGAATCACCATTAACGCGACGGTCGAGCCCGTGTCTGAGGCTGACGCCGCCAGCAACATGATCACCGACGTTCAGGCCGGCGGCGATCTGTTCTTCTTTGCTCAGGACCAGCTGAGCCGTCTGATCCAGGCCGGCGCGGTTTCCAAGCTGGGCACCCAGGCCGCAGAGTTTGCCAGGAACAGCAATAACGCTGCATCCATTCTGGCCGCTCAGTCCGGCTCTGATCTCTATGCTTATCCCCTGACCGCTGATAACGGTTACTTCATGTATTACGACAAGAGCGTCGTTCCGGAAGATCATGTCGACAGTCTGGAAGACATCATCGCCGACTGCGAGGCTGCCGGTAAGAACTTCTCTTACGAGCTTGAGAACGCATGGTACAACGCCGGCGTGTTCTTCGGCACCGGCTGCCACTCCGACTGGGTCACCAATGACGCGGGCGAGTTCATTTCCATCGACGACGATTTCAACTCCGACAAGGGTCTTATCGCTGCCAAGGGCATCTACAAGCTGGTTTCTTCTCCCATCTGGGTGAACTCCAGCAACGCCGACTTCGCCAGCGGTTCCGCTGTCGTCGTGACCGGTACCTGGAATTACGCTACGATCCTTGAGCAGCTGGGCGATAACTTCGGCGTTGCGGATCTGCCTTCCTTCAATGTGGACGGCACCGATTATCACATTGGTTCCTACAGCGGCTGCAAGCTGATTGGCGTGAAGCCGCAGACCGACGCGGTAAAGGGCGCTGCGATCCAGAGACTTGCTCAGTACCTGACCAACAAGGAATGCCAGCTGGCCCGCTTTACGGAATTCGGCTGGGGCCCCTCCAACAAGGAAGCTCTTGCGGATCCGGCCGTCCAGGCTGACCCGACTCTTTCCGCTCTGAACGAGCAGGGCAGCTACGCGGTTCCGCAGCCCAACATCCACGGCTCCTGGTGGGATATCGCCAAGGTCATTACGACGGATGTAAAGGCTACCGATGGTTCTGACGCGGCTCTTAAGGCCTGCCTTGAGAAATACGAGGAGAGCATCAACGCCGTATTCACGATGTCTGACGACGTGAAGAACGCGTTTACCGTCATCGGCTCTATCAACGGCGACGGATGGACCCTGGATCTGCCCATGACCGCTGAGGGTGATGTCTGGACATCCAACGAGGCCTATGAGATGGAAGCGGGAACCGAGTTCAAGTGCCGTCAGGGCAAAGCCTGGGACGTGGCTTATCCTGCTGATAATTTCGTTGTGGAGACCGCGGGTACCTACTATGTACAGCTTGATGCGGCTACCGGCGAGGTTACTCTTGTTCCGGCGTCATAATCGTAAAGCAAGATTGGAACCAGGGATGAATTTCATATAGCCTTGGAACAGCCTGACATAGCGACAATTGGTCGGGGCCTGCAAAGGCTCCGGCCAATTTTATAGAGATAACAAGCGGGAAAGGCTGCCTGCGGCAGGCTTTCTGTATAAAGGGGTGATATGATGAAACAATACAGTGACCTGGAGTACCTGCGCCTTACCAGGTGGCAGAAGTTCGTCTATAAGCTGTTATCCTTCTTCAGCGCGATCCCGCTGGCGATCGGGCATTTCTTCGCGAACATCGGAGGATGGATCAAAAAGGGCGTCACCGCGGTCGCGGATGAATTTAAGGATATCGGCACGACATTTATCCATGGGGACTGGAAGACGAAGGTGTCCTACGTAGTCATGGGCTTCGGCAATCTGGCCCGCGGACAGATCCTTCGCGGACTTCTTTTCCTTGTTTTTGAGATTGTATTTATTATCTATATGATAACCGCGGGCGGCTACTGGATGTCCATGCTTCCGAGCCTTGGCAAGCTGGGACCGAGCCAGGAGTACAACGCGGTGCTTGATACCTATACCACGGTTTATAACGATAACTCGTTCAAGATCCTGCTCTACGGCGTTCTGACCATTTTCTTCATCATCGCTCTTGTCTATACGTGGCGGCTGAATGTGAAGCAGAACAAGCTGGCAGAACAGATCTTAAAGTCCGGGAAGAAGTTAAAGAGCGATAAGGACGATCTGCGCTCCATGGTGGACGAGCAGTTCTATAAGACGCTTTTGGCCCTTCCGCTGACCGGTATCCTGGTGTTCACGGTTCTGCCGATCATTTTCATGATCCTGGTGGCCTTTACCAATTATGACGGAACGCATAACGGCTATTCGAACAACCTGTTTACCTGGGTGGGCCTGACGAACTTTAACACCCTGTTCTCGTGGCAGAGCGCCGGGGGAGGGCAGTCCTATTCCGCCACGTTCGGTGAGATCCTCGCCTGGACCCTTATGTGGGCCTTCCTGGCCACCTTTACCAACTATTTCCTGGGAATGTTCGTGGCCATGATGATCAACAAGAAAGGCATCCGCTTAAAGAAAATGTGGCGGACCATTCTTGTCATGACCATCGCCATACCGCAGTTCATTTCCCTGTTGTACGTCTCCAAGATGTTCGCGAGGAACGGACTGATCAACCTGACGCTTCTCGACTGGGGGTGGATCAAACAGCCTTTGCCGTTCTGGGAAGATCCCACCTGGGCCAGAGTCACGGTGGTCCTGATCAATATCTGGATCGGTATTCCGCACCTGATGCTGATCGCCACCGGTATCCTTATGAATATTCCGGCGGATCTTTATGAGTCTGCGCGTATCGACGGCGCCAACGCCTGGCAGCAGTACTCGAAGATCACTTTGCCGTATATGTTGTTTATCACGGGCCCGTACCTGCTGACCAGCTTTACGGGCAATATGAACAACTTTAACGTGATCTACCTTCTGACGGGAGGCGCGCCTACGAATCCGGCGGCCTCGGGCGCGGCGGGAAGCGTCGGTTACACCGACCTTCTGATCACCTGGCTTTTCAAGATCACCACTGGCGCCGAGTCCCAGTACTATCTGGCTTCCGTAGTCGGTATCATGGTGTTCGTGGTGGTAGCGTTTATCTCCCTTGTGGTCTATAACGTGCTGCCGTCCATCAAGAATGAGGAGGATTTCCAGTGATGAATAATACCGAAAAACGTCACATGGGCCTTAAGGCGCTTAACCGTGTCAGCAACACCGGGATCTATATCCTACTGACGGTGATCAGCGTCGTCTGGCTCATACCATTCGTATTTATCGTGCTCCAGTCCTTCCGCGTTGAGAACACCTATCAGGTAGGCTATGTCATTCCCAAGCAGTGGGGACTGCAGAACTACATAAACCTCTGGAACTCCGACTTCAAGCGCTGGTATCTCAATACGCTGATCATCGCGCTGGCGGCGGCCGTGTTCCAGACCATCATTCAGCTTTGCATGAGCTACACCCTCTCCAGATTCCGCTTTAAGCTGAGAGGACCGCTTATGAGGTTCATGCTGATCCTGGGAATGTTCCCCGGGATGCTGACGATGATCATCCTGTACCGCGTACTGAGCGATCTGGGACTGACCCAGGCCAACGCGGTTCCCGGACTGATCCTGGTCAGCGTGGCTTCCTCCGGTATGGGCTACTATGTGTCGAAGGGTTTCTTCGATACGATCCCCAAGTCGCTTGACGAGGCGGCCAGAGTGGACGGCGCCACAAGGCTCCAGGTGCTCTATAAGATCATCCTGCCCCTTGCCAAGCCGATCGTTATCTATACCATACTTACCGCTTTCATGGGTCCCTGGGGCGACTATGTGTTCGCCAGATATGTGGCCTTCGGCACTTCCGCCGGCTACAACGTGGCCGTCGGTATGTACAGCTGGCTGACCAATGACCAGATCAACAGAATGTATACCACCTTCTGCGCCGGCGGCGTCATCGTAGCGGTCCCCGTGACCATCCTTTTCCTCTGCCTGCAGAAATATTACGTGGAAGGCGTAACAGGCGGAGCCGTGAAGGGCTAATTTGAAAGGAGAGTACAGGATATGGCAAGCGTTAAATTAACGAATGTAAAGAAGATCTATGATAATAACGTAGTGGCCGTCCACGATTTTAACCTGGATATCAAGGACAAGGAATTCGTGGTTTTCGTCGGCCCGTCCGGCTGCGGCAAGTCCACCACGCTCCGTATGATCGCCGGACTTGAGGATATCAGCGAGGGAACCGTTGAGATCGACGGCGAGGTCGTCAACGACCTTCAGCCCAAGGACAGAGGCATAGCGATGGTGTTCCAGAACTACGCCCTCTATCCCCATATGACCGTTTATGACAATATCGCATTCTCCCTTCGGTTAAAGAAGGTTCCTGAGGATGTGATCTATGAGAAGGTTACGAAGGCGGCGGAGGTGCTGGGCATCACCGATTATCTGATGCGCAAGCCCCGCGCTCTGTCCGGCGGCCAGCGCCAGCGTGTGGCCATCGGCCGTGCGATGGTGCGTGATTCCAAGGTTTTCCTGATGGATGAGCCTCTTTCCAATCTGGATGCCAAGCTGCGCAACCAGATGCGTTCCGAGATCATCCTTCTGCGCCAGAAGCTGGACACCACGTTCATCTACGTCACCCATGACCAGACGGAGGCCATGACGCTGGCGGACCGGATCGTCATCATGAAGGACGGCTACATCATGCAGGTCGGTTCTCCGGACGAAGTCTTCGATATGCCGGACAATCTGTTTGTGGCCGAGTTTATCGGCGCCCCGAAGATGAACATCATCAAGACGAAGCTGTTATTGGAGAACGGCAAATACTACGTTACTCCCTTCGGCGCGAAGATCGAGGTGGACGGCGATAAAGGAAAGGAACTGGCGGCCCGCAAGGTGAAGGCCGGCGACGTGCTTCTGGGAGTGAGGCCGGAGCATATCGAACTGGCGGACGCGGCGGCGCACGCGATCCCCTGCACGCTGGTGGTAGACGAGATGATGGGTTCCGAACTTCATCTTCACGTCGACGCCGACGCCGACGGCACGAGACTGATCGTCCGCGTGCCTACCCTGGGACTGAGCAAGGAGCAGCGCAAGAAACTGGTCCGCGGCGCGAAGCTCAATATTACGTTTGAGGGCGTTGCTATGCATCTGTTCGACGCGGAGACGGAGAAGAATCTGCTGACGTGATTGAAGGTTGGGTTTATGGCATAGGTGGATCCGGATGAAGGGAAGAATCGTTTGCCGGGTGTATCTATGTTGATAAATCGGTGCGTTGCTTGTATATTTCCATGCGAACGGAGCGTCAGTGATGCTCTGTCCGTATCGTTGGGGCTGTGACCGATCACGGTCACAGCCCTTCATTATACGCTGGTATGCGCGAAAATGTGTCTGAAGAGTCCTTTTCGTGCTTTACGTCAGCTTAGGTTTTACTCAGCTTGGATTCTATGGAGGATGACTATGAAAAAGCGTGTTTTTGTTCTGGCGTTGGCTCTGATCCTGATCCTTTCGGGATGCGCCGGGAATGCCGGGAGTGGAAACGGAGAGGGCGGCGCTGCATCGGATCCGCCGGAAAATTCCGCGGCGGCGGGCACCGGTATTTCCGAAGGCTCCGGTACGGAAAACGGAGGGACTGATGGTTCCGAAAATGGAGCAGCATCTTCCGGGGCCTCTTCCGAAAATTCGGATTCATCCGGCCCTGCCCTTGACAAGACCGGCACCTATCCGCTCAGCGATTCCGGCGAGGCCATCATCGACGACGCTGCCTGCGCGGGAGCCGCCGCATCCGAGGACAATTACCGGGTATTTTATGAGATCTTTGTGGGTTCCTTTTCCGATTCCGACGGCGATGGAACGGGGGATCTTCAGGGCATCATCAACCGCATGGATTATCTGAACGACGGAACGGATAATTCCGGCGTAAGCCTTGGCGTGGAGGGCCTCTGGCTCTCGCCCATTTTCATGTCTCAGAGCTATCACAAATACGATGTGGACGATTATTATACGATCGATCCGAAGTTCGGGACGGAGGAGGATCTGAAGGAACTTCTTTCGCTGTGCCATGAGCGCAACGTGAAGGTCATCCTGGATCTGGTGATCAACCACACCGGCCCCAATCATCCGTGGTTCACCGCGTTTAAGAACGCCCACAAAAATGGCGATACTTCCGATCCGTATTATGATTTCTATACGTATTACGGCGCCGGGGAGGAAGCGCCGGCGGGCAGAACATTTGCCAAAATACAGGGAAGTTCGGACTATTACGAGTGTAATTTCTCCGGTAGCATGCCGGAACTTAACTATGACAATGAGGCGGTGCGCCAGGCCATCCTTGACGTGGCAAAATATTATCTCGATCTCGGCGTGGACGGTTTCCGCTTCGACGCGGCCAAATACATCTATTTCGGCGACAATGAGAAGAGCGGCGAGTTCTGGCAGTGGTATATGGACGAGCTGCGCGCCGTTAAGCCGGACGTCTACGCCGTGGCGGAGGTATGGGACAGCGACGGCGTGACGGACGCGTATTATCCGGCCCTGAACTGTTTTAATTTCACCACATCCCAGGCTTCCGGGCTGATCGCCCAGACCGCCCAGGCCGGAAATGTGAACAAGTACACAAGCTATGTGGACAGCTATCTGGACCGGATCGCCGCCCTTAACGAGGACGCGATGATCGTGCCGTTCATTGCGAACCATGACACCGACCGGGCCGCGGGCTATCTTACCGAGGCCAGCGGACAGATCCGGGTGGCGGCGAATCTCTATCTGCTTTCCTCCGGCTCGCCGTTTATCTATTACGGCGAGGAACTGGGAGAGAGAGGCTCCCGCGGCGGTGCCAATACCGACGCGAACCGCCGTCTGAAGATGGAGTGGGGCGACGGCGACACGGTGAAGGACCCGGAGGGGACGACCTATGGTTCTGACAGAGTCTCCGCTTCGGCGGTGGAGCAGATGGCCGACGGCGACAGCCTTTTCAGCTACTATAAGAAGCTGATCATGATCCGTAAGGCCAATCCCGCGATCTGCAGGGGAGACTATACGGCGCTGGAATTTACGGATACGAAGGTGGGAGGCTTTACAGCTTCCTATGAGGGGACGACGGTCGCGGTCCTGCACAATACGTCCAAGGCTGCCGAGACGGTGGATCTGTCCGGCGTGGGACTGGACGCGGCCGGGATCAACGCCGCGATCGGTATGGGAACGGCGGAGCTCGACGGCAGTATGCTTACGATCGACGGGCAGACCAGCGTGGTGCTGTCGTGTAACTAGATGGCAGGGAAATCACAGAAAGGAAAAGGAATGGTTCGTATAAAAAAGATCGTTAACTATGTGAATATGCAGATCGCATCGCTATATAAGCGTAACTCCCGGCGGCAGGTCCTCAGTATATCCGCAATATTGCTGGCGCTTATAATGCTGGCCGCCATGGCCCCATCCGGCATTATCCCCGTAAATGCGGAAGGCGGCGTGACGATCGAGCTGCATTACAACCGCCCGGACGGGAACTATGACGGCTGGGACGTCTGGTCCTGGGCGGACGGCATGGATGGCTCCGGTTATGAATTTGCCGAGACGGACGGCGAAATGGCCGCCACAATCCCGGTGACGCCGGGCGTGACGAAGATCGGTTTTATCGTCCGGCAGGGCGGCGGCTCCTGGACGGCCAAGGACGTGGACAAGGATCAGTTCATCGAGCTTCCGGATGTGCTTCGGGGTACCGTACACATTTACGTGGAGTCCGGCGTGGAGGGCTATACGAGAGTGGACGGCGACGATGTGGTTACCGGCGTCCTGGTGATGTCGGCCAAATATGACAACGAGACGGAAGCGGTCATCGTGACGACCACTGGCGCGATCAGCGGCGATCCCATGGAAGCTTTCGCCGTCAAAGGGCCGGACGGAAATGTGGCCGTGACGGACGCCGCGGAGAGCGGAAGTGCGCAGTACGCCCTGACCGTGGGAAAGATAGACATTTACAGCAACTATACAGTAACGTTCGACGGAACGGAGTATAAGATCAATATGCCGAATATTTACTCTACCAAAGCATTCGAGGATGAATATACTTACGCAGGCAGCGCCCTGGGCGCAGTCTGGACGCCGGAGAAGACGGTTTTCCGTGTCTGGGCGCCGACCGCGGGCAGCGTTTCGGTCAACCTCTATCAGAGCGGGACCGCGGGGACGGACGACCGGATCGAGTCGATTCCTATGACCGAAGACGTAAACGGAACCTGGGTCGCGGAGAAGGAAGGCGATTTAAATGGCGTCTATTATACCTACGCGGTCCGGCTGGGCGACGAGATCCACGAAGCCTGCGATCCGTACGCCCGTACAACCGGCGTAAACGGCAGGAGAGCCATGGTGATCGACCTGGCCTCCACGGATCCGGAAGGATGGGAGACGGACGCCAATCCCAACGCGGGTCTTACCTACAACGACGCGGTGATCTATGAGCTTCACGTCCGTGATCTTTCCATGGACGAAAGCTCCGGGATCCAGAACGCGGGGAAATACCTCGGTTTTACCGAGACCGGGACAAAGACCGCCGGCGGCGCGTCGACGGGCGTCGACCATATTAAGGAGTTGGGCGTCACCCATGTCCATCTGCTGCCGGTCTATGATTACGGCTCTGTGGATGAGTCAAAGCTGGACGAGCCGCAGTTTAACTGGGGCTACGATCCGGTCAATTTCAATGTACCGGAAGGTTCTTATTCCACCGATCCCTATAACGGGGCGGTGAGGGTGAACGAAATGAAGCAGATGGTTCAGAGTCTGCATGCGAACGGCCTAAGCGTAGTCATGGACGTGGTCTATAACCATGTGCAGAGCGCCTCGGATTTCTGCGTCAACCAGATCGTTCCCGGCTATTTCACCCGTGTCAGCGACACAGGCGTCTACTCCAACGGCTCCGGCTGCGGCAACGATACGGCCTCCGAACGGAGCATGGTACGCAAATATATCGTGGATTCGGTGAACTACTGGGCCGACGAGTACCATATCGATGGCTTCCGCTTCGATCTGGTGGGCCTTTTGGACACAAACACGATCAACGAGATCGTGGAGACGGTGCACGCCAGCCATCCGGACGTGATCTTCTACGGGGAAGGCTGGAAAATGGACACCGCCATGACGAAGGACCTGATGCTTACGGCCACCCAGACCCATTCTGAGTTCACGCCCGGATTCGCCTTCTTCAGCGACAACATCCGCGACGCGCTGAAGGGCGGCGTGTTCGATAAGAATCCGGGCTTTGTCTCCGGCGCTTCCGGCAAGGAGACAGGACTGAAGCAGGATTTCCTGGGACTGCCGTCCTGGTCGAAGACGCCGGCGCAGACCGTGAACTATGTTTCCTGCCACGACAACAACACGCTGATCGACCGCCTTACGCTGTCGAGGCCGGACGCATCCAGGGAAGATCTGGTGCGGATGAACAATCTGGCCGCCGCGTTCTATATGACGAGCCAGGGAATTCCGTTCATGCAGGCCGGGGAGGAAATGCTCCGCTCCAAGCCCAACGCGGACGGAACGCTCAACGAGAACAGCTACAACGCCCCCGACGAGGTCAACAGCCTGAAATGGGATACGCTGGACGAGCCGGAATACGCCGCGGTATTTGAATATTACAAAGGGCTGATCGCCTTCCGCAAGGCCCACGCGGCTCTCAGGCTCACGAACGCGGAGGATGTGCAGGCGAATGTGACGGCTGTGGAGGGAATGCCGAAGCAGACGCTGGCCTTTGAGGTGAAGGGCGGCGTGAATGGCGAGACTTCCGACGGGATCTATCTCATTTTCAATGCGGCTGAAGAGGCGCAGGAAGTAGCGCTTCCGGCCGGGAACAAATGGGACGTGTACATTAACGGCGAGAAGGCCGGTACGGAACCGATCGGGACCGTGAGCGGCACGGTGACGGTAGAACCGATTTCCGCTATGGTACTGCTGAAAGGGGAGACGGAGAGCGGCGCTGATAGTGATGCTGCGGAAACGGGGGCTGATTTTGAGGCATCCTCTGCGGCTGATTCCGGTGCAGGTTCTGAAACTGCTCCCGAACTTACTTCCGGCGCGGGTTCCGATGCCGCTTCTGAAGATTCATCCGGCGCTGCGGCTGAAGCTGCGTCCGCAGAGACAGGGAAGGGCGGCTCAGGCACTGCCTGGCTGGCGGTTATTGTTGTTCTGGCTGCCGCAGTTGTCGGAGGAATCGCAGCATTCGGAAAGTGTAATAAGAAAGAAAAGAAGTAGAAAAAGCAGTTGAAAAGAATCGTATGATTCCGAAGATAGTATTGTCAAAATGATAAACATATAAGAATGTCCCCAGACTGTAAACAATAGGTCTGGGGACATTTTTCTTGCAGAAAATCTTACCTTGTCAAACGTTTACGGAAGAATCATAGCTGCAAAAGAATGTATTTACAGAAGAATGATATTATGCTTCGCGCATTCCTCCCGCATCTGGCGCGGCCAGATGCTTGCCTGGACTTCGCCGATGTGGGCCCGGTCCAGAAGCAGCATGCAGAGGCGGGACTGGCCGATACCGCCGCCGATGGTCAGCGGAAGCTCGCCATTCAGGAGCATCCGGTGGTAGGGCAGATCCTTCCGCTCTTCGCAGCCGGCCTTCACAAGCTGTTCCATCAGGGACTTCTCGTCCACGCGGATGCCCATGCTGGAGATTTCCAACGCACAGTTTAAGGTCTCGAACCAGAACAGGATATCTCCGTTTAACTGCCAGTCGTCATAGTCCGGGGCGCGGCCGTCGTGGGGCTTGCCGTTTTTAAGCTTCTCGCCGATCTTCATCAGGAAGACGCAGCCGTGGTCGCGGGTGATCACATTTTCACGCTCCCGGGGCGAAAGGTCCGGATACATTTCCTCCAGCTCTTCGGAAGTGATGAAGAAGATGTCGTCCGGCAGCTTCTTCACGGCCTGGGGGTATTTGTACCAGACTTCGTGTTCCATATGCTTGATGATCTTAAAGATCGTGCGGACCGTTTCCTCAAGCGTCTCCACGTTCCGTTCCTCGCGGGTGATGACACGTTCCCAGTCCCACTGGTCCACGTAGCAGGAGTGGAGATTATCCGGGATCTCGTCGCGGCGGATGGCGTTCATGTTGGTGTAAAGGCCCTCGCCCGGCTGAAAGCCGTAGTTATGGAGCGCCATGCGCTTCCATTTAGCCAGGGACTGGACGACTTCCACGGTTTCATCGGGATCGAAAGCCATGTCGAAGGCCACGGGGCGCTCGACGCCGTTTAAGTTATCGTTGAGGCCGCTGCTTTTCGTTACGAACAGCGGGGCGGAGATGCGCTCCAGGTTCATCTCGCGGCCGAATTCCTTCTGGAAGGTGTCGCGGATGTACTTGATGGCCTCCTGGGTCTCGCGTACCGTAAGGCGCGGATCGTAGTTTTCCGGTATGATCAGGTTCATAATGCTCCTCCTCATTCTGATAAATGCTCTATCGGAAAATATTATACATTAATTTAAGAAAATCGCAAATAAATTTTCCGTGAAAGTATGCTATACCCCGAGTTTGCCACTTGTAAATGTGAAATGGAGCCTTCTTTCGGCTCCATTTCCTTGTATATGCGCGGTTTTCCCGG
>CANQRU010000051.1 GCA_947626395.1 uncultured Lachnospiraceae bacterium | reverse complement strand
AGCAGATGCTCGTCGTCCTTCCACTGGTAAAGCACGTCGTTGCGCTCCTGCGGCTCGCAGATCGTATCCAGCATGTAACTGTAGCTCTGACTGTGGATCGCCTCCTGGAACGTCTGGATCGCCAGGCACAGATTCACCTCATTAGCCGTCACATACTCGCCGATATTCGGCAGATTGGCCGTCTGAATGCTGTCCAGGAAAATAAGAAATGACAGCACCTTATCATAAGCCCGCCTCTCCGGCCCCGGCAGCCTCCGGTAATCCTTGATATCCACGCTCATATTAATCTCTTCCGGAATCCAGAAATTGTTCATCGCCTGCCGGTACCAGTCGCTGACCCAGGAATATTTCATATTATTAAAATCATTCAGATTCGTCGTATTCCCGCCCACCATGCGGCGAAGCCGGACATCGGTATCCCCCTCAGGGTTAAACAACGGTTTCTTCAGCATCTCTTCCATCGCTCAGTTCTCCTTTAAGTATTAAATTTATAAAATGTAATCCGTTTACGCATTATAGTTTCACATGTTACTGTCTCGAAAAAGTCATCACGCCACTTCGGATTCCTCTCTCCAAAGATCGATTCAGACAACTCATCCAGCCAACATCGACTCTCACACCAGCGTCCGCCACCGGCGCAGCGGAGCGGGGCTTGTCCGTTTGGGGCGAATTTGCAGGATGGTATCCGTACTTCTTAGTGAACAGTGATTTGCGTTGGTGCGAAAAACGGAAGGACCAGGAAAGTCCCCTTCCGAATGCACACAAGCTGGTTCCGTTTTTCGTACCGCTTTTAGCAAATTGCTGTGAACTTAGAAGTACACCATCCGAAACCTGAGTCCCAAACGGACAAGCCCCGCTCCGCGGACCCTTTGCGAATCCTTTGCGAACCTTCTGCGACCCCTTCGCGCCGCACTTCGCTCACGAATCCCTCTCATCTCAGGACGAGCACGCCTCGCACTCCTCCACTTCCAGACTCTTCGACCGAATATAATAAATCGTCTTCACGCCCTCTTCCCACGCCAGTATATACAATTTCAGCACCTGACTCAGCGTAAACTCATTCGTAATATACAAATTCATACTCTGCGCCTGATCAATATGCCTCTGCCTCACCCCGCAGGCCCGAATCGACCAAGTCTGATCGATCAGATGCGCATTCTTATAATACCAGAACGTATCCATCGACAATTCCGGCGCCACCCGCGGCATCAGCCCGTTCTTTTTCTCCTCAAGGAAATACCGGTTCATGATCGGATCCAGCCCTGCCGTCGTCCCCGCGATAATACTGGTGCTGCTGGTCGGCGCCACCGCCAGCAGATACCCGTTGCGCAGTCCGTTCGCCGCCACCTTCGCCGCCAGCGCGCTCCACCGCGCATCCGTCAGGTTCCGCTTCTCAAAATACGCCCCCGTCTGCCAGTCGCTTCCCTCGAAATACAGATACTTCCCCTTCTCGATCGCATAATCACAGCTGGCCTCTATCGCCGCGTAATGAATATCCGCGAACACCTTCTCCGCGAACTGCAGATGCTCTTCGCTCTCCCATTTGATATGGTGCTTCGCCAGCATATGGTGATACCCGCTGACGCCCAGCCCGATGGGGCGGTATTTCTCATTGTTGATCTTCGCGTAAGGCACCGGGAAGAAATTCAGGTCGATCACATTGTCAAGGGCCCTCACCACGCTGCGGGTCACCTCGGTGATCTCCGCCCGGTTCTCCACATCGATATTGCCCAGGGACAGGCTGGCCAGGTTGCAGACCACGAACTCGCCCGGCTTCGTCACCGTGACCACCACGGTCTCCCCGTCCACCGTCTCGATCCGCTGCTCCACCGACGAGATCGCGCTCATGTTCTGGGCGATCTCCGTACACAGGTTGCTGCAGTAGATGACGCCCCTGTGCCCGTTGGGATTCATCCGGTTCACATGATCCCGGTTAAAGGTAAACGGCGTCCCGGTCTCCACCGCGCTCTTAAGGATCAGGCGGATGATCTCCTTGATCGGGATCACGCGCTTGCTGATGCGCATATCGTTGACGCAGTCCAGATACCGCTCCGTCCACTCGTCGCCGAAATAGTCCTCCAGCGCGTAGCCCTTAATCGTCAGGATCTCGTGTGGACACATCAGGTACCAGTCACCGTTCCGGTTGTCCCTGGCCTGCTGCCAGAAATAATCCGGATAGCACACCGCCGGGAACACGTCGTGGGCCTTCATCCGGTCGTCGCCGTTATTGGTGCGCAGATTCAGAAACTCCGGCAGATCCCGGTGCCACACGTCCAGATAAACGGCCACCGCGCCCTGGCGCATGCCAAGCTGGTCCACGGCCACCGCCGTATCGTTGGCCAGACGGATCCAGCGGAT
This sequence comes from uncultured Lachnospiraceae bacterium, assembly GCA_947626395.1. GTDB lineage: Bacteria > Bacillota > Clostridia > Lachnospirales > Lachnospiraceae > UBA3402. Next base: position 19,301 of record CANQRU010000051.1, on the reverse strand, counting down.
GACGCCGCCCGCCGCGCCCTCGAAGCCGCGGATCGCGCTTCCGTTGGCCCGGACCTTTCCGAAATATAATCCCATGCCGCCGCCGAACTTGCTGACCTTGGCAAAATTGTCGATGCTGCGATAGATGCCGTTTAGGCTGTCCGGTACCGTATCGATGAAGCAGGAAGAAAGCTGGTGATAAGGCTTGCGGGCGTTGGAAAGCGTCGGCGTCGCCATGGTCACCTGCAGCTTACTCAGCATATCATAGAACCGCTTCACCCAATATCCCCGGTTCTGCTCCTTCATCGCCAGATGCATGGCGATGCCCATAAACATCTCCTGGGGCGTCTCGATCGGCACGCCCTTGTGGGTGCGGATCACATAGCGGTTCAGCAGAAGCTCCAGTCCGGAGTAGTTCATCAGATTGTTCCGCTCCGGATCCAGCCACTGCTCGAACTGGCTGACTTCCTCCCGGGTATAATTCTGCAGGATATAAGCGCCGTAAAGACCCTGATCCGTTAAATAAGCGATCTTCTCATAAAAGCTGCGGATATGCAGGGCGTCCATGGAGTCCTTAAGCCGGGCCGTAAAGCCCAGAAGCAGAAGCCGGGCCGCGATCATCTCCCAGCGGGGCGCCTCCTGGGTCGTCAGTTCCACCGCCGACTTGGTCAGGATATTTAATTTCTCCCGCTCCGTCATATCCGGCTTGGACAGCGCCTGGAACTTGGCGGAAAGGTATTCCAGATTATACTCCTCTGCGTCGAATTCCTTCTGGACGCGGGTAAGCACCCACTCCAGCTGGGCCGCCTTCTCCGTATTCTCGAAGAACCGCATGATCTCCCGGCGGGTGCGGCGCTTCTTCGACCGCTCCTCCCGGTAAAGGATATAGCTTCGCACGACGCGGTAATGGCCTTCTTCCATCAGCGTCTGCTCCACCAGATCCTGGATCTCTTCCACGGAGAGCTTCAGTTCCTGCTGCCACCCTTCCGGAAATTTGCGCTCCACCTGCGCAAGGATCCGGCTCAGTTCTTCCTCACTGATCGGCATCCCCACGCTCACAAATGCCTTCGAAATGGCGTTCTTGATCTTCTCCGGACAATATTCCTGCTCAGAGTGATCCCGTTTCATGATGTTCATGGCGTTCTTCTCCCTCATCTTATTATAGTATCTTATTTCCCCTGCACCTGCCGGGCCACCTCGGCCGCCTGCCGGGCAATCTCCAGTTCCTCATTCGTACGGATCACCAGCACATTCACCTTCGACATGCCGTCCGATATCTTCACCGCTTCGGCAGATTCCCGGTTCTTCACTTCATCAATGTGGATGCCCAGGAATTCCAGATAACTGCAGATCTCCTCGCGGATGTCCGAATCATTCTCGCCGACGCCGGCTGTGAAAACAATATTATCCACGCCATTCATGGCTGCCGCGTAACTTCCCACATATTTGGCGACCCTGTACGCGAAGATCTCCCGCGCCATCGCCGCTTTGTCATTATATTTGATCTCAGCGTCCTTCAGTTCCCGGAAGTCGCTGGACAGATTCTTTGAAATCCCCAGAACGCCCGATTCCTGATTCAGGATCTTCATAATCTGCGGCAGATCCAGGTTCTCCTTCTTCGCCAGAAATTCCAGCGCCCCCGGATCCACATCGCCGGAACGGGTGCCCATGACCAGGCCTTCCAGGGGTGTGAAACCCATGGAATTATCCACTACTTTCCCGTACTTGACTGCGCAGATACTGGCGCCGTTCCCCAGATGGCAGACGATGGTCTTCACCCGCCGCGGATCCTGATGCATAAACTCCGCCGCCCGCTGGGATACATATTTATGGCTGATTCCATGAAAACCGTAACGGCGGATCTTGTATTTCTCATAATACCGGTAGGGCAGCCCGTAAAGAAACGCCTTCGGTTCCATCGTCTGATTGAATGCCGTATCGAAAACCCCGACCATCAGCGTATCCGGCATCAGCTTCCTGCAGGCGTCCACGCCGATCAGGTTCGCCGGATTATGCAGGGGCGCCAGGTCATTGCACTCGGTCATGGCCTGGATCACCTCGTCGGTGATCACTACGGAACCGGTGAATTTCTCACCGCCGTGAACCAACCGATGGCCGATGACGTCGATCTCCGAGAAGTCGCCGATGACTCCTTTCTTCTGATCCACCAGCGTGTCAAGAAGCACATGGACCGCCTGGGTATGGTTCTCCATAGGCACCTGCTCTTTGATCGAAACGCCGTTCCCGGTTTTATATGTAAATATTCCGTCGATGCCGATACGTTCGCACACGCCGCGGGCCAGAACCTGCTCGGTCGTCATATCGATCACCTGGAATTTCAGCGACGAACTGCCGCTGTTAATCACTAGAATCTTCATGGAATGTACTTCTCCTTCTACCGCCTGATCACTCGGAACGCTTCTTTGAAACGCGCCTCATCGTACATTATAATATGGCAGAAAAGATTTGTCATCCCTTTGATTTATGTTTTTTTCCGACTGTTTCTTCGACCCGTTTCAGTATCCTTTCAAAATCTCCTTCCGGCGCTGCGGATTCCTCTGACGATTCCAGCTGAACCGCAAGCCGGTCGTACTCCTCCACAAGCCCTTCCTCATCCGCTCCGAAGGCCACTCTCACTTTTTTGTCTATATGTTCCAGCTTTGTCTGATCCTGGCCCTTTCTCTCCACTGTATTACCTCTTTGCCATGTTTTTCCCTTTTAGGGTTGACTTTTTGGAATGATTGCTTAGTATAATACTATATGTGACTGTACGTATACCGGAGGCAAAACCATGAAAAAAATCATTCTGACCGGCGGCGGAACTGCCGGACATGTAACCCCTAATCTGGCGCTTATTCCGACCCTTAAGGATCGGGGATATGAGATCCGTTATATCGGCTCCTACCAGGGTATTGAGAAAACTCTGATCGAAGACGCCGGTATCCCGTATGACGGCATATCCTCCGGTAAACTCCGCAGATACTTTGATCTGAAGAATTTCACAGATCCGTTTCGTGTTCTCAAGGGCTGCGGAGAAGCCCGAAAACTGCTGAAACAATACAAGCCTGATGTGGTGTTCTCCAAGGGCGGCTTCGTGGCCGTCCCTGTGGTGCTGGCCGCCAGACATTTCCATATTCCCGTTATCATCCATGAATCCGACATGACGCCGGGTTTGGCAAATAAGCTCTGTATCCCGTCCGCCCGTAAGGTCTGCTGTAATTTTCCGGAGACCCTTCCGTACCTTCCGCAGGAGAAAGCGGTTCTCACAGGTTCGCCGATCCGAAAGGAATTACTGGAAGGCGACCGGCTTGCCGGCCTTAACTATACGCACCTTTCTGCCAATAAACCCATCATCATGATCATCGGCGGAAGTCTGGGCGCTGTGGCGGTCAACCAGGCTGTCCGCAGGATCCTTCCCAGACTGCTCACAGATTTCCAGGTGATACATATCTGCGGAAAAGACCACCTGGATGCGTCTCTGGAAGGCACTCCCGGATATGTGCAGTATGAATATGTAGACGCTCCGCTTAAGCATCTCTTTGCCGCCGCGGATCTGGTCATATCCCGCGCGGGAGCCAACTCCATCTGTGAGATCCTCGCCCTGCGCAAGCCCAACGTTCTGATCCCGCTGTCAGCCGCTGCCAGCCGGGGGGATCAGATCCTGAACGCGAATTCCTTCGGCAAACAGGGATTCAGCGCCGTTCTGCAGGAAGAAAACATAACCGACGATACGCTTTACGCGGTCATCACCGACACTTACGCGCGGCGTGAGGAATTCATTCATCAGATGGAACGCAGCCATTTAAACAATGCCATCGAAACGATCGTCGGACTGATCGAGGAATGCGCGGCCGGTTAAATCCGGCCGCCGATTTTGATCCCCATGCAATCAGGTATTCGCCTGTTCCGCATCCTCCATCCACTTGGAAAGATACCTGCGGATCCTTAAGATCCGCATCCGGCATGTCGATTCCGACACCTTCAATATCCTGCATACTTCTTCAATAGGCCGTTCCTCAAGCATATACAGAACCACCACGGCCTGCATCCCACGGCTCATGGACAAGACTCCTTCCCGAAGCCTCGCCATATCCTCCCTGTCAGCCAGGGTACCTGCGATATCTGCTGAAAAGAATTCACTGGCCGGACAATACTCATGGCCCTGCATGAATTCCTGTATACTGATCCTGGGATAGCGGTTTTCGGAACGAAAATAGTCCATACAGCGGTTATGCAGTATTTTCATAAGCGCCGCCTTGATCTGACAATCATTCCATTCATCCGCACTATCCAGATACATCTCCATAAATGAGCAGAACGTGTCCTGTACCGCGTCATCCGCTTCTGCCTGAGACAGACCATACTTATAGGCTGCAATACGGAGAACTCCCCAATGTTCCACATACAGTGCCTGCAACAATTCCTTTTGCTTCTGTTGCATCACGTCTTTTACTCCTATAACTCTGCCTTTACCGCCTCAACGATCTGAATTTTGTCACCATCACTTAAACTTCCCGGCTCCCAGGCCACGATCTTCGGCCCATTCGTATAGCGGGGAATGATATGCATATGAAAATGCCGCACGGTCTGGCCGGCCGCTTCGCCATTATTCTGCACCAGATTGATCCCGGCGCAGCCCAACGCTTTCGTCATAGCGGCGCTCACCTTCTTCGCCAGAGGCAGCACCTTCTCCGCTGTTTCCTCCCGGATCTCGCTCAGATCCGCGTAATGCTCCTTCGGAAGGATAAGGGCATGGCCCCGGGACGCAGGTCCCAGATCCAGGATCACCCGGAAATCATCATCCTCATAAAGGGTCGCCGCAGGGATCTCTCCTGCAGCTATTTTGCAGAAAATACAATCCTCTTTCATAGCTGTTCCTCCTGAAAATTAATTAAATCTATTATTTCTTCTGGGCTTCCGGTACAGGATCAGTCCCATTATTATCCCGATCGCCAGTCCGGCCACATGCGCCGTGTTATTCACGCCGGTACTGGTAAATCCGAAATACAGTGAAAGCAGGATCATCACAGCAAGCTGGCGGGTGCTCAGATCTTCCAGACGGCCCCTGTTTACCGCCACCGCGTACAGCAGCCCTCCGACCACGCCGAATACCGCCCCCGACGCGCCGGCCGATACCGCCAGGACCTCATGCGTGCTGAATGTCCAGTCAAACCACAGGGAAACGGCATTCGCTCCAACCCCGCACGCCAGATACAAAACCAGATACTTCACGCTTCCGAGCGCCCGCTCCAGATTATCTCCCAGCACATACAGGACCAGCATATTGTTGACAATATGACCGATCCCGAAATGCATGAAAACAGACGTCAGCAGACGCCAGTACTCCCCCTGCAGAACCGCCGGAAGATACAATGCGCCATGAGCGGCCATAAATACTGTATTTTCCGTATCTCCGATGATCTCAAGATATCCGAAATACAGGAAATTGACCGCTATGATCGTCAGATTCACAACCGGAAGCCGGGAAGTTCGGTTATCTGGCATGGCTGTTCCCCACTTTCTGTTCGGATATGCGGCGCGAATTCAGGAATCCGCTCCACTTTCGTGAAAAGTTTACCACAGATTCCGGCTTTTGTTAAGTCTGATCCTGACCCTATTCAAATTTAAAATGCAGATCGGCCAGATCTATCCTGTCGCCGATACGGATCTGGACTGTCTCATTGGCTTCCAGCACGGTCCCGTTGACCGCAGTCCCGTTCGTTGAATTCAGATCCGTCAGCCAGTAAGTCTCCCCGCGCCGGTCTATGCGGGCATGAAGCCGGCTGACCGTGTCTTCTTTAAGGACATAATCCGCAAGATTTTCCTGCTTGCCGATCAGAAATGGGTAATAAGAGACCGGTACGGTCTCCGTTGTTCCTTCAATTCCGCTTAAACGGCGAAGTTCCGTCCGGGGCGCCGCGGACCGGAGCAGAACCGTATGGGTAACGTCCTCCGGCGCCGGAGGCGGCGGCTCCCGAAGATGCGGTTCTCCTGCCTCGCGCTCTGTAAATAACTGTGGCGGCGGTTCCGGTTCCGGCTCCTCGAAGACCATCTCCCATGACTGCGGCGGATTCCTCTTGTCTCTTCTTCCGCCTCTGTCCTTCTTCTTTGATCCTTCCGCGAATTCCGCATGACCGTTCCCGGCAATTATCCCGTCTGCCTCTGCCCACCGTCTGCCTCTGCCCACCGCTGCAGGACCCATGAACCGCCATAATGCGCTAACGCCGGCTCCGGCCGCCGCCAATCCGGCAGCGCCGCCTATGACAGCCGCACCGTAATGTACAATACCCGCCATGCCTCTCCACAGCCAAAGCGCCGCCACAGCCAGAACCGGAAGAAACGCCCAGCAGATGAGCCATCCCGGTTCTTGTCCCGGCTTTGATTTCCGCACCGCCGTATTCTCTGAAAACGCTGTGTCCATGCCTTCTTCCGTTTCCGGATCTTCCCTTTCACAGACCACACTCTCCGGCAGTTCCGGATCTTCCCGGCCATTCATATATGTGTATTCCAAATCCGAATAGTCCTCCTTCATCAGCCACCGCAGCAGATCATTTAATCCGTAATTATCTTTAAGGCTTTCCTGATACAGACCGTAGGTCAGCATGACCGCTTCTTTATCCTGATGATCGGTCTTTCCCAGCAGGAACCGCAGAAACTCGCTGAATTCCCCGGGGAAATCGCCTTCTCTCCCCGGCACCAGGCAAAGCTCCGGCCGGAATTCCACAGAATCCATATAGATAAAATCCGGATCCAGCAGAACCATTGTCTCATTCAGCAGATAATCCTCCATACGTGTCAGCGTCTGCGCGATCCCCAGAAGCAGCCTGCGGATCTGCAGGGCGGTAATGGCCGTTCTTTCCAGCAGGCGGGATAACGGCTGGCGGGACGTGATCTCATAGCAGAACCACAGACGGTCGTCCTCTCTGCGGACACGGAAACGCAGCAGCCCGTCGATCGTATTGCCGGCCAGCATCCTTGCTTCAAATCTCTGTTCCAGTTCCTCTTCAGCGGCAATCATCAGATAATTCTGCCGCAGTTCTCTGTGAAAACGGACTTCCGGCTTCCTGCGCTCCACCATTATCCCTGTCTCCTTCTGCCATATTATCAAAAATCGTAAGAATCCTCATCCGGCTCTCCGGTTCATATACATCGGCCTCAATCTCCCTCTTCCGGTCTCCGCTTTCCATGGTGCCATATACCTTGCCGCCTTTTCGGAGCGCGCCTCCCCTCTGCTCTCCATCCTCCTGGCAGCGCACATATTCTACCATATGATGCAGACGCATCATGCCGGTGGTTTCCATGCACCTGCCATACGCGGTACGGATCAGAAAAGATATCGACAGAAGAACTATCGTCATAACATAAGCCGCCTCCACGGTATAGGATGCAGTCAGACCCCGCCTCTTCCGCGACAGGCGGCGGTATTTCCGTACCCGCCCCGGATATTTCCGGAGCCGCATTCCGCCAGTATTCATCAAATCCCTCCTTCCATGCAGCATCCGGCCGGCAGCCCCTACCGCCACACCAGCCATAGTCCTGGAAGCCATATACACGCCAGAAACGGTATCGTCCCGCCCCGTCCGTCACTGTGCCTGTCACGATTCTGCGCCATGCAGCTTCTCAGGACGACCGCCATGCTCCAGATACCGCTGATCCCCAGACCCATTATCAGCAAAAGTCCTGTTTCCCGCAGATCCAGATAACACGCCGACAGCAGGAAAAAGAGTCCGTCTCCAGCTCCCAGCGCTCCTCTCGTCGCCCTGGAAACCAGCAGCAGGCCGGCGCCTACGGACGCCGCTTCCAGATGTCCTAACAATCCATCCGAAGCCGCATTCCCGATTCCCGGAACCAGCCATATCCAGAATATCCAATACGGAAATTCCCTGCTTCTTAAATCTTCCCACGCTGCCAGCGTTAATCCCAGCAGCCAGAACCATTTCATCCTTCCCTGCCTCCTGTGCATATGATTCTTTCCGGCGCAGTCTCTTTCGGAACCTGTGCCGGTATCTGTCTGCTCCCAAAACTCCCTGTGTCGGTATATATCATCCTCTCATGGAATCTATCCGCCCGAACAGTAGGAGCAGGGACCCAGATATTCCACCTCCGACCGGCGGACCGCCCGCACATATGCGGTGATCGCCGTACATGTGCGGCTGCTGTGATAATGCTCTCCATACGGCATAATATAAACCGTCCCGCCTGCAGCCTCTGCGCAGCGGCTGCAGGCTGTATACCGATGGCCGCTTTCATTCCGATAATCTTCTATACGGCCAAGCGGCACCGCGGAAAGTCTGTTGTACAGATAATGGCAGAATTCACTGTTATGATAACGTGTACTGTCTTTCCCCACATAGACGATCGGATCTTCCTCCCCGGCGTCCGCCTCCCCGCTTCCGGTTATGCCGTCACTTCCGACCCACGCGCGCATCCAACAGCGGCAGCGGCGTTTTATATTTCCAATTCGGAATAAGGAAAAAGGCAGTTTCATCTGATAATCGATGATCAGATCCACCGTTTCTCCGTCCGTCAGAAGGGACGAACCCGCCAGAGACAGACGCTGCACCGGCAGGTTCCGGGATCTCACACGGACGGCCCCTTCCGCATAAGCAAGCGCCGCGGCGCTTCCTGCCCATCCGCCTTCCTCCGGCGCCAGATATGCCGTCTGGCTGATCTCCTCTCCGACAGACACAGCGATCGCCTGCATCTGCCGCTCCACATCCAGGATTCGAAAAGGCATCATAAGAAGGACTCCCGCAAAGAGAAAGACCGGCAGTACAAGCGCAGCCTCCACTGTCATACTCGCAGAGGCAGAAAAGAATACCCTTTTTCTGCCCGGCCGCATTTCCGATAGGATTCGTACTTGGAGAGCTGCTATTTTTTTATAAAGGGGAAACCATTCCTTTACCGTACAGAAAAAGGGCATTCTTTTCCACCTCCTCTCCGGCTTCCATTCAATATGCCCGCAGAGCGGGCGCCTCCAGCGGATATCCCGCTTCCCCGACGGCGTACTTTTCCACAAAGGGAAGCCTGAAAAACACATATTTTCCACGGGCTTTTCCGGTTATCCCCACACGATATGCGCATTTTTCAATGGAAAAGCTTTCCTCCTGCTGCCGCAGGTTCAGTTCCATCATATCCAGGATCCGCAGCTGCAGATCCTGCTGATCTGTCAGGAAAAGCATCAGCTTCAGATAAGTTTCATAAGTATAGCCTCTTTCCCCATCCTCCTGGTCCGGACAGGCTTTTTCCCTGCCCATATCCAACAGACCCTCCAGGGAAAGCTTCCAGTCTTCACTGCTCTTCCATAAGGGAACCCGTCCTCCCGCGTAAAGTGTCCGCAGATCCATAACCGCCTCTCCCGCCGCCCACACGCACATGATAAAACACGCCATGATCTCCACCAAAGGCGCCAGACCGGTCACTCCCACGATACCGGCAGCCAGGCCCCTGGCCTCATCCCGTTTGGCCGGATCTGACAGGATATGGATCAGATTCAGTCCCTGACGCAATATCAGAAGCCGGGTCATCGTATCCTGCAGATTCTCCCTGTCACTGCGCTTTCCCTGGAGCAGATATTCCATTTCATACTGTACCTGTTTCTTTTCTTCGCTCAGGGCATTTGTAAAAAAATGCCCGCAATACTCATGTATCAGCACCCGTTCCACCGGTCCCCGCGTTTGAAGGCTCGCGCCGGGCGCAGAATCCGAGGAGAATGCACCGGCCGCGATCACTCCGGACGACACCTGCGCGTCTGCCGGAAGTACCAGCTCCAAAAGGCTGCCCTGCATAAAGACTTTCGCCTGTTCCAGAAGGCCCTGTTTTTCTGTATCCCGCTCGGTATATTCCAGTTGCAGACAGCTTCGCGTATATCCGCTCCAGCACTCGGCAGCGGCGGCCAGCGATAACCCCGCATCGGTCTCCTCCGTCTGCCCGGCTGCATTCTCCACGGATTCTTCCGTCTGCCCGGCCTCCGCTTCCCGCGCAGATCCTTCTTCCTTCCCGACCGCCTCTTCCGCCGCCTCCCGCGCAGCCTCCGCTTCTCCGACAAGCTGCGCCGTCCGATCCAGTCTCTCCAGATTCTCCTCTCCGGCCGTCTGCTGCGCCAGGATCTCCTGTCTCCGGCTGCCATCCGCATCCACATACGCGCTGTAAGGATCCATCTGTTTTTCAAAAAGCTCCGCCCGATCCTCCTGCCAGCTTCCACGGATCTCCGCCATCGTTTCCCGCGTGTCCGCAAGTTTCCGCGCAAGCTTATCCGCCTGCTTCTCATAATCCTCAACAAGCCCGTCCATCCGGCCTGCTTCCTCCCGGAAGTCAGCGGCGCTGTCCCGAAAACCGTCCGCATCGTCGGCCGCCAGTTTCTCCGCGATCTGCGCCGCGTATTCCTCCTGCCTGCTTACGCACCCGGCAATCTTCTCCACCGCTTTCTCAAGCTTCTGCACTTCCCCGGCCTGCGCGCCATAAGCATCCGTCATTCCCCCGGCGCCCGCCGCTTCGCTGATATCCTTCAGAAACTGTCCGCCGTTATCCGGCGGGATCTCCAGATTCCCCCAAATACCAAACTTCATATAATCCAGGATCTCCTGCGCCAGATAATCGCCTCCCTGGCCGGCCAGGCCTGTCCATTCCGTGATCTCTATGGATTCCAGTTCCATCGGATACCAGTTTTCCACCTCCAGGTACTTCTCCGTACAGGACCGGAGCAGATCCGCAGCAGCCTGTTGAGACTCACAGGAAAGTCCCAGCACCCGATACTGCTGCCACAGCTTTCTGTGGTAGCGGCTGAACAGACTGTCCAGCGCGCTGCCCACAGCCGTCTGGAAATAATATCTTGATCCGGCCGTCCTTACGGATTCAGCCATCACACAGAGAAGCGCCGCCACGCACAGGATGCACAAACTCAGAAATACGGTGATCTCTCCCCGGTTCTTCATCAGTATACTTCCTTTGCTGAACTATTAACCTGCTTGAAAATAGACTCCAGAAGCGTCGTGATCTGCTTTTTGAATATGATCACCAGCCCGATCAGGACGACAAGGATCAATACGACCTCGATCGTTCCAAGCCCGCTTTCATCCTTCATAAATTCTTTGCATTCATCCCATAACTTCATCTTATTCTCCGCCTTTCCGATCTGAATTTTTTCATAAATTTCCTACTGCATCGACATCATCGCCGGAACCAGGATGATCACCATCACTACCATAAGAAGCATCATTAACGGCAGCATCAGCTTCGTTCCCGCCTCCTCACCAAGTCTTCTGGCTATGGTCTTCTGCTCCTCCCAGGCATCCTCCATTTCCTGATGCAGGAGCTGCGCCAGATTCTTCGTCCCGGTCCGCCGGTTCTGCTCCAGCAGACTGCTCAGCTTCAGATATGGCTGCAGGCCGCATCTCCGCCCGAACTGTATGATCGCCTGTCCTTCCGGTATTCCGCACTGCATCTGCGACTGAGCATCCGCCATTTCCTCAAACGCCGGCCGTTCCGGTATACGTCCTTCCCTGCGGCGCTCTTCATAACTCCGCACGATCCGTTCCCACGCACGCGGCACCGTAAGACCCGCGCCGATAAACACCATAAGCTGATATACCACATCCGCATAATCCAGCTGCAGCTGCCGCCGTCGTTTTTTCTGCTCTTCCGCTCCCCGGTTTTTGTCTCTGGCATATAAAAGCACCGCCGCCAGAATACCGAGAAACGGTATCGCTTCATATCCGCTGTCCTCCTGATAATACCGCAGTCTCCGTCCCTCATAGGTTTCCGGCAGTTTTACCGCCGAAGCCTCCGGCGTCCGGTCGCTTTCCCTGCGGATCTCCTCGCCGATCGCCTCCGTCAGTCGTTCCGTCTCTGTAAGTATCCTCGGATACACAGTCACCGCATAAGTGCGCTCTGCCTGATGCACCCCGTCGCTCAGTTCCGCCGTAAGCCAGACGCCCGCACCTTCCGGCGGACAGTTCCCTTCCCGGATCACCCCGTAAGAATCCAGTATCTCCGGCGCGTCGCTGTACCACTCCGCGTCAATACCGCCTTCAAATGAATCCGGCAGCACAAGATCGTGTTCCACCCTTGACAGGCTTTCATTCTCTCCGCGGATCTGATCCGGAAGCGCGTCCAGAATCCCCCCGAATATCTCTGCCGCTTCCGCGTCTGTATATTGACGCGCCGGAATGTCGGTCCGGCAGAACACCGGCTCCTCCGCCAGACCCTCCACCATAAATTCGTATGTTGTCGTTCCCTCCCCATAATCTCCCCGCTCCAGGTATCCGCCGGATACATCGTCAGACATCACCCCTCCGCCTGCGATGGCCCCATAGAGCAGGAACCCGCCCGCAACACACAGAATCTGCATTCTCCATTTCTTCCAAAATACGGTTATCTTCATAATTCTCCCCCCGTCCGCTCCTACATCACCGCTATATCCAGAATCCGCTTCGCTATCCAGCAGGCCAGCAGATACACCGCCAGACACGCCGTCATGATCAGCCGTCCCGGAACCGTCGTGTACATCATATCGAAGAATCCCGGCGACGTACCGTCGATATATACGATCATCAGAAACGGCATCGCATTCATCACCTTCTGCTCAAACTGCTTCGAGGCTGTCAGCGTCCGGATCTCCTCCTTCACCGCAAACCGGTCGTCCATGACCTGCACCGTATGGGCAATGATCGGCACCAGCTGCCCGCCGCTTCTCTTCGCGATCTGAAAAATACGCGCGAAATTCCCGATCTCCTCCAATCCGCTTCTCCTCGCGAAATCGTTCATCAGCTCTTCCACCGGCCGGTTCATCTCCATCTGCCGCACCATATGCGACAGTTCCGCGCACATCATGCTTTTGGGACCATACATCAGCTCCAGTTCCTTCTCCGCAGACGCGATCGCGTTCTCCACAGACAGACCTGCGCTCAAAGATGTGGAAATGGTCTGGATCGCTTCTTTAAACTGGATCTCCAGCTGACGAAGCCGCTTCTCCTTCCAGCGCTCCCGCATATAGGAGGGCATATACGCCGCCGCAGGGATCAGCAGCAGGAAGAATATGATCCAGCTGCGATAGCAGGCGTAAGCCACGGCTCCCGCGAGTCCCGCCCCAACTGCCAGGGCTTCCAGCCGCTGCGGCAGCGTCAGCCGGTATCGGCTGTAATCCATGCCCGCACCCTCGATTTCTGCACATCCTTGTCCTCTGCCGGCATGATCTGCCGCTCCAGACTTTCCCCCTCCGCGCACCGCCGCTTCACTCCTCCCCGGCGGCCTCCAGCTTCCGCCGGTTCCTGAGTTCTCCGCACTTCTTAAGCCTTCCGTCTTCAAACTCATAGAGCGTATGAAGTCCGATCTCTCCGTTCTCATAACCTTCCACCTCCACGATCTGCAGAACCTTCCGGCTCTTGTCTTTAAGCCGTCCCAGATGGATCACAATATCCAGCGCCGACGCGATCTGGCTGCGGATGGCCGCCAGCGGCAGATCCGCGCCCATGAGCACCATCGTTTCCAGTCTGGCCAGCATGTCCCCCGGGCTGTTCCCGTGTCCCGTCGAAAGTCCGCCGTCGTGACCCGTATTATAAGAGGATAACAGATCAAGTGCCTCTTTCCCTCTTACCTCCCCCACAATGATCCTGCTGGGATTCATCCGCAGCGACGCCCTGATCAGATCCCCGATGCCGATTGCCCCCTCCCCCTGGGAATTGGGCGCGCGGGTCTCCATCCGGACCAGATTCTGCACATGCTGGATCTGCAGTTCCGCCGAATCTTCGATCGTAATAACCCGTTCATCCTCCGGGATGTACGCCGACAGCGCGTTCAGAAACGTGGTCTTCCCGGAATTCGTACCGCCGCTTACGAAAATATTGTAGCCCGCCCGCACCAGCTTCTTTAAGAATTCCGCCGCTTCCGGACTCAATGTGCCGCCTTCGACAAGCATATCCATGGTAATGACCCGCGGAAACTTACGTATGGTCATAGTCGGCCCGTCCAGGGAGATCGGCGGCAGCACCACATGGACGCGGGAACCGTCCTCCAGTCTGGCGTCGGCGATGGGCGAAGCCACATTCACCACACGGTTGACGCGGCTGACCACCTGCTGGATCATATCCTCCAGCTGCTCGTCCGATTCAAACGCATAGTCCCACCGGCGCATAACGCCTTTTTCCTCCACGAATATATGCTCCCTGCCATTGATCATCACTTCCGTGATATCCGGATCGTCCATCACCTGCTGCAGCACATCCAGCTTCCGGAACGAATTGAACAGCGCCGTCCTCAGCCGCAGACGTTCCTTCAGCGGCAGATATTCCCGTTCCGCCAGTTCCATGATATGCCTGTCGATCACCTCGCAGAGTTCATCGTCGCTGATCTGCCTGACGCCGCTTATCTCCTCACGGACTTCATCTCTCAGCCGCTGCCGCAGGCTCTTCTCCGGCTTCTGCCGGATCTCTTCTTCGCCCCGCGGCCCCGAATCTTCTCTGCCGGAACGCTTCGAACCTCCTCCCCCGCTCTTCCAGACGCTCATCTCCACGGCGCTCCCTTCAAAAGTTTCCTCACATAGTCTCCAAGCTCGCCCCACAGGATCTGCTCCAGATATCCGCCGCCCCTCTTCAGATTCCCATGAAACGGCAGCTTCACCCGCTGAATGCGCTCCGCTGTCTTCTGCCGCCCCGTAACGTTCAGATAATCGGCAAATTCATCCAGCTTCGCCGCAGACACATCGTCATCACGAACCGGCATATAGATCACATCGCAGCACTCCAGAACCGGCAGCAGGTTCCGGGCAGGCCTTCCCACATCTACCACCACATATTCATAGCCGCATTCGGAAGCCAGTTTCTCGATCAGCTGTCCCGCCTCATCGCCGTTCATCTGCTCCATATCCTCCGGATAACGCACCGGCGCGATATAATCCATGTCCTTCCAGGTATAGACCAGACTGCGGAGCCGCACTACATTAAAGCTTCCCTGCCGGAAATAATAAAGCACGTCCGACAGATCGTTCTTGTGCTCACCGCCGAGGATCCTCTCCAGGCCGGAAAATTCCTCAAACCCGATATAGACCGTCTTCCCTTCCCTGGCCAGCTGCTGTCCGAGAAGCAGCGCCATGGACGTCTTAAAACAGCGCCCGACCGGCGAATAGATTCCCAGGACCCTGGCCCTCCGCCCCAGCACCATGAACGCCTCGTCCGCGGGCCGGTCGCAGTACTTCGCCATCACCTCCCGGATCACGCTGTCCGCGGACTGATACTTATAGACCGCCGGATAATCCGCCTCCGTCACCGACACCACGTCTCCCTCAGCCAGCGTCACCACCGAACCGGCCCTGATCCCGCCGATCTCCGC
Source organism: uncultured Lachnospiraceae bacterium (assembly GCA_947626395.1). Lineage (GTDB taxonomy): Bacteria > Bacillota > Clostridia > Lachnospirales > Lachnospiraceae > UBA3402. The sequence goes on along the minus strand of CANQRU010000051.1, from coordinate 3,998 downwards.
CTTCGGAACCGTGTCGCTGATCAGCAGTATCTCGATCCGGTGCCGGCCGGCATACTCCCGCAGAAGTTCCAGCGACGTAAACGGAACCACCGTAAACGGTACCTTTTCCTTCAGATTGACCACATCGGCAAACCGCTGGGCATACCCCTGATCCACATCGTAAACCGCCATGATCTTTTCCACAAAATCCCCCCTTGCGCAGCCGCGCTCCTCCCGCGCCAGCCTGCATTTCCTATAACAGCAGATACCCCATATACCCAACAAACAGGCAAAAAGCAAACGGAATCACCACACCATACCCGTCGCGCTCGGCCCGGTAGTATGGCACGATTTCTTTCGTCCGGAACAGCCGCCTGAAATAGGCAAGCAGATAATTGAGACGCTGCCACAGGATTCCCTGTAAAAGCAGCTTTGCCAGGGCAAGACATGCCCCCACAACGCATCCATATGTAATCGCCTTAAAGCCGCTCCCCCATCCCAGGAAGCCGGCCATAACGGCCATCAGCTTGATATCCCCCGCGCCGACCATCCGAAGCGCAAAAAGCGGAAAAAGCGCCGCCGTATACGCCAATACGCGAAGAAGATACCCTCCCGCGGCCAGACCCGTCTGTCCCGGCTCCGACGCCAGCACCGTAAGGACCAGCCCGCCGGAAAAGCCTGTCAGGATCCACCAGTTCGGTATCTTATGTTCCCGCACATCCAGGAAAGCGCCGCCAAGCAGAATGACCAGAAGAAGCCCTCTGCGCGCAAAAATACCGCATCACCCCCTTGAATCCTTATCATTCTCGGAATCAATGCCCGATCAGGGCGGTAAAAAATATGAATGCTTTTGAATAAAACTGACTGATGTTGAGTGGTTACCATTATAACCCATTGCAGAAAAACTTCAATGGTCATTTTAGCCAAATTTCTCCGCGAAATTTCTACACCGGAATTTTTTCCGCATTTTGGCCGCAGAACCTGCCCACTTACACATTGACCAAAACGTCGGAAAATGGTAAACTAATCATGTGCATATTTTTCCCATTTTCCAGAAATACTAGAATTATCAATTTCCGGGAGATGACAAGAATGATTTTATGGAAAAAACGGCGCGGAGCGCTGAACAGGCTGAAGCGGCAGGAGCTTCGGACACAGATCGAGAATACGAAGCACACCATCGATTCGGTCCGCAACCACTTCGAGCAGGAGGTGGATCCGACGCTGATCGACTGCTGTATCTACGAACTGAACGCGGCCCAGCTGCGCTACCAGTTTCTGCTGCGGCAGTTCAAGGACTTAGAGGGCGTGAGCTACTACTAAACTGCCGTCCGTGGCGCCGTACCGATCGCCGCAGTATCCGGAACCACGCATTGTCAGGCCGCTGGACCTGCACCGCACCGTCCGCGCACACCAACACATTTTCGGAGGACATTCTATTATTATGAGCACCTGGTACGACCAAGCTGTCTTCTACCACATTTACCCGCTGGGCCTGGCCGGCGCGCCGAAGCAGAATCCGCCGGGGGAGCCGGTGGTCCACCGTTTCGACGAGCTGATCCGATGGATCCCCCATATCCGCGCGATGAACTGCAGCGCCGTCTACATCGGCCCCCTGTTCGAATCGTCCGGCCACGGCTACGACACCCGCGATTATAAGCAGGTCGACCGCCGCCTGGGCGACAACGATGATTTTAAGAAATTCGTCCGTCTCTGTCACGACGCCGGCATCAAAGTCGTGGTGGACGGCGTCTTCAACCACACGGGCCGCGAATTCTTCGCCTTCCGCGATATTCAGGAGAAACGCGACTGGTCCCCCTACAAGGACTGGTACAAGGGCGTGAATTTCGGCTGGGGAAGCCCCTTCGGCGACCCGTTCGGCTACGAGACCTGGCAGGGCCATTACGAGCTGCCCTGCTTAAATCCCTGGAACCCCCAGGTGCGCGAATACATTTTCGATGTGATCCGCTTCTGGATCGACGAATTCGATATCGACGGCATCCGCCTGGACTGCGCCAATGTGCTGGACTTTAATTTTATGAAGGAAATGCGCTGGCGCACCGCGCAGATGAAGCCGGATTTCTGGCTCATGGGCGAGGTGATCCACGGCGAATACGCCCGCTGGGTGAATCCGGAGACGCTTCACTCGGTGACCAATTACGAACTACATAAGGGTCTGTATTCGGGCCACAACGACCACAACTATTTCGAGATCGCCCACACCATACGGCGTCTTTCGCAGGTGGCGGACCGGCTCTATACCTTTGTGGACAACCACGACGAGGACCGGCTCGCCAGCAAGCTGCGGGACAGGGCCCAGCTGTACTCGGTCTATACGCTGCTCTATACGCTTCCCGGCATCCCTTCCATCTATTATGGAAGCGAATGGGGTATCGAAGGGCGGCGCACCCGGGAGAGCGACGACGCCCTACGTCCCTGCATCGCGATCGCCGATGAGGCGCGGCTTCACAACGATCTGACCGACTATATCGCGAAGCTGGGGCGGATCCACCTGGACAATGACGCCCTCCACGGCGGCCGGTACCAGGAGCTGACGCTGACCACGCGCCAGTACTCCTTCGCCCGCTTCGGCAGCGGTCATGTCATTCTGACGGCAGTGAATAACGATGAGAATCCGGCTGAAATGTACGTGCCGGTACCGACAGGCGGCGCGGAAGCCGCCGACCTCATAAACGGAACCACCATCCCCGTCACCGACGGACACATTCACATCACGATCGCAGGCGGCAGGGGCGCCGTCCTGAGAATAAAGGGGGTATAAGAACATGGCAAGACCAAAGAAGAATCCTGAAAATGCAGCTGCGAAAGAAACCGCTGCGCCGACCGCCGAGTACGTCCATACCGGCAGGCGGGGCCGCCCCCGCAAGGTCGTCCCCATCGGCACGAATTTCGTCACCGAGATGGACCGCTACCTGTTCGGCCAGGGCACCCATTACAACATCTATGAGAAACTGGGCGCCCACCCGAAGAACTATCAGGGGCAGGACGGCATGTATTTCGCGGTGTGGGCTCCCCACGCGGCAGGCGTGTCCCTGGTGGGCGATTTCAACGGCTGGAACCCGGAAGCCAACCCGATGACGGTTCTCGGCACCTCCGGCATCTACGAGATCTTCGTGCCCGGCATGGGCCTGGGCCAGCTCTACAAATACGCGATTACCACGAAGACCGGAGCGATCCTTTTCAAGGCGGATCCGTTCGCCTTCGAGGCGGAATACCGCCCAGGCACAGCCTCCGTCACCGCCGACATCGACGGCTTTAAGTGGAAAGATGAGAAATGGATGGAAGCCCGCAGGAATACGGACATCCTCAAGGCTCCCCTGTCCATTTACGAAGTCCATATCGGTTCCTGGCGCAGGAAGCAGCGTCCGGAGAAGGACGGCTGCTACACCTACATAGAAGCGGCCCACGAACTGGCGGAATACGTCAAACAGATGGGCTACACCCATGTAGAGCTGATGGGCATCGCCGAACATCCCTTCGACGGCTCCTGGGGCTATCAGGTGACCGGCTACTACGCCCCCACCTCCCGCTATGGCCAGGCGAAGGACTTCATGTATTTTGTCAATTACCTGCACCGGGAAGGTATCGGCGTCATCCTGGACTGGGTGCCGGCCCATTTTCCGAGAGACGCCCACGGACTGGCCAATTTCGACGGCGAGCCGCTCTTTGAGTACGCCGACTCCCGCAAGGGCGAGCATCCCGACTGGGGCACCAAGGTCTTCGACTATTCGAAGAACGAGGTGAAGAATTTCCTGATCGGCAACGCCCTCTACTGGATCGACCGCTACCACATCGACGGCCTGCGGGTGGACGCCGTGGCTTCCATGCTGTATCTGGATTACGGCCGCTCCGCCGGCAACTGGGTGCCGAATATCTACGGCGGCAACCAGAACCTGGAGGCCATCGAGTTTTTCAAGCACATCAACAGCGTGATCACCGGCCGCCACGACGGCACCATGATCATCGCCGAGGAATCGACGGCCTGGCCGAAGATCACC
>CANQRU010000050.1 GCA_947626395.1 uncultured Lachnospiraceae bacterium | reverse complement strand
ATCAATCCAAAACTTAAAAGCAACGCAACCGTTTTCTTCATGGCGTATGCTCCTTTCGAAATACTTTATGTTGTTAATCTTAATTATAACGGGATCCGGACCTGAACGGAAGTTTCTATCTGTTCATCAGTTCATACCAGAAGTTATAACCAGGGACCTTTCATCCATCTGCTGCTCCCAAAACGCCACTGCGTCCTCTATCCAGCCTTCAGCGACCGTTCCCGTGCCCAGCCCGAATCCGTGGGAAAGTCCCTCATAGGCGTGGAATTCTGTCGGGATGCCTGCGGCGGACATCGCCTCGGTCCGGCGCTGCATTGTGCGCCAGTTCGCAATGCCGTCGCTGGTTCCGACACACACATAGGTGGGCGGATCGGTTTTCTGCCACTCGCTGTGACCCGTGTACTGCATGACGACGCAGCCCGCCTGCGGCAGATCATCTCCGCCGAAATAGGCCGTACCGTAAGAGCCGACGTCAGCCGCCATCCGTGCGCCCGCCGAACCGCCCCACAGGGAGTAGCAGTCGGTGTCCACTTCCAGTTCCTCCGCATGTTCGAAAATAAAGCTGATCGCCCGCGCCAGATCCTCCATCGCCGTGTCCCAGCCGGGGCGGTAGATGAGCGCAAAGGCATTGTAGCCCATTTTGGAAAGCTCCAGCGCGTGGGGGAAACTGTCGTGCATCGCTCCGACATAGGCAAAACCGCCTCCGGCGTTACATACGGCAAACTTTTCGCCGGGATTGCCTTTGAAAAAGAACAGTCCCGTATCTGCCTTGTCGGGGTCGGCCGCTTTTTCTTCATCCGTATAAATATCGTAAAATATTGTCTCGCCCGCCTGCGCGTGAGCTTTCATGTAATTTGCGATCTCTACCGTCTTGTCCGGGTCGATATTCGAGTACCACGTCAGGCGGAGGTCGCCCAGCGTCCTGCCGTTGTAATATCCGGTATCCACAGGGAAAATCAGACGTCCATAGTCTCCGAAAGTTGGATCGTTTATCACATCCGTGATGGCAGTGCCGGTTGTAAAGGGCTGGCTTTTCTCCTGCCCGGCTCCGGAGTCCCCGCTCTCATTCCGGAAAAACAGCGGGAGCGCGTTATAAAGATACTCCTGCACGGCATTAAAATCATGGTAGCCGCCGTCTTTCTGGTAGAATACATAGTGATCCGGCGTGAAGATCTCCCGGGACAGCATCTCCTCCGCCATATTGATCGACTGACTCTTGACCGCGTCCTCCGTACCGACGGCGTGATAGATAAAATACCCGCGCTCGTCGAGGTTTTCATTTTCCACAAGCTGTTCGATGAAATCCACGTTGTCCTTGAAACGGAAGTCGCCGTAGGTGCCGTAGTACCAGCAGGAACCGCTCATAGGCAGAAACCAGCGGATATAATCGTAGTCATAGCAGAACTGGAGCCATGTCGTCACCGAACCGAGGGAGAAGCCGCCGAACGCCCGGTGGTCTCGGGAAGCTTTCAGATCCTCCGGAGATGTAGACCGGGCATAAGTATGGAACTGACCTTCCACCGCCGGCATCAGGTGATCTTCAAAATCCTGATGGAAAGCCCGGAATTCCTGAATGGAACTTGAAAAATCCGTACGGCTGTTTTCGTTGTAGAAGGTGGCTGATACGATGATAACCGGAGGAATGTCACCGTTCGCGATCAGATTGTCAAACATGTTTTTCGTCGCCGCAAATTCAAAATATTCTCCTGCGTGACCGCCCCAGCCGTGCATGAGATAAAGAATGTTGTACCGCGTTTCGGCGTCGTCCTCCTTGTAGCCGTAGGGCGTATAAACATAGGCGGTTTTGGTGACGGCGCTGCCGTCACGGACATAATCCTCGGATTCATAATCGAGACGGACGACATTTCCCGGTTTGTCAGACGCCTGTGTGTATCGGGCCGGAACCGCTTCTGTCCAGCCGGTCTGTGGTATTTCCATGTCACTCGCTCCTGTTTCTCCGCTGTCTGCGGATGTATGATTGGTTTCCGCACTCGAATCTATTTCCCCGCAGGCGCTTGCCATAAGCACGATCAAAGCAAACAGCAAACAGATCAGACATATTGCAGTGTTTTGTTTCATAGGTATCGCCCTCCTTTCGGATGCAGTTCATTCTGCCAGTCCACGCCATTATTATAAAAAAATCGAGGTTTCCGGAGAAGTCTCGATTCGTTGATCAGTTATAACCGCAGGTTACTACCAAAATATTGGAAGCGTGCCAATAGCACCCGCAAATAGTCTGTTACTTCGCAGAGGCCAGCACCCTCTCCAGCGCAGAAAGGAAACGTCGTACAACCTCCGTCGGCTCGGGAGAATACAGGATCCCCACGGGCATGAAATGGTCCCACTCTACCGGGATCACCTTCATCAGCGGATGCACCATGCTCCAGCTTCTGATGACCACAAGAATATCTTTATTTTCTTCGCACCGATTGAAAACGCCCACATCGTACAGATCAAAATCCACAAGATTGACCTGCGGATGGTTTTCTGTCAGATCGTCCCGCAGATCGTCCATATGCCGGCACCAGCCCCGGTGGATCATCATCAGATTCTGGCCGTACAGGTCCTGCACTGTCAATTTCTCTTTGGCCGCCAGCGGGTGGTAGATGGACACCGCGCAGCAAAGCGGCTCATTTTCGATCAGCAGCCCCCGGCAGTTCCGCTGGTTCATCAAAAGCTCGTCCACGAAACCGGTGACAACATCAATATTCTGTCCCAGATTCTTCAGGATCTCTCTGGCATTGTCGGAGGTGTTTTCAAAGGGGACCAGCTTGAAGCTCACATCGGCGCAATGCTCGTGGATCTTCGGCCAGAGATCCATCAGCATCTGAGCGGGCATAATGGGAGACGTACCGATACGAACCACCTGGTCCTGCTGAAGCTCCGCGCTTCTTGCGCGCTCGAACGCTTCCCGGCAATATTCCGTTATGTACTTGGCATCCTTGTAAAGGGACTCGCCGGCTTTTGTCAGGGTCAGTCCCCGATGCGTCCGTTCAAAAAGGTGCACGCCCAGATCATTTTCCAGCAGGTTGATCTGCTTGATCAGCGCGGTGGAGGTGATATACAGATCCTCGGCGGCTTTGTTGAAGCTGCCGGCCTCAGCGACACGGATAAAGGATGTGAAGTTGATATTGTTGATGTTCATGGGCGGATTATACCTCGCTTCTTCGAAAACTGCATCGGGAAAAATGCTTTTATATATGCTATTATATGGATAATATTGTATTTTTTCAAGGCCGATACAAAGGGGAAAATTTGAAAAAAATGTGAACAAACTTTTCTGTCCCATCACATATAATAATAGTAACAGTACCCGACACGCCTCTCAACGATGCGTACCACGTCGGGTCATTTAATTCTCGTCAAATATTCTTCTGCCGATCTTTTATGTAACATTTATTCCCACAGATAAAATAGCAGTTTTCATTTACGTTATAGGATCAAGTTATCACGCTTAACCATAAACATATCTCAAAACTGCTATTCTTTCGACATATAATATTTTATATTCCAGCATTATCATTCATCACAGCATTTTCTTTTCAAAATCCTGCAAATCATGAAAAACAGCATCTACTACCGCAGTTTCGCCCTCCAGCCGATACATCATAAAATAATTATGCTTCTGAAATTCCAACCGACGATATCCCTGTTCCCGCAGACTGGGATTCTCGCATAATCAGATACTTCCGGCAACCCGGGCCAGGTGATTCTTTGTCAGATCAAAGTCATCCAACACATTCTGAGCAGCCTGCTCATTTTTCAGGGTAAATAGAATATGATATAGGATATTATCTAAATCGTCCAAAGCATCATCCGTGATCTCAACCATATAATCCATATTTTCTCCTCAGCTTACTGACCGCTACATCCGCATCCATAACCCTTCCTTCTGACGCATGTTTTCTGGCCAGATCAAGCTTCTCAATCATCTGCTGCTCGGTCATGGGGGCTGGTTCTGTACTTTTTTCCTGCTTAATATAGAATCGCCTGGTCAGATCATATATTGTTAATAACTCTGATTCAGGTAATGCTTTCAACATGGATACAGTTGCGTCCAATGTGCTCATATTCGAACTCCTTTCGGGTACTACGATCCACTATGTTGAGCTTTGCAGTATAGCTAGTTTTTATATGTATATTATAACCTGTATTCAACGTATAGACAAGACATTTTTAATATAGAGGCAATAAGCTCAGATAAATGGGTGGATAGGAAAGAGGCGGAGGGACCAGGCGGGGCCGTTGGTGCCTGGCGGCTGAACGGCAGGGTGCGAACCGCGACTCCGCCGGGCGGCATCCGCTGGCGCCTGACGGCACCATCGGATGTGGGGCTTTCGCCCCATAGGCCACTCGCAAAGAGAAGTTCTGAACAAGCGAGCTTGCTCAGAACTTCTCTTTGCGAGTGGCCTGCCCGGCTCAATGCTGGAGCATGTTTTCAACAAATATCCCGTACCCTCTCGTACTGTCCTGTATAAACACATGTGTCACTGCACCAATCAGCTTTCCATCCTGAATGATCGGAGAGCCGCTCATTCCCTGGACGATGCCTCCGGTCAGGTCCAGAAGTTCGGGGTCGGTGACGCGGATGACGAGGCTTTTGTTGGTGTGGGAGGTGGAATAATCGATCTTTTCGATCTCGATCTCATAATCTTTTATCTCGCCGGAAACGCCGCTGCGCAGGAGGGCGGCGCCTTTATGGATATCCTGGCGGTAGCCGATCTGCAGGGGCTCGGAAGAGATCGTTTTCATAAAACGGTCGTTGACCGTACCGAAGATTCCCTCTTCCGTATTGGACTCCACGCTGCCGAGAAGGGTGCTCGGTCCGTAATAAATGACGCCGGACATCACGCCGGGATTTCCGGCGGAGCCTTTCTCGACCCCTATGATCTGGGTGTCATAAAGATTACCTTCGCTGGTTTCGACCATTTCCCCTGTATCCGTGTCGCTGATCCCATGCCCCAGGGCGCCAAAACGGCCGTTCAGATCCAGATAGGTAACGGTGCCAATGCCCTGGGTATCGCTGCGGACCCAGATACCAAGCTTGCTCTCTCCTTCCTGCGTGAGAGTAGGATGAAGAGAGACTTCCATCCGCTCATCCCCGCGGCGAACCGTCAGGCGGGCGTCCTCATCCTTAAGCCGCGCCACCGCCTCGGCCAGTTCTTCTTTATTCTCCAGGGTGATTCCATTGATGCTTTCTATATAATCTCCGGATTTCAGGATACCGGCGGCCGGTTCTACCGGAAGTCCGTCCTGACCGATCAGTTCACCGGTTCCGATGACCATGACGCCGTCGGATTTCAGATAGATCCCGACCGGGGCGCCGCAGGGAACCGCATACCGGGTGCCGACCACGTCCACCTGGATCTCCTTAAACCGGATCCCCATAAAATCCAGTCCCAGAAGATAGCTGCCTTCGCTCTTTCCATAGAGGCTGAAAGCCTGTTCATGGGTGATCGTGATCTGGTCCGAGGGAATATCGGAACCATTTCCCAGCGCCACCTCCTCGCTGTCACTCTGGAGGGTGAAGCGGAATGGCAGGGGCAGCGTAAGCGTCTCTTCCTGATCGAGAACAATGCTCAGATGATCCGGAACGACGCGTTCCATATAGTAAAATGAAAATCCTGCTGTAAACAGAAGGCTGATCACAAACGTCCAGACCAGACATCTTCGATATCCTGTTTTTCTCAACCCAACACACCTCCCTGCAAGTTTTCTCTGAAACTTTTCTTAGTATGTGTCGCGGCTGAAAAAACACTCTGTTATTTTTTAGTTGTCACTTTTTAACTGATGTGATAAACTGATTACGGTCTTACCGCGAAAGACGCGGACAGCGGCAATACAGTGCGCCGGCTGCGCACGAAAGTATATAAAGAAACGGAGAACATCTTCAGATGAAACGTGCTGCAAATAAAAATTTCTGGGTTTTACTGCTTTTAATGCTGTCGGGCATCGTACTCGGCGGTTTTATCGGAAATATTACGGAAAGCGTGCCTTTCCTTTCATGGCTTAATTTCGGACAGTCCTTCGGACTGGATGATCCGGTCGTTTTAAATCTCGGGATCCTGATAATTACATTCGGTCTTACGATCAAAATTACGATGGCGAGCATTATCGGAGTGATCCTGGCTCTCCTGATCTGGCGGTGTCTGTAAATTATTTTAAATAAGTATGGCCCGGACGCATAATTTTATGCGCCGGGCCTTTTTTCTGCCGCAATTGTTTTTCTCTCCTCCGCCAGCTTCTTCATCTCCCTGGCGTTCTCGCGGACCGCGGCGGTGATTTCCGCCCCGCCTAAAAGCCTTGCCAGTTCCTCCGTCATCTCGTCTTCGCCAAGTTCGCGGATCCGCGTCACCGTAGTGCCGCCCTCCGCCGCCTTGACGATCGCAAAATGACTGTCGGCCATAGCAGCGATCTGCGGAAGATGGGTAATGCAGATCACCTGGCGCCGTCTCGCGATATAGGACAGCTTCTCCGAAACCATCTGCGCCGTGCGTCCGCTGATTCCGGTGTCGATCTCGTCGAAGATCAGCGTCGGGATATCGTCTGTGTCCGCCAGCACCGCCTTGATCGCCAGCATGATGCGGGACAGTTCGCCGCCGGACGCCACATTTCCCAGCGGCCGCAGGGGCAGGCCGGGGTTGGTGGAGATCATAAATTCCGCCTCATCGAAGCCTTCCGCCGTATAATGCGGCAGCCGCCGGAATTCCATCTCAAACCGCACGTCGATGAAATTAAGGTCGGTCAGCGCCTGCCGGATCTTCTCCGTCAGTTTCTCCGCCGCCTTCTGACGCACGCCGGAAAGCTGCGCGCTTAGGCCGTCCAGTTCCTTCTCCTGTGACGTCAGTTCCTTCTCAAGCTTTCCCTTCACCAGATCGAAATTCTCCAGCTCATCGAGGCGGGCCTTCTTTTCTTCCAGCTTCTCAAGGATCTTCTCCACCGAATTGCCATACCTCGCCTGCATACTGTGGATACGGTCCAACCGGTCCTCCATCTGGCGGAAGGTTTCTTCGTCAAAGGTAAATTCGTCCATATAGGTACTGATATCGTGAACGGCGTCGCTTAAGACGGCCTCCGCGTCCATCAGCTGATCGCGGATCCCGGCAAGCGCCCCGTCATACTCCGCCGCCTGAGATACCTCCCGCGCAGCGCGGCCGATCTGGTCGCCATCCAGCAGCCGATAGGCCCCTGACAGATGCTCCATGATCTTCTGGGCGTGCTGAAGCCGGCGGTACGCCGCCGTAAGTTCCTCTTCTTCGCCCTCCCTTAGCTTCGCGTTCTCTATCTCGCCGATCTCATAGCGCAGGAAATCCGTCTCCCTCAGACGCGCATCCTGATCCATGTCCATATGCGCAAGACGCGTTTTCAGCCCCTGGTATCTGTCATAGACCAGGGAAATGCTTTTCTTTAACGGCTCTGTCTCAGATTTGGCGTAGGAATCCAGGATCTCAAGATGCTTTGATTTGTAAAGAAGCGACTGATGCTCGTGCTGTCCGTGAATATCGATGAGCCGGTCGGTGATCTCCCGCAGCCGTCCGACCGTCACAGTCTCGTCGTTGATCTTGCTGACGCTTCTGACCGGCGTGATCCGGCGTGACAGGATCAGTGTCCCGTCCTCCGGCATCTCCACCTCCAGCTCCTCAAGCGCCCTTCTCTTCTCCGGTTCCGTCACGGAAAATACCAGCTCGATATACGCCGATTCCGCCCCCTGCCGGATCACGTCCTTTGACGCCTTTCCGCCCAGAGCCATTCCCACGGAACCGATGATGATCGATTTGCCCGCGCCGGTCTCACCAGTCAGGATATTCAGGCCCTCCGAGAAAGACACCTCCGCCTTCTCGATCAGGGCCAGGTTTTTAACCCGAAGCTCCAAAAGCATTGTAGTACTCCCCCTGTTCATTTTCTGCGCCGCTTCCGGCCTGCCGTCTTCTGTACGTCCGCCGTCCCGCCGGCCGTTATCCTGCCACCAGCTTATGGATCTTCTCCATCACCAGAATGGTATCGTCCGTGCTGCGCACCGCGCACATGATCGTATCGTCTCCGGCGATACAGCCTACGATCTCGTGAAAATGAATGGCATCCAGCGCCGCGGCTACCGCCATGGCCATGCCGGATACCGTCTTGATCACCAGGATATTCTGCGCCATATCCATGGAAAGGAAGCCGTCTCTTAAGATCCGGATGTATTTGTCGTTGAATTCTCCCTGGGCATGCAGGACCGTATAGCGCTGCCCTCCGTTCCCGGACTGTACCTTGGTCAGCCGCAGTTCCCGGATATCGCGGGAGACCGTCGCCTGCGTCACATGAAATCCCGCCTGCTTCAGGCGTTCCGCCAGTTCTTCCTGCGTGTCGATCTCATATTTGCTGATCAGTTCCACGATCTTGCTGTGTCGTTCTACCTTCATTCCGCTCCTCCTTGCGTCTATATCCGCTCTTTACACGGATGCATCCTCTGCAAATTACGGTCTTCGCCGTACAGCCGGTCACCTTCCCGCCATCTTGCTCCTCAGATTATCCACAAATGATACCTCATGAAGCTTCACCATCACCGTCTCAACCCGTGACCGTTCCACCAGAAGACGGTCGCCGACTTTAAGTCTTACCGCCGCGCCTCCGTCAAACGCCACTGCCTGTCCCTCATTGTCATGACCCATGATCTCGATCTCGATGGTATCCTCTGCCGCCAGCACGATGCTGCGGCTGTTCAGATCATGGGGACAGATCGGCGTCAGGATCATCATACGGGCCGACGGTTCTACGATCGGACCGCCTGCAGATAGGTTATACGCGGTGGAGCCGGTGGGCGTGGCAATGATCATGCCGTCCGCCTTATACTGGCAGAGCGGCTCTCCGTTGACCGCCAGCCGCAGTTCCAGGATCTTAGGCATCTCCCGCCGTGAAATCAGGATCTCATTCAGGGCAAGATCCTCCTTTAAGATCTCCCCGCCCCGGCGGACTGTGCCTTTTAACATCATCCGGTTCTCCAGCTGGAACTGCCCCGCGATCAGCTCGTCAAGCATCTGGGCGACCTCGCCCGGCTCCTGGCAGCCCACCTGGGTCAGATAACCCAGATGTCCCATATTCACGCCGACCATCGGCAGCTGCCGCGGAGCCAGATCCCTGGCCGCGCGTATCAGCGTTCCGTCGCCGCCCAGCGTGATGATACACTCTGTTTCCGCCGGGACCTGCCCCGGATCCGTGTGTGTAACATGCGATCCTTCTTCTCTTTCCCGCACCACACAGGTACATCCGCGCATCTCCAGATATCCGCGGATGTGTTCCGCCATAGCCTCCGTACCGTCCCTTTGCGGGTTCCATATCAGATAAAAATGCTTCATAAACCGCGCCTTCCTGCCGCGATTCACCTGACGGCAAACCGCAGCTTCCCCTCTATCCCTGAAGTACCCGATGAGCCTCGTCGACGATCCGCGCAGGGTCAACGGAACATGCATCCGCTTCCTGCCGCGGCTGCTGCGCCGACATTGCAGCGTCTCCGCCGGTCCGTCCTGACTCCGCCGATCCCGCTGTTTCCTCCGTCTCCTTCTTCTCCAGATACAGCAGATATTCGATATTCCCTTCCGGCCCTTTAATCGGCGAGAAATCCAGATTGAGTACGTTATATCCATTGGCAGACGCATAATCCATGACCATACGTATCACTTCCAGGTGGGTACTCTTCTCTCGTACCACGCCTTTTTTGCCTACCTTCTCCCGGCCGGCTTCAAACTGGGGCTTGATCAGGCAGACTACCCGCCCGCCATCGCTCAAAAGTTCGTGAACCGGCCCCAGCACCTTGGTAAGGGAAATAAACGACACATCGATCGACGCGAAACCGATCGCGTCCGCCACGTCATCCGGCGTCACATAGCGGATATTGGTCTTCTCCATACAGACGACCCTGTCGTCGTTTCGGAGCTTCCAGTCCAGCTGTCCGTGGCCTACGTCCACCGCATAAACCTTTCTCGCCCCGTTCTGCAGCATACAGTCGGTGAAGCCTCCGGTCGACGCGCCAACATCCATGCAGATCTTATTTTTCACGTCTACGCCGAAGACACCCATGGCCTTCTCAAGCTTTAGTCCGCCGCGGCTCACATATTTGAGCGTGCTGCCGCGAACCTCGATCCCGGCCGTCTCCTCGAACATGGCTCCCGCCTTGTCTTCTTTCTGGCCGTCCACATAGACGATGCCGGACATGATAACGGCTTTCGCCTTCTCGCGGGAAGAAGCCAGTCCGCGGTTCACCAGCAGAACGTCAAGTCTCTCCTTCATCGGATGCCTCCTCCAACTCAGAAGTCAGCGGTTCTGCAGCGTCCTGCGGCTGCACCAGCCCGTCTTCTGTCTCTGCCGTATCCCGCAGGCCAAATTCCGCCTTCATCTTCCGGATGATCGAATCGCTGTCGATGCCGAGCATCTCCCGCAAAAGCGATACATTGCCATGCTCCACATAGGCGTCCGGCAGCGCAATATTCAGCACCGGTATCCGCGGCGCATGCTTCTTCGCCCAGGCCGTGATCTGGAGACCGTAGCCGCCCTGAAGCACATTCTCCTCCAGCGTCACCAGATAATCATGGCGGGACGCCAGATCCGCAGCCAGGTCATAATCCACCGGCTTTACAAAGCGGCCGTTCGCCAATGTAACCTTGTAACCTTCTAGTTTCAATTTATCACGGATATGCTCCGCGGTACTGACCATACTGCCGATAGCGAGAAGGGCAATATAAATGCCCTCAGGCCCTGTTTTTTCAGCATCTGCGGCAAGGCGGGCACCCGCTCCCACCGCTATGCCAGTCTTCCCGCCGCGGTAACCTACAGCTTCCATCGAGACCAATTTCCCGTCGCGATAATCTGCATCTTCCGCCAGGGCCGCCTTCCCGTCACAGTAACCTATATTTTCCGCGGCACCGCCCTGCGTTTCGGCCGTATCTGCGCCTCCCGCAGGCCTTCCTTCATCATAAATGATCTCGCCCTTCCCATATACAACCGGCGGCTGGAACTCCTTCAGCCCCCGGTAGGCCATCCCGCGCGGGTACCGAACCGCGACGGGTCCGACATGCTTCAGCGCGAATTCCAGATCCTGCCGCAGCTCCCACAGATTTTTCGGCGCCAGCACCGTCATATTCGGTATGGACGTCAGGTAAGACAGATCGAAGATCCCCTGATGGGTCTCGCCGTCGCTGCCCACCAACCCCGCCCGGTCGATGGCAAATACGACCGGCAGATTCTGCAGGCACACGTCGTGGACGATCTGATCATACCCTCTCTGAAGAAAAGATGAATAAACAGCCACTACAGGCCGCAGTCCCGCCGCAGCCATCCCGGCCGCGCTGGTCACCGCGTGCTGTTCCGCGATCCCGACATCGAAGAAGCGGTCAGGGAACTGCTTCTTAAACCGGTTCAGCCCCGTCCCGTCCGGCATGGCCGCCGTCAAAGCCACGATCCGCTCGTCCTTCTCCGCCAGCCTGCACAGTTCCCGGCTGAATACATCGGTATAGCCGGGATATATTTTCTCCTTCTTCGGCTTTCCTGTCGCGATATCAAAGGGCTCCACGCCATGGAATCTTGCGGGATTCTTCTCCGCCGGCGCGTACCCCTTTCCTTTCTTTGTCACCACATGGACCAATACCGCATGATCCAGCCGCCGCGCCTCGCCAAGCACCTTGCGGAGCTGCCGCAGATCATGGCCGTCCACCGGGCCCAGATAGGTGATCCCCATATCCTCGAAAAACATCCCCGGGATCAGCAGCTGCTTGATGCCCTGCTTGGTTCGGCGGATCTTCTCGATCAGCTTCGCGCCCACGCCGGGGATCTTCTCCAGAAGGCCGGTCACATTCTCCTTCAGATCATTATATCCCTCGCTGGTGCGGATGCCGCTCAGATACCGGGAGATACCTCCCACATTCTCGGAAATGGACATCTCGTTGTCATTGAGTACAATGATGAAATTGGAATCCAGCCGGGCCGCATTATTCAGCGCCTCGTAGGCCATGCCTCCGGTCAGCGCGCCGTCGCCGATGACGGACACCACGAAATAATCCTCTCCCCGCAGGTCGCGTCCCTGGGCCATGCCAAGTCCGGCAGAGATGGACGTGGAGCTGTGTCCTGTATTAAATGCGTCGCAGGGGCTTTCCTTCGTCTTCGGAAATCCGCTGATGCCGCCGAACTGCCGCAGATCATCGAAATCATCCTTGCGGCCGCTCAATATCTTATGGGTGTAGGACTGATGCCCCACGTCCCAGATGATCTTATCCCTTGGCAGGTCGAAAGTCAGGAACATGGCCATGGTAAGCTCTACCACGCCCAGGTTCGAGGCCAGATGACCGCCGTGTTCGCTTGTCTTTTCTATCAGGAATTCGCGGATCTCGGAGGCCAGCACCTCCAGCTCCTCTTTATTCAGGGCCTTGATATCCTGCGGCCCGTTTATCCTTTCAAGCATTACAATCGTTCCTTTTCTTCCAGTTCATTCCGTTGTCCCGCCAGACACAGGATCCGCGCCCGCCGCATAGCCGCAGGGCTTCCTCGCCTGCCATACAGCGGCTGCGCCTGTGCGTCCGGCTTCCGAAAAATCACTTCCGCCTTGTCACAAGCATCGCGATCAGCTGTCTCAGGTTCTCATGATCCCCCGGCAGCGTCTCAAGCAGGCCCGCGGCCTCCGCCGACAGCATTTCCACATCCTGCCGCGCCTTTTCCATACCATACAGACTTACATACGTGGTTTTGTGATTCTTCTCATCGCTTAGAACCGGCTTTCCCAGTACTTCCTGGGTGCTGGTAAGATCGAGGATATCATCCTGGATCTGAAATGCGTATCCCACGCGGGAAGCCATCCGCTCCACCGTCCGCACCTGTTCCTCCGACGCGCCGGCCAGGATTGCTCCAATCATCATCGGCGCCTCCAGAAGCGCCCCTGTCTTCAGACGATAGATGAAATCCAGCTGTTTCCCGTCAAGAGGTTTCCCCGTCAGCTCCACATCCGCGGTCTGGCCTCCGATCATTCCGTAGATGCCGCTCTTCTGCGCCAGAAGTCCGAGACATCTGGCCACGCGTTCTGTATGGGGCGTCATCGCAAATGCTTTCGCCGCCGTCTCAAAGGCGTAGACCGCCAGTCCGTCCCCGGCCAGCACCGCCATGTCGTAGCCGTAAGCCACCCACGCAGTCGGAAGTCCCCGGCGGTACTGATCATTGTCCATGCAGGGCAGATCGTCGTGGATCAGGGAGAAGGTATGTATCATCTCAATGGCCGCCATGAACGGCTCCGCCTCCCGGCCGCTGCCGCCGAACAGCCGGTAGACCTCCCGGAGAAACAGCGGACGAAGCCGCTTGCCGCCGGCCTTCATGCTGTAGTTCATGGCCGCGAGAACCGTTTTCTGATATCCTTCCTCCGCCGGGAGATAAGCATAGACCGTTTCCTCGGTCTGAGCCGCCGCCTCCTTCAGCCATTCGTCAAACTTCGTCATTCTGTCCGTCCTCCGTCAGGATCATCAGCTTCTTCTCGACCCGGTCGATCTTGCCGCTCACTTCCTTCACCAGCTTCATGCCCCGCTCATAGCAGGAAAATGTCTCCTCCAGCGTACTGGACCGATCCTCCATCTTCTCGATCAGGGCTTCCAGTTCTTCCAAAGTCTCCTCGATTCCCTTTTCCTTCCCGGGAGCGCTTTCGGCGGCATTCTGCCCTGCGCACTGTCCGGGATCTGCGGTCGTATCCGGATTCTGTCCGATATTCTTCTCTCTTTCTTCCGCCATATTCAGCCTCCATGCTCTCCGGCAGTCATTCTTCTCCGACAACCGTTCTCTCTGACAGCCGTTCTTCTCCGATAACCGTCCCAGCGGATCGCCTCCGCCGGACATTCCGGCTGTACGCTCTTACCGACTCTTGATCAGCGATTTTCCCTCTCTGTCCCCAGGACACTCCGCGCCGGTTTCGCCTCGATCTCTTCGATCTTCGTCCGCGCCAGACCGTCGGCCAGCCGCACGCCAAGCATCTGCCCGGTTCTCAGCCTCTCCACCGACTCAACGGCATGTCCGCTCTCATCGGTCACATACCCGAAACCGCCGGACAGTCTCTTAAGCGGAGAAAGTCCGTCCAGCCTGCCCGCGTCAAGCGTCAGCCTGTGCTTCGTCTCCAGCAGGTTCCGCTCCGCCGCGGCCCGCATCCGCTTCTCCGCGTCATTAAGCAGCCTGCGCCGTTCTTCGATCAGCCTTCCCGGGCTGTTCGCCCGGACCCTTCCTGCCGCCAGTTCCAGCCTGTGACGGCACTCTGTCAGCCGCCGCTGCATCTCCAGGCGCATCCGCTCCTGATCGTCCGCCAGCTGCTGGCGCATGTCATTGATCTGCCTGGACGGGCTGCACATTTCAAGCCGCATTCTGGCCTGCTCGATCCGGTAGCGCCTCCGCTCTACGTTCCGCTCCATTCCGCGGACCAGCGCCGTGCGCGTGACCGCGATCCGTTCCTCAAACTGTCGGTAGTCGAAAACTGCCAGTTCCGCCGCCGCGGAAGGCGTAGGCGCACGCAGATCCGCCACATAATCGGCGATCGTCACGTCCGTCTCATGTCCCACCGCGGAAATGACAGGAGTCTGACAGTCAAAAATGGCCTGCGCCACCATTTCCTCGTTAAACGCCCACAGATCCTCGATGGAACCGCCGCCGCGGCCCACGATGATCACATCCAGGCCGAGCCTGTCCAGCGCGCGGATACCGCGGACGATGCTGTATTTGGCGTTCTCGCCCTGCACCAGGGCCGGGTAGAGAACCAGCTGCACATAAGGGTTCCGGCGGGTCGCGATATTGATGATATCCCGGACCGCCGCGCCGGTGCTGGCCGTGACAATGCCCACCGTGCGGGCGTATTTGGGGATCGGCTGCTTATATTCCTTCGCAAACAGCCCCATTTCCTCCAGCTCGTCCCGCAGCTTTACAAACCGCTCGTAGAGACCGCCGATGCCGTCCCTGCGGATCTCCCTGGCGTAAAGCTGGTAGCGCCCGTCCCTCTCGTAGACGTCGATCGTTCCGGTCACCACCACCTGCTGGCCTTCCTGCAGCTGAAAATCAAGGCCCCGCCGCTGCCCGGCGAACATTACCGCCGAAAGCGTCCCCGACTGATCCTTCAATGTAAAATAAATATGACCGGCTGAATGGTATTTGCAGTTGGAAATCTCCCCCCTGACGCTTATCCGCTTCAGGAGGAAGTCCTGCGTAAACATATTTCGGATATAAGAATTCACCTGACCAACGGAATAAATACTTGCTTCTGCCATGGAGCCTCCCTGCAGCCGGACGGTACGCGCGCTGCGCCTACACCAGCTTCGCCAATACGCCGTTGACAAAGGACGGCGACTCGTTCTGACCGAACCGCTTGGCCAGCTCCACCGCCTCGTTGATGGCGACCCGCTCCGGGATCTCGTCATCATAAAGCATCTCATACAGGGCCAGACGCAGGATGGTCAGATCCACCTTGCCCATGCGCTTCGTCTTCCACCCCTCAGCGACGCTGTCGATCTTCTGATCCAGTTCCGGAATCCGGGCCGTTACAGCCTCGGCTTTCTTCACCAGATAATTCATATCTTCCACGGAAATGTCTTCCACCGCGTGAAGCGTTACGTTCTCGCCCGCTTCGCCGGCCTCATCCTCTTCGGGAGCCTCAAAATATTTCACAAACTGCTGCCCGGTCTCTCCGGCAGGATAAAAATCCGCGCAGAAAAGCATCTTAAAGCAATGCTCGCGCAATTCTCTTCTGGTCATCGCCTGTCCTCCCTGTCTGTACCATCCCGCCATCCGGTTTCCGCCTGCCTTCGCTGCTTCTGCAATTCCGGCTTCCGTCTGCCTTCACCGCGTCCGCCATCCTGCCGTCCGACTTCCGCCTCCGCCGCGCCGACGCGTTCCGGCTAGTGCTCCTCTTCCGTATTCACGCCCGCGACCCGGATATTCACATCCAGAACAGACAGCCCGGTCATATTCTCAATGGCGGTCTTGACCTTCTCCTGAACCTTCTCGCAGACAGCCGGAATGCTGTAGCCGTACCGCATCGTCAGCGACAGATCTACCGACACATGCTCTTCCGTAACGTCCACCTTCACGCCCTTGGACAGGTTCTTCATACCCAGCTTACTGACCCATTCGTTGGTGATGTTGCCGGCCATGCTGTCCACGCCTTCCACCTCCGTGGCGGCCAGTCCGGCGATAATGGCGACCACCTCGTCGGCGATCTGAACCTCGCCGATGGTATCCTTCTCATATACTTTATGGGTACTTCTGTTTTCCAATTCAGCCACGGATAATACCTCCTCAAATCCTATGATAGCCTATTATAGCAAATATAATTCTTTTTGAAAAGGGAATATTCTCTTAAGTTTGAGAACAGGAGCACGATCGCCAAACGTCCTGCGGCCGGTCAATTTCTGCACCGGCCGCAGGACGTCTGTTATCCATGACTATTCTTCCAGATTCAGCAGTGTAATAATAATGTTCTCCGCGCCCACCTCGGTCTTGCGCTTCACCACGTCCTCGATCTGGGCCCGCTGCGGATCGGTGATGGACGCCGCGTTGATGACCACGTCCACCTTGCCGTCGGTGATACTGACCACCGGATCGGAGAAGCCCTTGGCCATCAGAAGCGTTTCTGCCGCGTTCTCCTTCTCAGCGATCTCCGTCAGCTCGATCATGTTCTGAATGGCCTCCTGCTTGGCGGCTTCCTCGATATTGGTATTGTTGATGATATTAAGGAGCGTCTCCCGGCTCCGGGCGCGGACCTGCTCCCGGCTTAACTGAACGCCGGCTATGTAATCGGAAACGCTCATGCCGCTGGTCAGGATCGCCTCCCCGGGATTCTCAAGTCCGGCCAGATCGCCTTCCTCCGTCCCCGCGTCCGCGGAAATCGTCTCGGTGATGGGATCCATTTCCGCCTGAGCAAGCTGCGTGACGCCTTCTCCCTCCGGCTGGACGTTATTTTCAATCGCGTCGATCTGTTCCGAGATCATACCCTTTTCCGGCTGCGCAGAGACCTCGCCGCTGTCTGCCATTGATTCCGCCTCCTCGATCTGGTCCCAGTCCTGATCCAGGCTTTCGATCTCCTCATAACCGCCGGCCGCGTCCAGCACTCTCTGATTCTCCGCCAGGATATCCTCCTGGGAAATGTCCGAGACGCCGGCCTCATAGACGTCCACCTCATTTTCCGGCAGCTTCTTTCCGGCGTAGTTCAAATATCCCGCCGCCGCGATCATGACGACGAGCGTCGTCACAATGATCTGGTTGCGGCGGAACAGTTTTTTCATATTGATGTTGGGAAGATCTCTTTTCAGCTTTAATTTCATGTGCAGCACTCCTTTTTTTATTCTACCCGCTTTAGTATTTTTATTTTATGAGACGGGACGCCGAATAATGCTTCCACCGCGGCGGAAATTTCAGCCTGGACCGCCGGACTTCCGCCGCCGGCGGCGCTTACGACCACGCCGCTGATCTCCGGGTACACTTCCTTCTCCAGAACGGGAGCCGCGCTGCCGCTCTGACCGGTAAGAACCGTCTCCTCGCTGATCTCCTGGCTCTGGATCTGGCGGCTGCCGCCGCCGGAATCGGTCTCGCGGGTGGAGGAAGAATTCGTGTCCCGGTCCGTCAGCCAAACCCTCTCCTCGGAAGAACGCAGAACGATCATCACATCCACCGCACCGACGCCGTCCACGCGGGAAAGAATCTCTTTAAGGCGTTCCTCCAGGCGCTGCTCATAGGTCAGAGTGGGGGCTGCCGCCGCGGGCAGGGATGCGGCGGTGAGACTGGTGTTCTGGACGGTGCTGCCAGTGGCACTGCCATTTCCGGCGCTGTCTCCGTAACCGCCGCCATATCCGCTTCCAGCCGCGCCTCCATAGCCGCCACCTATGCCGCTTCCGCTTCCACTGCTGCCACCGTAACCGCCGCTGGCACCGGAGTCTGCGGTGCTGCTTCCCCCAAAACCGTAACCTGCGCCTGTCGTGCTCCCGGAATCGAAATCGTCCCTGGTCGTCACATTTTTCTTTCCAGTCGGAAACGCCAAGATCAGGAAAATCAGCCCGACTGCCAGCAGGATGATCCACCGTTCTTTATCACCTTTCCAGTTGAATTTCCACGTCTTCGGGTTCCAGTTCATAGAAGCGTTCCACCTTTCTTTTTAACTCTGCGAGACTGTCCGATACGGCGGACATTCCCGGATCCTGCGCCTCTCCGCTGCCGGCCGGCGCCTGCTCCGGTTCGAATACAACGGGATCTGTCTTTTCCAAAGGTTCGATCTCGATCCGGCCGACCTCAATTTTAACCGATGATATCTCTGCTTTCTTATCTGTGACAGATTCCGACGACTCCGATTCCGCTGTTTTTTCTCCGGCGAAGCTTCCCGCGGAAGCTGATTCTCCGCCTGCCGTGGCCTGCAAATTGCGCGTCTCTGGTTCCTCCTCCACAGTCTGCGACTCTTGCATCTTCTGCGTTTCCCGCGCCGTCTGACCTTCCGCCGCCGGACTTCCTGTTTCATCCTCTCGCTCCCATGCCACCACCATGTTCACACGCACTACCGCCCCATAATTCTCACTCCCTGCGTCCTTTTCGATCTCCACCTCCGTCCGCACCGGAATAAACCCGCTCTCCCGCGCCATTGCCTCCACATCCGCCGCTGCCGCTTCCTCGCCGCTTGAAAACATCTGCTGCCGCCTCTCTTCCTCGATCCCCAGCACATCCCGCCGGATGTCCCTTACTTCCGTCTGAAAGCTGAATTCCCCGAAATACCGGTCGATCTCCTCCGCCAGTCCCAACCCGCCGAGGAACGGCTGCAGCGCCACAAGGATCAGCACCACCCCGGCGAAAAAACGAATGTACCGGACGTATTTCTTCGATGGAAGCAAAGTTTCCATAAGGCTCATCAGCACCAGAAAGCACAGGATATCCGCCGCCCAGTTATAAAGCCATGCCACAGAAATTCCCCCTCTCTGCTTCCCGACCAGTACCAGCCGGTTGCGGATACATTTCTCCCGCATTCATAAGGTCTCAGCACTTACGATATGTCTCTCTATTTACAGTCCCTGCCATTTCAAATAAACCGCCGGCGCTCCGGCCCATCACGCCAGATACACCGCGTTCGTCCCCGCGCACGCAATGGCAATCGTCACGACAAAGATCAGCACCGCCGTGAATACGATCCGCAGAAGCTCCTTATGGCATTTTGCTGCCGCTGTGACGCAGGCCAGCACCCGCTTATCGCAGACCGGCTCCAGAATGGCCGCCGTACACTGGTAAAGCGCCGTCAGCACCAGCAGCTTCACCACCGGGACCGCCGCCATCACCGCCAGAACGATCACCGCCGCCATACCTACCGAATTCTTGACCAGCACGCCGGCGCCCATCAGCATCTGCGCTGCCGCGGCTGCGCTCTGCCCCACGCCAGGGACCAGACCTACCATTTTCCGAAGGGCTCCGTTTTTCAGGGAGTCCACGTAGGGAAGCACCAGCGACTGCGCCATCTGCAGCCCCAGCACCAGTCCAAGGAGCGTCTTCATACCCCAGCCGATGATCTGCCCCACCAGTTCCGTCAGCCTGGAAAATACATTTTCCTTCGTCAGATTTCCGGCCAGCGCCAAGATCAGCCAGACACGCACCAGCGGGATCATGACCGAATTCAGCGCCCACTCTCCCGACGTCATGCCGAACATGGCCGCTTCGTACATGGCTGCCGACGACACGGTTCCGCCCGAGAACGCCACCGCAAGAAAATAAGCCGGCATCAGCACCTTCATAAACCCCAGGATCGTCCCCACCGTCTCCGCCGCCACCGCCATGCTCTCGCCGACAGCCGCTGTCAGCAGCGTAAATAACAGCAGATATACCACATAGAAGCCGGTCTCCGAGATCTGGCTGGCGGAAAATACGCTTGAGAAGTTGGCAAACACCGCTCCCAGAATGCCCAGAAGCAGGATCTGACCGATGAGGCTGCCTCCCGCGCTGATCTCCGCAAACAGCGTCCGCCGGACGACCGCAAGCATGTCCCGGCCGATCCCGCCCAGATCGCCGGTCACCAGTTTTTGCACGATATCCGTCAGACTCAGCGTGGATCCACTCTGGTTGGCCAGCGCGTAATCCTCGGCTTCCTGCAGATTCAGTCTTTCCAGGATGCCTGAAAGGCTGTCGAAAGAGTCGCCTTCCGCCGTGAAGCCTCCCTCTTCGCTCCGTATCGGACGCATGCCGCGCAGGCACAGATTTCGCAGGCATGGATTTTCCTGACGCAGACTATTCTGACACAGTCCTTCCAGATGTATCTGTCCACATACCGATGCGCCTGCTGCCTCTCCGCACCGCAAAAAGCTGAATACAGTCATTAAGAGAAATAATCCCCAAATATATCGCATTCTGCCGACGCCTTCTCTCCGATACCTATACCGCACACTTCCGCTCCGATCCCCGCTCCTCATGCCAGGAACCCCCGTACCGTCTCCAGAAGCGCCAGCAGGATCGGCATACTGACCGCCAGGATCGACAGCTTGCCGAAGATCTCGATCTGATTTCCCAGCGAGCCATAACCGGCGTCTTTACAGATCCCGGACGCGAATTCCGCGATGTAGGCGATGCCTGCCATTTTCAGAAGCGTGTCCAGATAGACGCTGTTGATCCGCAGGTACGACTTCACCTTCGCAAATGTCTCCGTCACTGTCTCCAGTTTCGCGACGCTGTAAAAGCAGATTGCCAGCCCCGCCGCCATCGCCAGATAGATTCCGTACTCTCCCTTCACGCTCTTAAATTGAGTCGCCAGAAGCGCCGCCGCGATGCCGATCGCGGCTATGGAGATCACCGTCATGCTCTCGCCCTCCTGTCCTCACGATTATGCAGCCCATGAAATCCATATAAGCCATATAGTCCATATAACCTATATAATCCTTATAACCTATTCATATCAACGATTGTCCTTTTCATAATGCGAACAGGTTCCGGATCGTCTCAAACAGATCGTAAATATACGGCACCATCCAAAAAAGCACCAGAATCAGTCCGGCCAAGCTCGTCAGAAACGCCTGCTCTTCCCGCCCGCTGTGCTTCAACACCTGGCAAATCACCGACACCAGGATTCCCACTGCCGCGATCCGGAATATCAGATTAACACCCATATGAACCTCCTTTTTCTGCCGGCGCATTTCCGCTGCCTTTCCGGCTGCCCTCTTCTCCCATTGATTCTTTCACCAGTTTCTTACTGATTTTCTCACTAATTTCCTTATCGATTTCTTTACTGCTTCTCTCATCATTCGATCTGTCAGCAACTTTTATCCAAGTTCTCCGCACCTGTATATAGCCTCTTAACAAAGGATCACCGCCAGAAACAACCCACCCATGATCCCCAAACAGGTACACATCCGCGTCCGCTCCTGTTCATGCTCCCTCATAAATCCGATCGACAGATCCAGCTGTTCCAGATACAGCGCGATGGTCCGCTCCTGCATCCCCACGTCCAGATACCCCAGATGCTCCCCGAACTCCGCCAGTTCCGTATGCTCCCGCGCCGACAGAAGCATTGCTTTCGCCTGCCTGTCCAGTTCTTCCTTCCAAACCTTGGAAAATGTCTCCCCTTCCTGCCGGCTGAGCCGCTCCGCCATCCGGCGGAACCAGACCGCGGCCGGTCCGTCCGATTTCCTGCCGACCCGTTCCAGGGCCTCATGAAGCGGCGACATGGCGTAGAGGATCTCCCCCCGCAGGAGATAGACCATCCGCCGCAGTCCCTCCAGCATTCTCCGATGGGCCTGCCACTGCCGCGCCTTTAAGATCCCTAAAGCGCCGCAGGACGCCGTTACCAGCACGCAGCCCGTTATCCGCAGCCAGATCATAAGCGGCCTCCTTCCTGTTCTTCTTTTCTGTCCGCTGATTTCGCACGGTTCTCCGAATGCAGGCATTTTCCATTCCCGTCCCTGATCTCTTCCACCGTTCCCATGCCTTCGCGGCTGCTTATGACAATATACCGGTCAAACATCCCTTCCGAAACCATTTCTCCCAGAACCGGCTTCCGGGCCACATCCTCCAGACTGTCCCCGTGGACCGTCGCCAGCACCCTGCAGCCGCAGTTCATCGCATACCGCATGGCGTCGATGTCCTCCCTGCCGCCGATCTCGTCCACTGCGATCACCTCCGGCGACATGGCCCGGACAAGCATCATCATTCCGATCGCCTTCGGACAGCAGTCCAGTACATCCGTGCGGGCGCCCAGATCGTTCTGCGGGATCCCCTGCCAGCAGGCCGCCAGCTCCGAACGCTCGTCCACCACGCCGACCGTAAAGCCGCGGCCGTCCGACATCTGCCGTATCACGTCCCGCAGAAGCGTCGTCTTGCCGCATCGCGGCGGCGATATGAAAAGCGCATGGAGCGCCTGTCCATTTTCCAGCAGATACGGCATGATCCTGTCCGCGCAGCCCCGCACCTGGTGGGCCAGCCGCACGTTCAGGTAGGAAATGTATTTGATCGTCCGGACGCCCCGCCCGTCCATTACCGTCTTCCCCGCCAGCCCGATCCGGTGCCCGCCCTGGATCGTGATAAAGCCCTGGCGGATCTCCTCCTCGAATGCGTAGAGGGAATGGCTGCTTACATATTCCAGCGTCTCCCGCAGATCCTGCAGCGTCGCCTGGTATGCCCCGGCCCGATCCGACATCTCAGCTTTCCCAGGCGTTCTGCCGGCTGCTCCGGCACGTTTCGCAATCTGGCCCGCCGATCCAGCCTTCCCTCGCCGCACCCCCTCGGCCGTCAGCACATACTCCTCCCCGCCGCACATCACGAACACCGGCCGTCCGACCCGCAGCCGGATCTCCTGCACGTTATCCCAATTAAGAGCCGCCCTCCCCAGCGTCTCCCGGATCGGTCCCGCAAAGATTCGCAGGAGCTCGTCTTTCTTCACCATACAAAAATCCCTCCTCGCTCCCCACAATATATGTGAGGGCGGGAGGGAAACATTCCACCGAAACAGGGATTATTTTTTGATTGCAGGAATCGCGATTCTTCCTCCAATTTGGGGGTCTGCCCCCAGATTGAATGTCGGAGCGTAAAGCGTCATACGCATCTGCGTTTCTTGATATATATGGACAAACCTCGATCTTTCGTTCCCATTCACTTCCCGCCAAACGGAAAGCTGTCTTACGCTTCCTTATCCACATTGTTTAAAGCAAATCTGAGCCAATCTATTCTTCTCTCCATACAGGTTTT
>CANQRU010000049.1 GCA_947626395.1 uncultured Lachnospiraceae bacterium | reverse complement strand
GCAATACATAAAAATAAATTTGACACAAAAAAATAGGCCAGATAAGGCTTTCCGGAGATTGGGGTGTCAAAAACCCGGGTCGCTGCCTGTTTCCGTAATTTCCCAGCTTAAGAGTGTTGGGGGTGTATTGACAACGGTGACAGAATGTGATAGTATGTATTTTACAAATAGAACATATGTTCGATTTTGCGGAGGCGGAGATGGACAGGGTGATCTTTCATGTGGATGTGAATTCAGCTTTTCTGTCGTGGGAGGCCGTGTACCGCCTGTACCATCTGGGAGGAACCGTGGATCTGCGGGAGATTCCCAGCGCGGTGGGCGGCGATCAGGAGCGGCGTCACGGCATTATTCTGGCCAAGTCGATCCCGGCGAAGAAGTATCATGTCCAGACCGGCGAACCGATCGTGGACGCGAAGAAGAAGTGTCCGGATCTGGTGCTGGTGCCGCCGAACTATAATCTTTACCATAAGTCGTCGGAGGCGATGGTGAAGATCCTCAGGCGGTATACGGACCGGATCGAACGGTTCAGTATCGACGAGGCGTTTCTGGATATGACGCATTATCTGGGGAAGCGGGATCCGGTGGATGTGGCCCATGAGATCCGGCGGGCGATTTCCGGGGAACTGGGCTTTACCGTGAACGTAGGCGTTGCGGAGAATAAGCTGCTGGCGAAGATGGCGTCGGATTTCCGGAAGCCGAATCGGGTGCATACGCTGTGGAGGGAGGAGATCCCGGAGAAGATGTGGCCGCTGCCGGTGCGGGATCTGTATTTCGTGGGACATGCCTCAGAACGGAAGCTGACAGCGCTGGGGATCCGCACCATAGGGGAACTGGCGGCCGCGCCGCCGGAAGTGTTGTACGGCCATCTGAAGTCCCACGGAAGTCTGCTTTACCGGTATGCCAACGGCTGGGACGACAGCGAGGTGGAGACGGAACCGCCGCCGAACAAGGGTTACGGGAATTCTCTGACCACTCCGCGGGATGTGACGGACGCGGGGACGGCGAAGCTGTATCTTTTGTCGCTGGCAGAGACCGTTTCGGCCAGGCTGCGGGCGGATGACGCGAAGATCAGCGTCGTGGCTATCAGCATCCGGGATCATAACCTGAAGTTTTCGAACCGTCAGACAAGGCTGCAGGCGCCCACGGATCTGACGACGGAGATCTGCCAGGCGGCGTATCAGTGCTTCGATGAACTGTGGGACGGATCGCCGATCCGCCATCTGGGGATTCATACCAGCCGCGTGGCTTCGGATGAAGGGCGGCAGCTGGGGATGTTCGATACGGTGGATTATGACAAGCAGAGGCGGGCCGAGGCTGCCGTCGACGCTCTGCGCCATAAGTACGGGACAGACTGTGTGAAGCGGGCCTGCTTTCTGGAATCGCCGAAGGAAGACGACGCCATGTTCATCGACCATATGGGCGGCGGGATCAGCCGAGAGAAGCGCAGCGTGGATTATGCGAAGGAGAAAGTTTTGTAAGGGAGAGGATCTGCGGTAACCGGGCAATAAGATCCGGATAACCAGGAAACCAAGGCCGGGGAAGTGTCTGGAACTTCGAATGTGGAAAACGGCGGGACGGTTTCTGAAATGGAGAACAGAAGCAGTATTCATAGGGAGAGGAAGTGGGGGACATGGCAGGATTTTTCGCGGCGTCAGCGGACATGATGCCGCATCATGACGGCGGAGAGGTTCACGGCCGGATGTATCACATTGCCTGCAAGGCCTGGTTCACGACGAACGGCGACCCCATACCGCTCAGCTTCAAGTTCGAAGGCGACGACGGCGAGCTGCAGTATGTCAGCCGGATGAAGGTGAACTACGCCGAAGACCGCAATTATTCCGGCGTCGCCAGCAAGGAGTACGGCTGCGAAGCATGTATCGGGGGAATCCTGCGGGAATTCCGGCTGCTGTTTTATATGGAAGCGTGTAAATGGGTGATGGTGATATAAAAGCAGTCAGGAATAACGTGGGCTGGTTTCGTTTATGCAAAATGCGATGCAAAAGAAATACATGAATAATCAAAAAAAGCCCATATCTTGGGCTTTTTCTGAATGGAGACGACAGGACTCGAACCTGCGACCCTCTACACGTCAAGCAGATGCTCTCCCAGCTGAGCTACATCTCCAACGCAAACCATTATAAGGGATAACGGGATTTTTTGCAACCCTTTTCTGCAACTTTTCATCTTTTTACAGAAGCATTTTTGACAGATGGACGGCAGGCCGGGTAATTTCCGGCAGAATACGCATGTGACCGGATGAGGATGTTTCCTCACAGCGGCAGCATCTCCGCCTTCCGCTGATGATACACCGTATAGTATTTGAATCCGCATTCCCGCAGGATCTCCGCCGCGCGGGCGAATTCGCAGCCTACATAGTCCGGCGTGTGGGCGTCGGAGCCGATGGTCAGAAGCTCACCGCCAAGTTCGCGGTAGCGCCGCAGGATGTCCTCGCAGGGGTTCGGGTGGCCCAGCTGGCGGCGGTATCCGCCGGTATTGCATTCGAGGGCTTTGCCATTTTCAATCAGGATCCGCAGGAGCGGATCGATATACTCCATGTAAT
Source organism: uncultured Lachnospiraceae bacterium (assembly GCA_947626395.1). GTDB lineage: Bacteria > Bacillota > Clostridia > Lachnospirales > Lachnospiraceae > UBA3402. The sequence continues at coordinate 20,883 of CANQRU010000049.1, read as the reverse complement.
CGGCGGCCCGGTAGTTGGCGTTCCGCGTGGGGCAGTAGCGCACGATGTAGTCCAGATGGCCGAAGCTGTCGAAGCAGTTCAGTTCCCGCGCCGCGTCCAGCGAGGATTCGAAGAACCGGCGCAGAGCCTCCTGCTCCGTGCGGCCTTCATAGAAGGCCGGAAGGTAAGGGTCGAGACCATCGATGAAATGATGGGAACCGATGATATAGTCGAACTCATAAGTCCGCACCAGTTTATCCAGATAATCCGCGATGTGCCGCTGCAGTCCCAGTTCCACGCCGATCTCGATGCGGATCCGGTCCCGGTACCGGTCCCGCAGCTGCGCCATAGCGGACAGATATACCGGAAAGTCCAGGGTGAAATCAAGCTCGGAGACTACATCGTAGTCGTGGTGGTCGGTGATGCAGATCCGCTCCATGCCAAGAGCGATGGCGCGTTCGACCTGCCGGGCGGGCGGCGTGTCGCTGTCGCCGGAGAAGCTGGTGTGAAGGTGGAAATCACAGAGCATAGCTGTAAAAGCTCCTTTCTGACTGAACGGTTAATTTCGTTGGTTTCCCTGTGCAATGGACGCTGGGTTCTTATGCCGGAATCGAATTGGCGTGGTCATAATTCCTGCCGAGATTTTATCATGTTTTGGCCGTTCTGTATACTCTTTTTTCATGGTTATCGTCCGGTGTTTTGTCTGATATTTAGGGTGTATTTCACTGCTTCTTGTCCAAGTCTATTATAATACATGTCACTGTGTTTTGCCCGGATCTATTTATAGCATATTTCACTGTACTTTGCCCGACTTTGTTTCCAACATATTTCTCCACAGTTTCATGGTATTTCTTTCGAAATATCTTGTCAGCCCGTATCCGCATGTGATATGATAAAAAAGATGCGCGGGATAAAGCACCGCCGGCGGCATACGCGCGGAGAAGCGGGAGAAGGCAGGCGATACTGCGGCTCTTTTCAGCCGCTTATCAGCGTATGTGAACAGGCGGGTGTCGGGAGGAAATTATGACGATCAGCGACATTTCCAATATATTCGGTTTCATAGGCGGTCTGGGCATGTTCCTGTACGGGATGCACCAGATGGCCGACGGTATGCAGCAGACCGCGGGCGGCAAGATGAAGCAGCTTCTCGGGATGCTGACCAGCAACCGCCTGATGAGCGTCATCCTGGGCACCGCAATCACGATCATCATCCAGAGCAGCGGTGCCACCACAGTCATGGTGGTTGGCTTCGTGGGCGCGGGCGTGATGAATCTGAGCCAGGCCATCGGCATCATCATGGGCGCCAATATCGGCACCACGATCACCGGCTGGGTGGTCTCTTTAAGCCAGCTGGGCAGCGCCATGGCGGTGCTGAAGCCGGTGTTCTACGCGCCGCTTATGATCGGCGTCGGCGCGCTTCTGATCCTGTTCCTTAAGAAGCAGAAGGATCATATCGCAGGGCAGATCCTGGTCGGCCTGGGACTTCTGTTCCTCGGCCTGGAGATGATGTCCTCATCCTTTGCCGGCTATTCGGACGCGCCGGTCTTCGGCAAAGCCTTCGCTCTTCTGGGAGGCAATCCGCTCTTAGGCATCCTGATCGGTATATTGGTGACATTGCTTTTGCAGAGTTCCTCGGCTTCCGTCGGCGTCCTGCAGATGCTGGCGTTAAGCGGCGTGGTGACCGCGCCGGCGGCCGTCTATATCTGTCTTGGAGACAATATCGGCGCCTGCTCCACGGCCATGCTCTCGGCTATGGGCGGTTCCCGCGACGCCAAGCGGGCGGCGGCCATGAACCTGATCTTTAATCTGATCGGAGCCGCGATTTGTGTGGCTGTCGCGTTCATTTTCTTCACAATGAACCCGCAGGCCGCCCAGTGGAGGGTGGCAGCGGTGCAGATCTCCATTTTCCATACCACGTATAATATTCTGAAGACCGTCGTGCAGTATCCGTTCGCGGATCAGATCGTGAAGCTGTCCGGCCTGCTGGTGAAGGAGAAGCCGCAGGAGAAGGAAGAGGAGCAGGAGGACGACGAGGAGGCCGTCACGCTCAAGCACCTGGACGAGCGTATCTTCCGTTCGCCGGCGTTCGCCGTGGAGACGGCGTCGCTTGAGATCCAGCATATGGGGCAGATCACGATGAAGAACCTGCGCCACAGCATCGACGCCATTGTGACCGGCAATCTGGACGAGATCGAAGAAGTGTACCATGTCGAGAAAACGATCGATAAAATGGCGCAGCTTCTGACAGAATATATGATAAAGATCGAGAACCTGACGCTGACGGAGCATCAGAAGCTGGTGGTCAACAATCTGTTCTACAGCGTCAGCGATATCGAGCGCGTAGGCGACCACGCGGAGAACCTGGCGGATCTGGCCAAATATATGGTGGAGCATGAGCTGGATTTCTCCGAGACCGGCGAAGAGGATCTGGAGGAGATCAGCAAGGTGGTGTTTAAGTCCTTCGAATACGCCATCGAGGCCAGGAAGACCGGCAATATGGACGCGGTCCGCAAGGTGAGCCAGTATGAGGATGAGGTGGATAATCTGGAAGAGGAACTGCGCGAGAAGCACATCGAGCGGCTGTCCCGCGGCGAGTGCGTGCCGTCGGCCGGCATCGTGTTCCTGGATATCCTGACGAATCTGGAGAGAATTTCCGACCATGCGTATAATCTGGCCGGTTATGTGAAGAATGAGATGTAATATTTTCCAGAAAGGTCTTGCTATTTCTGGTAAAATCGGGTAGAATAAAAACCGGGTTGATTATTTTTTCACAATCAAATCATCTATATTTAGGAGGAATGAAATCATGGCAGTAAAAGTTGCGATCAATGGTTTTGGACGTATCGGACGTCTGGCATTCCGTCAGATGTTCGGAGCAGAGGGCTACGAGATCGTCGCGATCAACGATCTGACCGATCCGAAGATGCTGGCTCATCTGTTAAAGTATGACACCGCTCAGGGCGGATACGCCGGCCACATTGGCGAGGGCAAGCACACCGTAGAAGCCGGCGAGGACAACATCGTTGTCGACGGCAAGAAGATCACCATCTACAAAGAGGCTGATGCTTCCAAGCTTCCGTGGGGCGAGCTGGGCGTAGACGTTGTTCTGGAGTGCACCGGCTTCTATACCAAGAAGTCCAAAGCGCAGGCTCATATCGATGCCGGCGCCAAGAAGGTCGTCATCTCCGCTCCGGCCGGCAATGATCTGCCGACTATCGTATACAGCGTGAACGAGAACACCCTGACCAAGGATGACACCATCATTTCCGCTGCTTCCTGCACCACCAACTGCCTGGCTCCGATGGCTAAGGCTCTGAACGACTATGCACCGATCCAGTCCGGTATCATGAGCACGATCCATGCTTACACCGGCGACCAGATGATCCTGGACGGCCCGCACAGGAAGGGCGATCTGCGCAGAGCGAGAGCTGGCGCAGCCAACATCGTTCCGAACTCCACCGGCGCTGCCAAGGCGATCGGCCTGGTTATTCCGGAACTGAACGGCAAGCTGATCGGTTCCGCACAGCGTGTTCCGGTTCCGACCGGCTCCACCACGATCCTGACCGCAGTTGTCAAGGGCACCGATGTGACCGTAGAGGGAATCAACGCCGCTATGAAGGCCGCTTCTTCCGCTTCCTATGGCTACAACGAGGATCCGATCGTTTCCTCCGATGTGATCGGTATGACCTACGGCTCCCTGTTCGATGCTACTCAGACCATGGTTGCGCAGATCGCTGACGATCTGTATGAGGTTCAGGTTGTATCATGGTATGACAACGAGAACTCCTACACCAGCCAGATGGTCCGCACCATTAAGTACTTCGCGGAGTTAGGTTGAGTGTGAGCTGAATATTCAAGTGACCACTAGGGTCCGGTCTTAGGACCGGACCCTTTTTTCGTGGAAGTCCGCTTTCGGCGCCGGGATCCGGCCGCGGGGCGCGGACGCATTTTCCAAGTATTATAACCAGAAAGGGGTAATATAGCTATGCTTAACAAAAAGACAGTTGACGATCTGAAAGATCTGAAGGGCAAGAAGGTCCTGGTACGCTGCGACTTCAACGTGCCGTTAAAGGAAGGCAAGATCACGGACGAGACCCGTATCGTGGCTGCGCTGCCCACCATCAACAAGCTGGTCGGCGAGGGCGCGAAGGTGATCCTTTGCTCCCATCTTGGCAAAGTAAAGAATGGCCCGAACGAGGGCGAGTCCCTGGCTCCGGTAGCCGCCAGGCTGACCGAGAAGCTGGGCAAGGAAGTTGTATTCGTATCCGATTACAACGTGACCGGCGAGGCCGCCACGGCAGCAGTCGCCGCTATGAAGGACGGCGACGTGGTTCTTCTGCAGAACACCCGCTTCCGCGGCAAAGAAGAGACCAAGAACGGCGAGGAGTTCAGTAAAGAACTGGCCGATCTGGCTGACGACTATGTATGCGACGCGTTCGGTTCCTCCCACAGGGCCCATGCTTCCGTCGAGGGCGTGACCAAGTTCATCACCGCCAAGGGCGGCACCAATGCGGTCGGCTATCTGATGCAGAAAGAGATCGATTTCCTGGGCAATGCGGTAGAGAACCCGGTGAGACCGTTCGTAGCGATCCTGGGCGGCGCCAAGGTTGCCGACAAGCTGAACGTGATCAACAATCTGCTCGAGAAGTGCGACACCCTGATCATCGGCGGCGGCATGGCGTTCACGTTCCTGAAGGCGCAGGGCAAGGGCGTAGGCAACTCCCTGGTAGACGACGAGAAGATCGACTACTGCAAGGAAATGATGGAGAAGGCTGAGAAACTCGGCAAGAAGCTGCTTCTGCCGGTTGATACCACCGTAGCCGCTTCCTTCCCGGATCCGATCGACGCTCCGATCGAGGTATCGGTTGTTTCTTCTGACGCGATCCCGGCTGATATGGAAGGCCTGGATATCGGACCGAAGACTGCTGAGATGTACGCAGAGGCCGTGAAGTCCGCCAAGACCGTCGTCTGGAACGGACCGATGGGTGTATTCGAGAATCCGATCCTGGCGAAGGGCACCATCGCGGTCGCCAAGGCTCTGGCCGAGACCGAAGCCACCACGATCATCGGCGGCGGCGATTCCGCGGCAGCTATGAACCAGCTTGGCTTCGCCGACAAGGTCAGCCACATTTCCACCGGCGGCGGCGCTTCCCTTGAGTTCCTTGAGGGCAAGGAGCTTCCGGGCGTTGCGGCGGCGGACGACAAGTAAAGAATAACAGGAGAATATTTATTATGTCAAGAAAGAAAATCATCGCGGGCAACTGGAAGATGAACATGACTCCCAGCGAGGCGGTCGCGTTAGTCGAGCAGTTAAAGCCCTTAGTCGTCAATGACGATGTGGACGTAGTCTTCTGCGTACCAGCCATCGACATCATCCCGGCCATGAAGGCCGCCGAGGGGACGAATATCCAGATCGGCGCTGAGAATATGTATTACGAGGAGAAGGGCGCCTACACCGGCGAGATCTCCCCGAACATGCTGGTGGACGCCGGCGTCAAGTACGTGATCATCGGCCATTCCGAGCGGAGAGAGTATTTCGCGGAGACCGACGAGACCGTCAACAAGAAGATCCTCAAGGCCTTCGAGCACAATATCACCCCGATCATCTGCTGCGGCGAGTCCTTAAAGCAGCGTGAGCAGGGCATCACCATCGACTGGATTCGTCAGCAGATCAAGATCGCCTTCCTGGGCGTGACCGCGGATCAGGCGAAGACGGCCGTCATCGCCTACGAGCCCATCTGGGCCATCGGCAGCGGCAAGGTAGCCACCACCGAGCAGGCTCAGGAGGTCTGCGCGGCGATCCGCGCATGCATCGGCGAGCTGTACGATGAAGCCACCGCTGCGGCGATCCGTATCCAGTACGGCGGCTCCGTATCCGCGTCCAGCGCGCCGGAGCTGTTCGCCCAGCCCGACATCGACGGCGGCCTGGTAGGCGGCGCGTCGCTCAAGCCGGACTTCGGGAAGATCGTCAATTATAACAAATAACAAAAAATTAGGCATTTTAACCAAATAAAACACTCCAAAACGTCACGAAACGTCATTAAATTCAGTAGTTATTACTAATTGAAATGCGTCTCGTGACGTTTTATAATTATACTACTATCACTTTTAACTATCACTTTTGCTCTTGCAATATCCTCCCTTTTGAAAAAGTGATAGTTTTTAGAAAAGGAGATATAATGGCGACGAAAAACATTAATAGATCAAATGATCCCGGCCGAGAATCAAATGGCAGCGGCAGTACCAGAATGCTTGAAGATGGGAAATGGGAGTGTGTAATTCAGAGTAAATATATTAATCCCAAAACAGGTAATTATAAAAGGGTTAAGCGGACTGGTAAAACAGAGACAGAAGCCAGGGAATCGGCCCAAATGGCTCTTAATGCGTGGGAGAAGGAGATCGAACGTGGGAAAGATACAAAAATTAGTCGCACAAAAACTTTCGGACAGTATATGGACGAGTATATTGAAACGCAGCGTAAACCCCAGTTAACGGCGAGCGGATATCATTCATATATTCGGAATATGCATGTCAATTTCTATCCGTTTCCTATTGCGAAATATCAATTGCATATGCTTAATGCGGTTGAGTTTGAAAGGTATTATGATACTATTTTGCAATTAAAAAGTAAGAAGACCTGTTCTTTACCTATGCAGTTATGCAAGGCCTGCTGCCAGTGGCTTATTGATAGAAGCCTGCTAAAAGAAAATTATGCGGCTCAGGCCAAAATTAAAGAAGAAATTGCAGATGAATATGATAAGAAAAAAGAAGATGATATTAAGAACCGCAAAAAAGTATTCAGTGTAGAGGACATTCAGAAATTCTACTACGCCTATAAAAACCATATGGGACAGTACCCGGTTATTGTGCTGTTCCTTCTGGAAACAGGCATGAGAGCCAGTGAGTTTGCTGCATTGAGAAATGACAGTATTGATCTGAAGAAGAATCGTATTGATATTGTAGAAACGCGCTCAGTCAGATTTATAGACAATGATAAGAATAAAGGTATAGAGGAATACGTAAAAGTCCCGAAAAACAAGGAATCACGATTTATCATTATGTCAGATCTCTGCCGTGAATGTGTATTATATATGATGGAACAGACGAAGCTGAATTGCCCTAATAATCCGGATAATCTTTTATATCCTACTTTTAGGAATGGCAGGCGCAGGACAAACTCGACCATGGAGACATGCTTTAAGGATTTGTGTAACAAGCTGGGAATTGACAGGGATGTTCATCCGACTAAAACCGGCCAAATGAAAGGGCTGAGTTTACATTCACTGCGGCACACGGCAGATACAATCGCCAACACGGCAAAAGGAGCTAATGTCATAAATACTGCCTTGATGATGGGACACAAGGCAATATCTGTTGAGAATACATATACTCATGCAACAGAAGAAGCGTTGGCCTCGGTCGTAACGCCATCCCAGGCGATTATAGCTGATTATAAAAAAGAACCTGGTGATAAAGTCGCGAAAGATGAAGAACTATATAAACTGTATTTGAGGCTTAAAGAGAAATATGGAGAATGAAGATTCATGGTCAGAAAGGATGTTGCCGGGGGGAGTGGTCACCATATTGAGTCTTGAGATATTTATAAATTCGAATCCCATACGCTTTATTACTTGATTTACAATATCCTCAATGGATAGATATGTTGAAAGCAGAATTCGATTGCTGAAAAACAGGTAAAGGGTGATAAAATGTCATAATATTATTCAGGGAGGTAGATATGAATAGACTGATGACATCCGAAGAATATATTGAGGCTTGGAATCTGAATGCTAAACAGCACTTTAATGATGGGGACTATGAATGGATTTGTGATAGGATTCGCCAGATCCCATCAGATATGAATAAGATTTTTGAAATAGGTTGCGGTTCAGGGTATTCTACGTTGACGCTGGTGCTGAGAGATTTTGATGTGGTTTCTATAGATGCTAACAAATCAGCTATTGAAGCAACGTAAAAGCTGATAGCGGAGCATGATTATATTCCTGTTGAGAATTATGCAAAGTTGATTCAAGCTGATATAGTCCATGATTATAAGAAAGTGAAAGATGAACTAGCAAGTAATCCATGTGATGTGATACTTCTTTGTAATCCTGGTGGAAGTCCAAAGACGAATCTTACTAAGCAAGAAGAGAAGTGGCTAAGGTGTGGAAATTTTACAGACGATGAGTTTACGATAGATAATCTCTATCGATTACATACATATGCGATGATATTTGCTTCCTGCGGTCTGGCGTTGGAAAGTGAGATACCGCTTCTGATTGTACAGAGAGATAAGCATGATGGTATCTTGAATACATTGCAACAAATTGCAAATGATACAGGAGTACGTTTAATCAATAATTGTCTGAGGCAAATAAAACCGGCACCAGTAGGTGGGATAACACTATCAGGTGATAATACTGACCTATATTGGGGCCTGGGATTGTATTTTCCAGAGTAGAATAACGATATATGGCAAACCGGAGCATTGAGGTGATAAAGAATTATCCATTTTTGAAAAAGAAATTTTTACAGTAACTTCAATAACTGTATAATAATATCAACAGACCCCACCACGCCTCTGATTTTCATGCGCAACACGGTGGGACTTTTTTAGTTAGTGGTGTGTTTTATGTATCAATATCCAAAACAAATATTAACAATAGCACAGCGGGTGCAGTCATATATTGATGCAAGAAGATAGGGGGCGGGTGATTACCTGCTTACAAAGAAACAGAACTCCTTGTTGCGATTGCAGAGAAAGGAGATGGGGTACGGCCTAAAAGAAGGGTTCTCGGAAGAGAGATTCCTTCGGGAAGTTGAGAAGGTTCTTGTCAGCAAGAGAGGAATTGAGGTTTTGCAACATTAAAATGCCCAAATCGGACAAGAAAATGCCTAAAAATAAAGAAAAATGCTCAAATATTATAAAAAATGTCCAATTTCTATTGAAAAGTGTCCGGCACGATGATATAATGATCATGCATTCAAATGCCTTGAAGGAGATGAAAGGATGTACTATTCTGAAATAGGAAAGATCATAGAAGCAGGGCTCGACCGCGACAAGGAAAAGGTCAGAAGTTTTGCCCTGCTTCTTGCCAAAAAAATGGGAGAAGATGGAGAAACACGGGGAAGCAACCGTATATCCGGCATACTGGAAAAAAGGAGAGGCGCAGGAGCAACAATGGATTCACTTGTTCCATTACCTGTAGATCAGGAAAGCCGCATGAATATTGTTGATATTGATTATGATCCACATGCAGAGGATTTGATCTTATCAGAACCGGTTCGGCTAAAGCTACAGGATTTTATGGATACAATCCAGCATAAAAAGAGAATGGATGATATGGGGCTTGAGTTTTCTCAATCTCTATTGTTATATGGACATCCGGGCTGCGGTAAAACAACCGCGGCTTCTTATATCGCCTCTAAAATGCAGCTGCCACTGGTCACAGCAAAGCTGGATACATTGATCTCCTCTTTGCTCGGTGCCACGGCAAAGAATATTCATAAGATTTTTGAATATGCAAAACGGCAGCCTTGTGTTCTATTTCTGGATGAATTTGATGCGATCGCCAAGGCAAGAGATGATCAGCATGAACTTGGTGAATTAAAGAGGGTTGTTAATAGTCTGCTTCAGAATATTGATGATTACTGTGATGATGGTATCCTGATTGCCGCGACTAATCATCAGGAGTTACTGGATAATGCCATATGGCGGAGATTTCAGGTTGTCATTGAGATGCCGCGTCCCGGTTTACCTGAAATAAAGCAAATGATGGGACTTTTTCCGGAGTTTGTGGATACTTCACAGATTAAGGAAAACCAGTGGAAGAAAGTATATCAGTCTATGATAGGCTTGTCATACTCTGATATCAAAAAAATAAATAATAACTTATCCAAGAAAACCGTCTTAAATGATAGTTTCAGATTGGATATGGAAAGTATCATAGCCGAAGTTTATCTTTTCAAAACGCATGGGGACTATACAAAAGAAGACATGGCGATGTTTATGCTGGAATGTGGCGTCCCCAAAAAGCGTGTGGCCGCATTTACTGGTTTTTCCAGAAGAAAAACGGACGAATATGCAGAAAGGGTGAATGCAGATGAGCGATAAATATCTTCCCATAAAGATTTTTAAAAAAAGAAAAGATTATGATGATAGAAGCACAGAGCCCGGAGGAGATAGCAGCCGTGAACCTGGGTTTGTGCTTCATGGGGAGGCACTTCGCAGCCATGCGAGGACTCTTACAGATAGTCTGCGTGAGGTGAGGTCTCAGCTGCATGATGGGCTTGCGAAACAGCGTACCCTTCCTTTGATTATGGCTACATGTTTAAATGATAAAGCTATCGCTAAAAGCCATAGAGGGCGTGTGACAAATATCCTCGACAGCGACGGAAATGATAATGTTGTTGGTGTATATGGAGATCGCCAGATTTTGTCCTTATTATCCAGTGAAGCCGTATTGGATAATCTGGAAGCAGCGATCCAGAATGAGGACGAGGCAGTCCTGACTTCTTCTATGGCGGGGATGGAAATGTTTTATCCGATTATGGCAGACTATGAAGAAGGCCATACAGAATATAGGGTAAGATTGTTCGACTACAATGATTTTGACAGAAATACTCTCGTGAAAATCCTGTTTGAGCAGTTTTGTACGGAAAATGGCATCCGGATTCAGAAGAAGATTCGTTTTACTGCGGACATGTATATCTATCGTGTCAGCCTGGATTCTTTGGAAAAATATCAGTTCCTCAAAGAATTTGAAGGACTGTACAGTGTAGAGAAAACTTCTCTTTTTGGAGTCGCGCTGGATTCACTTTCTGATAAAGAGGTCATACCTGCAAAATATCCGGAAGATGGTGAAGACTATCCGGTTGTCGGTGTGCTGGATACAGGAATAGCGCCGATCGGACATTTGTCCGCATGGCTGCTTGAAGATGAACATATCAATTATCCTGAAGAATACGCAGACCGCAGCCACGGAACCGCTGTTGCCAGCATTATTGAGTATTCTGATGAATTGAATGGCACAGATATCTGCAGCACAGATGGAGTGAAACTATTCAGTGCGCTGGTATATCCAAAGGAGAAGATTTATCCAGAAGATCTGGTGGATCATGTGCGTGAAGCTGTGGAGCGGAATCCGGAAATAAAAATCTGGAACATGTCATTAGGAGAAGGAGAACAGAGCGATCTGGACAGCTTCTCTGAATTTGGAATGGCTCTTGATAATATTCAGGACGAAAATAATGTTCTGATCATCAAATCCGCCGGTAATTGTTACAACTTCGAGAGAGGTCTGCCGAAACAGAGAATCAGCAAGTCTGCGGATTCGATAAGGGCGCTTACCATTGGCTCTATAGCTGAGAAACAGGAAGAGTTTGATCTGGCAGAACCTAACATGCCCTCGCCATTTACCCGTGTAGGGCCGGGTCCGGCAAGCATCATAAAACCCGATCTTGTTTTCTATGGCGGTAATGCAGGAATGCATGATGGTCACAGAACAGAGCATGGCGTTAGAACCTTTAACCTTGATGATGAAGATGTTAGACGTGCAGGGACAAGTTTTTCTACACCGGCAGTTACAAGAATTGTTTCCGATCTTGCATATATGCTGCAGGAGGAATTTGATCCCCTGCTTCTGCGGGCTTTAACCATACATTATGCGAAGTATCCGACAGGAATACAGATGAAAATGTCAGAGAAAGTGAATCAAATGGGATTTGGCGTTCCGATTAAAGCGCAGGACATCCTGTACAATTCCCCGGACGAAATCACGTTGATCCTGCGGGATTCTCTGGATAAGGGCAGTTTTATTGAAATGTTCAATTTCCCATATCCGACAAGCATGGTCGATGAGAATGGCTTTTTCCGGGGGCAGATTATACTGACACTGGTAAATAAAACGTTTGTTGACGAGAAGCAGGCCGGGGAGTATTGTCAGTCAAATCTTGATGTCTTTTTTGGAACCTATGAAACTGAAAAGGAAAGAGATACGAATAAACCAACAATTATCAATCCCATGGGACTTGATGAAAACCAAAATCTTTTGAATGATGGAATCTATAGCGCAAGTACAAAGGGAATTCATCCAATTACCGGGTTTGAACGCGAATGTACTCTTGTCAAGTATGGAAAGAAATTTCATCCGGTAAAAAAATATGCAATTGATCTGGCAGATATGAGACCGGCGGAAAGAGATAAGTGGCTGCCGTCAAATAGAAAATGGTATTTGAAGATTGAAGGCCTTTTCAGAGATTTCATCGAGAAGGATGCCCTAAAAAGGGATTATCAGTTAAGCCAGGAATTCTGTATGATACTGACAATCCGGGATCCTCTGGGAACAGCTCCCGTTTATGATGAGGTGACCCAGCAGCTTACGAATGAAAACTTTGTACACTATGATGTCAGAGTACGTAACATCATCCGACTTGGAGGTACAGCAAATTAGTCCATAGAATCGTATATTGATATGACTGCCCATATACCGCAAACAGTGCCAGGGAAAACTGTGGTACCGGTGCGGTGGGTTCTTCTGCAAATTTACGTTTTTTGGCAGCTGGCAGTTTCTTGAGAATTGGAAAATTTAAAGTTACTATGTTTGGAATACCAGTGGTTGACAAAATAAGTCTAGCGTTTATGCAGCTTCCAGGGCTTTCCTTTGACACCAACTAATGTAAAAGATCACATTTTAAGATAGGCTCTAGGTATCTTGAGTCTATCTTTTTTGTGTATCATATCATTGAGACCCATTTACAAACATCCAGATAATAGATCTGTTGAATCCCAAGTTTTAATCCTTCAATGATAGCCTCACAGTCATATTCCTTGCCGGATGTTCATGTAATTCCTCCTTAGGAACGGTAAAGCAAGAACCGCACCCGTGAAGTCGGGTGCGGCCGCATTACGTCAGTATGCAAAACGCCTGTGACGCCCTTTTTGTACTGCATGGCACCGTACGGACACAGTGCAGTGTATTTATTTTAATATTCTATCGTTCGTAATGGCTCCACAGGCTGATGATCTTGACCGTTTTTTCCGCCTCGCAGACCTCATACACCAACCGGTGCTGCAGATTGATGCGCCGTGAGTAGGCCCCGCTCAGGGTACCAACCAGCTTTTCATATGCGGGCGGCGTCTGATAAGGGTTTTCACGCAGCAGGTCGATAAGAGCTTTTGCTTTGGCGTCCAGATGGGCAGCCTTTAGCTTGGGGATATCCTTAACTGCGGTTTTTGTATAGACGATATTATACTTCACCATACCACTTCATCCTCCGGCACACAGTCGTCGAGGCTCGTGTGCAGGCCATCGAGGATCTTCTGCTTCATCTGCGGGTCAGCGGAAAGCTCCGCCGTCGCCATTAGGCCCTCATAGTCCTCCTGGCTCAGTACGACGGCATTGCCATCCTTGGTGGAGATGTTGATGGGTTCATTGTACTTGATGGTTGTATTCAGCATGGCAAACAAGTTTTTTCGGAAATTGGTCGCACTGGTATTGAGCATGGATAGCACCTCCTTCTATGTACATAATAGCGTACATAACTGGCTTTGTCAATAGGTATTCCCCTTTTAATAAGGAAGATAGTTCAGTTGTCTCCTCTGTCATTATTGGATTTTTATGATATCTTCGTACAGGAGCTCTACATCATCAAGAATGCACCCATGTTCAGCCATTTGTACTGGAATTCCAAGTGAATTCGTTCAGTTTTGGGAAACAGCTGAGGATGCCACCGTTATCCTCAGCAGGAGATGGCACAACAACTTCGAAGGACCATAAGTCGTTCGGGAAACTGACGGCTCTTTCCTTAACAATCGGTGACATGTCTTGTTTAGCATTAAGGCAACAAACAATGCATACGCCCACGGGAAGAAATTCAGCTCCCTGCCTCCGCTTTTAATGCGGCCTTGTATTTGTAGTACGAATTTCTGGAAATCCCTGCTATTTTGATAACCTCTGAATCGGTATTGGCACCATTAAAATCCTTACTGTTTTTCAGGATGATTTCTTTGGCGGCAGATTCCTTTTTAGTAATGTACTTATTGCCCGTGATTCTGCCTACCTGTTTTCCATTCAGTTTTGCGGTTTTGATTCCTTCCGAAGTACGCTGGCGCAGATCTGTGACTTCCTTTTCTGCCTGGTCAAAGGCGATCTTGATCTGCTCCTTTGCAAGCGCCAGCAGGTACTTATTGATCCCTTCCAGTATGAAATCCACATTGCTGCCCACCATGGCCACCTGGTTCTGCATGGCGTTCTTATAGGTATCCGTGTTGATATGCGGTTCCTTCAAAAATATAAGGGTGATTCCCAGGCTGAATAATTCCTCGTAAAGCTGAAACCCTTCATCCGCATTTCTTGACATCCGAGAAACGGAGTCAAAGATGACTGTTACCTCTCTGCCCTTTGCAGCTTCCTGCTTTATGAGTTTATAAAGCTTGCCCCATTCCTTTCTGCCTTCTGTCTTTGTACCCGTGTAGACCTCCTTGACGATATGGGCGGAGGGATACCTCTCCAGGATGTTCCGCTCCTGCCTGTCTATGTTCTGTTTGGGTGTACTGATCCTGCAATACCCGTATTCTTCCCTCATGATCTCCCGGCCTCCTTCGTACCAATTTAAACGAGCGTCTTTTTTTGTACTTCTATTCTAACATGAACAGAGGAAATGTCAACTTTTTTTGGTACTAAGTTGTTAGAGGATTATTTTGGTACTGATATGAAAAATGCCAGGGCCGAATAGGTATGTTACATGGATTCAGCCCCGGCATCATCTGTCTACTGAAGGCGCTGATCCGGATCTTCTGACAAATGCCGGATCCTTTTTTTTGCGGAGGTTAAATACGGACGTGCCCGTCTGGTTCGTCTCTGTTCAAACTGGTACTGTACATACGCTCCAGCGCGTCCATCGCTTCCTTGGCTGAGGAAAAGCGCATTGTGTCATATGCCTGGCCTGGTTTCCCAATGAATTCCAATTCCAGTTCCGTAGGCTCCTGGAGCGCCTCCGCCCCTTTCCGCTCTACCTCCGCAAGCAGTCCAGCGTCCGCGATTCGCTTCCTGAGCTGCGCCGCCTCTGCAGCTGCCGCCAAGGTCGCTTCACGCACGGCAGCATTCTCCTTCAGGATGCGCACTGTCTCTTCCTTGATGGCTGCGGCCTGCCTGTTGTTAGCAGCCTCCTCTTCCTTGTAGGCCGCGATTCGGATGGAAATCTCAAGGAGCCTCTCATACTCCTCGACATTCTCTCTCACATATTTCACGCCGTTCCGCTCGACCAGCTTCTCTGCCGGTATGTCGCCCATCGTCTGCTCCATGATACCCCTGACCATATCTGTATTGGCCATGGCCATCTCCGCTTCCTCAATCCAGCGGTCACGCTTATACTCGCTAATCTTCAGATGCCGTGTCGGCAACGGCGCCCTGTCAACCTCGACCCCGTGTTCCTCGCAGATGTCAGCCCATCGATCCCTCATTATGCGGTCGAACTCCATTTTCCGATTGTTCCTCCTCCCCGGAGGCATGTTCGGGTCCGGGAGGCCCACGCCTGCATCCATAAGTGCCTTATCAAGCCCGATCTTCAGGATCCCATCCTTGTCCGTATAATCAAAGATTCTCCGGATATGCGCGTGTACCGTTGCCTCATCTTTGTGAACGGCCCAGTCAAGGATATGCATGTGACTGCCGTGCGTCCGGTTCCATTCATACAACTGATTCATGTACTGGTCGAAACATTCATCAAACAGTGCTGGATCTACCGGCTTGTCCCCGGCATTCCCAATCTGGAGGATCACCTCCTCCGGGCAGTACCTCAGCATTTTCCTGAGTTCGTCCATGTCTATGCTGTTGCCATGTTGGTTCCTGTTACGTGCTTCCAGCATAGGTCCATAATGCTCATCATAGAACTTGCGCTCTGCTTCATCGAACGTCATGCCATCGTAGATACACCAGTACCTGTTCTCCCCCGTCCTGCCCGGGTCGATGTGCTCTGTCTTCGTGACGTCAAATTTCCTGTCATTATGCCTCGCAGATCCCTGCGCCCTTGAATTAGTGTATGATACCTTCATCTAAAATGTCTCCTTTCTACTAATATCTATCAATATCTTCCTTGTCTCCCGGGCCGCATTCCTCAAATGTGGTGTAGCCTAGTCTCATCAAGCCAAGGCGCTGTGACGTGTCGTCAACCTCCGCCGCATCCAGTTCGGCCCGCTGTGCCGCCAGCTTCGCCACAGCTTTCCTTCTTGTGGCCATGTCCTCGCAAAGACAATCCCTCGACGCCCGCATCCGGTATGCGAAGGCCCCCTCCAGGCTTTGCCGGATGATCAGGATCCTCCATGAGCCTTCCGGCACCAGCACGATCCCGTCCCCTTCCGGTACCGCACCGGGGACGTTACCGTCCGGGTCCAACATCGGCGCCATCGCTTCCACGTCTAAGATTTCCTTAAGTACTGCGGCTGCGTCCCGTTCGGCCGCTTTCGCACTGTCCCTCAGGGCCCGCGCTTTGCGGGACGTGTAGATGCGCGGCTTGCGATTGACCGGTATACCGGCGGCCTCAAGCAGACCATATAGAACTTCTCTGGACTCCTGGTCGAAAGTCATTTTAGGGTTGCTGTACCGTGATGCCTCAGCGCTCCCGTCCGGGCATAGCACGCCCGCCTGGATCAGAGCCCCAGTCTGGCACACCTTCCTAAGGCCGCTCCCGTCATTGCAGTCCCATACCCAGCGTATGATCGCCTTATTCCGCGTATTTCTGGAAACGTAGACACCAAGGACGTGGAGGCAGTCGCCGTTTTCCCGTCCCCATTCACGCATCCATGTTACATATCCCATCATACATCCCAGGAACACGCTAATGTCCGGCAGAATCTCACCATCATCCGCTGTTAGCTGTATGACCAGCTCTTCTGGACAGGTGCGCGTTTTCTCATGCAGCTTGCTGGCAGAGGTGATCCGTTCCCAATGTCGTTCCACCGCGTAGACCCTGTTCCGCTTCTCAATCCATGGTCTGTAATGCATGTCGTAAAAATCCAATTCCGACTGGTATGGGTTACAGTCAAGGCTCTGGTGCCAGCAGTAGATTCTGTCATACTCGTCCTGCAGGCGTTTGAAATACGCCTGTCTCTTGGTGCTGGACTGGGAACCTGGGAACCTTGATGAACGATGGGTGACACGGACGACACCTTGGCACGCCTTGGCTTCCATTTGATTCTTCATACCTGTCTCTTCCATAATGGCCATGGCATCCGCGCCGGCTGTGCCATCCACTGGACTGCCCTTGCTCCGATACATAAAATCCATGCTATCTTTCGTCATTTTACAGCTACGGGTGACAGGCCTCTTTACCTGTGGCGAATCACCCGCTTCAGCCTCCTTTCACGTTTGCTATATAAATTATGGAAACGGCCGGCCAAGTTTAAGTGCCAAAAAAACGCTTTTTGCCTTCCAGTGCCAAAATTTTTTTTAGTAACCTAAGTCTCATATCACTGATAAGTCCGCAAAACATTTCATGCAATTCGGGGATGTGGTTTCTGATCATCATACTGCTTTTTCCGTTTACCTGTCTTTCCCTTGGCCCTTGCTTTTGTCAAAAGTAAGCCTCGGGTTTCCGCACAGTACAGCCAGGTATGTGTTGGATACTTTTTGCGCTGCCGGGAAAACAGTATTACGTACTTATCTGTTTCAGAGCCTCTTGTAGGAAATGCATATATTACGAAAGTGTGCAAAAGGTTGGGAAATACGTATAATATTGATTTGTAGCAACAGGGTTTTGTGCCGAATACTCTTAGCATTTCTTTGTTCCTCCTTCTTTCTTCTGAAGGGAAATAGGATATAGATTCGAAACTATGCTCAGCTTCTTCGAATTCTCTAAGCAGCCTTTGCTTGCAGACCTCGCCGCTGCAACATGGTCATCTGAGCCAATGCGTTATCAAAAATCCGAACTCAAGCCGGAAGCTGTGCGTCCGCCTTCACCGGACATCCACGGATTCTCCACCTACCTTTTCCTAAAAAGTCAAGTCTTTCTTATCCGACAAAAAGAGAACGATTACCGCTGAAACGGGAGAGCAGGAGTGAATCACAACTGCCATTCGCTCTTGGGACTTCGCCTTACTATGCTAGCTCTTTTCTCTTTTTTTCTTTGCCGTGTTTTCTATCACGCAGGGCGTACAGTATCCGCAGGTACGCCTGTCACGCTTGTGGATTTACTTCTCTCATGGAGCCTGCCCAACTGTGGATATGAATCCTTTTTTCTTCAGTCTTCTTATATCATTTCTATCCTTCCCGTTCTCATGCGCATATGCGCTCATTTCCGTTTCATATGGCCTTTTCCATGGTCCGTAGGACTGTCTTTTCGATTTCTTTTTTAAGAGAACGTGTATGAGAGTATAAATGAGGCCTTATTGGAGACCTGTGTGGATACCAGAATCCATGGACCGAGCCGCAGACAGGCCGCCGCAGAGTTATCACAGCTCGTAAACCAGCAGATAACAGAACCGCAGAACCGAAACCGTCCGAATTTCCACTGATGGCAGAATTGCCAGCACGGCCATGCCTGTCCACGGATAGCCATTGCCTCTACGATACATGCCACTGCATAGCGGTACCCGGATAGTGGAACAGAAAAAGAGAAGGGTGCCAGGTAAAGGTGACCCTGATTCGGAAGATAGGACGGAAGAAAGGTGCCACCTAAAGGTGACACCACGAAGGCTGTGTAAAGGGCCACCTTAAGGTGACACCAGGAACGCAGCAAAGGTGCCATGTTAAGGTGGCACCGCAGAAGGGTCAGCTTAAGGTGACACCAAAGTGCCGCCCAGCCATGGCATGCGGGGCAACTAAAGGTGACCCCGTTTCGGCGGCACGAGGCAATGAAAAGTGCCATGTTAAGGTGGCACCAATGCGGACGGCGGAAGTGCCAGGTAAAGGTGACCCGGATGGGAACCGGTGCCAGGTATAGATGGCACGCGGTATCCGTGAAAAAGTTGGGCTGCAGCAGATTGTGAAACGGAACGCACCGAAGGCACCGGTCCCAATCAAAAGGAATGTTCGGGATAAGCGTGATTCCGGGTGGCAGACTCGGTTCTGGGATGTCGCACATTATGAAAAAGTAGAAAAAACAGATAAGAGTAAAGAGAAGGTTGAAACGGGCAGTGGTGGTCATGGATAAAGCGTGGAGAAATTGGTCATGTAAGACATAATTCCTTTAGGTGGTGTAGCTGCGGGGATGGAGTGCGGAATATGCGGTACCGCCCAAAATGAGAGTGTCTGAGGATGGCAGCAGGCGAGTCACCATGATGACTTCCTGAACCATGCGTGCCTGAGTGGGCGGAAAAATACGGATCCCTCCGTATGCCCTGTGAGGAGAGCTGGACGCCATGGACAACATGGGAAGGAGTGTGCCCCTTTGCGTTGAGCGTCCATCGCATGGCCCGGAACGTGGAAAAATTTTTTCGAAAACAGCGTGGGATTTTCCGGATCTTGTCCTATACATACGTTAGAGGGGGCAATAAATTGTTTTCCCTGAAAAAGAGAGGTTTTATGGGATGAGGAATCTGAGCGAGAAGTTAAGGACCACGTTGTTGAAAAACGGTATGAGGAAGTTCTGGTTCGCCGGTACGGCAGTTTATCGGCGCCCCCGAGATTCCGTGCCTAGAAGCGCGTGAACCGCTAAAAGACGCGACCATACGGGCGAGATAAGCATGCATTTATGAGATCGATCCATGGGACGGGTGGGATCATGCGACCAGGGGAACGGTCTGGAGCGTGAGGGCGCATTCTGGATATGGAAACGGCGTCTCTGGCCTGAACCGCAGGACACAGGTGTGAAGGAATGACAGTAAAATGACAGGTTCGATAAATGGGCAAGCAAAACAAACAAGGTGGCAATCGATGATCTGTTGGTCACCTTGGAGAGAAGCAACCGTATTAGAATCAGAACCTGGTGCGAAGTCCATTCTTTTTCCTTTTTGGAAAGCTGTGCTGTATCTGCTGTCTTGTCAGGGACATGTGGCAACAGGGCTATAACCGTTCAGGAATAGCGTGAAACTGTTTCGGACAGAAGCTGTACGCCGTCTATGAATATAAGTTACTCCCGGATATCCAAATAAAAAATGTCGTAGAGGAACTTCTCCACGACCGCCAAACAAGCCATAATTCGCATTTATCGAAGCTCATTTTACAAAATGAATCACTGTTTGTCAATACTTTTATCCGAATTACAATAAATCCCAGCGCTGGCTCGATGGATTAAATTGGTCTTATATGGAAAAAAGGACCTCCAGTGTGCCCGCTATGGGATGTTTAAGCCGTCAATGGCCGTCAGAATACGGAGCAGAAAAGGAGGGTCTGCAGATATGTCAAGAAAGGGCGAGAATATTTACCACAGAAGGGACGGAAGATGGGAAGGCCGGCGAATTGTCGGGAAGAAAGAAGGAGGGGGATACCATTTCCGGTATGTGTATGGGAAAACTTACCGCGAGGTGAAGGAAAAACTGTCCGTGATCCGGATTGTTGAAGGATACGGGGGCGCAGCGGCCGAGGCCGATAGTCAGGATATCCTTCAGCATGCCGGGGGAAAACAACCTGCCGGACTGCCGGGAGGAATCATTTTGTTCATCCCTACAGGACAGTCCGTGGATTTGACTGGGGAACAGACTGGGATGCTGGAGAAATATATCCGTACAGTACAGGGCGGCGGGGCCCAAATCATCGAATGGCCCCCAATTGGGGACGCAGCCGGCGGTCAGCTGCCCGAAACAGCCCATTCCACGAACGGGCCAGTCGTCAGCTCCGGCGGGGATTGGCCCGTCGATACCGGAAAGGGCTGCATCGGTGACTATGCCCGGAGATGGCTTTCCTCCATACGGCATCAGGTCAAAGAGTCATCCTATATGAAATACCGGAACCTGATCAATTCCTATAT
>CANQRU010000048.1 GCA_947626395.1 uncultured Lachnospiraceae bacterium | reverse complement strand
ATGGAGAAGATCTTCTATGAAAGTTGGTGAAACACCAGGAAATGGAGAAGAATCACCAACTTTTAGAGAAGAACCGGTCTTACCGCCATGCGCAATGTCGCGAAAAAATACAACAGCGTCCTGCTCATCAATTCCACGGAAAAGCAGTTCGAAGTAAAGAGCTGCTTCTGTCTGACGGGGAACCGGAAGCAGGGAAGCGGCGTTTCCTTACCGGATGACGCGGAACGCGCAGCAGCCGTGGGGCGGGAGAACGGCGCTGAGTGACGAGTATTCCCGGCCGGTCCAGAGTTCGGTACAGACCGGCGCTTCGCCCGCACGGAAGGGCACAGCGGCGCCCGCGGCCTCATACAGAGCGGGATCGCAGGCTTCTACCGTCCGTTCTTTGTCACTTAAGTTGAAGACTGCCACATACAGTTCCCCTGTCTTCTCATTGAAAGCGGTCCAGGCGGCTTCGTCCGCGGTGCGGAAAAGCTGGCGCGGGCGGCAGTCTGGCGTGCGCATGGCCAGGATATCCCGGTTGGTGAGAAGGGACAGGGTCCAGTCGTCCAGTTTGGTCATCTCTGCGCCCAGCATCAGAGGGGAGCCGAAGATGCACCAGAGCGTCATCAGTGTCCGCTGCTCGTCGCGGGTCAGATTGGTGGAACGCTCCTGGCCTTCCCCGAAGCCGCCGCCGATGCGTCCTAACGGCAGCATGTCGCAGTCGGGATAGCAGCCCCGCGCCACGTGGTCCTGCCACAGCTCGCAGCGCCAGAACATCTGAAGAATATCGCTCCAGCGGTCCCACAGATCGTCGGTGATCCGCCATAGATTCGCGTGGGTCTTGTAATGGTTTGCCTGCTCGATCAGGGCCGGGCCCGGCGACAGGGAGAGGACGATGGGACGTCCGCAGCGCTGGATCGCGCGGGACAGCATCTCGATCTCGTGTCTGGCGGAGTAGGGATTGTGCGGATAAATGTTGGTGTTGCAGATATCGTCGCACTTGATATAATCCACGCCCCAGGAGGCGTAAAGTTCCATCAGGGAATTATAGTATGCCTGTCCGGCCGCGCAGTTTCGGACGCCGTACATATCCGGGTTCCAGCCGCAGATCGAGGACGGATCGGCGATGTCGGCGGCGGTGACGTCACAGTCCTTGACCGGCGTATGGGCATGGGCCGCCTGACGCGGGATCCCCCGCATGATGTGGATACCGAATTTCAGGCCGAGGCTGTGGACATAGTCGGCCAGCGGTTTAAAACCTGCGCCTTCCGCAGACGACGGGAAACGCTCCGGATCCGGCAGGAGCCGGGAATATTTATCCATTTCCAGAGCGGAAAACGGGATATACTGGTACCTGTCCCGCATGGAACCGGCGCCGTGGGCGTACCACTGGATATCGACCACCACGTATTCCCAGCCGTATTCCTTCAGATGTGCGGCCATATAGCCGGCGTTGGCGCGGACGCGCGCTTCGTCCACCGTGGTGTCGT
Source organism: uncultured Lachnospiraceae bacterium (assembly GCA_947626395.1). GTDB lineage: Bacteria > Bacillota > Clostridia > Lachnospirales > Lachnospiraceae > UBA3402. Next base: position 22,402 of record CANQRU010000048.1, on the reverse strand, counting down.
AGTAGTCGTAGCTGTTCCAGCCCATGGGCGGCAGCGGCGCGAAATCATTCTTATTCATCGTTTGATCTCCATTCTGCAGTTTATTTTGTCAGGTGTTCTTATGTACAGCCGGCCATGCCGGGGGGCAGGCCGGGTTAATTCTTTGCGAGTATAGCATAGGTATCGGAAAAAGTCTATTTGTTTTCGGCTTGAAAAATCTTTCCGCAAGGACGAATTTCAGATAAATGTCCGCGTGACGCGCACAAATGTATTTTTCTTGCGAATTCCTATTGACATTTCAGGAAGATTTGTGTAGGATAAGTGGGACATTTAGGAACGCGGCGGTAAGCGTGAGGCAGATCGTGCGCGGATACAGAAATGAGGAGACAGCAATTATGGAAAAGAAACTGAAAGTCGGCGTACTGGGCGCCACCGGGATGGTGGGCCAGCGCTTTATCGCGCTTCTGGAGAACCACCCCTGGTTTGAGGTGGTCAGCGTGGCGGCGAGTCCCCGCTCCGCGGGCAGGACCTACGAGGAGGCGGTGGGGGACCGCTGGAAGATGGACACTCCGATGCCGGAGGCGGTCCGCCGTATGGTGGTCAAGAATGTAAATGAAGTGGAGAAGGTGGCGGCTGAGGTGGATTTCGTCTTCAGCGCTGTAGATATGAGCAAGGACGAGATCCGGGCGATCGAGGAAGCCTACGCGAAGACCGAGACCCCGGTGGTCTCCAACAACAGCGCCCACCGCTGGACGCCGGACGTGCCGATGATGATCCCGGAGATCAATCCGGAGCATGCGGCCGTGATCGAGTTCCAGAAGAAGAGACTGGGAACGAAGCGCGGCTTCATAGCCGTGAAGCCCAACTGTTCGATTCAGAGTTACGCGCCGGTGCTGACCGCGTGGAAGGAGTTCGAGCCCTATGAGGTGGTGGCGACCACGTACCAGGCCATCTCCGGCGCCGGGAAGACCTTTAAGGACTGGCCGGAAATGGTGGGCAACGTGATCCCGTTCATCTCCGGCGAGGAGGAGAAGAGCGAGCAGGAGCCGCTGCGGATCTGGGGACATATTGAGGACGGCGTGATCGAAAAGGCCCAGGAGCCGGTGATTACCTGCCAGTGCATCCGCGTGCCGGTGCTGAACGGCCATACGGCGGCGGTATTTGTCAAGTTCCGCAGGAAACCGACGAAGGAGCAGCTGATCGAGAAGATCAATTCATTCTCCGGGCTGCCGCAGGAGCTTAAGCTTCCCAGCGCGCCGAAGCAGTTTATGCGTTACATGGAGGAGGACAACCGGCCCCAGGTGACGCTGGATGTGGATTACGAGAACGGAATGGGGATCTCCGTGGGACGTCTGCGTGAGGACACCGTCTACGATTACAAGTTTGTCGGGCTGTCCCACAACACGGTGCGCGGCGCGGCCGGCGGCGGCGTGCTGTGCGCGGAGCTTCTGACGGCGCAGGGGTACATTTCCGCAAAGAATTGAAGAGTTGTGAAGTATTAATCTCTGTACAGATGCGGTTCGGATATCCGAGGGCAGATAGTCGAAGAACGATTATCTGCTCTTTTTTCATTTTCTTGTTGACAACTGATAACAAAGAGAGTATAGTGTGCATATAAACACATCACACTAGAGAGGAGGAGCGGTTTGAAGATCCTGATATCGAACAATTCCGACGTCCCGCTGTACCAGCAGATCAAGGACCAGCTGAAGGACGCGATCCTCAGGCAGGAGCTGAAGCAGGGAGATATGCTGCCGTCCATCCGCACCTTTGCCAACGAGCTGCGGGTCAGCGTCCTGACGATCCGGCGGGTGTACGATGATCTGGAGCAGGAAGGCTTCGTCGTAAGCCAGGTGGGGATCGGAACGTTTGTCAATGTGGGGAACGTGGAGCTTCTGCGCGATTCCCGCCGCAGGGAGGTCGAGGAAAAGATGGCGGACATGATCGCCACCGCGAAATCCTTAGACATCAGCAAGGAAGAACTCTGGCAGATGCTTGAGATCCTATTTGAGGAGGGTGCATCACGCGAAGCGTGATCTGGAATGCGCCCGACGACGTGGCAGGACGGCGGAGCCGTCGTGCCGATACCCTAGAAAAGGATAATATGGAAAAAGGAGGCGCATCATGAACATTCTGGAAGTGACCGGCCTGTGCAAATCCTACCGGGATTTTGCGCTGAAGGATATTACATTTTCCGTTCCGGAGGGCTGTATCGCCGGCTTTATCGGCGTCAACGGCGCCGGCAAGACCACGACGCTGAAATCGATCCTGGGCCTGGTGCGGCCGTCGGCCGGACAGATCCGCGTCTTCGGTCTGGATATGGCGAAAGATGAAAAGGAGATCAAGGACCGGATCGGCGTGGTTTTCGACGACGGGCAGTTCTACATGGAATTGACGCTTAAGGAGATGAAAAATGTGCTGGCTCCCGCCTACAGTTCCTGGTCGGAGCAGGATTTTGCGGGCTGGCTGGAGCGGTTCGAACTGTCGCCGCGGCAGAAGATCAGCGAGCTGTCCAAGGGAATGCGGATGAAATTCGCGCTCGCACTGGCTCTTTCCCATAAGGCGGAGCTGCTTCTGATGGATGAGCCCACCAGCGGGCTGGATCCGCTGATCCGGACGGAATTTCTCCATGTGCTGACGGATTATATGGAACAGGGCGGGAAGGGCGTGCTGTTCTCCACCCATATCACGTCGGATCTGGATAAGGTGGCTGACATGCTGATCATGATCGACCGCGGACGGATCGCGTTTCAGGAGGAGAAAGACGCGCTGATGGATTCCTACCGTATCATAAAGGGGGATCCGGCGATGTTAAGTGAGGAGACGCGGAAACTGTTCCTGAAATTGGAGGAGAACACCTTCGGCTTTACCGGCATCACAAAGGAAGCGGACCGGGTCATGAAGCTGATGCCGGGCGTACTGTCGGAGCGGGCCGCGGTGGAAGATATCATGCTGGCGAATCTGGGTTAGCTGCGCCAAAGGAGGAAAGAACCCATGCCGCATTTGCCTGACTGGCTTGCAGCTATCTGTGTTTTGATTCCGGTTGTGAACGCATTATATGAAGCTTGGAAGAAATAAAAAGAAGGGAGATGTCGATTTTATGTTTCTCGCATTGATAAAAAAGGATCTTCTGCTGATCAGGAGGTACGTGGTGCTGCTGATTGTGCTGAATCTGTCGGTTCCGTTTATAATGACGATGAATACCTCGTTCGTGGGGCCGATGGGCTTTTTCATCACCGTTTCGGCGACGGCCTATCTCGTCCTGATCGCGACGGGGGCGAAGGAAATGCAGTATCCGAGGGCGGCGTCTCTTCTGTGCGCTGCACCGTATTCCCGCAGGATGATGGTGCTGTCCAAATATGTGGTTATTTTCCTGCCGTACGGTTTCAGCTGCGCCGCGTTCTGGGGCATGAGTCTCCTGAAACCGCAGATCGGCGGGATGACGCCGGGAATGGCGGTCATGGGATTTTTGGTCCTGGCGGTGGCTGTCGGCATCTACATGCCGCTCCAGTTCCGGTTCGGCTATGAGAAGGCCAGATATCTGATCATGGCCGCTTACCTGGTGCTTGTCTGCGGGGCGCCGATGATAATCACCGCAGTGTCGGAATCGGTGAGAACTGGTGCGTTTCAGGCATTTTCCGGACTTTTCAGCGGCGCGGCCGCGGTTCTGGAAGGAACAGCGCCTGCGGCGCTGGCGGTTGGACTTCTGGCGGCGGGAGTTGCGGTTCTTGCCGTGTCGGTCGGGGCGTCTGTGGCGATCTATGAGCGGATTGACCTGGGATAAATAATTGCGTTTTTGTAATGGATGCTTTAAGCACAAAGCACTTGAATTTACTCCCTGTCCTTTATATAATAGAGCGTAGAACGTATTGCATATCGGACAAGGAGGTACGGCATGAGTTATACAAAGACAGTTTTCGGGAAAATGGATGACGGTACGGAGGTGTACCGCTATACGCTGAAGAACAGTTCCGGCGCGTCGGCGTCATTTACGGATATGGGGGCCGTGTGGCTGACTATGCAGGTGCCGGATAAGGACGGAAAGCTGGCGGACGTGGTGCTGGCCGTGGACACGGTGGAAGCGCTGAAGCAGAACCCGGGCCATATGGGCGAGATCGTGGGCCGCAACGCCAACCGGATCGGCGACGCGAAGTTTACGCTGAACGGGAAGACGTATCAGCTGGCTGCCAATAACGGCAAGAATAATCTTCACAGCGGTCCGGATTATTACCGTCTCCGCAAATGGGACGCGGAAGTGGAGGAGACGGCTCTGGGGACGATGGTCGTATTTTCACTGTTCAGCCCCGACGGCGACCAGGGATATCCGGGCAACGCGGAGATCATGGTGTCGTATACGCTGACCGAGGACAACGCGCTGCAGATCGATTACCATGCGGTCTGCGACGAGGACACGGTCGTGAATATGACGAACCACGCCTATTTCAATCTGGCGGGGCATGATTCCGGGCTGGCTACGGATCAGCTGATCTGGATCGACGCGGATCATTATACGGTGACCGACGACGGGAGCATCCCTACCGGGGAGATTGCGCCGGTGGAGGGGACGCCGCTTGATTTCCGCACCGCGAAGACCATGGCAGGTGAGATCAATACGGATTTCCACCAGGTAGCCCTCTGCGGCGGTTATGACAATAATTTCGTGCTGAACCACGAGCCGGGCGAGCTGTCCCTGGCGGCGAAGGCGTATGATCCGAAGAGCGGGCGCTATATGGAGGTCTATACGGATTTGCCGGGACTGCAGCTTTACGCGGGGAATTCCCTGTCCACGAAGCTGGGCAAGAACGGCACGACGTATCATGACCGGGGCGGCTACTGCTTTGAGTCCCAGTATTTCCCCAATAATCTGAACTGTCCGAACTTCGCCTCTTCGGTGCTGAAGACCGGAGATGAGTATAAGACGACGACGATCTACAAGTTTGGGGTAGAGTAGGAGACTTGAGGTAATACATGGCAAAATCTTTATATATCGCGGAAAAGCCCAGCGTGGCCCAGCAGTTCGCCGCGGCGCTTAAGAAGAACTGGCGCCGGGCCGACGGCTACCAGGAGGCGGACGACGCCATCGTGACCTGGTGCGTGGGCCATCTGGTGACCATGAGCTATCCGGAGGCCTACGATCCGGCGTATAAGCGCTGGAGCCTCCAGACGCTGCCTTTTCTGCCGAAAGAGTTCAAATACCAGGTCATTGACAGTGTGGCGAAGCAGTTCCATATTGTCAGCGGCCTCTTAAACCGGCCGGATGTGGATGTGATCTACATCTGCACCGACTCCGGGCGGGAGGGAGAGTACATTTACCGCCTGGTGGACCAGATGGCCGGAGTGAAGGGCAAGACGCGCAGGCGCGTCTGGATCGACTCCCAGACGGAGGAGGAGATCCTGCGGGGGATCCGTGAGGCGAAGGACTGGACAGAGTATGACAATCTGTCCGCCTCCGCCTACTTGCGCGCCAAGGAAGACTATCTGATGGGCATCAATTTCTCGCGGCTTCTGACGCTGAAATACGGCAATGCAGTCTCTAATTTCTTAAAGCAGGACCGGACTGTGGTCAGCGTTGGCCGGGTGATGACCTGCGTGCTGGGCATGGTGGTGCGACGGGAGCGGGAGATCCGGGACTTTGTGAAGACGCCGTTCTACCGGGTGATCGGAACCTTCGGGAAGACGGCGGCCGGCCCGGGGCAGGGAGAAGAGAAAACAGGCGGCGCCGTGCCGTTGGAATTCGACGCGGAATGGCGGTGCGTGGAAGGGTCGAAATACTATGGAACGCCGTTTTTATATAAGGAGAATGGATTCAAGGAGCGGAAGACCGCGGAAGAACTGATCGCGTATCTGACGGGAGGCGGAGCGGCTGCAGCATCATCCGGCAGCAGTGCAGCTTCGGGAAATACAGCAGCGTCGGCTCCGGCCGGTGCTTTGGAAACGAAGCCCAAGGGCCAGTCAGACCGGCCGGAGCGTCTCACAGCCACGGTTGCATCCGTCGAGCGCAAGAAGGAAACGAAGAATCCGCCGCTTCTCTACAACCTGGCGGAACTGCAGAACGACTGCTCGAAGATGTTCAAGATCAGCCCGGACCAGACTCTGCAGATCGTGCAGGAACTCTATGAGAAGAAGCTGGTCACTTATCCGAGAACCGACGCCAGGGTATTGTCCACGGCGGTAGCCAAGGAGATCCATAAGAATATTGGCGGCCTGCGCCAGTTCGCGCCGCTTCAGGCGTTCGCAGAAGAAGTCCTGCAGAGCGGAAGCTATAAGAATATCGCGAAGACCCGCTATGTCAATGATAAGCAGATCACTGACCACTACGCCATCGTGCCGACCGGTCAGGGCTTCGGGGCGCTGCGCAGCTTAAAGCCGCTGGCGCTTAAGGTCTACGAGGTGATCGCCAGGCGGTTCTTGAGCATTTTCTATCCGGCGGCGGTCTATCAGAAAACGTCGTTGGAGCTTGTGCGGCTGGGAGAGCATTTCTTCGCGAGCTTTAAGGTGCTGGCGGAGCCGGGATATCTGAAGGTGGCGGACGTGTCCGGCGGCAGGCAGAAGACCGGGCGGGAGAATATGGCGGATCAGGGCAGCGGCGCGGGATCAGCGGGCAGCAGTCGCACAGAATCAGAAGGAAGTAACAGCGGTGCGGAATCAGCAAACAGCGGTAACCGCGCGGAATCGATCGGGCGGGGAGCCGGCCGGCTGACGGCGGATGCAGGTAATGGAAAAGACGCGGCAGGCAGATCCGGCGTTTCCGGAACAAGCAGTGAGGAAACCGGGAAAGGCGGTGCGACAGCCGACTCTGACGATTCCGAGCGCAACCGCCGTGATCTGGAGAATCCGGAATTCTTAAAGATGTTGGCGTCCCTGAAAAAGGGCATGGAACTGGCCGTTTTCGGTTTCGCCATCAAGGAAGGAGAGACCTCTCCGCCTAAGCGCTATACCTCCGGTTCCATGATCCTGGCCATGGAGAACGCAGGCCAGCTGATCGAGGACGAGGAGCTGCGGGCCCAGATCAAGGGCAGCGGCATCGGCACCAGCGCCACCAGGGCGGAGATCCTGAAAAAACTGGTGAATATCAAATACCTGGCACTGAATAACAAAACCCAGGTGATCACGCCCACGCTTCTGGGCGAGCTGGTCTATGAGGTGGTGGCCGCTTCCATACGGCAGCTTCTGAATCCGGATCTGACGGCCAGCTGGGAGAAAGGGTTGACCTATGTGGCGGAGGGAAGCATTACTCCCGACGAATATATGGAGAAGCTGGAGCATTTCGTGGCCGGGCGGACCGGGAATGTGATGAGGTTGAATAACCAGTACCAGCTGCGGGACAGTTTTGCCGCGGCGGCCAGGTTCTATAAGAGATAAAGAAGAAGCTTGATCTGCTATGGGCCAGATCGAGCTTTTTCTTATGTCAGTATGCAAAAAGAGGAAATGCATATAAATGGGATTCCATTGATAATATGGTGGGTATATTGTTCTGCTGCAAATTATTAAATGAAAAGCAGGGACAGTTTTATTTGTCGTTACGGTATATAGAGGGAGGAACGCCTACTTTCTGTTTGAAATATTGGGAGAAGCGCTGCTGGCTCTTAAAGCCTGAACGCGCCGCAATGCTTTCGATACTCAGAGTAGAGTTACATAACAGAAGCTTGGCACATTCAATTCGCTGAGTATTAATGTATTCATATGGCGGCATACCATAAGCGTTATGAAACGCGCGAACAGTTTGCGATATAGAGAGACACGCAATCTTGCTGCATTTTTCTAATGTCAGATGTTCATCGAGATGCTGATCCAGATATTTTTTTAACTTCAAAATATTATACGGAATGGCTGGTACAGGTTTCCTGGACGGAATATTGCGCTTAATATACTGGCACAAGTGCAGGAAAACGCTGCAGCATTGATTTAACATAGTCTCTGGATCTTGTCGCTGGGCAACAGCTATGGCGTGAATCTTTTTTAGATAAGGTGAGGTATCAAGATTCGGAAGCAGCATGGAATTGGTCAGTCCGTAGGCATCCAGAATAGGAAGAATCAGATAACCCTGAAAATTAACCCAGATTTTCACCCAGGGGTCTTCCTTGCTGGAATAATATTTATGATATTCACCGGCATGCAAAATATAACTGTCGCCGGCGGACGGATAGAAAATACCGGAGGATGTCTCGACGGTACCCTGGCCGCTAATGACATATTCGATAACTGTTACTGGGACGCTGCTGGTGCGTTCTATCTTGTAGGAACCATCACAATAAGAAATTCCAAGCATTCCCATGCCGAAAGGAAGATGGTCATGATCAAGTCCGGGAAAGCAGGTAATGTCTTCAAACATGCGCAGATTCATCTCCTTTTGCGTAGAATCAATATAGTGTTTGAAAATTAAATATGTTACAATGCAAACATAACAATTTATTTGCAATTATTACTTATGACATTAAATATACTAAATTTAACGCGAAATAGTGGTAATGATTTTTTGCAAATCGCTTAATTGAAAAGCGTCTATGTTTTTAATTATAATGGAACAATAACAGAGAGTCAAGGTTAGTTTTGCGCATATTTGAAAAAGGCGGAAGCAAAAAACAGCAAAGGAGGATATGATGGATAACAGAAAAAGAAAGCTGGGTATACGGATGTGGAGAGCCAGATATATTTATTTGTTACTGCTGCCATATGTAGTATGGCTTCTGATTTTCCATTATGGTCCGATGTATGGTTTACTGATGGCGTTCAAAAAGTACAGTGCCAGATTAGGGGTCTGGAGAAGCCCGTGGATCGGATTTGCGAACTTCAAAAGAATCTTTATCACTCCGGGATCTGTTACAGCGATTAAGAATACATTCCTGATCAGTTTTGGGAGAATCCTTTTTCAGTTTCCGTTTCCTATCATGTTGGCTATTATGATTACAGAAATGCGTGGAACAAAACTTAAGAGAGTCTACCAGACGATCTTTACATTTCCGCATTTTCTTTCCTGGGTTGTGGTGGGCGCGATATTGACTAGCTTTCTGTCAAGCAACGGCGGCATTAATACCATGCTTGCTAATATGGGAATGGATAAGATCAATTTTCTGAGCGATTCCAGAAACTTCTTGATTCTGTTGTTTGCTTCGGCCAACTGGAAAGGAATGGGATGGAGTGCCATCATCTATATGGCGGCAATCGCGGGAATCGATCCCACTCTGTACGATGCGGCGAAGGTGGACGGAGCAAGCAGGCTGCAACAGATCCGTCATATTACTCTGGCGTGCATTCGGGCAACCATAGCAATCGTATTAATTTTGGATGTAGGACACATTATGAGTGCCGGATTTGATCAGATTTTTAATATGAGAAATCCTGTAGTCAGCAATTCGGTGCAGATTCTCGACACCTACGTGTATGATATAACATTTTTGGCAACACCGGATTATGGTTTTTCAACAGCGGTAGGATTGTTCAAGGCGGTTATTAATTTTGCTGTGCTTTTATTAGCCAATAAAATTGTTCATATTATAAGTGGGGAACGGATGATCGGTTAATCAGGAAGGAGAGAAAGATAATGAAGATAAAACGCAAACGGTATGACGGTGTAGATATCAGCTGCTTTGTGTGCTTGACAATATTTGCGCTTTTGATCATAGTGCCGTTTTGGAATGCGGTGGTTATTTCGCTGGAAACATACTCCGCATATATCAGGAATCCGATGGCGTGGGTTCCGGGAGAGTTTACATGGGATAATTTTGAATATTTGTTAAAGCAATCAAACGGACTGATCGTTGCCTATGCGAATACGATTAAGGTGGCGGTGATCGGAACGCTCTCGGGTATGTTGATATCGATCATGGCGGCATATGCGTTTTCCCAGGAGTTTCCGGGTAAAAAGCCTTTATTCTATCTAATGCTGCTGACAATGTTTTTTGGAGGAGGATTGATCCCGACATATCTTTTGGTCAAGAATTTGGGACTTATAGATAAACATGCAGCGATCATATTGCTGTCTCTGACATCGACTTATAATATTATTGTGATGAAGAATGGATTTGAGAGTATTCCAAGAGATCTGCCGGAAGCGGCTATGATTGACGGAGCCAATGAGTTGACGATTTTTGCGCGAATTATGATCCCTCTTCAAAAGCCTATGATAGCTACTTTTTCATTGTTTACTATAGTTGGTTACTGGAACAGTTGGTATTGGCCGATGTTGGTCCTCAACGACAGCAGGAAAACGGTGCTCCAGATATTTCTGAGATCACTAATCGCATCAGCGTCTCAGAATGTGTCGATGGAGTCGGCTGCCATGGAGGAATTCCAGACATATACCCTGGGGATTCAGATGGCTGCAGTTATCGCTGTCATTCTGCCGATCATGATGGTGTATCCATTCTTGCAGAAGTATTTTGTAAAAGGCGTGCTGGTAGGCGGTGTGAAAATGTAATAAGCGAAGGTCTGTATAGCGATGAGGAGTATGTCCGGGATATTCTATTAGCTATACTGATTTGATAAATGTAAATGACGTATCAGAAGGAGGATTGTCTTATGAGGAAATATGAGGCATTGTTGCTATGTGGGATGATAGCGATGGCCGTACTCGTTGGCTGTTCAGGCGGTGGTTCTGGAACATCTGTACCTGTGACGACTGCAGCGCCTGAGACGACAGCCACTGTGCAAACAACGGCGGCAAAAGCAGAAACGACTGGAGCGACTCTGGCGGCAGTAGAATCTACATTTCAGGAGGAGCCTGAAACAGAGGAAAAAGTGTATGATGAAACCATCGCTTTTACTGCGACAACGTTGTATAGTGAAACACATGCGGGGCTCGGAGTAGACTATCATGAAAATTATGTGTATCAGATGGTTATGGACAAATTTAATATCGATATGGAACTATGGGCCTGCGCGAGCGCTGAGGCAAAGGAAAAACAGCGTATATGGATTAATGGAGGAACAATGCCGGATCTGATGCGTTGGAGTAGTTTCAGCTTGTCAGAATATCTGACTTATGTTGATCAGGGAATGCTGAAAGCATTGCCGGACGATTGGAAGACCAAATGGCCCCATCTGGCAAAGGATATCAAGGCGACAGGTCTTGAGGAAGCGTATACAATAGATGGAAAACTTTATATCATTCCAGACGCGGTATTTGCAAATTTCGTCGAAGTGCAGGGATCATTGCCACAGCATATTAGCTTGTATTTCAGAAAAGACTGGGCAGAGGAAGTAGGCCTGAGCGGTTTGGGCGAGGACGGAACCATGACGATGGCAGAACTGAAGGAATATCTGCAGAAGGTAAAAGACTCCGGTCTGACGCAGACCCCGCTTGTGGGCACCACAGATTATCTGAACGATCTGTTCTACCGTGGAACCGGAGTTAACAGCCAAATTTATGTGGAGACCGAAGACGGATTTATCTATGAGCCGGCTGCGGAGGAGTATACCCAAATGATTTCCACTATGCAGGAATGGTTTAATGAGGGGTTGATTGATCCGGATTATTTTCTTCAGACGGATGTTAATTATAGTAGACAGATGTTTGGCAGCGGTATGGCGGCGGCTCTGACCAATGGGGGAAGCGCAGCGAACATAGATACTATTATTGATCTGCTTAAGGAGTCGGGCTATGAAAATCCGGCAGGGGATGGAATCCTCGGATACGTGCAGATTGAGAAAGAGAAAGGTGAACGGTATACATCGGCAACGAATAACTACTGGGCTTCTTATGTATTCAGTCCAAATGTTGACGATAAGACCCAGGAAAGAATTCTTGATATGATGGATTGGATCGGTTCAGAAGAAGGACAGATCAGCCGGCTCAGAGGAATCCGGGGTGTGGACTGGGATTATCAGCCGGATGGAAGTGTCGCTCAGCTGGATGGGCAGCCGTTGGAGGGTTCAAAGGATGGAATGAATCTGTTCTCATCTGTATCCATCTGCGGTGATGATTATCAATTGTCCGGATATGATGATACAAAAGATCCATTGGCAGTACAGTGGGCAAAGGATGCGTATGCGATTCGGTATGAGGGGACTGTCTGGCCCTTGTCGCTGAACTACCAGACTTTCGCAGGCGAAAGCAAGTCCAACTATTCCGTTCCGGTTACAGATAAGATTACAGAGATTGTCAGCGGTAATCTGGATGTCGAAAGCGCCTGGTCAAGCTTTCTGGATGAGTATAAGGGAATCTGGCAACCCCTTTTGGATGATTTGAATGCAACGTATTATTAATTGATAAATTCAAAAGATGGGAGAAATAATTTCGGGAGCATAAGCTGAAGGGAGAGGAGCATGGATATCACAATACAGACGGCAGGGACCCCATATGATTGGGGAATGAGTTTGGAAGATTCTTATCAGATGATTCGCGATGCGGGTTTTGAAGGAATCGATTGGAGTTTTAGTCACAGGCATAATTGGGGAAGGATTAGGGATGGCAAAATCGAACATTATCTTTTCGAGGAATCCCTGGAGGATATCCACGCTTATTATGCGGATGAACTGGAAGCCATACAGAAAAGCGGGCTGAAGCTGATTATGGGCCATGCTCCTTGCCCCCCTGAGGCAAAGGGATGCCCTGTGTTCACCGATTACGCGATTGAAGTATATAAGCAGATAATACGCTTCTGCGAGAGTATCGGTCTCCGTTACCTGGTGATCCATGGCATTAAAAAGACCATTGATGATGATACACATGCAGAAGAGAAGGTCCGCCGGATGAATATGCATTTGTACAGCCAGTTGATACCGATCCTGAAAGAGACTAATGTAGTGGTCTGCCTGGAGAACTTGTTTTACGTATTTCAGGGGAATATGACGGAGAGCACGTGCTCAGATGCTGATGAGGCGGTCTGGTACATCGACAGCCTTAATGAGATGGCAGATAAAGAATGCTTTGGCTTGTGTCTGGACACAGGGCATCTGAATGTCCTGGGAAAAAATCAGGAGAAATTCATTCACACTCTGGGAAAGCGGATTAAGACACTGCATCTTCATGACAACTGTGGAGCGGCAGATGATCATCTTGCTCCTTATACTGGAAACATTTACTGGAATTCCGTTATAAAAGCGCTTCGGGATGTAGGTTATGAAGGGCCTTTGAATTTTGAAACATTCAAGCAGATACAAAAAAATCATATAGATAGAGAAGTTCTGCCAATCTGGCTCCGTACAATTTATCAGATTGGTGAAATATTTCGAGCAAAAATGGAGGGACTCTATGATATGTAATAGACGGAGGAATCGTCCTGAAAACTGTCTGACACGGATGCCGGCGGTTCCTCTGATTACCTGTGATCCGTATTTTAGTATTTGGTCCGGAAGTGACAGACTATATGAAACGGACGCAATCCACTGGTCTGGTAAACAGAAAAGGATATCCGGAATTACCAGAATTGACGGTAAGGCCTATCGGTTTATGGGAATGGGTGAGATCCCGCCTATGAAACAGACAGAAATCTGTGTGACAGCGATTAACAGCAGATACTGTTTTGAGGCTGCGGGAGTGGAGTTGATACTGGATTTTTGGACTCCGCTTCTTCTGGATGATCCTGATATCATGTCGCGGCCTTGCTCTTATCTTGATATGTGGCTATGTTCCAAAGATGGGAAAGAGCATCAGATAGAACTGGAATGGGAGTTTTCAGGTGCCCTTTGCTGCAATACGGATGAGCAAGTTCCGGAGATAGGGGGAGGCAGATATGTTCTTCAACATCTTCAAATCGCTTGGATGGGCAGAAAAAAGCAACAGCCCTTGGGGCACAGTGGAGACGATATTGCGATTGACTGGGGATATTTATATTTAGCGGCTGAGAATACGGAATGTACAGCGGTATCTTTTCGGAAGGAATCGTACAGCCTGCATGCGGATTTCCGTTTCCGTGTCGGAGCGGGTGAAGCCAGATTTGCGAGTTTGATTGCAGCATATGATGATATAGCCTCGATCAACTATTTCGGAAGATTTATGCCGGGTTATTGGGCAAGGGATGGGCTTAAGATTCAGGATGTCATGATCTCTGCTGCTTCGGAAAGAGGCGCAATAAAAAGGAGATGTGAGGAATTTGAACAAGAACTTGAAAAGAGCGCCGGGACATTCGGACCGGCTTATATCAAAATTTGTTCCGCGGCCTATCGCCAGTCAATTGCAGCACATAAATTGATCGCGGATGAAAACGGTCAACTAGTTTTTATTTCAAAGGAATGCCACTCAAATGGATGTGCCGCAACCGTTGATGTTACATATCCATCTGTCGCGCTTTATTTTTTGTATAATCCGGAGCTTGTACTGGGTATGCTTAGGCCAATTTTCAAATTTGCGAAACTTCCGGTATGGGAATATGATTTTGCCCCGCATGACGTCGGTCGCTATCCGTATGTGACAGGCCAGGTATATGGTGTTAAAGATGGTCCGACGGCTGCTACCAGTATGAAATGGAAAGAGCGGGAAGGCTATGTATATCCCATGATCTATCAAATGCCGCAGGGGGTTTATCTGTATGAGGCGGGGAAACAAATGCCGGTGGAGGAAAGCGCAGACGTTTTGATTCTGGCGGCACAGTTGGTGCGGATGGGAAATGAAAAGCAGAGAACGGAGATATTCAAAAACTTGTCGCTCCTGAAAAAGTGGGTCAGCTATCTACTTAAAAGTGGTTTAGACCCGGGAGAGCAGCTATGTACAGATGATTTTGGGGGAAGGCTTGCGCATAATGTGAATCTGGCTGTTAAAGCGGCAGTAGGGATTGAAGCGTATTCCATTTTGATGAGAGCTGTCGGAGAAGAAGATAAGGCCGATTCTTATCATGAGGAAGCGCTTCGGATGGCGAAAGAAATATATGAACGTTCAGTGACACGGGACGGTCACACGAAACTAACGTTTGACGGGCCTGAAGAGAGCTGGAGCTTGAAATACAATGCTGTCTGGGACAGGGTATTTAATTCAAAATTATGGAGCGAAGACTTCTATAGCTGTGAGACTGAACATTACCGCACGAAACATAACCGCTATGGGATACCGCTGGATTCCAGAAAAACATACACAAAGAGCGACTGGCTCATGTGGTGGGCAGCCTGTAGTATGGATATGGGAACAGTCGAGGAATTCTCTGGATATATACTGAAATTTTTGGAGGAGAGTGAGGATCGGCTTCCTTTTTCAGATTGGTATTATACGGAAAATGGCAAAAAAGAAAGTTTTCAGAACCGCACCGTACAAGGGGGAATATTTATGCCTCTGTTTGTAAGAAATCGGATAAAGCAGGAAGAAATGTGGGTAACTATTTAAGATATTCGGCGGATTGATTATGACAGATTGTGAGACGACGGGCAGGGGAGAGGACTGCACAAGCTCAGAATGTATATGACAGGTAACGATCTAATCATGCCTGGGCATATCCGGGATTATATAAATCTGCGAAAAGAACTGAAGAAAAGGTGTATGACACAGAAAGAACTTTGCGAAAGTGTTGCAAGATTGATACGATTAATCCAGAAAACAGATCATGGGGCTGGTGTGGGAAAATATACGTATTTGGAGGATATATAGACATGCTTACGCTGAATGGCAATACGATAGGGAGTCCAAAGCAGAACCGCATTCTGTGTCTCTGTTGGACATCTTATGTAGCCGCATATCTGCTTCGTCTTAATTTTTCGGTGGCAATACCGCTTTTGGTATTGGGGCAGGGATATACGAATACGCAGATGGGAATGTTGAGTGGTCTATATTTTTTAACATACACCTGCGGACAACTTTTGAATGGAATGCTGGGAGATCATCTGGATAGCAAAAAGTTTCTTGTGTCGGGACTTACTTTGTCAATGATCTGTAATATCGGATGCGGTTTGTCGAGGGACCTGACGGTACTGGGAATTTGCTGGATCGTGAATGGGTATGCGCAGTCTATGCTCTGGGGACCTATTATACGCACATTATCTTTATGGTTCGAACCGGAGAAAAACGGTAGAGTGTCTTTCTGTATGGGATTATGTACTGTCGTTGGATACGGTGCCGCGTGGACAGTGGCGTCAGTCATGGGGGAATTCGTCGGTTGGAGAGCGGTGTTCCTTGCTCCTGCTGCGCCGGTTCTTGTGATGGTTTTGGTGCTTCTGGCGAAGTTTCAGAGTTCGCCGCAGCAGGGCAAGGACAGCCAGGACATTGGCGGTACAAACAGAGATAGTAATGATAAGGAGCCAGAGAGATTTAAGGTTGCGTTTGGTAAATATCTTCTGGTAACGCATATGCCGATTTTGCTAGTTATGGCGGTTTGTCTGGGTATTATTCGAGAAGGGATTAGCTCGTGGCTGCCTACATTACTGAAGCAGTCAAAAGCATTTCCTGACAGTGTGGTCTGGCTGGTGCCGCTGATCATACCAATTGTCAGCCTTCTGGGATTATTGGCGATTCAAAAGGTTATCCGTCGGATGAACAGTGATACTGGTAAGGCATTAATACGGATTTTCCCGGTTCTAGGGGTTCTTTCCGCTCTTCTGTGTCTGCTGAGCGGTGTGCATATATGGTATGTATTGATGATAATGGTTTTACTGATGGCGGTGACACAGGGAACAACGCAGATTTTTTCCAGTCTGGTGCCATTTCAACTGGCATCGTGGGGACATGTGTCTAAAACTGCGGGTATTCTGGATTTTTCAATCTATTGCGGAGCTGCTGTGTCAACTTCTGTAATAGGAATGCTGCTGGACAAGTATTCCTGGAATGCCGTGTATCTTTTCTGGCTGTTTGCTGCTGTAACAGGCGTCTTGTCAGCGGCAGGCTGGCTATTTACAAAAAATGTTAAAATTGGAGGACAAGCATGAACAGTAAACATTACTTTTTGGAAAAAAACTGGTATAAGGGGAATACTCATACGCATTCAACGGTTTCCGACGGAAGATTGGATCCGAAGGTATTGGCGACCCTTTATCGAGAAGCAGGTTATGATTTTTTAGCGATAACCGATCATGATATATACGGAATTTACGAGGAAATGAACACAGATAATTTTATTGTGCTCCCCGGAGCGGAGACACAGCTTCCGAATACGAGACCTGGGCGTTGGGGATGTCACCATATCGTGGCGTTGGGAATTCCAGGGAAGAACCAGTTTACGCATGGGCAAAGAGTTCCATATGATAATACGTGGTCCGCGCAGAAACTGGTCGATTTCCTGCGGTCAAACGGTAACTTGGCCGTCTATGCACACCCAAACTGGTCCCATTCCGATATGGAAGAACTGGAAAGCCTTAAAGGAATTTTAGGAATGGAAATATATAATTTTACGACGGAGAAACTATTTGGCTGTGGTTATTCTTGTGACTATTATGACCAGCTTCTCTGGAAAGATAAAAAGCCATACTGTATAGCGAGTGATGACAGCCATCAGAAGGTATGCGATTATTTTGGTGGATTTATTATGGTAAATGCTTCGGCTTTGACACATGAGAATATTATTATGGCGCTTTTAGAAGGTAGATTCTATGCTTCAAGCGGCCCGTTGCTGTACGATATTTACCGTGAGGATGGTATGGTGTATATAAAGTGTTCGCCATGCAGAGCGATTCAGATGCTTTCTAATGGTCATCCGGGAAGTGTTTGCCGTGCTGAAGAAGGATATGTCACGCATGCGTCGTTTAAAATTCCAGAGAAAGCCAGTTATGTGCGTTTTGTCTGTAAGGACGCTGTAGGGTGCTGCGCATGGAGCAATCCCATATGGTTTTAGTTAAGGATTCACGGTCTTGCCGGCACCAAGCGATTTGCATGTAACAGGAGCGTACCGGGATCGTCTCATTTTTGATTTGGTTGGCACCGAACCTGATGAGACAATACGTTCAGCTATCCTGAGAAATGGAGATGCCTGCCTTTTCAAGAAGCTGACGCAGCTGCTGGATTTCAGAAGCTAGTTGCTGCTTCTCAGAAGCCAGCTGCTGATTCTCCGCTGTCAATTTCTCAATATACTCATCCTTCCACCCTGTGCGCCGGTAATAGTCCTCCCGGGCTTCGCACTGCAGGCGGATCTTCTCGTCCTCGCTCAGTACCACGGCCGTCCTGGCCGCGTCGGTGAATATCGGGTTCATTGCCGCCAATGCCTTCAGCTCCTTCCATGTGGCCGTTTTGAAGAGGCGCGCCCAGTGGTCGATCCGGTACGCCCGGTCCTCCTCCGTGGCCAGTTCGATATGCTTTAAGTCTAACACAGAAATGCGCAGTTTGTCACTATATATTTTATGGCTTTTTACATTCATCAGCCGGTAAGTCGCGTAGAATTCCGGCGCGTCGGGAAAGAGCGTGTAATCCATGATCCCGATCTGGACTGCGGGGCGGACGTTCGCGTAGCTATCGCCCTTGTTAAGGATGTCGAAGGTGCGGCAGAGGTAACACTGGGAGCGTTCCACCCAGTTTCCCTCGTTAACCACCTGCATTTCCAGATCTACGCTTAGGCGATTGTCCAGAAGGATATTGATATCCAGGAAGAAATCCTTTTCGTCGACATGCCTTCCCAGTTCGATGGGGTTGAGGATTTGGACGTCGAGGACTTCTCTCTCGTCGAGGTGCAGGAGGGCGCAGACCAGGGATTTGAGGACGCGGTTATTCTCCTGCATGACGGCGCGGAAGAAGTAATCGTTAGTTAGTTTGAAGGGCAGTTGGCCGTCGAAGCTTGTCAGATCGATGCCGGCATAGATGTCGGGGTTAATGTAGCTCATAAATACATACCTCCTTTTGGTGACGGAAAACTCCGTAAATAAAAGTATTTCCTGCGTGCGGGGTGCGGGACATCGGTGACCCGGACAGGATTAAACAGTTGTGGGATCCGCCGGTGAATATGCCGGGCATGATACCAGATTGTAAAGCAGAAAGCGGACGAAGAATGTCCGCCGACACGGCTATCTTAACACAGGGAGTGGAATAAGGCAAGCGGTTTAATTAAATTAAGGGCTACACCACCTTCTTCTTGCAATTTTCCGACAAAAATACTACAATGTAGAAAAGAAAACAGGCGGCGTTCAGCCCCAAAATGCAGTCAGGCCAGCGAACAGGGAAAACGGAGGGCATATGAGGAAAAAAGTATCGAACTACATTGCGGAATTTCTGGTGGAGAATGGGATCACGCAGGTCTTCACGGTCACCGGCGGCGGCGCCATGCACTTAAACGACGCGCTTGGGCACCAGGATGGGCTCCACTGCCTGTATCAGCATCATGAGCAGGCCTGTGCGATCGCGGCGGAGAGCTACGCCAGGATCCACAACCGGATCGCGGCGGTCTGCGTCACTACGGGGCCCGGCGGTACCAACGCCATCACCGGCGTGGTGGGCGGATGGCTGGATTCGATCCCGATGCTGATTCTGTCGGGGCAGGTGCGTTATGACACGACTGCCAGGTGGTCGGGCGTGGGGATCCGGGCCATGGGAGACCAGGAATTCGACATCACGAAGGCTGTCGGCTGTATGACGAAATACAGCGAGATGGTCATTGACCCCATGCGGATCCGTTACTGTCTGGAGAAGGCTCTGTATCTGGCGTATTCCGGCAGGCCAGGTCCTGCGTGGCTTGATATTCCGCTAAATGTCCAGGGAGCGTTTATCGAGACGGAGGAGCTGGAAGGCTTTGATCCGGAAGCGTTCGAGGCAGGCGCGGAAGGCCAGCATCTTCCGGGGAAGGTCAGCGATGAGACCGCAAGGATTATCCTGGATAAGATCCGCAGGGCGGAACGGCCGGTGTTTAACGCAGGAAATGGGATCCGCATCGCGAAGGCATTTCCGGTGTTTGAACGTGTGGTGAAGAAACTGGGGATTCCGGTAGTTACGGGCTGGAACAGCCAGGATCTGATGTGCGACGACGATCCGCTGTATGTGGGCCGCGCCGGTAGTATGGGCGACCGCCCCGGCAATTTCGCGGTTCAGAACAGCGATCTTGTATTTTCAGTGGGGAGCCGCTTAAGCATCCGTCAGGTGGGCTACAACTACGAGACATGGGCCAGGGCGGCTTACACGATCATTAGCGATGTGGACGCGGAGGAACTAAAGAAGCCCAGTCTTCATGTGGATATGCCGGTTCATGCGGATGCGAGGGATCTGCTGGAAGCTCTGGAGCGGGTGATGGAGCAGGAGCAGATGAAGCTTCCGGTATTCGGCGGCGGGAAGGGTCTGCGGGACATGACGTGGAACGAGACCTGCCGGATGTGGAAGAAGACCTATCCGGTCATTCTGCCCAGGCACCTTGAGCAGGACGATACGAAGGAAGCCAATGTCTACGCGGTGGTGAAGGAGCTGAGCCTGCGGGTGCGCGAAGACCAGATCACGGTCGTGGGAAATGGTTCCGCCTGCGTGTCGGGCGGACACGCCTATATCATCAGGAAGGGGCAGCGGTTTATCACCAATTCCGCCATCGCTTCCATGGGCTACGATCTGCCGGCGGCCATCGGCGCCTGCATGGCGGATCACAGCCAGGATATCATTCTGCTGACCGGCGACGGCAGCATTCAGATGAATCTGCAGGAACTGCAGACCATCATTCACCATAAGATGCCGATCAAGATCTTCCTGATCAATAACGGCGGCTATCATTCTATCCGGCAGACGCAGAAGAATTATTTCGGGGAGCCGCTTGTGGGAATCGGCGTGGACAGCCATGACTTAAGCTTTCCTTCCATGGAGAAGCTGGCCTGGGCTTACGGATATCCGTATGTCTGCGCCCGTCACAACAGCGAGCTGGCGGCGGCGGTGGAGAAGACCCTGGCTTTGGACGGCCCGGCGATCTGCGAGTTCTTCGTGACGATGGACCAGAATTTTGAACCGAAATCCGCGGCGAAGCGGCTGCCGGACGGGACCATGGTGTCGCCGCCTCTGGAAGATCTGTCGCCGTTTTTGCCGGAGGAAGAGATGGACGCCAATATGATCATTCCGCGGATACGGGGCTGATGGGAAGGATATAGAAGACTGATCGTGAACTGTGAGGTGCAGAGTGCTATGAAACGGGCGATCGTAACCGGGGCGACCGGCGCTGTCGGAACCGCGCTTGTGCGGGAACTGGCGGAGGCCGGGACGGAGGTCCTGGTATTTGTCAGGAAAGACTCCAAACGCAGTCAGAATATTCCGGACCATCCGCTGGTCCGGCGGCTTTCCTGCGCGCTTGAGGATCTGGCGTCGGTCCGCAATGACACCGGGCTGGACTGGGACGTGTTCTATCACCTGGCCTGGGCCGGCACGACCGGCTCCGACCGGAATGATATGTATCTGCAGAATCAGAATGTAAAATATGCGCTGGACGCGGTGGCGGCCGCGAAACGGTTCGGCTGCCGTCTGTTTGTCGGCGCGGGGTCTCAGGCGGAGTACGGGAGGGTGGAAGGAACGCTTAAGCCGGACACGCCGGCATTTCCGGAAATGGGCTACGGCTATGCCAAGCTGTGCGCCGGGCAGATGACGAGGGATTACGCCCATCAGCTTGGGCTTAAGCACACATGGGTGAGGATCCTCAGTGTATACGGGCCGCATGACGGAGCCGGGTCGATGGTCATGTCTGCGATTCGGAAGCTGCGGTCCGGCCAGACGCCGGAGTTTACGAAGGCGGAGCAGCAGTGGGACTACCTCTACAGCGGCGACGCCGCGCGGGCGCTGCGGCTGCTGGGAGAAGCCGGGACGGTGGAGAAAACCGCGGAAAACGGAACTGCGGGAAATGGAACCGCGGGAAACGGAACCGAGGGAAATGGAACCGAGGGAAATGGGACCGCGGGAAGCGAAATCGCAGGAAATGGAATCGCAGGAAATGTTACCGCAGAAGATGGGGTCGCGGAAGCTGCCGAAGGAACAGTGGCCGCGGAAACTTCTGCGGGAGCTGGAAGTGCGGCCACGAAGAATGCCCATGGATGCGACGGCCGGGTCTATGTCCTTGGCAGCGGCCAGGCCAGGCCGCTGGCGGAATATATTTGTCAGATCCGCGATATCGCGGCGCCCGGGCAGCCTCTTGGAATCGGAAAACTGCCGTACGCCCCGGATCAGGTCATGTATCTGTGCGCGGATATCTCCGCGCTTACGCGGGATACCGGCTGGCGTCCGGAGACGTCGTTTGAAGATGGAATCCGCGCGACCCTCGGATCCGTGAAAGAGGAAGAGCGCGCGATGCGAAATACGATTGTTGAAAGCGAACGTTAAAAAAATAACGATAAATTTTTAACAAACATATTGACAAAGACTCCTGCCTGTGGTATAGTACATACAACGTAAGAGGGAGTAGCACACCAGCGATGGTGAGCAGACGACGTCAGGACGATAGTTATTTATCCGCATCTGCTTGTGAGATTGCAAGACTTTTACTGAAGCCTTAGGGCGGCAGTAGAAGTCTTTTTTCGTATCAGCGTGCAGATACCGGAAAAGTTCTGCCAGCAGTGCGTTGGAGTAAAGAAATAGTCAGTTGATAAAAAATAAATGAAAAGAGTATTGGTTCCTTGAGGTATAATGATTTCG
>CANQRU010000047.1 GCA_947626395.1 uncultured Lachnospiraceae bacterium | reverse complement strand
TGCTGTTTTCCTGCTCTGCCATGGCAAACTCCCTCATTCGTTTATTTTTTTGCAGCATCTGCGACAAGTATAACATCCGACGGCCGCAATTACAATCCTGCTGTTTGATACCGAGCCTCACCTAAGTCTCTTATTTCCCGGCATGAATCGTATTCTTCACGCTGATCTGCTTCCATTTCCCGGAATGGTACCGCATTCCCATCAGCACCGTGCGCATGCACTGATCCACGACCAGGGCGATCCACGCGCCCCAGAGCCCCAGATGGAAGACGCTGATCAGCGCGATGCAAACCAGGGAGCGAACGCCAAGCACCGTGATCGCCGTCACGACCGCGGTATAGCGGGTGTCCCCCGCGCCGCGCAGGCCGCCGGAGACGATGAACTGATCCGCCTGGAAGGGCTGGCTGGCCGCCAGAAGGAGCAGGATCGGGGCGCCCAACGCGATGACTTCCGCCGAATCCTTGAACAGGCCGATGATCTCTTCATTAAAGAAGACCATGAGGGCCATTAAGACAAATGACGCCGCAATGCCTAAGTTTCTCGTCAGACGCATATAGACCGCCGACATGTCGTAGCGGCGCTTGCCGATGGACTGACCCATCAGCGTCGTGGCAGCGTTGGCGAAAGCCTGGCCCATCATAAATGTCATGGACTGGATGCTCATGCACACCTGGTGGGTCGCATAGATCAGATCGCCGAGGCCGGTGACCTGGCGGGTGTAAATGATGATGCCGGCCCGCATGAACAGCTGCTCCAGCATGGACGGGATCCCGATGCCGACCACGCGGCCCATCAGATCCGTATCGAAGCGGAATTTCTCTTTAAAGTCCAGATAGACGTAGTGCTTCTTCCCGAAGGACACCCACATGGCGATGCCGAAAGCCACCGTCTGGCCGATGATCGTCGCCCACGACGCGCCGGCCACGCCCATTTTCGGAACGCCGAAATGGCCGTAGATCATGATATAGTTGAAAATCAGATTCACCACGTTGGCGATGGTATTGTAGATCATCGGCGTCCTGGTATCGCCGATGCCCCGCAGGGCCGCCGTCACGGTGATGGCAAGACACAGCGGGATAAATCCGTAGAGCTGGATCCGCAGGTAATCGTCGCCCAGCTTCAGCGTCTCCTCGCTGATGCCGCTGCCGCCCATGAAGCGGATCAGCTGCTCGCAGAAGACCAGGCCCAGCACCATGAACAGAACCGACATGAACAGGTTCAGGATCATGGCGTGCTTGAAGACCAGATTGGACCGCTCCCGGTTCTGCTGCCCCCGAAACCGGGCGATCATGGCCGTGGCGCCTACGTTCAGCGCCTGTATCATCGTCATCAGAAGAAATTTGGGCTGGGCCGCCAGACCTACGGCCGCCAGCGCGTTGATCCCCTCCTGTCCGGGGAGCCGCCCGACCATGATCTGATCGGCGATACTTGTCAGCTGGGTCAGCACCAGTTCCACCAGGCTTGGCCAGGCGATCAGGATGATGTCCCGGTAGATCCGGTCTTTCCGGACACCGTCCGGGATGCGGATCCGGCCGATGGGGCCGCTTATCTCCGGCTCCGAGGGCTGTCCGTAAGGCAGATCGTCCAGAACGACGCGGACGGTCTTTCCTTCTGTTTCTCTTTCGTGGTTCATTTGCGGATTCCTTCTTTCTGATTTCTCATAGGTATACGGTGGTATTTTCTTTTGCAAATATTCAGATATATGATATACTCATTTTAAGTGAAATGATCTGTCCGGTATGGAAGGAGGCTTCTTCTATGGAAATTGAACGCAAATATCTTATCGACACACCGCCCGAAGACTACCGCAGCTGGCCGTTCCATCAGATCGAACAGGCCTACCTGTGCACTGCGCCGACAGTGCGCGTCCGGCGGGAGGACGATACCTATTACATGACCTACAAAGGCGGCGGGCTTCTGGCCCGCGAGGAATATAACCTTCCTCTGACAAAGGAAGCTTATGACCATCTGCTTGCGAAGGCGGATGGAAGGATTCTTACAAAGAAGCGGTATCTGCTTCCGCTGCGGAAAGCTTATGGTGCGGCGCGTGATGCGGATGCTGATGCTGCAGCTGATGACACAAATGCTGATGGCCTGGCCGGCGCCGCAGGCCATGGTGCTGTATCTGACGCCGCGGATCTTACCATCGAAATGGACGTCTTCGAAGGCGCCTATGAAGGTCTGATCCTGGCAGAAGTAGAATTTCCTACCGAGGAAGCAGCCCTCGCCTTCACGCCGCCGGAATGGTTCGGCCGGGATGTGACATTTACCGGCGAATATTCCAACAGCCGGCTGGCGACGGCGTCACCGGATGAACCGTAATGCAGCCGTGTGAACCCTAGCGCAGCCGTGTGAACCGTAATACAGCCAGCTGAACCGTAAAGCAAGCCGATTACTTCGGCAATCAATTATCAGTTCCATTTTGTCCGGTCTCCTGCCGGAAGCAAATACGAATCTGCCTCAGAAAATGTCTCAGAAAACGGGCTGATATGATCCTGTTCGTCATATCAGCCCCCAACTGATCTTGAATTACATTTCGATTTTCCTGCTTTTTGATTTCCAAACCCGTCTCGCCGGCTTCCACAGAACTTTTCCATGGATTCACAGCTGCCCCAGAATTCTTTCACTCTGGTTCGAAGCGTTTCTACGCGCTTACTCCAGATCTTCCAGATCCTCCTCACTGATCAGCTCGTCAAATTCCTCGTTGTCCAGCAATTCATCGAACGCGTCCGCGACGATCTCGTACTCATCGTCGTCTTCAATATTATCCAACTCCGGCTGGCCGTCTGTCTCCGAATAACGGTACAGGTAGACCTCTCCGGTATCCGCGTCCTCGCCTTCCGTCGGCAGCAGCGCGATATAATCGCGGTCGCCTGCCTCAAAAATCGTCAACACCACGCACTCCAGCTCCGTATTGTCGTCAAGCGTGAGAGTCACGGTCATCTCTTCTCTCTCTTCATTCTCCATTGCCATAAACATTCCTCTCTGCCGCCTCCGCGGCTCTGCCATATTGCGGTTCCCAGATTCCCTGCATCTCCACTCTATCAGACCGGCAGGAGAAACGCAAGGACTTTTTATGTATCCACGGATATTTTCCAGGTATTACCGCCGCCTCACGAAACAGCCGCGGACATTTGCCGGCAGCACCGCCTCACAAAACAGCCACGGGCATTTACTGGCAGCACCACACCCCCGCGCGGACAGGATCGCCGCTCTGCGGCGTTCATCCTGCGAATTCTACCACAGACAATGTGCGCGCCGGCAGTGTTACCTGACACAGATACCCGCTCAGCCGGACTGCCGCCTTCCGGTCCTCATCCGTCCGGTTCAGAAGCAGAAGCCCGATGGTTCCGTCCGGCCGCAGCACGGCTGCCGCCTCCGTCTGTTCGGACCAGACGCTGACGCCAAGCCTGCGGCTTCCCGCGGGGATAGTCCGGGCGATCTGCAGCAGATACTCAAAGGACACCGTCCGGGTATATCCGCCGTCGTCTTCCGCGATGATGGGCGCGGCAAATCCTCCGGGCACATGGCGGGGACCGCCGTTTCGGTCCACACAGAGGTTCCAGTCGATAAAGCGGTTCATGCCGTGGTTCAGGTCGCCGATGATATCGTGGGCGTAGGCCGCCGCGTCCCGGTAATCCATCTCCAGCGGAGATACCTCCGCCGCCTTCCTGACCGTCTCCGGCAGCCGCTCAAGCGCCGCATCCGTAATGTCAAAGGACAGGGCCTTTCCCGGCATATGGAGGCCGCAGCTCTCCGAGTGCATCAGCACCTTGTCCGGATACCGCTCGTGCATCATGGACAGGGCTTCGAAATGATCCCCGCTGTACCAGTGGTAGGCGAAGCCCTCCACCATGTCCGCGATCCCATTTTCCATCATCTGTCCGATATGCTCCACCATGCGCTCTTTGTTGTGGTCCCAGATGTAGATCCCAATCCGATCCGTAAGTCCGGCCGCCTTCATTTCCGGATAGAGGAAATCCCGCAGGAAGCGGCTTTCCTCCTCGCCGGACCACAGGCAGCTGTCCCAGGAGGTAGCTGCGCTGGCCTCATTCTGTACGGAAAGCATGGTCACATTGATCCCCTCTTCCAGATAGGCCAGGATGTATTTGACCAGATATCTGGCCCAGGAACCGTAGAATTCCGGCTTTAAGCGGCCGCCGAAGCATCTCCCCGGCTTCGTAAAATCAACCTCCAGGCCCTGTCCGCCGTAGACCGCCGCGTCATTCTGGCTGATCTCCGGCGGCGTCTTCCATGCCGCCGGCGGCGACCAGGGACTCAAAAGGACGCTCAGCTCATGTCCGGCCAGCGCCATGGCTTCCTTCACCACCGGAAGGATGTACTGCCTGTCCCTTTTGATGGAAAATGTGGCCAGCTCCGGGTCCGCAGCCGGATCCTCCACCGCCTGGTACTCGCTCAGCGAGTAATCGCAGCTGTCGATGGGAATACGGATAAACCTGGCGTCCATGCCCTTTGCGCCGAACCAGCACTCCAGCGCTTCCCTGCGCGTCTGCGGCTCCATCTTCGACAGCAGCCAGCAGGCGCTCTCCGTCATTGCGCAGCCGAAGCCTTCCATGGTCTGATAGATATAATCGGGATAAATGCCCACCACATTCGATTCCACCTGGCGGGTAAGCGCGGATTCGTCCGCCACCCCGGGCGTTCTCTCCTCGAACGTCACCCGTCCGGAGGCGCAGTCGTAATACGTGATCTTCTGTCTGGCTTTCATAAATCGATCCTCCTGATTTCATTTTACTTGCGTTTTTATGTGAGATATTCCTCGACAAACCGCGACACTTCCTGTTTCTTGCCGTAGCGTTCCTTCGCCCAGCAGACATGCAGCCGGTCCTTCGCCCGCGTCATGGCCACGTAGAACATCCGCCGCTCCTCCTCCAGATCCGCGTCCAGCACCGCCTTCCGATGGGGCGTAATGCCCTCGTTGGCGTCCAGAATATAGACCACGGAAAATTCCAGGCCCTTCGAGCCATGCATCGTCATCAGCGACACGCCCTCATGGGCCGCCCGCTGCGCCTGGGCCTGCTCCTGGAGCCTCTTTCTGTAATCCTCCATATGATCGAACCAGGCTTCCATGGTCTTATAATTAACCGCGCTCTCCTGCAGCTGATCCAGCGTTTCCATTAGTTCTTCCGGCTTTAACCGCCGGTAAAGAGCGTATTCCTTGATGTAATCATCGTAGCCGACCGCCTTGCGGATATAGTTGACCGCGGCCGCAGGCGGCATCGGCTTAAGCATCATCAGATCGTACCGCAGCTGCTCGATCCGCTCCACCATCCAACGCTTATCCTGATAAAAGGATTCCACCCGGTCCCAGACCACCGCCGCGTCTTCCAGCGCGTCCCGGCTGATATAACGGTTAGGCCGGTTGATGATCTGCAGGATATTCCCCCGGCTCAGATCGCCGCGGGCCGCCTTTATGTAGGCCAGCACATTCTTTGAGATCCAGTGGTCGTAGAGATTGGGCAGGCTGTCCTTCATCGTAAACGGAATATTGAATTCCATCAGCTTCTCGATCATCAGCCGGGGATTTAAGTTTGTCCGGTAGAGGATCGCGATGTCCTCCAGCCGGTATCCGGCCTGTACATAGCCTTTGATCTCGTCCACGATCCGCAGCGTCTCCGCCTGGGCGTCGGCGCTCACGCAGGTAATGACCGGACGGCCGTGTCCCCGGGCCGCCTCCAGTTTCTTATCATAACGCTTCTGATTGTGGCGGATCAGGCGGGAAGCGGTCTCCACGATCTCGACCGTCGAGCGGTAATTGACTCCCAGCAGCACGGTCTTCGCCTCCGGGTAATCCTTCGGAAATCTCAGCATGATCTCCGGCTTGGAACCGCGGAACCGGTACACCGACTGATCGTCGTCGCCGACAATGAACAGGTTGTCCTCCGGCTTTGCCAGCATCCGCACGATCTCGTACTGGACCTTATTGATATCCTGGAACTCGTCCACCAGAATGTAGCGGAACTTCTTCTGCCACGCCGCCAGGATGTCCGGCCGCTTCGTGAAAAGTTCATGACACATGACCAGCATATCGTCGAAATCCAGCAGATTCGCCCGCCGCATCCGTTCCTCGTAGCCGGCGTAGATCTCCTTGAACATCTCTTCCGAGCAGTTCTGGGAGTAGTAATGGCTCAGGTCCACCATCTCACTCTTGACGAAGCTGATCTCACCCAGCACGGAGGAAATGAACTCGTGCTCGTCCTCGATCTCCAGCTTCAGTTTCTCCACCATTTCCCGCACAAAGCGGGTCCGCTGCTCCTCGCGGACGATATTGGACGCCTGATAGCGGTAGGCGTATTTGAGGATCGTGAAGAAAATGGAATGGAAGGTGCCGAAGCTGACGCGGGATGCGGCCCTCGCGTCCTCCTCCATCAGCTTCTCAAATCTCTCCTGCATCTCCCTGGCCGCCGCCCGCGTAAACGTGATTACCAGGATCGACGACGGATCCACGCCGCACTCCTCCACCAGATGCTTCACCCGATGGGTGATCACCGTGGTCTTGCCGGAACCCGGCCCTGCCAGAACCATCATCGGCCCATCCTTATGCTCGATCGCCTCTTTCTGAGACGGATGAAATTCCCGCAATAATCTTTTCCTCCCCTGAAGCCGCCGGTTATTTGACTCAGGCTCACCCCGGCACTATTCCATCTTTCTCCACCTTTTCCCTCCGCGGCGAACCGTCCCCGGCGCTCCATGCCGGTTACCGCCGCGGCGTACTTCCGTCCTGCCGCAGCTGCGAATCCGCTTTCACATCACAGATATCTCCCTGTAATGCTCTCCGGATTCTCCCGAACCTCTTCCGGCGTCCCGCAGGCCACGATACGGCCGCCGCAAGCGCCGCCGCCCGGTCCCATATCGATACAGTAATCCGAGTTCCGGATCACATCCAGATCATGTTCAATGACGATCACCGTCGCGCCGCTCTCCGTAAGACGACGGAACACCTTAAGCAGCGTCAGCACGTCCAGCGGATGCAGCCCGATCGTCGGCTCGTCGAAGACAAATACCGCGTCCTCCTGGCCCCGCCCCATCTCGCTGGCCAGCTTAAGCCTCTGGGCCTCTCCGCCGGAAAGTCCCGGCGTCTCTTCTCCCAGAGTCAGATAGCCAAGTCCCAGGTCATGCAGGACCTGCAGCTTCCGAAAGACATTAGGCAGATCCCGGCAGACCTCCATCGCCTCGTCCACGCTCATGTCCATCAGTTCCGGAAGCGACAGCGCCCGTCCCGCGCCCTTCTTCGGAATACGGCGAATCCGGTAAGCTTCCTTCGAATACCGGCTTCCGCGGCACTCCGGACAAGGAATATCCACATCCGGCAAAAACTGCACGTCCAGGCTGATCGATCCGGTCCCGTCGCAGACCGGGCAGCGCAGGTTTCCGGTATTATAGGAGAAATCTCCCGCCTTATAGCCTCCGTTCTTCGCACCCTCCGTTCTGGCATAGACCTTGCGCAGTTCGTCGTGAACGTCGGCGTAGGTAGCCACCGTGGACCGGACGTTGATGCCGATCGGCGCGGCGTCGATCAGCTTGACGCTGCGGATCCCTTCGGCGGAAACCGACCGTATATGTTCCGGAAAATGTTCTCCGCCCGCCATGCACTGCAGCGCCGGGATCAGACTTTCCAGCACCATCGTGGTCTTCCCCGAGCCGGACACCCCGGTGACGGCGATCAGCCGCCCCTTTGGGAAATCCACTTCCAGCGGCTGCACCGTATGGATTGGTCCCGTGGAAAGATGGATTCGTCCCAGCGCGAAAATCTCATCCGGACGAAGCTCGCGGCGCAGCCGGACAGCCGACTGTCCGGACAGGAAACCTCCGATCTTCGAAGCCGGATTCTTTTCGATCTGCGCGATCTCGCCCTCTGCGATCACCGTTCCGCCGCCGGCGCCGGCCTCCGGCCCCAGCTCGATCAGCCAGTCCGCGTGGGAAAGGATCGTCGTATCGTGATCCACCAGGATCACCGAATTGCCGTCCGCTACCAGGTCGTCCATCACGCCGGTGACGCCCTCGATATTTTGCGGATGCAGGCCGATGGACGGCTCGTCCAGCACATACAGGACGCCGGTCGTTCGGTTGCGGACGGCCCGCGCCAGCTGCATCCGCTGGCGCTCCCCGGTGGAAAGCGTGGACGCCTCCCGGTCCAGGGTCAGATAGGACAGTCCCAGATCCACAAGCCGCTTCGCGGCGTGCAGGAAGGACTCGCAGATACTCTCCGCCATGGGCCGCATTTTCTCCGGCAGGGAAGCCGGAACGCCTTCCACCCATGTGATCAGATCCGAAAGCGTCATCTGACACGCCTCCACAAGCGAGATCCCGCGAAGTCTCGGCGCCCTGGCCGCGTCCGACAGACGGCTCCCGCCGCATTCCGGACACGGACCGATCTTCAGGAATTTCTCCACGCGCTTCATGCCTTTCTCGTCCTTCACATGGGAAAGCGCGTTCTCCACCGTATAGATCGCGTTAAAATACGTAAAATCCATTTCTCCGGCGGTATTGGTCTTCTCATTATGGTAAAGCAGATGGTATTTCTTCGCCGGGCCATGGAACACCAGATCCTTCTCCCGCTCCGTCAGATCCCGAAACGGCACGTCCGTGCGCACGCCCACATGGTCCCTGGCGATATCCTTCATAAGCGACCACATAAGCGCCTGCCACGGCGCCACCGCTCCCTCGTCGATCGTGAGGGAATCGTCAGGTACCAGCGTGCTCTCGTCCACGGTCCGGACCGTTCCCGTTCCGTCGCAACGGCGGCAGGCTCCGGTGGAATTAAAAGACAGCTCCTCCGCCCCCGGCGCATAAAAATGCTCCCCGCATTCCGGGCACACCAGTTCCCGCCCCGCAGCTACATTCAGGGAAGGCGGAAGATAATGCCCGTTGGGGCAGCGATGGGAAGCAAGCCGGGAATACATAAGCCGCAGGCTGTTTAAGAGCTCCGTTCCGGTTCCGAAGGTACTCCGGATCCCCGGCACTCCCGGCCTCTGACGCAGCGCCAGGGACGCCGGGACATAGAGGATCTCGTCGACCTGGGCCTTCTCGGCCTGCGTCATGCGCCTTCTCGTATAAGTTGAAAGCGATTCCAGATAGCGTCTCGATCCTTCCGCGTACAGAACTCCCAGCGCCAGCGACGATTTCCCGGAACCGGACACGCCGGCAATTGCGACAATCCGGTTCAGCGGGATATCTACATTAACATTTTTCAGATTATGCACTCTGGCTCCGCGCACTTCTATGTGCGTAGGCACTTTTATCTTCTCCATAGTTCCGGTTCTTTCACACTCCGTATTCTTTCATTCATTATCCTGGGGCCGCGCGCTGCAGGATCCCTGTCCTGCTTTATAATTTCCCCTGCCGTCACTGTTTTACATCATAATATGTCCCGCCTCAAAAGTCAATGTCGCCGCCTGAATGAATCCGGCAGGAATCTGCGGACAAAACATTCGAATATAATAATACGAAAGATTTTCTCAGGAGACTTCCATGAGCCGATACGCATCCATTTCCGGTATCGTGGTCACTCTGGCTGCGCAGCCGGCCGATCAGGCCGCTTACTCTCCCTGCGCCCTGACCCTGACGGTCCAGGATTTCTACGGCAATCAAAATACCGTCATTCTGGAGCCCACGACTTACGTTCTGAATCAGGCCCCGATCCGTCAGGGCGACATGATCATCGTCTTCTACGACACGCAGACGCCGATGCCGTTGATCTATCCTCCTCAATACCGTGCCATAGCCGTAGTCAAGCCGGCCTATGCGCAGAGCGCCTATTTAGACATCTTCGACAAAAACCAGTTAAGCAGTGACGGAATGCTGAAGCTGGAGCTGTCCAGCCTGACCGAGACCCGCACCCAGAATGGGCAGATCTACGATGGCAGTCTGACCGACCGGCTGCTTTTAGTTCTTTTCGGTACCACCACGCGGAGCATTCCGGCGCAGACGGTGGCGGAATCGATCACGGTATTCTGCGGCTGAGGAAGAATCGCTTTTTCTGTATATCGGCGGCTAACGAATACAGGAAGAGCGTCACCGGCGCTCTTCCTGCATGGAAATACAACACGGATCTTTTATTCTCCCGGCCTGTGCAGTCCTGCCAGGTCCACTCCTTCCAGTTCCAGAAGCCTTATCTTCACATCGATTCCTCCCGCGTAGCCGGTCAGGCTTCCGTCGGTTCCGACCACCCGGTGGCATGGAATGATGATCGAAATTGGATTATGACCCACCGCGCCGCCGACAGCCTGGGCGGACATGGTCTTCCTGCAGCCTGCAAAACTTTTGGACACAGGTTCATATCCCTGTGTATTTTCTGTTCCGGGCGCATGATCTCCGTGGCTCAGTTCTGCCGCGGCCCGCTGCGCCAGCATTTTATAGGTAGTCAGTTCCCCGTAAGGGATTTCGATCAGATACCGCCAGATCATTTTCCGAAAATCGTTTCCCGGCGGATCAAGCGGCAGTTCCTCCGGCCGCGGTCTCTCTCCCCCGAAATACCGGTCCAGCCAGTCTTTCACCTGCGCAAACACCGGCAGATCGTCGCGGCGCGGCGGCATTTCCTTCAAACTTCCCAGATAATATTTCTGACCCTCGATCCAGAGCCCGGTAAGCGCTTTGCCGTCAGAAGCCAGCGTCAGGCAGCCCACCGGGGACTCATAAAATGTCGTGTACGTCATTCATATCTTCCTTCCGCCTCGCGCTTCGGAACAGCCGCCCTGCGTTTTAAAACATCCGCCCCGCGCTTCGGAACAGCCGTTCCGCAAACCTCTCCGCCGCGCCGTCCGTCATCTGTCCGCTTCGGCTGGCAAATCACGAAAAAGAGCCGGGATTTCGAGTCATTTCTACATCCACACCATATTCGCCAGACCCACGATCAACGGCATACTGGCGATGCTCAGCACCGTGCTTAAGCAGATATCCCGCACCGCCCCGGTATAATCCTTATGGAACATCTGGGCGAAGATCGCCACGTTGGCGCCTACCGGCGCGGAAGCCACGATCAGCACAGCCAGGCGGATCGTCATATATCCGGCCGGGATCAGCGTAAGCAGAGCGATCGTCAGAAGCGGGATCGCGATCAGCCTCACCAGGCAGCAAAGATAGGTAAGACTGCTGGTGAACAGTTCCTTAAGCGGCATCTGCGCCAGATACGAGCCGATCACAAGCATCGCGACGGGGCCGTTCATGGAGGCCAGCGTGCTCATGACGCTTCTCACCGTCTGCGGCACCGGTATCGGAAGGAAGAACAGAAGAAGTCCAGCCGCCAGGCCCAGAACCACCGGATTCGTCGCGATCCTTTTCAGACTGACCGTGGCCGGATCCTTTGTGATCGAATAAACGCCGAACGTCCACTGAAGGATATTTAAGAGCGCCACATAAGACACCACATTGAATACCGCCCCTTCACCCAGCGTCATCTGCACCAGCGGAATCCCCATGAACCCCGCGTTGGAAAATGACGCGCCGAACTGACAGATTGCGGACCGCTTCTTAAATACCAGCGTGCTCACCGCCATAGAGAGCAGAAGTGAACCCGCGGCCGCCGCGAACGACAGTAAGATCTCCGTCAGCATCTGGGGTGTGAACTCTCTGGCGTAGGAATTCATTATGACCACCGGCGTGATCACATACAGAAGAAGCTTTCCCATTTCCCCGCTGCCCTGTGTCGTCAGAAGATGTTTCTTAAACATCAGGTAGCCGATCAGAAGATAGAGAAACATCACCAGACTCTGGCGGAAAAGCAATAATACGATATCCATGGGAAACCTCCTGGGTTTAGTTTCTCAGGCGCCGGCCCAATGCAGACTTTTGTTTTCACCGAGTCAACCAGATCCGCGGGCAGCTTCCGATTGTCCGAGCTTTCCGGCACAGAACATGAAATTATTCAGTCCTGCCCCAAAAACGTGAGGATCTCTTTCCAGTACCCCTCAAGCACCTCCGTCGAGGAATTAAAGATCTCATGCTTCGTGCCCGCAACCTTCACGAGCCGGGCTGAAGTATGCCCCTCCCGGTTGATCCGGTTCACGAAGATCTCCTGCTCCGATCCCACGACAAAAGTATCGTTCTCCGACTGGAACAGAAGGATCGGCGTTTTGATCTCCTTCACCGCCTCCGTGCGCAGATATTTGTTCAGCTGGGCCGCGCCGTAGACCCAGCCGCAGCTTGGCGAGGTCATCTGGTAGATCTCGATCGTGTCACGCTTCTGCTGATAGTAGTCGTAGCGCTCCCGGTTCATGGAAGGACTTCCCTCGAAGGTCTCCTTGCCATCGAACGGATGGCCTCCCGGCACATAAGACGCCCGCCGCCCCAGATGGCAGAGGATCCAGGCCAGGCTTTTCGCCGCCGTCCACGGAAGTCCCGCGGTGATCGGCCGGATCATGGGCGAAGAAAGGATCGCCTTTGTAAATAACTCCGGCTTCGCCGCCAGAGCCGCGGCCCCCACGCCGCCGCCCATGGAATGGGCGTACAGATACAGCTTCATATCCGGATGCTCTTTCTGCGCCAGATGCGCCACCGCCAGCAGATCCTTAATATACCGGCTGTAGCTGTCCACATGGACCAGGCTCAGGTCGTCTACGAGCCTGTAGCTGTGGCCGTGGCCGCAGTGGTCGTGCATATACACATGGAAATTATTTTTCAGAAAATAATAGATCGTCTCCTTATACTTCTCCTCCGACTCCGTAAAGCCGTGGGAAATGACCATAACGCCCGCCGGCTCGTCCGCCGTATAGCAGGCGCAGTAAAGCTTCCGGCCTTCGTCCCGCGTCAGATATACCACTTTTTTTCTGGCCTCCAGGTACGGGACGACCGTCTCATCCATAGTCTGTTTGTAGTTTTCTTCTTTCAGAATCTGGTCGTACATATGATTGAAATCCCCCTTCCAACCTACCATCCAAGAAATCCCCATATCAAATATATTAACGTCACGCACAGTCCCACGCAGACCAGCATCAGGCCGTAGGAGAAGCTCTCCTGGATCAGATGCATATTGCCTTTGAACTGCTCCTCACGGCGCACCAGACGGGCCGTCGCCGGTTCGCGGACGGGCAGCTTCTCCCGCCGGTTCCATGGCAGCCGGCCTCGGAACGCCCTCGCCGCGTCGATGACGCCGCCGATCACATGGGCCGCCAGATTCGAATCATGAGGTTCCTTTGATGCAGGCAGCTGCTTATGGGTCGTAAGACGCGCAATACGGACCAGCCAGTCCACGCCGCTGTCCATCACCCTTCCGATGAATGTGGACACCGTCAGGAAAACCGTCGTCGCCGCCGGAACCAGATACCGGTCGAGGAATCCGAACACCGCCCCGAAGACAGCCGGCAGAGCCACCTGCAAAATGGGCCGGTAGATCAGATTCTCCAGATCAAGCCAGGACGGCCACCGGTCCGCGTAGCGGCGGTTTCCCGCGCCGTCCGGTTCCATCAGAAGGCCGCGGATCACCGCGAAATAAAGAATCACGCCGATGCAGATACTGATGGCGCCGCCTTTCAGGTTCGCAGGGGACAGATACGCCACGGTATGGGCATGGCCCTGCACATGGAAGAACTCCTGCCCCAGATCCGCGATCCGGTCCATGCTCAGATGGGCAGTCAGACCGAGGATCGGGAGGATGGCCGCCACGAAGACAAGCACGGCAGTCGTTTCCGGTCGCATATATACATGGGTCATTCCATCGTACCGCTCCTGCAGCTTCGGATCCGCATTCTTCTCCACGAACACCGCCACGAACAGCTTCAGCATATACGCCACCGTCATGCCGCCGGTGAACAGAAATACCCACTCCGCCAGGTGCCAGACCCAAGGCCCGCCCACGGCTTCCATATATTCCACAATGCTCTCATGGATCAACGTCTTGCTCACGTACCCGTTCCACAGCGGGATGCCGCCGATACCCAGCGCCCCCATCAGGAACGCGAACATGAGCGCCGGCTTCCTGCGGCCGAATCCCCGGATCTCATTCAGATCCAGCTTGTGCAGATTCATATATACCGCGCCTGCGCACAGGAACAGTACGAGCTTAAACAGCGAATGATTGACCATATGGAGAAATGCGCCCCGCACCGCCAGCGTATTGCCCTCCCCGATGCTTCGGAGCAGGCAGGACATGCCGATACCGGTCAGGATAAAGCCGATCTGGGAAATGGACGAGCAAGCCAGGGTTCGCTTCAGGTTGATGGAAAATACTGCCAGAAGCGCGCCCACAAACATGGTGATCAGTCCCAGCGCCGCGATCAGAAGTCCCCAGCTGTGATCCGCCCCGAAAAGCCCGCAGGACACCACGATGATGCCGAACACGCCGGTCTTCGTCAGGATTCCGGAAAGCAGCGCGCTGGCCGGCGCCGGCGCCTCCGGATGGGCCTTGGGCAGCCAGATATGCAGCGGGAAACAGCCCGCTTTCGCGCCGAAGCCGAAAAGCATCAGCGCGCCCGCCGTATAGAGCTGGGCCTTCGCCGTCGGGAAGAAGCTTCCGGGCGCCCCTGGCGTACTGCCGCCCCACGCAAACTCCGGCAGCTTCCCGGCAACCCAGACAGAAGTCGGACCGTCAGCGCCGCCGATCACAGAATAAGCCATAACTGCCCCTTGAGACTGAGGAACCAGAGCCGCAGTCTGCCCGGCTGCAGAAACCGCCGCTCCTTCTGCTGCAACCGCAGACAAGGCGTCACTCGCCTGCAGCGGCCAGTTTCCGCTCATCACCGCGTCCGCCAGCACGCTGATCTCGTCGATCTCCAGTGTGCCAAACAGATCGTACAGCAGAAACAGCCCCATCAGCATCACCATACCGCCGATGACCGCCACCGCCAGATATGTCTCCGCCGCCCTGAGGCTTGCGCTCCTCTCGTCAAACGCCACCCACACATAGGACGTAAACGACATGATCTCGAAGAAAATAAACGTCGTAAACAGGTTCGCCGACAGAAACACGCCCACCGTCGCCGCGAACGTAGCCCAGAAGAAAATATAATATCTCTTCCGGTTGGCATAATGCGCCATATATTCCCTGGAGAAGATCCCGCTGACCGTCCACATGAGCACGGCTACAATACAGTATACCAGCCGGAATCCGTCCAGTTTCAAATGCATTCCCATGCCGCAGAAGCCGGGAATCACCACATCCATCCACACCTGATTCATCCCGCTTCACCTCCGATCAAAGCCAGGAACCGCAGCACCGGCCCCGCGTGGATCCCCACCGCCACGATCGCGACGGCGAAGATCACCAGAGGAAGGAGCATCAGCCAGCTTGGATCCTGATTACCTTCTTTTTTTATTCCAACGTCATTCTGTCCATGTGCCGCTCCGATTACGGCTGCAGCCCCGGCTCCGGCTGCTGTTATGCCAGCCTCTGCTCCAACCGCGGCAGCCTTCCTTGCGCTGCCGCCCGCCACGGCTTCCTTCACCTGCTGCACGAACCCCGGGAAATACGCCCGCACCACCACGCTCAGCATATAGATCCCGGTCATCAGCGCCGAGTACAGGATCACCGCCACGCCGATATATGGCAGCACCTGGCCCACAGCGCCTCCCGCGCCGCCGCTCATTTCGCTTCCCAGGCTCAGCGCCGCCTCGCAGAGGCTCCATTTGCTGATAAATCCGGCAAACAGCGGGATTCCCATTAACGACAGGGACGAGATCGTAAAGCAGGCGAACGTCACCGGCATCCGATAGCCCATGCCGTCCAGTTCATAGATATAATTCTTGCCGGTATGGTGCATCACGGCCCCGGCGCAGAAGAACGCGCTGATCTTCATGAACGCGTGGGCCAGCAGGTGGATCAGCGCCGCCGCCAGTCCCAACGGGCTCATCATGGACGCGCCGAACAGAATGTAGGACAGATTGCTGATCGTGGAATACGCCAGTCTCCGCTTGAAATGGACCTCCTTCACCGCCATGGTGGACGCGTAGGTGATCGTCACCAGGGCGGCCGCCATCACGATCCACTGGGCCCAGGTCCCGCGAAGAATCTCCGTTCCGAAGCTGAAATACGTAAACCGCAGCACCGCGAATGCACCGGATTTGACCACGGCCACCGCGTGCAGCAGAGCCGTCACCGGGGTCGGGGCCACCGCCGCCTTCGGCAGCCAGTCGTGCAGCGGGAAGACCGCCGCCTTGACGCCGAAGCCGAAGAACGCCAGCACATAGACGAACAGAAGGAGATTTCGGTGCTCCGCCGCGGCCGCCGGATCAATCATTCCGCCCGGCACGAAGCCGGTCGTTCCTATGGCCGAATAGGCCAGAACCGTTACCAGGCCGATGAACGCGAACGCCGCGCCGCCGATGGAATAATACAGATACTGCCTCGTGGCCCTGGCCGCTTCCGTGGTCATCGGATGCATGACCAGAGGGAATGTGGCGAAGGTCAGCATTTCATAAAACACATACATGGTCACCAGATTGCCCGCCAGCGCCACGCCCAGGGTCACTCCGTAGGAGATCGTGTAAAAGGCGAAGAAAGCCGGCCGCCGTTCGTCATGCTCCATATATTCGAACGCATACAGCGTCGCCAGCGGCCACAGAAAGGCCACCAGCCCCGCGAAGAAGCTTCCCATCCGGTCCATCCGGAACATGACCGTCAGCTGTCCGTAGAGCCTAAACAGCACCAGGCTTCCGCTTCTGCCGCCGCAGCCCGCGATCAGCCACGCCACCAAAAGGCTGTTGACAAGCACTAGCGCCTCCACCAGCCACTGCATGGTCCTCTCCCGCTTTTCCTTTCGGATCCATCCGTTCATCGCAAGCAGCGCCACTCCCGCCACGATGGGCAGGAATACCGGCACCGCCAACAGCCGATCATACATAGAATCGTTCCTCCGTTCTCACGGTATCTGTCCTGACATGCGTCATTTTCTGACGCGTCCTTTCTCCCTATTCAGCCCAAAACAATCACATCACCAGCGCCGCGATCTTCTCCACAAACGCCACCAGCGGTCCCGGGAAACATCCCAGCAGAAGCGTAGCCGCCGCCAGGATCACGATGGGAACCAGCATGAGAAGCGACGGTTCCTTCTTCGCAAGTCCTCTCTCCTCGATCTCTTTCCCGTCGAAATCCTGTCCCGGGAAATATCCCCGGATCATGATCGGCAGCAGATAGCCCGCAGTCAGAAGGGCGCTGATCAGAAGCACCACCGGTCCGATGAATCCCAGGGCGCCGGTGCCGGAAGCAAGGGAACCCGTGGCGAGATACCATTTGCTGACAAAGCCGCTGAAAGGCGGAATACCGATCAGCGCCAGGGACGCCATCGTATAGGCGGCAAGAGCCAGCGGCATCACGCGGCCCAGGCCCCGCAGCTGATCCACTTTCTTCCAGCTGGTCACCACGATCACCGCTCCCGCGAACAAAAACAGGCAGGTCTTGATGGCCGAATGGAATACCACATGGGTCAGCGCCCCCGTAAATCCGATCGGGTTCATCAGGCTTAATCCGAACAGTACATAGGATACCTGGCTGACCGTCGAGTAGGCCAGCCGCTTCTTGAACACATTTTCACGGTACGCCAGCATGGAGCCCATGAATACGGTCAGAAGCGTCAGGACCATCCATGCGGCCTGCACCCAGGTGCCGCGGAGCACGTCCGGTCCCACCAGGAAATAGATAATGCGCACCAGGGCCATCACGCCGGCCTTGGTGATCACGCCGGACAGCACCGCGCTGGCCGGGGCCGGAGCCACCGGATGGGCGATGGGCAGCCACCCGTGAAGGGGGAACATACCGGCCTTGGTGCCGAAGCCGACGATCATGCAGAAGACCGCCGTCAGCAGAAGCGGCGCACCCGCTGCCATTTCCGCCGTGAAACGGCCGCCGGCCGTGAAGCTCAGATCGCCGCACACATTTGCCAGATAGAAGATCCCGAACAGCGCCAGAAACGCGCCGCCCACCGAATAAAACAGATATTTCATGCCCGCCTGGACCGCTTCCTTCGTCAGTTCATGAAGCACCAGAGGCAGGGACGTCAGAGTCATCAATTCATAAAAAACATATAATGTCACCAGATCCGCCGCGTAGTCCAGGCCGACCAGCACGCCGACGACGATCAGATAGAAGCCGTAGAACCGCTCAGCCCACTCCTCATGCTTCATATAGGCAACCGAATGGATGCCGGTCAGAAGCCACATAACCGACGTCAGCACCGCGAACAGGCTGCCCGTGCCGTCCACGCGAAGCCCCAGTGTCAAAGTGTCGGTCAGGGAGAACAGCCGCACGCTCCCGCCGCCTGCTGCGGCCATGATCACAAGGACCGTCTCCAGAGCCAGCGCGGCCATGTAAATGAGATCCAGCGCCGTGATCCGGCTATGACCGAACGCGCTGCCTGCGACAGCCCCGGAACCTGTTCCGGACGCATCGCTGCCAGACGCGCGGTCCGCGGCTGTCTCTCCGGACGCAGGACTTCCCGCCGATGCCTTCTTCTTAGAATTACCTATTCCTGTATACGCCAGAACCGCAGCTCCCGCCGCGATCGGCCAGAGAACCGGAAGCAATACTATCATTGTCCCTACCTCCTTTTATCCAAACATCGCGAGCCCGTCCGTGATCGCGCGGACGATGGGCTGCGAGAATAATCCCAGGATCAGATTCAGAATGATGAAGCACACGATCGCGATCCGCATGGTCCACGGATTTGCTGCAGGCGCGGCGAAACCGCTGCCTGCCGTCCCACCTCTGCCGCTTTGCTCCGCCTGCTCCATTTCCGCGAAGCTCCCGCTCTTCGTCGGCCGGTACAGTCCGATCAGCAGACGCAGGAAATAGATCGCGTTTAACACCGTACTGACCGCCAGAGCGATCAGCGTGATCAGCATCTTATGCGGGCTGGCAAATGCCGACGTGGCGAACAGAAGCTTGGAGATAAAGCCCGCCAGCATCGGGAATCCCACCATGGACAGCGCACCGATCAAAAAGCCCGCGCCTGCCAGCCGGTTCCGGTAACCGCTGCCCCGAAGCGCCAGGAAATCAGTCCGGTCGCCGGACGCCTTGTAAAGTCCCACGCAGCTGATGAACAGCAGCGCCTTCGTGGCGCCGTGGGAGAAGATATGGAAAATGGCCGCGATCATTCCTGCCTGGGTTCCCAGGCCGATGCCCATATAGATGTAGCCGATCTGGGCCACCGACGAATAGGCGATCATTTTCCGGGTGTCCGTCTGCATGATGGCCCGCAGGGAGCCGAACATCATACCCGCCACGCCGAAGACGAACAGGGCGTTGATGATATGGCTGTGGACCGCGTTCTCCGTCCCGATCACACGGTAGAAGAACTTGATCAGCAGGAAAATGTATCCCTTCGACACCAGTCCGGACAGCACCGCGCTGGCCGTAGGCGTCGCGTAGCCGTAGGTGTCCGGGATCCAATAATGGAACGGGAACAGGCCGCTCTTGATCGCGAGGCCGACGCTCACCACCGCCACGATCACCAGAAGCGGGATCTGGTAGCTTCCGTCCGCCACGATCCGGGCTACCGCCTCCTTCGCCGGACTCATCAGAAGCTGGCCGGTCACATCATAGAGAAGGCTTAGGCCGATCAGGAACAGACCGGAGCCCAGGGAACTCATGACCATATAGCGGATGGCCGCCGTAAGGCTCCGCCCGGTCTGGCTCATCATGATCAGGCCGCAGCCCGCGATGGTATTGATTTCCACAAACACGTAAGCCGTGAACAGATCGTTGGTATAGATCAGCGCCAGAAGGGAGCTGAGCATTAAATCGATCATGATGTAGAACAGATTCTGCTTGGAAGGTTCCACATCCTCCTCTGTATAATGGAGACCACCGACGACCGACAGGAACATGACCACGCCGAACAGCACCGCCGTCAGACCTTCCAGCACGCCCGCGCGGATCTCATTGCCCCAGGGCGCCGGGAAATGTCCCATCATGTAGGTATAACTCTGCCCGGTCCTTAAGCAGAACGCGAGCACACAGGCCGAAAGAACCGTCGTGACCGTGATCGCCGTAATACTGACCGCTCTCGCCTTCTTCCCCGAAAGCACCGACGAGACGATGCCGGAGAACATGGCGATGATAATGGAAAAGAACGGAAAATTCTGCACAAAACTCATAGCTGCTCCTCCTCTTCCATTTTCATGGAGATCAGGATTCTGTCCAGATCCAGAGAATGGTACCGCTCATAGAGCCGGATCGTCAGAGCAAGCATCAGCGCCGTCGTGCTGACGCTGACCACGATGCCCGTCAGCACCAGGCCGCTGGGCACCGGATTGATATAGGCCGAGGCGTCCTGCACGCCGTCCGTCATGATCGGCACGCCTCTCCCCTCAATGTAGCCTTTGGCCGCCAGGAACAGATAAACGGCGGTATCCATGATATTCATCCCCATGATCTTCTTGATCAGGTTCCGGTGAAGCAGAAGCATGGTAAATCCCACGCCGAAGAGGACCATGGACACCTCCTCTTCCAGATTCAGCATCAGTGTCGGAGACATGGCTTACATCCCTCCCTTCCGGAACAGCGTATAGAACGCGTACATCGTACACATGACGACAAGGCCCACGCAGATGTTAAGCGGCAGGATCAGGCCGCTGCTTAAGATCGCGCCGGGCGTCCCCAGAGAGATACCGCTCTCCAGATGGTTCGCCCCGGTGAAGAAAGAATAGCTTTTCGCCAGGCAGTAAAAGGTCAGCGCGCACAGCGTCACTCTGCGGTACACCTTCTCGGTAAAGAACCGCTCCGTCTTCGCGAATCCGAAGGCGTTCAGATAGAGGATCAGGCCGCTTCCCAGCACCGCGCCGCCGGAGAATCCGCCGCCCGGCGACAGATGTCCGTTCAGCACGATATAAACGCCGAATACCAGAATGAACGGCACCAGAATGAACGCGGCCCGCTGCAGGATCACATCGTTCTTCGGCTCAAACAGCCGGTCGTCCTCCTGGGGTCCCCTGGACCTGGCGCGGCTCTTCCCGTTCGACGCGTCGATGCGCAGAAGCACCAGCACGCAGCAGGACGCGATAAACAGCACGCAGGACTCGCCGAACGTATCGAAAGCACGATAATCCAGGATCATTCCGGTGACGAAATTGATGGCGCCGGTCTCTGCCACGCCGCTCTCGATATAGCGGGTCGGGACCTCGTTATTGGCCGGGTTGTCCGCGCTTCCGAACGGCGGCAGATGGACTGTCGTCCACAGGAAGACGCCGATGATCAGCGCGCACAGGAGCACCGACATGACCATATAGAACCGCTGGAAGATCTTCATACCGCGGACAAGCGGCTCCGGGGAGGCCGCGCTGCCCGCCGCTATGCCGGACGCCGCTTTCCCGCTGCCGGTATCGCCTGGGCGGCCTGCCGCTGCGCCGGACGCCGCTTTCGCACTGCCAGCGTCGCCTGGGCGGCCTGCGTTTCCGGATGCAATGCCGTCGTTCTCCGAACCTTCCGACTCGGCACGCGCTGCACCGATTCCATTCGGATGGATGCGGGCATCCAGCAGTTCCTGCGCATGCCTGCGCCACTGGGCGTAATCAACCGTCTCCCGCTGGGGCCAGACCTCCGGGCCATAGGTCTCCTCGGATACCCTGCGGCGCGCCTCCAGGGCAGAAATGTTCCCCGCGCGGTCTGTCCCGGCCGCGTTGTAAGCACCCGCTCCGGTCAGACCATCCGAAGCACCCGCCGTTTGGGCGTCCGCCCCGGTCCCATCTTCCTCCGGAAACGTCACTTCCGTGACGCCTTCCAGCAGATTGACATCCCCGTCGAACCACCGCTTGAACTTATAAAAGCGGCTGTTCTCATAATTATCCTTACGCCTGCTCATCCCGGTCTTCCTCCTTCCGGATCGCCCGGATCTTCTTAAGCGTCACGAAGAACAGGATGCTGGTAACGCCGGCGCCTACGGCCGCTTCCGTGATGGCCAGATCCGGCGACTGCAGAAGCACCCAGATCACGCACATGATCAGACTGTAGGACATGAAAATGATAATGGACGTCAGAAGGTCCCGGATCACCGCCACGGAAACGGCGCATACGATCAGGGATACCAAAAGCAGGATCTCAAATGCTTTCATTCTCAGGCTCCTCCTTTCCGGTCCGCGGATTTCGCGCTTTCCTTTTCAGACGGCGCGGATTTCGCGTTGTCCTTTTCCGATACCGCAGATTCGCCGGTCTCCTTACCCGATGCCGCAGTCCCCTCAGTTTCCGTCCCGACGGCCTCGTTTTCCTTCTCCTCTCCCATGCGGATCACGCCGATCTCGCCCAGGTTCGGATTGGTCATCGCTTCCAGCCGGCTGATCATATGGCCGGAGACCGGCGACGCCAGCCAGAAGAACAGGATCACTAAAAACAGCTTCAGCGAATCCATCGAAAGTCCGCGCATAACGATAAGCCCCAGGAATATAAACAGGACTCCCAGAGTATCCCCCATGGCCGCCGCGTGCATACGGTTTAACGCCTTCTTAAATTTCTGAACGCCGAATACGGCCAGCACCTCGAAAAACATGCCCACAAGCAGAAGTCCGGCCACTACGAAGAAACGGATCCATTCCCAGACCATCACCGCACCTCCTTCGGCTGCTTTTCAGTTTCTGGCTGCGGCGCTGCCGTTTCGGAAACGCCGCTCTCCTCCTGCCTCCGCAGGTTATC
The DNA here is from genome assembly GCA_947626395.1 of uncultured Lachnospiraceae bacterium. GTDB lineage: Bacteria > Bacillota > Clostridia > Lachnospirales > Lachnospiraceae > UBA3402. Next base: position 1,456 of record CANQRU010000047.1, on the reverse strand, counting down.
CTCCACGGCCCCCAGGTTCGCCTTCATATTCTTCCGCTGCAGGTACACGCCGGTGTAGACCTTGCAGAGCACCACCACGCCCAGGAAACTGATCATGGCGTAGATCAGGCACACGTCCACCAGATATCCCTCATCCAGATAAAGCGACAGGATGGCGATCAGCATGATAATGATCGTGCCGATCATATTGACCGCGATGACCCGGTCCGAGATCCCCGGTCCCAGCACCGACCGGACGATGCTGACAATGATCAGGATCCCCAGCACGATCATCGCGCCGACCAGAAGCATTTCATAAGCATGTCCCAGCATCACCGCTTCGCCCCCTTCGCTTCCATTTCCCGAAGGAGACGGACGAAAACCGAATCGTCCAACCCCTCGGCCAGTTTTCTGTCCAGGCAGTGGACGCAGAAGGTGTTCCCCTCCACGGAGACCGTGATGGTCCCCGGCGTCAGCGTGATCGAATCCGCCAGCACTGCCCTTGCCATATCGCTCTTTAAATCTGTGTCAAAATATGCCAGCGCCGGCTCCGGCTCCATCTCCGGCGACAGGATGATCCCCAGCACCACGATATTGGCCTTCACGATCTCCTGCACCAGCACCCAGAGGTACCGGACCATCATCGGCGCCAGCTTAAAGACAGTGATCTCCGCCTGCACGCTGTAATCCATGAACCGGCACAGGAAGAAAAAAAGCGCGGCCGACAAAACAAGGCCGATAACGCATATTTCGAGCGTTATCTTCCCGTTTAAGATCAGCCACACCGCAAAGATCAGTATAAACATATCGCCGCATCTTCTTTCTGAGATATTCGGCAATAATTATAACCCGGTTTCCGGGGAAATACAAGCCTTCTTTTTACGAACGTCGAAGCAGGAATGCTCCGAGCGACACCGCCAAACTGTCCGGACAGCGCCACACGACACTGCCCCAAGCACACACGGCCGCTTCTTACGGGCCAGGCGGCTCAGGCGGAACCGCCGCGCGAAACGGCAATGGAGAACGTATACTCCTGCCCTTCCCGCACATGATAGGTATCCCTGAAACTCCCCTGGTTGATGCCAAGCTCCACATAATTGGTCGAAGAATCAAAGAGGATCGGCGCCCCTACGGGTACAAAGCCGAAGGATTTCGCGTAAAGCACCTCTTCGTCAAAATACACTTCTCCCCGGTACGCCAGCCTTATCTGCAGCCGGTCCCCGTGGGCGAAGCCCGCCTTCTTAAAGTCGGCGGAAAGCACATTGAGCGCGATGCTTCCAAATGGGTCGCTGACGCTGCTCACAAAGCCTGTGACCTTCCCGTCTTCCGCTTTGGCCCTGATCAGTTCCTGTTCAAAGAGAACGATGTTCTCCACCGGATAAGCCGGTCCCACCTCCTCGAAGGTGATCACGCCGGCCGCCAGTCTGGCCGCGGTATAGGCGAACAGATCCCTTCCGTGGAAAACCGCGATCTGCTC
>CANQRU010000046.1 GCA_947626395.1 uncultured Lachnospiraceae bacterium | reverse complement strand
AAAAGTAGCGGCCACAGAGACTCAGATGTCAAATGTGGCCGCTTACTTTTTGAATAGGCTTGTTTTGTACCGTTTACAGAAGTTCCATAATAAGAGCAACGAAGGAGATGATTAAAAATGACCAGTTTGCTGATCAAAGACACGACCCGCGAGCAGCGGGAGCAGATCATCCGGCAGTCCATGGACTGCGGCGGGGGCTGCGAGAACTGTTCCTCCTGCTGGCTGGGCGGCGGGAGTCCGTTTGAAATGTATCTGGATTATATCGAGGGACGCCGGGAGATCGCGGAGATCAACGCGGAATACCGGGCGCGGTATGTACACGGATAGAAGCACGGACAGGAGCGCGGGACGATGGGAAAGAGAAAAAGAAAGGCGCGGACCGCAGCCGTTCTGGCGATGGCCGCTGCGGTGGTGTGCCTGACGGCGTTTGGCGGATGGATGGTCTGGCGGGAAATGGGAAATTCGGCCCGGGCTGAGAGTTCAGAGGCGGAGACTGTGCAGACAGAAAATCCGCAGGCGGAGAACAGGCAGACAGAGAACACACAGCCGGATACGGTGATCGAACTGACTACAGCGGCCGGGCCGGAAGCGGCGCCGGCAAAGGGCGGCGACGAAGCCGGGAATGCCGCCGGAAGTAACGCCGGGGCGCAGGATTCAGGGGAAGATACGGATATGTCCGGGCAGACGGATGAGGAATCCGGCGACATCACGCTCCTTTTCGCGGGCGACGTCTATTTCTCCGACCATGTGATGAACGCTTACAATCAGGCCGGAGGCATTGGGGGCGTGCTGGACGCGGGGATCCGCGCGGAGATCGGCGCGGCGGATATTTTCATGGTGAATCAGGAATTTCCGTTCACGAACCGGGGGACGGCGGCGGAGGATAAGCAGTTTACGTTCCGCATTCCGCCGGAAAAGGTGTCCATGTTCACGGAAATGGGTGTGGATATCGTGACTATGGCCAACAACCATATTCTGGATTTCGGACCGGAAGGCATCACGGACAGTCTGGCGGCGCTGGACGGCGCGGGGATCCCCCATGTGGGCGCCGGTGAGAATCTGGAGCAGGCGAAGAAGCTGGAGATCCTGGAAGTGAAGGGCAGAAAGATCGGTTTCCTGGGCGTCAGCCGGGTCTACATGGCGGCCAGCTGGGCGGCGGGAACGGATCATCCGGGCGTATTTTCCACTTATGACCCGACGATGGCCCTGCAGGAGATCCGGGCGGCCAGAGCGAAGTGCGATTATCTGGTGGTTTACGTCCACTGGGGCATTGAGCGGAACACGACGCCGGAGGATTACCAGCGCAGCATGGGCCGGCAGTACATCGACGCAGGCGCGGACCTGGTGGTCGGAAGCCATCCCCATGTGCTGCAGGAGATCGAATATTATGATGGAAAGCCCATTGCGTACAGTCTGGGGAATTTCGTGTTCGGAAGCAGCATACCGGAGACGGAGCTTCTGAAGGTGGTGCTGGAGACCGGTGATGTTTCCGGCGGCGTTTTGGACGGTCCGGTCGAAGACGCGGCGGACGGCGCATCCGGGGACAGCGAAGAAGGAATCACGGCAGAAGTTACAGTGATCCCCTGCACTTCGTCGGGCGGATATACGCGGCTGAGATAGAAATCTGACATTGTTTTATATTTATAGTTTATTGAAAACAGAAAAGGCTTATGGTATCATAAACTTTGTAGAATCAAATTCAAAGTTTCGGCGGCGGGGAGCGGGTGATATCGTGGGTAAAGCCGGATTTATCGCAAATGAAATAGAACTCGACAGGGATGTCCAGAAAGAACTCCTGGATTGGAAGAATAAACGTCATACGACTGTGCTGCAGATCGAAGGGCCGCGTCAGGTGGGAAAGACGCACGAGATTACGAAATTTGCCTGCAGAAATTATGAGCAGGTCATATATGTGAATCTGGTCCGTGATGAGTTTGGCTTTGAGGATATGATGAATGAGCCCGGATTCCTGAATGCGTACTGCAGGAAAACAGGGATCGGAGATTATCGCGACGATGCGTCGGCGATTCTGATCATCGACGAGATTCAGGAAAAGGCAAGTGTTTACAATGCCGTTCGTGACCTGAGGGAGGGGCTTGGGTGCGATATTGTGATCAGCGGCAGTTATCTGGCCAGAACCGTCAATTCCAGGGACTTCTTCCTTCCTGCCGGTATCGCGTATCTTAAGATGTATCCGCTTTCCTTCAGGGAGTTCTGCCGCGCGAAGGGGCTTGAAAAGACGTATGACGGACTTGATCTGTCTGGTGGTTCTGAGCCGGTCGATTATGACGGATTGGAAAAGGCTTATCAGATTTACCGGCATATCGGGGGATATCCGCAGGTCGTAACGACTTATCTTAAGACAGGGGATGAAGCGGCATGCCTCGATGTGCTGGAAGATCTTCTCCGCACTTTCACGGCAGAATCCAGCCGCTTTTTTGCAAACCCGACAGCTCTGAGTATATTTAATGAAACTTACCGTGCTGTTATGTCACAGATACTGGATGAGAAACAGGGAACGGGACGGATCCTCATTGAAGGCATGACAGATTTTGTCAGGGATTCCATGAAGGAGCCGGTCAGCCGCAACGAAGTCCGGGCGGCTGCGTCCTGGCTTCTATATTCCGGAATAATCGGATATTGCGATCTCTGCAATAATGGCGATGTAAAGGATATTGTCAGCAGCCGCAGGGCTTATTTCCGGGATAATGGAATCGCGTGGCTTTTGTCGAGACTGTCTGTTTCTGCGCCGGATGCGGCAGAGGGAATGCTGACCGAGACATTTGCTTTTAATGAGATCAGCCGTTTCTATCAAAGGCCGGCAAGCTGCCGGCGTGTGAGGGGCGACAGGCCCTGCTTCGGGATCTGCGGTGGCTATGAACTGGATTTTATGATCGTCGATGAGAACTATCAGAGATACGGTTTGGAAGTTAAGACAAAGAATGATAAGGCCAGGTCGTTAGAGTATTTTAAGAGAAAGAATCTTGTGGACCGGGCGGTGAAAGCGGCCCTGTCGCATGGCGGCCATGGGGCAGAGATTGATACGATTCCGATCTATATGGTTGGAAGGATGCTGTAGTGTCCGAAAACATTTCACCATAACGATAGTTTAGAATGGTATTTTGGGGCGCCCGATCATCAAAAACAGATGATCGGGCGCCCCCATTTCATGATGGTCTTACTTACAGCTTCCTGTTATATGCGCTGGGCATCCAGGGATATTTTGCTTCATTTTCCTGTCCGTACTGCTCCAGCTTCCTGAGCTGCTCCACGATATGGGGGACGTTCAGACGTTCCACCAATTTCTCAATCAGCGCCTGTCCTGTATCGGCCATTTCCTGGCGCGTCTGCGCGTCCGGAATGGGAGTGGTGGGGGCATGATCGCTGTTTTCGCCGAAGCAGTATCCGACCGAGCCGCTCTGATAGGCCAGGTTGAACAGGTCGTTAAACAGAGCGCAGCTCTGCGGCTTCATATCGGAGAGTCCGGCATTCAGCGGAACGTCCTCGAGACGGCCCATGATCTGGTAGCCGCCGACGAACATGGAATCCAACAGTTTCATAAAGGCCAGCGGATCGCTCTGCATGGCGTCCGCGTTGAACAGATCTTTCGCGTGGCTGAACATCTGCATGGTCATGTCCATGTAAAGGATCGGTACGCCGGTCTCGTCGTAGAAATCCCGTACCATGGGGCTTACCGTCATATGGGCCGGACCGTGAAGGCTTAGATAGATCTGCCGCTTAAAGCCCTGCCGCAGCAGGCTTCTGGCAATGGCGCCCAGATAGTCGATGCCCTGCCGGACGGAGACTTGTACGGTTCCTCTTCCCGAGGCGGTGGCGCCGGAGTAGAAGTACGGCAGGCCGGTCAGCAGAAGTCCGTCGCAGGCCTCCGCCATTTTCAGTCCCACGGCCTCGCTGATGACGGTTTCCACATCCAGAGGAAGTCCGCCGTGCATTTCCACCGTTCCGACCGGGACGATGATGATATCATTTCCTTTTAAATATTCCTGAACCTCCGTGTTCAGCATTTTGGGGAGTATTCTTGTACGCATGGTATTGCCTCCTTATTCAGTGATCCGTCAGTTCTTCGCGGCGGCAGCTTTTTTCTCCGCCGTGTACGCAGCCATCTTGGCCCGGATATCCGGCGTGATGTTCCAGACGAACTTGAACGCCAGCCAGCTTCCCAGTGTGAAGATCGCGGGAAGGAGCACGCACAGGACCTTGATGCCGACGATAACGCTTCCGGCCTGGGTAGCGCCGGCAGCGGCGATCGCGGCGTCATAGCCGATCCAGCCCAGCATCAGGACGGCGGCAGAATTGCCGATGGTCTGGCCGATACGGCGGGACAGGTTGAAGGTGCCGTAGATGGAGCCTTCGGTGCGTTTCCCGGTCAGGTATTCGTTGTAGTCGATGGCTTCGCCTACCAGGCCCCACTGCATGTAGATGGAAACGCTGCCGAAGGCGGAAGCGATGGTGGTCCAGATCATATGCACCATGGCGGGTACGGTGAACAGCATATGGGCGGCGAACAGCAGAAGGTTGGACGCGCAGCCGATCAGCAGGCAGTAGCGGATCATGTTCTCCAAACCAAGCTTCTTCGCCAGCTTCGGCGCAATGAGAAGCGTTATGAACATGATGGGCATCGAGGCGGCGGAGGCAAGGCTCATGATACTGATGTTGCCGAGAACGTCAGCATACATGTAGGTGCCCAGCGTCTGTGACACATACTGATTGGTGCAGATGCAGATGCCATGGATACACAGCGCCAGAAACGCCCGGTTCCGCTTGAACACCTGGAAAATATCAGAGAATTTAATGTTGTCGGCCGCCTCCGGAGCGGACGCGACGATGTTGCGTTCTTCGGTCCAGCTGTAATGGAGATAACAGATAACTGCACCGATCAGGGCGCAGACCGTTGCCCCCAGACCGTAACCGGTGGGATTGCTGTCGCCGAATTTATTCAGAAGGATCGGAAAGATCATCATGGGGATGATATTACCGATGGTGCCGCCGAAGCCTCGTGCGGAGGACAGGGAGGCCCGTTCTTCGTCGGTGTCAGCCATGGCTGACAGCAGCGACCCCATGGGGATATTGAACATCGTGTAGCAGCCTTCATACAGGATCTTGCAGACGAATAGCACGCAAATCAGGGCAGTTCCCTCGAAGAAGGTCGGCACGGTCCAGAAGGCGATGGACGTGATCGCCAGAAGAGGCGTGGCACGCAAAAGCCATGGGCGGAATTTGCCCTGCGGATGGGCTTTTTTGGCGAACATCTTGTCCATGAGCGCGCCCATCATCGGATCGTTGACGGCGTCCCAAATGTTCCAGACCAGCAGAAGAACAGCCAGGACGGCCGTGTTGATCTTAAGAACGTTAACATAGTAGCGGGTGACCATGGAGCCCATGAGAGCGAAGGTCATGCATCCGCCGAAATCGCCCAGACCATAGCCTACGATCTGCTTTTTGGTCAGGCCGGTTGCGGGTTTCTTAGACATCATTGATTCCTCCTTTGTTTTTTTGTACAGACAATACAACTACCAGTTTCCATTTATATAATAATTTATCCTTTCTGCAAAATAAATTGACAATTTGGCGAGGTTTATTGTAATTCTGGCAAACTTATGGTATAGTTTCCGTAAAGAGTATGACGATAGGAGTGTGACGACAGTTGAATAGCGGACCGGGATGTATTATGACCGGGCGGCAGTTAGGGGGAAAGTATGAAAAAGAGCGAAGTGGCCAGGTATGCCGGGGAGGGATTTTCGCGTGATGAGATCCGCAGAAGTCTCTATCTGCATGGCATCAGGAATTTTTATCAGGAAGTCGAAATGGATTCAGAGCTGGCGGACGCCCATCGGGACATCAGTTTTACGGCGGCCCATGTGACGCAGCACAGCCATCATTTTCTGGAAATTGTCTGTTGTATTCAGGGAAGACTGGAGTATCTTCTTGATACGCGTCGGTATCAGGTTCGGTCGGGAGACATTATTATTGTGCCTCCCGGTGTGACGCACATGCCCATTCTTCCTGACAGGATGACATCGCCCTATGTGAGGGATGTGGTCTGGGTCAGTCCTATGATGCTTGATTATATCCGAAAAATGCATCCGGATTTCCGGGGTGCGGACAGGCCGATAGTGCTTTCCACGGCGGGAACCGGATGGGAGTACCTTGCGGGCTTCTTTGAGAGGAATACAAGGGAGTCGGAGACAAGGGCCGCCGGCTGGGAGGTCTGTGTGTATGGCAATACAGCTCAGATGCTGGTTCATCTGACCAGGGCCGTAAAGGAGGCGGATACATACGCTTCTGCTGCTCCCAAAGAGGATCTTCTGGAAAAGGTTCTGGATTATGTCAGGGAGAATATGGCCGGGCGGATCACCTTGTCGGAGACGGCGCGGTATTTTCATATCAGCGAGAGTACGCTGACCCATCTGTTCTCCCGCGAGATGGGAATGGGATTCTATCGCTGTGTGACACAGAGGCGGCTGGCGGAGGCGAAGAATCAGATCGCCAGGGGACTTTCCATGGAGGAGACAGGAAGAACTGTGGGGTATTCGGAGTATTCGGCATTCTACCGGGCTTTCAGGACTGAATACGGTATTTCGCCGCTTCAGTACCGGAAGATGATCGCAGATCAGGAGAAGCGTGAAGAAGAGTGGCGCTGAACCAGGGGCCGGGATAGCCGGGCACCGGTTCAGCGCGTTTTGCACACTCAGATATGGAAGAACAGCCCCGCCTTCTTAAGTACCGGCCGCACGGCCATATAGACTACGACTACCACGATGGTGCCCGCGACGGCATTTACAAAGGTGACGCCGGCGGCCCAGGTGGACATGATGGCGGCTGCCGTGGCTTCCACGCCGAGGATGTATTTCTTATAGAAATAACCTACGATCGGGTCCATGATCACATTGAAGCCCAGGCCGGCGATCGACGCCAGCAGCGTCCATTTGAAGACGTACTTATTATCATGGTCTTCCGTGATGTGGGCGAAGCGGTGCGCCACAAGACCGGTCACGAGGCCGATGCACAGTTTCAGGAAAAATGTCTTCGGCGCGCTGGTCACATAGGCTGGGTCGATCAGGTCCGCGATCGTCATGCCGACGGCGCCGGCTACGCCGCCGTAGCTGCCGCCCAGCAGAAGGGCCGCCAGCACGCAGAACGCGTTGCCGATATGAAGCGCCACCATGTCGCCGCCGAAGGTGGGGATCGGGATCTTAAGGAATGTAAACGCCACGTAGCACAGGGCGGCCATCAGGCCGGTGATCACGATCTTATAGACTTTTTCATTCTCCTTTTTCATTCTCTTTACTCCTTCTTGGGATAAGCTGCATTCCGGATCGGAACTGTACCCTACGATATCATGATTTTGGCGTGATTAAAATACCCAGTTTCAGATATTTTAATAATACCAGATTGGGCGCAGGCCGTGATCCCGGCGGCGGGGGGATACGGGAAAGGCCGGAGCGCGGCAGGCCGCTGTTTATTGCAATTCTGGCAAAGGTGTGATATATTTTAACAGGAATACAGAAGGCGGAGGCGTGAAAATGTACACATATCCATGGTATCACTGGATCACATTTTTCTTTATATACAGCTTTTTCGGCTGGATCTTCGAATCCACTTATGTTTCGATCCTGCAGCGGCGTTTCGTCAACCGCGGTTTTCTGCGGCTTCCGCTGCTGCCGCTTTACGGCACCGGGGCGGTCATGATGCTGTGGCTGTCGCTTCCGGTGAAGGATTCGGTCGTGCTTGTCTATCTGGCGGGTGTCGTCGGGGCTACGGTTCTGGAATATGTGACCGGATATGTGATGGAGAAACTGTTTAAGATCAAATACTGGGATTACAGCAACCAGCGGTTTAACTTCCGCGGCTATATATGCCTGTCATCGTCGGTCGCGTGGGGATTTCTGACTATTTTCCTGACGGAAGTGATCCATAAGCCTATCGCGGAATTTGTGCTGGGGATGAATATATGGGTGGAGACTGCGCTGCTTTTGATCGTCGGCGCGGCGTTCGCGGCAGATACGGCCGTATCCGTGAAGGAGGCCCTGGATCTGGGCCGGGCGCTGGAGGCTATGACGAAGATGAAGGCGGAACTGGACGAACTGCAGGTGCAGGCTGCGCTTCTGCGTTCTGAGATCGCAGAGCGGCTGGAGGGTCTGAGCGCGGCGGAGGTACGGGCCGAAGCCGCGAGCCGGCTGACCGGAGTGAAAGCGGACGCCGCTGCGAAGATGACGGGGGCCGCCGCCCGTGTGGCGGACGCGGCCGCGCATGTGGCAGGAGTCGGAGTTGGCGCCGCCGCGAAGGTGGCGGATGCAGGAGCCGGCGCCGCCGCGAAGATGGCGGGCGTCAGGGAAGAGGCTGCAGCGATCGTGGCGGATGCCAGAGCCGGAGCCGCCGCGCGGATGGCAGGCGCAAGGGACGGCGCCGCCGCGTTTGTGCGCGAGCATATGCAGTCGGAAGAGGCGCTTGCCGCCAGGATCCGCGCATTGAGCGAGAAGAGGGAATCCGTGGCCGGGCATATGAATTTCTACCGCAGGGATATCCTGCGGGGCAATCCGTCCGCGTCGTCGGCACAGTTTGCTTCAGCGCTTAAGGAACTGCGTGAAAAGGCGAATAAGAAGTCTGACGTATAGGGGGCATGGAATATGCGGTTTCGAGGGATTCACAGCGCGGAGGATATCATCAGTCTGGTACAGGAGATCGGCTTCCTGCCGTTTTTCAGAAATGGGATCGAAGGCTTTTCCATAGCGGATCTGTGCGCGCCGGAGTTGTGGATGTCGGATGATATAGAGGGGCCGTGGGAATGGAAAGGTCCGATCGCCCGGACGAAGACCTGCGTCTATGGCAAGTTTTTTGCCGGAAAGGCCGGATATATCAGTACCGAATGGTTCCCGGATTTTGCCAATTACCGCCGGGACGGCTATGATTTCGACGCCCGTTTCGACGACGAGCTGGCGTCCTACAAGGATAAAGGGATCTATGATGCGATCGCGGTGAATGGGGAGATCCTTTCGAAGACGCTGAAGGAGAAATGCAACTACCGCAAGGGCGGCAATAAGGGCTTCGATTCGGTCATTACCCGGCTGCAGATGCAGACCTATGTGAATATCGCGGATTTTGTCTATCTGAAGGACCGGTTCGGACAGACCTACGGCTGGGGCGTGGCGCAGTACAGCACGCCGGAAGCCATGTTCGGGCAGGAGTTTGCGACTTCGGCTTACCAGCGAGACCCTGAGGAGTCGAAGGAGAGGATCCTGGCGCATCTGACGGAACTTTTGCCGGACGCGCCGGAGAAGCAGATCAGGAAAATGCTGGGATAACGTATTCTCAGAAAATGATCTGCGCCAGCGCCAGGAAGAATACCAGTCCTGCCACGTTCACCAGCATAAAAAATCCGAGATATTTTCCGCCGTCAGCCCCTTCCGTCTTCATGTAGAGCCGGAAGGAGATCAGGCTGGCCAGCGACGCGATGGGCGTGCCGAGGCCGCCTAAGTCGGTGCCGAGAAGGAGCGCCCGCCAGTTGTCCGTGAAGCCGGATAACAGCACGGCGGCGGGGACATTGCTGATGACCTGGCTTGCCAGGGCGGAGGTCAGAAGCGGCTGGTCCGCCAGCATTTTCAGCAGGAAAGCATGGACGCTTTCCATGGCGCCCAGGTTTCCGGCGAAGATGAAGAAGCAGACGAAGGTCAGAAGCAGGCCGTAGTCCATGGATTTATAAAGAGACCGGTCTTCGATAAAGAGGGCGGTGCAGACGATTCCCAGAAGCACCGCATAATGGAGCACGCGGAATACGGACAGCAGGCAGACGGCGAACAGAACCGCGTAAACGACGACGGGCTCGATCTTGTCGATGCCGGCCTTCTCCGGCAGGGAGACGGTCAGATCGCTCTGACGGCAGAAGAATACGCTGCCTGTCAGGATCGGAAGAGCCAGCGCCGCGAAGGGCAGAACGGTTCCGAAGAATTCCCCGGCGCTTAAACCGAAAGCGGAATACAGATACAGGTTCTGGGGATTGCCGACAGGCGTGGCCATGCTTCCCAGATTGGCGGCGACGGTCTGCATGACAATGACGAAGATCATATACCTGGTCTCGCCGGTCAGGCCCAGGATCAGGACGGCGAAGGGCACGAAGGTGATCAGCGCCACATCATTGGTTACCAGCATGGAGGCGAAGAAGGGCAGCAGGATCAGCAGGACAAACAGCTTTCGCCGGTGCATACTGCCGGTCAGAAGCCTCGCGGCCAGCCACTCAAACAGGCCGTGTCTTTGGAGCCCGGCTACCACCGCCATCAGGCAGAACAGAAGGGCCAGTACCCGGAAATCGATATAGTCGATGTAAGCCGCGGACGGCGGCACGAACAGCATGGAAATGAGCGCGCAGACAGCCGATACTGTCAGGACGGGCTCTTTTTTGATGAAGCTGAAAAATCTGGCGTGTGACATGATATTCTCCTTATGATTGCATGGTTCCCTGCCTGTATTTCCCTGCCAGCAGGGCGCCGGTGACGCTTTGCCTGTATTTCCATGCGGGCAGAGCGCCAGCGACGTTCTGCTCGTATTGTATGACAAATCAGCCTAAAGCGCCAGTCCTATTTTTTGATATTATAAAATATCAAGTAGCTGGCAGAAAAAGTTCTTGGCATTTCGCGCCCGGTATGGTAAGATAGCCTCACGGCGCCGTATATGGGGAAAGGATGCGTATGGCGAATCGAAAGGTCTATCTGGTTGACACAGAGAATATAGGAAGCGCGTGGAAGGAATTGCTGCCGAAGAAGGGCAGCAAGGATATGCTGGTCCTGTTCTACACCGAATATTCTCCGGGGATATCCTATTCAGACCTGGACTTTATCCGCCAGTATCCGTCCTCGTTCGAGACAGTCGAATGTTTTCCGGGCAAGAACGGGCTGGATTTCCAGCTGGTATCCTATCTGGGATACCTGATCAAATCCGCCCCGAAGACGGACTACATCATTGTCACCAACGATACCGGATATGACGCGGTGGTTAAGTTCTGGACAGGCCGGGACATGTCGGTGAAGAGACAGACCAAGTCAGAGCTGACGCTTCCGGAGAAGACGGAGGAGACGGACGTCTTCGCGGAGGCGAAGGAGATGCTGAAAGGCCTCCTGTCGGACGAATATTCCGACGAGGCATATGTGGAAGGGATCTTTAAGATCATCTGCGATTATGACGCCAAACGGCTTCAGGAGCTGTATCAGGCCCTGCAGAAGGAATACACTCCTGACGGCGGAAGCGCGATCTACCGGATGATCAAGCCCCAGCTGCGTATGATCTACAAGAAGATACCGAAATGAGTTTAGGCCATGTACGGCGCCAGAGAAGAGAACGCCTGCCGGGAAAGCGGAAACTTTCCGGCAGGCGTTTTATTTCCATGCAAGAAAGGCGCCAGTGACGCCCTGCTCGTATTTATCTTACCCCCGCAGTTCGTCATACTCCACCGCCGCCAGCGTATGCAGTATTCTCCGAAGCCGCAGGTGCGCGGCGTTGGCGCGGGTCGGATGCACCCGGTTGTTCAGAAGCACCACATAGAGCCCGCTGTCCGGAGACACGAAAATGTGCGGCCCGGTGAAGCCGTTGTGGCCGAACCCGGTCTGGTCGAAGAACTGCCCCGAATAGCTGTAGTAACCGTTGGCCAGATGGAATCCCAGCCCCCGGTTCTCGTCCATGCCGGGCGTGTAATTGCGGATCGCCGTATCGAAGATCCGCCTCGGCAGATAGGTCTCGCCGTCCAGCGTTCCGTGGCCGGTCAGCATCCGTGCGAAGCGGATGCAGTCCTCCAGGTCGGAGAAGACGCCCGCGTTGCCGGAGACGCCGTTTAAGAACCGGGCGTTTTCATCGTGGACCCGGCCGCAGAGCCAGGCGCCGGTCTTATGGTCCCGCTCGGTGAAGGCCGTGTTCGACGGATCGATGGGCCGGTCGACCGGGTGGTAGCCGGTGCGGGTCATGCCCAGGGGGCCGAAGACTTCTTCCTGCGCCAGAACGTCCAGCGTCTTTCCGCTGATCCGTTCCAGGAGCTTCCCCAGAAGGATAAAGCCCATGCAGCTGTATATTTCCTTCGTCCCCGGCTGGTATTCCAGCGGCTGGCGCAGCAGGAACTCCGCCGCGTCGTCGCCGGGCTTCATATAGTCTTCCAGCATGATGTGGGCCGGGAACCCGGACGTATGGGTCAGAAGGTGGAAAATGGAAATGCCCTGCTTGTCTTCCGGCACCAGGTCCCCGAAGTGCAGGGGGAGCATATCCGCCAGATCCAGCTTTCCCGCGGCGATATACCGCAGCGTGATCATGGTGGTGGACAGGATCTTGGTGACGGACGCCATGTCATATAAGGTATGTTCGTCGGCGGGCGCGGCGTCTTCTGTGTAAGAGGTGGTTCCGAAGACTTCTTTTACATAGAGCCGGTTCCGGTCGCCGATGGCCAGCGCGGCGGAAGGGATCTGTTTCTCCTCCACGGCCTGGCGGATCCACCGGATCGATCTTGCAAATGGTTCCATAGGTTCGCCTTTCTTATTTTCTTCGTATTGCCCGCAGTTTCAGGATAAAATTCTTTGTTCGGACACCGAACCGCGCGGGTATAATTTCAAAAAATTATACCATATGAAACAAAAGTTGTCAATTCTGACATAATTACGAAATAAACGTTCATACTCTATTTCATTGACAAACAAGTTCAATTCTGTTATAAATACAAGGAACAGACTGGCGCTTCATCAATGCAGAACTGTAAAGTGAATAGGCGCTGTAAGAGAAAGGCAAACAGACTGAGCACGAGGACGTGCCGCAGAGTTTGCTTCTTATTATACTCAGGGCTCATTGTTGTCAGGCGCTTTGCGGACGGCCGTCCCGCTGATCGGGGTGTTTGGGCCGGCAGGCGAAGCGGCGCGGTCTGTGGATCCTGTAGTGGGTTAAAAAGAGAAAGAGAGGATGAAAAACTATGTGCAAGAACAAGAGACTGCTCGCGCTTCTTCTGGCGGGCGCGATGGCTCTCAGCCTGGCGGGCTGCGGCGGTTCCGGAGACAGCACCGGTTCGACGACGGCAGCGGCCGGCGGCGATACCGCGGCGACGACGGCAGCGGCCGGCGGAAGTTCGGATGAGACGACGGCAGCGGCGGCGGAGAATGCGGAGCCGTCCATGTACCGCACCCTGTACTCCAGCGAAGTGACCACGCTGAACTACCTGACCAGCGGCAGCACCAACGACTGGTCCATCGGCGCCAATGTGGTAGACAGCCTGATCGAGTACGACAAGTACGGCAATGTGATCCCGTCTCTGGCAGAGTCCTGGGAGAGCAACGACGACATGACCGAGTGGACCTTCCACATCCGTCAGGGCGTTAAGTGGGTGGACAAGGACGGCAATGAGGTCGCCGACGTGACTGCCAACGACTGGGTGACGACCGCTCAGTATGTGAACGACGCACGCAACGATTCCGACAACCAGTATATGTACTCTACCGGTTCCGTTGTGACCAACGCCCAGGCGTACTACGATTACACCGCCTATCTGCTGGACTGCGAGACCTACGGCTTCGAGGAAGGAGATGAGAACGCGGTCGATGACGAAGGCAATGCCATCGAGGTTGTGGAGCCTGTCGATCCGGCGTCCATCGGAGTGAAGGCGACGGATGATTACACGCTGGTGATCAGCCTGGATCAGCCCTGCCCGTTCTTCTTAAGCGTACTGAGCTACACCACCTTCATGCCGGTCTATGGACCGTTCCTTGAGGAAGTGGGCAGTCAGTTCGGTCTGGATGCGGAAAATCTTCTGTACTGCGGCGCTTACATACTTTCCAGCTTTGAGCCGCAGCAGGAGCATGTGCTGACTAAGAACCCGACCTATTGGGATAAGGACAATGTATTTATCGATGAGATCCGCGAGACCTACAACGCGGAGGCTTCCAGCATCAGCCTTCAGATGTATCTGGACGGCGAGGTGGACGGCGCCAGCATCGATACCAACCTGCTTGACAGCATGCTGCAGGATGAGACGACCAAGAATCTGATCCACACGACCCGCCGCGACATCGCTTACAGCTACTGGTATATGTTCAACTTCAACCCGCAGTTCGACGACGTCTATGAGCCGGAGAACTGGAAGATCGCGGTAAACAACGTAAACTTCCGTAAGGCTCTGATGGCTGGCCTGGACCGTGTGCGTTCCATGACCGTATATGATCCGTACAACCCGGAGAACATGATCAGCAATACCGTAACCCCGGCGACCTTCGCTGTGGGCGCAGGCAAGGATTTCACCCAGTATGACGCTCTGAAGCCCTATTCAGACGGAGACAGCTTCGACGAGGCGGCTGCGATCGAGTATCGCGACAAGGCCCGCGCCGAACTGGAAGCGGCCGGCTGCACATTCCCGATCAAGGTGCTGGTTTCCTACAATCCGACGACCTCCAACTGGGATCATGAGTGCCAGCTTGAGGAGCAGCAGCTGGAAGGCCTTCTGGGAACCGACTTCATCGACATTATCGTCGAGGCTGGTCCGGAGACCGGATTCCTGGCGGCTGTCCGCCGTTCCGGCAAATACGCGTTCATGCTCTGCAACTGGGGCGCTGACTATGCGGATCCGCAGACCTGGACCGAGCCCTTCGGCATTGATAACAGCTACAACGGCTGGGATAAGAGCGAAGATCCGACCACCAAGGCCCTGTTTGCCCAGTGGTATGAACTGGTTTACGGCACCGACGCAGCAGTCGCGGAAGGACTGGATGTAGATCCCAACGGCGGCGTAGTCGGCGCGGCGCAGATCTATGACGACGAGGAGGCCCGCTATGAGGCGTTTGCCAACGCGGAAGCCCTGCTTCTGGAGAATGCGGTCGTGATCCCGTACAAGATCTCCGGTTACAGCTACACGATCTCCAACGTCAATCCGCTGGAAGGCGAGTATGCTCCTTACGGTGTGGCGCTGCAGCGCTTTAAGTACCAGAAGCTCTATGACACTTCCATGAATATGGATGAGTTCAACGCTGCTTATGCGCAGTGGGAGACCGAGCGTGCCGCTGCTATTGCAGAGTAAGGAACAGATCGGCGCGTTAAGCAGGCTGGTTCCGCGGCCGTCCGGTCATACGGCGGACCGTTCTGACAGCAGGCTTACGCGGAGGTAAGAACAGAATGATACCGCGCCGGGCTTTGGCTTGGCGCGGTCATGCGGTTTTACCGGATCGTCTGTGACGTCGGGAAGGCGCCAGGGATTATCCGGTAAAACCGTATAATGCGGGGTGTTCCGGATCGTGTCCGCGGACGCGGCGGACCGGGAGCCCGTGCGGTGCGACATAGGTGAAGAGCAGAAAAGGAGGAAGCGACATTGGCGAAATATATTTTCAAGCGAATCCTGCACGCCATTTTTACGCTGCTGATCGTTATCACGATCGTGTTCGCGCTCCTCAGGCAGATGCCGATCGAGGGGTATTTCAACAACATCGACAAGCTGACGGACGCGCAGGTGCATGCAGGCCTTACAAGGCTTGGCCTTACGAGGCCGCTGCCGATCCAGATCTGGAATTATCTGGTTCAGGTGTTCCACGGCGATCTGGGCGTATCCAACAAATTCCGTGACGGATATTCCATTGCCAAGATCATTGCGGGCAAGGCGCCGATCTCCATCAAGCTGGGACTGATCAGCCTCGTGGTGTCGCTGATCGTGGGAATGTCCATGGGCATCATGATGGCGCGGTCCACCCGGACGAAGTGGAAATTGTGGGACAAATTCGGAACCGTGTTCATCGTCATTATCCAGGCGGTGCCTTCGGCGGTGTACCACCTGCTGATCCAGCTGTACGGCAGCAGCCTTCTGGGAGTGTCCATGCTTTTCAAAGAGGAACAGC
Source organism: uncultured Lachnospiraceae bacterium (assembly GCA_947626395.1). GTDB lineage: Bacteria > Bacillota > Clostridia > Lachnospirales > Lachnospiraceae > UBA3402. Next base: position 9,314 of record CANQRU010000046.1, on the reverse strand, counting down.
TGATGACCTGGATCCTGCCGATCTTCTCCCTGTCCATCGGCAATATCGCCTACTACGCCATGTGGCTGCGGCGTTATATGGTGGACGAGGCCAATAAGGACTATATCCGTCTGGCCCGGGCGAAGGGCGTGCCTTCCGGCCGCATCAGCCGCCAGCACGTTTTCCGCAACGCGGTGGTGCCGCTGGTGCAGTATCTGCCCAACTCGATCCTCCTGACGATCGTGGGTTCCCTCTATGTGGAGAGCCTTTATTCGATCCCCGGTATGGGAGGCCTGCTTGTCCAGGTGATCAAGCTGCAGGACAATACCATGGTTCTCGCGCTGGTACTGATCTACTCGGCGATCTCAGTCCTGGGACTGCTGCTCGGCGACCTCGCCATGGGTCTTGCTGATCCGCGGATCAGCTTCGTGAAGAAAGAAGGTGCTCGCTGATGACATTGCGCGGAATGAAAGAATCCCAGCTGGAACAGTCCCTGGAGACCCAGCTTAAGAAGGATCTGAACCCGGCGGAGGCTTACGCGGATCTGCCGGAGGACGAACTGTTCACCGTGGCCGATTTCGACCACGCGGCGGCGGAGCGGGGCGGCTATTCCAACTACTCCTACTGGGGCGCGACCCTGCGGGCGTTTTTCAAGAATAAAGTGGCCGTGTTCTTCCTGTGCGTGATCGCGGCGCTCCTGCTGTTCACGTTTATCCAGCCGCTTCTGCCCGGACAGCTGGATCCAAAGACCATTTATGACGATCCGGCTACCGGAAGGCAGTATATCAACCATCCGCCGGATGAGCAGTTCTGGTTCGGCACCAACGCCATCGGCCAGGATCTGTGGGCCAGGACATGGGCCGGAACCCGGACCTCCCTGGGCATCGGTTTCGTGGTGGCCTGCTTCGAGGCTCTGTTCGGCACCCTGATGGGCACCCTGTGGGGCTATGTGCGCAAGCTGGACGCGCTGTTTACGGAGATATATAATGTATTTGACAATATTCCCCAGACGCTGATCCTGATCCTGGTATCCTACATCATGCGTCCGGGCGTCACGACGATCATATTCGCCCTGTGTCTGACCGGGTGGCTGGGTATGGCCCGGTTCATCCGCAACCAGATCGTGATCATCCGCGACCGGGATTACAACCTGGCGTCCCGCACGTTAGGTATCGGAACCGGCAGGATCATTACCAAGAACCTGCTTCCGTATCTGGTGTCGGTCATCGCCCTGCGCGTGTCCCTTGCGATCCCGTCGGCCATCGGCAACGAGGTGTTTGTTACCTACATCGGCATCGGCCTTCCGACGGACATTCCGTCCCTGGGCAACCTTGTGCAGGCCGGCCGCGTGCTGATGAGCCAGGCGTCGCTCCGGTATCAGCTGCTGTTCCCGACGACGGTGCTGGCGATCATCACCATTTCCATGTACATCGTCGGCAACTCCTTCGCGGACGCAGCCGACCCGAAGAACCATGTTTAGGAAAGGAGGGCAAATGCGATGACAAAACATACAGAGCCCTTACTTTCGGTTCGCGACCTGAACTTTAAGTTTAACCTGCGGGGGCAGGTGCTTCACGCGCTCCGCGATATTTCCCTGGACGTGTATCCCGGCGAGAGCCTGGCGATCGTCGGCGAGTCCGGTTCCGGCAAGAGCGTCTTTGTCAAATGTCTGATGGGCTTAAATGATCTGAACGGCTTCGTGGAGAGCGGAAGCATCGAGTACGACGGCAAGGATCTGACCCTGCTTAAGACGGACGCGGACTGGAAAAGCATCCGCGGCAGCAAGATCGCGATGGTGCTTCAGGACCCGATGACCAGCTTAAATCCTCTAAAGACCATCGGCTGGCAGATCGAGGAGGCGGTGACGCTCCATCAGGGACTGAAAGGCGCCGACGCGAAGAAGGCGGTTTATAATATTCTGGAAGAGGTCGGCATCTCCGATCCGGAGCGCCGCGCGAAGCAGTATCCCCACGAGTTTTCCGGCGGTATGCGCCAGCGCGTGGTCATCGCTATCGCCATGGCCTGCCGTCCTGAGATCCTGATCTGCGACGAGCCCACGACGGCCCTGGATGTGACGATCCAGGCCCAGATCCTGGGACTGATCAAGGATATGCAGAAGAAATATAATTTAACAACGATCTATATCACTCACGATCTGGGCGTCGTCGCCAATGTGGCGGACCGCATTGCGGTCATGTACGCCGGCGAGATCGTGGAAGTGGGGACCAGCGACGAGGTCTTCTACGACCCGCGCCATCCCTACACCTGGGCGCTTCTGTCGAGCCTTCCCCAGCTGGGCGTGAAGGGCGAGCCGCTCTATTCCATTGAGGGAACGCCGCCCAACCTGTTCCATGAGGTGAAGGGCGACGCCTTCGCGCCGAGGAATCCGAAGGCGCTTAAGATCGATTATGTGAAGCGCCCGCCTATGTTCGCGGTTACGGCGACCCACAGCGCCCGGACCTGGCTCATCGATCCGCGGGCCCCAAAGGTAGATCCGCCGGAGCATATTCTGGTGCTGCGGGAGAGAGGAAAGGATCTGGTAGCCAAGGCTGCCGCGGAGGGAATGATATCTACCGGCGCGGCGATGCCTGTGACGGAAGACGAGATGGCCGGCGACGCCGGGATGCCCGTTCCGGGAATGGAAGCAAATTCTGACGGAGAGAAGAAGGAGGTGACCGCCCGTGGCTGAGAAAACGCTCGATACGCGCAGAAAAATGCTGGAGGTGGATCACATCAGCGTCCATTTCGGCAAGAAGCGTCACCCGTTCGTGGCGGTTGACGACGTCTCCTTTGACATTTACCAGGGCGAGACCTTCGGTCTGGTCGGCGAGTCCGGTTCCGGCAAGACCACGATCGGCCGCGCCATCATCCGCGCCAACCCGCTGGCTTCCGGCGAGATCCGTCTGGACGGCAAGCGCATTTCCGGACGCCTCTCTACGGCGGACGACCGGCAGGTGACCCGCGACGTGCAGATGATCTTCCAGGATCCCATGGATTCCTTAAATGAGCGCGCCAAGGTCGGTTATATCGTGGCCGAGGGCCTCTACGCCCCGGGCCGTCATGTGAGCGAGGAGGAGCGGCGGAAGCTGGTGGACAAGGCGCTTCTGGACGTAGGCCTTCTGCCTGAGTTCTCCAGCCGGTTTCCCCACGAGTTCTCCGGCGGCCAGCGCCAGCGTATCGGAATCGCCCGCGCGCTGGTCTTAAGCCCGAAATTCATCGTGGCCGACGAGCCCATCTCGGCCCTGGACGTGTCGATCCGGGCCCAGGTGTTAAACCTCCTGTCGGCGCTTCAGAAGGAGAGAGGGCTGACCTATCTGTTCATTGCCCACGATCTGTCGGTGGTGCGCTTCATCTGCGACCGCATCGCCGTTATCCACAAGGGCCATATCGTGGAGCTGGCCGAGAGCGAGCAGCTGTTCGCCCATCCGCTCCATCCGTATACCAGGTCGCTTCTGTCGGCGATCCCGCAGCCGGACCCGATCGTGGAGCGGAACAAGACACTCCTGGTCTATGATCCGTCCTGTCATGACTATTCGGTGGATAAGCCGGTCTGGACGGAGATCGAGGAAGGACATTTCATCTTAGGCAATCAGAAGGAATTGGCGGAGTACCGCGAGATGCTGAAATAGGAACAGTTCAACAGGAGGAGAGGCAATGAAAGAAAGTTCAGTCAGAAAAATGTGGATCGCGGATCAGGGAGACGGTACCTACAGAAACCCGATCCTCTATACGGATTATTCCGACCCGGACGCGATTCGGGTGGGGGATGATTTCTTCATGGTGGCTTCCAGTTTCTCGAACACGCCGTCGGTGCCGATCCTGCACTCGAAGGATCTGGTGAACTGGAAAGTGATCAACTATGTGATGGACAGACTGCCCTTTGAGCGCTACGATACGCCGCAGCACGGCTGCGGGGCCTGGGCTCCGGCCATCCGGTATCATGAGGGGCTTTACTATGTGTTCATTCCATTCCCGGATGAGGGGATCATGATGTGTACCGCGAAGGATCCCTGGGGAAAATGGGACGCACCGCAGATGATCAAGAAGATCCGGGGCTGGATCGATCCCTGCCCGTTCTGGGACGACGACGGCACCATGTATATGGTCAACGGCTTCGCCAAGAGCCGGATCGGCTTCAAGAGCGCCCTGTACCTGTGCCCCCTCCGGGACGAGGGCAAGGGGCTGGAGGCCATGGTGGACGAGGGAGCCTTTGTCTACGACGGCCACGCCACTCAGCCGACGATCGAAGGGCCGAAGCTGTATAAACGTAACGGTTATTATTATATCTTTGCTCCGGCCGGCGGCGTAAAGACCGGCTGGCAGACGGTGCTTCGCTCGAAGAAGATCCTGGGGCCTTATGAGGAACGGATCGTGATGCGGCAGGGAAATACGCCGGTGAACGGCCCGCACCAGGGCGCCTGGGTGGATACGCAGACCGGCGAGGACTGGTTCCTGCATTTCCAGGATGTGGGCAGCGCCGGAAGGATCATCCATCTGCAGCCCATGCGCTGGGTGGACGACTGGCCGGTGATCGGCTCTGATCCGCAGGAAAGCGGCTGCGGGGAGCCGGTACTGCATTACCGCAAGCCGGACGTGGGCGCGGTTTGGCCGGTCGACGCTCCGGAGGACAGCGACTTCTTCAAAGGGCCGGAACTGGGCCTTCAGTGGCAGTGGAACGCCAACGCGCAGGCGGGCTGGTATCAGTTGAAAGACGGCGGCCTGAGGCTTAACGCTGTTCCGCAGCCGGAGAACGTCCATCTGTATGATATGAGCAATCTTCTTCTGCAGAAATGGCCGGCGCCGGAGTTTGTCATTACCGCCCGCCTGGACCTGCGGGATCTGCGGGACGGGGACGTCTGCGGCATGGTTTCCCTGGGCGGCAGCTGCGACAGTTTACTGGCGGCGAAGCAGGGCGGAGAGGTACGGCTTCTGCAGAGGACCGGCGAGACCGGGAAGGGGACGGAAGGATGCCGGGATCTGGGCGTTACGATTACGGCGGACGCGATGCAATTACGGATGACTGTGACCGGGGCCGCGTCGGTGAGCTGGGAGTACAGTGTGGATGGAGAGAACTTCTCCGCCGTCGGACAGGAGACCGCGGCCAGCGCCGGCGTCTGGGTCGGCGTGAAGGCAGGCTTGTGCGCGTTCCATCAGGGGAGCGGCGAGGCAGGATCTGTGACGGCAGAATACTTCGTGTTCAGCGAGAAGAAATGACCGTCAGCCGGCTGCGTGGCCTGCGGCTATGATACGACTGAAACGTATTTTGTGTTCAGCGAGAAGAAAGATCGTCAGCCGGCTGCATGGGTTGCAGCCATGATACGGCTGAGATATACCTTGTATTTTATGCGAACAGAGTGCCAGTGACACTCTGTTCGTTTTTAGTGGGAAGGAATAATCTTTATCCAACATACATGGCCTCCGACTATAACAGAGCCGAGATGTATTCGTATTTTCATGCGAACAGAGCGCCAGTTGACGCTCTGTTCGTTATTTACGGAAAGAATAATCTTATCTGTCAGCGGCCGTCAGCGTGAGAATCCGGTTATATTCTGAGAGGAGCGTTTCTTCCTTCTTGCGCATGGAGACGCACAGGAGACCGCCGCGGAAGGCCAGCTCGAAGCTGACGCTGCCGATGGAGGTATCGATGATCTGGCAGACCGCGATGAAAGTATCGGGGGCCAGCCAGGCCGCGCTGGTATAGCACTGAAACTGATAGCCCGGGAAAATGCCGGGGCGGCATTCGCCGAGCCCGAAAGGCAGGCGGCATTCCTTGCCGCGATAGTGGTAGAGCAGTTCTCCGCCCTTTCCGTCTTCGGAGAAGGAAAGTGTGAAATCTGTAAAATCGCTGTCCGGATCCGCGCTGACATAGGCGACGTCCCGGACGTCCGCCTGGACGGTGGCTTCCGGCGCAAATGATACAGGAGATTTGACCGCGCGCAGCGCAAGATGCTGCATACGGTCGGTAAGGGCGTCCGTACCGGCGGTTTCTGTGCTATTGTTAGTGCCAGATTTTTCGCGACAGGAGTTATAACTATATTGAGCGTCGCCTGAAGGCATACCTGCAGCCGCTGAACCGCTCATGTGGCCGCCGCCAATCGAGGCCAGCACCGTCTCCCACAAAGCGTCGAACAGATACTGGTTGCCGCCGGTCGCTGTCTGGCTGTCCGAGCAGAAGACGCAGACGAGATCGGCGACGGGACAGCAGATCACCAGCTGGCCGCCCATGCCGTAGAGGAAGAAGCTGTCGTCCCGGCCGCGCCAGATCTGGTAGCCGTATCCGCAGCTCTCCTCCGGGATCGGCCCCGTGGCCAGCGTCGGGGTGAGGCAGGAGACTGCCTTTTCCAGAAAATCCGCGGGCAGGAGCTGCTTTCCGTTCCAGCGTCCCTTCTGCAGCAGAAGCTGCCCCAGAAGCAGCAGGTCCATCGGAGTACACATCAGGCCGCTGCCGCCCTGGGGTTCGCCGTACTGGTTGGGCAGGACGTAGGATTCCTCGGACCAGCCGATCTCGCGGAGCGCCCGGTCTTTCAGAAAATCAAGCATCGGCCGGCCGGACAGGCGTTCGACCAGCTGGCAGAGCACATGGGCGGCTGACGTGTCGTAGCGAAAGACCGTTCCGGCCCTGTGGGTCGGCGCGACCTTGAAAAAGCTTTCCGTCCAGTCCATGTCTTTGGCGATCTTATAGGTAGTGGAGGCGTGGCAGGTGCGCATCATCAGCATATCCCGGACGCGCATCGACCGGATATAGGGATGGACCGTCTCCGGCAGTTTGTCCGGGAAGAAATCCGTGATCTTATCATCCAGGGAGAAGCGCCCGTCCGCTTCCAGGATGCCGAGAGCCAGCGCGTTCAGCGATTTGCAGATGGAGAACATCCGGTGGAGCATGCCCTTTTCAAAAGGATGGTAATAACCCTCGCAGATCAGCTTTCCGTGCCGCATGAGAAGAACCGCGTGGACAGGGAAGGGACAGTCATCCAGCCGATCGAGAAGGGCGAGTACGGCCGCCGGGTCGACCTGCGCTTCCAAGGCGGGAAAGAGTTTCACATTTTGAGGTGAACGGGTTTCCTTTCTGTATTCCGACATTGGTTTTTCCTCCTTTTGGCACAGATCATCGTTAATATGTACATTTTATCACAATTATTATGTACATGGAATCCCTCTTTTGCGGACGGAATATGGGGCGGATGGAAATGGCTGGTATGTTTTTTTGGAAAAACAACTAAATTTTATGATGTTTTTTATTGATTTGATGGAAATATTGATGTATAATGACTGATGAACCTGGGGGGGAAGTTCATATCAAAATGGTATTCTTATGTCTCCGCTCCGGTCTTAAACGGCAGCCTATCAGACGCGCATCCGGTTCCTTACGGGTGCTGAGGCTGAATTATATATTTTCAGGAGGGTAATATGAAAAGAAGAATCTTATCTGTAACAACCGCCGTTGCCCTGACAGCGGCGCTGCTGATGACCGCCTGCGGCGGTGGAAGTACTGGCAGCAGCGGCTCCGGCGACAGTGGCTCCGGCACTACTACGGCAGCTGGGGGGGCATCCTCCGGCGGCAGCGAGTCTTCTGGCGGATCGGGAGAGTATCAGCTGACTAACATCAAGGTCATCGTTGACGGTACCGTAAACTCCGTCAAGCAGGAGACCGAGTTCCAGAGAACCACGCGCGACGCGTTCGTGCCCCAGCTGGAGGCCGCCATCTCCGAGAGGATCGGTCATGACATCACGATCGATTTCGAAGTAGGCGACCATTCCAAGTACAGCGAGTATGTAGGCCGTATGTTCGTCAGCGAGCAGTATCCGGACGTTATGATCATGAGCGCGGCCATGATGCGTCAGTATCAGGACACCGGCCTTCTGTGGGACATGAGCAACGCTTATGCCAACGCCGAGTTCCAGAACAGGATCCAGCTGACTGGTATTGCTGAGAGCATGAAGGATTCCCAGGGCCGTCTGTACGGCTTTGCGCCGACCTACGGCAACGGCTGTATCACCTATATTAAGCAGGCGTGGCTTGACAACTGCGGCATCAACGGCGACGACATCAAGACCTACGACGACTTCTACAACATGCTGAAGACCTTCACCCAGGGCGATCCCGACGGCAACGGCGTGGACGGCGATACATACGGATTCATTTCCGCCGGCCTGATCGGTACCGAGGCTCCGTGGACCAACTACATGGCTGAGTTCTGGCAGGATGCGTATCCGAACATCGTGCAGGGCGAGGACGGCGTATGGTACGACGGTTTCCAGACCGACGCGACGAAGGCGGCTCTGGAGAGGTTAAAACAGGCTTACTATGTTGACAAGGTCATCGACCCCGACAGCTACACCGCAGGCACCAAGCAGGCCCGTGAGAAGTGGTGGGGCGCTGAGCAGGTCGGTTCCGCCGGCGTGTTCTCCTACTGGGCAGGAAACTGGTATAACAACCTGATCACCAACCTTGGAAAGAACGACCTGGACGACAGAGTATACGAGCTGGCTCCGATCGAGGAGATCAAGAATTCCTGGGGCGGCTATCTGAACAGAGAGGCTCCCGTGTGGGTTATCATTGACGACGGCGACGGCGACGATTCCCGTGAGCAGGCGATCTTCGACGCGTTCCTGGATACGATGCTGGACGGCGACAAGATCCAGACCCTCTGGACCTACGGACCGGAAGGCGTGACATGGTCCACCAAGGCTGACGAGTTCGTAACGAACCCGGACGACCCGGATAAGCGGAAAGAGTACTCCTACGCGGAGGGCGAATTCCATATGCTTCCCGACCTGGCTGATCCGAACACGATCGCAGGCAAGAACCATCTGGATCCCGCTCTGGTCGTATCTCCGCTGACCAACGGTTATGTAAGCAGCAACGACAATCAGGATATCAGCAACAAGTTCTTCACCGATAACTGCGTGGACGCTCCGGCGTCTCCGACCTCTCCGACCTATAGCGAGAGATCCGCAGAGATCATGGACGCGAGAGACGTGGCCATCTCCTCTGTAGTAGTACAGGGCGGCGATGTGGACGCGGCGATGGATACCTATAAGGCGACTGTAGGCACTCTGGTCGATCAGATCCTGGAAGAGCTGAATTCCGCTGAATAATTGTTTTATTCATAAGCCGTCCCGTCCGGGGGGCGGGGCGGCTTATTTTCAAAACGTGAGTATATGGCTTTGTATCGCATTACTGCACCAGCATCCGGAAAATACGCCGATGACGCATTCTGCGGACTGCAGCCGTAGCCGGTGAATGGCAGCCGCATAATTTTATATCGCGTCATCATCCGAGAATGCGCCGGCGGCGCATTTTCCGGGTGAAAATATCAGGAAAAGGAGAGAGG
>CANQRU010000045.1 GCA_947626395.1 uncultured Lachnospiraceae bacterium | reverse complement strand
CTGAGCGCAGAGCAGATCAGTCTGGAAATCGGCGTATCTCTCCCCTATATGGAAGATAAGCTGGCAGAACTTTGCGACTACGGCCTTCTCAAAAAGGATGGCAGCAGATACTGCACCAATATTGTGATCTTCACGAGAGATTTTATAAAGGAAGTGAACGACAAAACAGCCGGGCTGCAGGAAAAAATTGCGGATTTACTGGCGGCGTCCATCTCCGCACACGAAAAAGAGGTCCGAAAGATCGGATTTTATGGCGCCGACATGGGAAATCTTTCTTTCACATGGCAGATGGCAGGCTTTCTTCTGTATCGTGCGGTGATAGAAATCCTCCAAAACAGGATCGGGTGTGTCTGCCCCGGAGATAAATTCGGAATGGAATGCTTCATCTGGGGTGTAGAGGTCGGAGATTGGGATCTCTGGAAATCCAAATTCAGGTTCGGCATCTCTAATGTCGTAAACAATGCCGGAGACTATGTGCAGTTTATGGATTTTCCCATCAACGGGGAAATGGTGCATCATTACTATAACCGGCAAAATATCACAAATGTGTTTCTGGACATTGCCAGGGGCAGCACAGAGCATTTCAGCGAGAATGATAAAGCCTTAGCGGCTGATATGGTCCGGAAAGGATATATCGCGTCAGACAACGGTACGCTTTCCGTCAATGCGCCTGTCTTTACAAAAGAACAGCACAATGCATTAAAAAGTATTTTCGCCGATGCAGCCCTGCAGATTGCGGAGGAAGCCGAGAAATTGATGGACGCGGTCAGCAGGATCCTGAAAAACCATATTCCTGCACATTTAAAGAAGCTTGCAAAGGATATGGCTTATCTCCGCCTGTTTGAAGACGCGGTCTCCTCGCCGATTTCCGTCTTGTATGAGCGGCAGTACCTGCTGCCTTACAGCGGAAACGGGATGCTCCCCACGACTTATATCATTTTGAACCAGCCGTAAGAAGGACAGAACCGGCGCCATCCATCCTGGTCCCCGCGCCGACCGGGATGGATGGCGCCTTTTTCAGTTTTCCATTTTCAAACGCACTGTTGATAACTCAGAAATTATTGACATGGAGACATTTATCAAATATATTATTGATGAAATCATTAAAGCCAGAAAAAAGGTATAAGTCAGAAAAAAACCGGTGAATTAAACGGAGTAAAACAACCGGTTATAACCCGACTGGAAAAAGGAACTACAGGTTATCAGATCGATACAGTAATTAAAATCCTTGCGCCGCTTGGGAAGACACTTACAGTGGTGCATATCAATGAGTAAACGTGTAAAGGATCCCCCGACCTCAGAGTACCGGGATTTTACTGCAGTTAAAATATATTCAAAGAAAGGCATAATAAACCAATGAAAATCGTCGGGATCATCGCGGAATACAACCCGTTTCACAACGGCCACGCCTATCAGATCCGCCGCGCGAAGGAACTGACCGGCGCGGACTATTGCGTCGTGGCCATGAGCGGCGATTTCGTCCAGCGGGGCGCGCCCGCAATTTTTGACAAATATACCCGCACCCGCATGGCGCTCTCATCCGGAGCCGACCTGGTGCTTGAGATTCCGCCGCTTTTCGCCACGGGAAGCGCCGAGGACTTCGCCTGCTGCGGCGTAACGCTTCTGGACCGGCTGGGCGTTGTAGACGCGCTCTGCTTCGGGAGCGAATGCGGACAGATGGAACCGATGATGGAGATTGCGAAAATTCTGTGCGAAGAACCGGAAAACTACCGGAAAGAACTGACCGATGGTCTAAAAAATGGTCTGACATTTCCGCAGGCTCGTCAGAAGGCGCTGGAGACGTATCTTGCTGACGGCGGTTATTTCTCACATGAAAATGGCAGCGAAGCCGATGAACCTGCCGCCGTGTTATCCGGCAAACAGCCGCGGACAATCGACGGTGCAATATTCGAACCTGCTCTGCACTCAGGGCCCGGTCTCTCCGCCCTGCTTTCCTCCCCGAATATCATTCTGGGAATCGAATACTGCAAGGCTCTCCTGCGTCGAAAAAGCCGGATGGAACCGGTGACGATCCTGCGGCAGGGAAGCGGTTATCACGATACACATATTCAGGATTATCCGTCCGCGGCCGCCATCCGCGAGATCCTGAACAATGGTTCCGGGCAGAATGACGGCGGCATCCGCCCTCATTTTACCGCCCTCTCCCAGAGCGTGCCCGCGCCGGTGCTGACTCTGATCCGCGACGCATATCCGCTGACATCGGAAGATTTCTCTGCGGTTCTGGCCCAGCGGCTTCTGGCGCTGCAGCTTGCAGAGCGTCCGCTGACGGATTTCTATGATGTGCCGGATGACCTGGCCGCCCGAATTGGCAAACGGACGCTGGAATTTGCCGGCTTTGCCGACCGCTGCGCCGCGCTTAAGACAAAGCAGTACACCTACACCCGGATCAGCCGGGCGCTGCTTCACGTCATGCTGGACATGACCGCGCTGGACGCCGGGGACCGTAAGGCGCACGATTACATTTCCTATGCGCGCGTTCTCGGGTTCCGTAAGGAGGCGGAACCGCTGCTGTCCGCCATGCAGAAAGCGGCCCCGCTGCCCATGATCACCCGGACAGCCGACGCCGCTTCAATCTTAGATGAAACTTCGCTGGCGGAATTCCGCCGCGATCTGTACTGCTCCCACATTTACCAGGCCGTCCTGGCGGCCAAAAGCGGCCGCAGGATCGCTAATGAATACACAACAGGGCTGATCGTGATGTGATCTCACTCCGATCAGCCCCAATCATTCTTTCCAGCCAGCACTCTTCCACTGCCCTTAACCGGCATCGCTTTACAGAAAGCCGGACATTCCACAGACTCGCCCACTGAATTCGGCCGCTCATACGTGCAGACTGCCATTTTCAAGCGCTATGGTTACGCCATCACAGCGGAGATAAATTCAGCCACTCATATTGCACGCGCGCCGACCATTCCGCTCAGTGCCCTCCCAGATGCACCGGCGTCACCGGCTTGTTCCTGCGTCTCGCGTCGGTCCGTCCTTCCACCTGGATCTCGCCGGCCGCCATCAGGGCGTGCTTCGTCAGGGCCGGGCCTACCAGTTCATACACAAGAACCGAGAACAGGACCACGCTGCGGATCGTCGCGCCGTCCTGCAGCTGCTGCGCGGTCAGCGCCATTCCCAGGGAGACGCCCGCCTGCGGAAGCAGCGTGATGCCCAGATATTTGGTGATCGATTCGCTGCATTTCGTGAGGGCACAGCTGCTGTACGCACCGAAGATTTTACCCGCGGAACGGAACACGATATACACGGCGCCGATGAGCAGCACCAGCGGATTTGACAGGATCTTCAGATCCAGCTCCGCACCGGAGATCACGAAGAACAGCACGAACAACGGCGCCGTCCAGTCGTCGATGTGCTCCATTAAGCTCTCGGAGAAATCGCAGATATTGCAGAACACGGTCCCCGCCATCATGCACACCAGAAGCAGGCTAAAGCTGATATGGATGCCGCCAACCTCGAATTCCGCCATCGATACCCCTACAGTAAACAGCACACAGGAAATGGACAGACAGAGCCGCTTGCTTCCGGAGTGGAAATATTTCTCCATCACATGCAGCACGATCCCGGCCAGACTTCCCAGCGCCAGGGAAAGCACGATCTCCAGCACCGGCTCCAAAAGCACGCTTGTCAGGCTGATCACGCCGCTCTCTAAGGCGTTCGCGACCCCGAAGGACGCCGCGAACAGAACCAGTCCCACCGCGTCGTCGATTGCCACCACCAGCAGAAGAAGCTTGGTCATCGGCCCGTTGGCCTTGTACTGCCGCACCACCATCAGCGTCGCTGCCGGCGCCGTAGCCGCGGCGATGGCTCCCAGCGTGATTGCCGAGGAAACTGAGATCACCTGCGGGAAAATGAAATGCAGCGCTACCAGGCTGATATCTACGATAACCGTGGTAACCACCGCCTGCAGGATGCCCACCGTGATCGCCTGCCGCCCCATATGCTTGAGCTGCTCCAGACGGAACTCATTTCCGATGGTAAACGCAATAAAGCCAAGAGCAACCTGCGAGATCAGATCCAATCCCGCCACCTCTTCCGGCGTCCGGAATACAACTCCCAGCCTTCCCAGACAGAACGGCCCCAGCAGCACGCCCATCACCAGATAGGCGGTGACCGCCGGAAGCTTCAGCTTCTTGGCAAGCCGGGTCATTAAAAGACCGCCGAACATGGCGGCCGATAACTGCATCAAAACGAGCATATCCTTGCACCTCCGTAACGGAAACGCCGCGGAAAAACGGCGGTCATTTCCACCTCTATTCAGTCCGCATGTAATATAGTCCCAAATTGTGAACAAAATATGTCTTATATATAAATAAACTGTAAACATATCTGTGTTTTCAGCCCGCCGGAATGCATCTCGCTGCTGTGTTTTCGGCCCGCCGGAACGCATCTCGCTGCCATGTTTTCTGCTTACTGACACAACCCACAAAAACGCCTATGACTCCGGCAGCTGGAATGGAAATCCTGCTGCCTGATGAAGGATCGGAAAGCGTGCGTAAGAACTGACGCAGCTGATTGCAGAAGACGAACTGACAGCGGCAGGAATGCAGATTGCGGAAGGCCCTAAAATATGCGGGCGCCGGATGTCATCTGAGAAAACATCCGGCGCCCGCATTTCTCTGCCTGTTTCCAGTATTCGGAGAGTGTGTTTCTTTTTCGGATTCCCCTGACCTAATCTTCTTTATAAAGTCCGTACTCCGGTACCTTTATCTCCCGAATGTACCTGACCGACTTTATTACGACCGGAATGTAGAGAACCACTATCAGCAGATATCCGACGCTCGCAGCGATACCCATACCGCCGGCGTTCACATAGGCTGTGTCGCCCGGAGTCCCGCTCTGCATGATACTCACCTGGAACCCAACGAAATCATTGATCATATGTACCAATGCAATCGCCCAGAAATTATGCGCCTTCAAATAGATGACCGCCAGAAGAAGGCCAAATATTCCGGCCTGCAAAGACTTCCCGATCGTCTGAATGATTCCTAACAGGTCGTAGCTGCCGCCCAGAATATAATTGATGACGTGGAGCACTCCGAAAATGATGGCGGACAAAAGCACAGCGCCCCACAGGCCGTTCTTTGTCCCTCCCATTTTCCTTAAGAGTCCCTGCAGCAGAACCCCCCTGAACAGCGCCTCCTCAAAAATGCCCACAGAGAGCGCAAGGATGAGGTTTCCGATCTCCGCGCTGAGAAATCCGTCCGGAATTCCGTACTTTACGACAGCCGCCGCCACCGCGGACATCGAGAGGAGCCCTGAAATAATCAGAACATACACGCTGCTGCGCAGAGTAAAGCCCATCCCCTCCTTCACGGTGCGGAGGGATTCCTTCGCCCCCATACATACCATGACGCCGAGCAGAAAAGCGCCCAGAATGAAGCGGACCAGGATCATATTGAGAATGGTCTCCTCATAGGGAAGATATTTCATCCCGCACCATCCGATCAGGAAGGCGGCGGCCGTTACCGGTATGAGATTCTTCCGCATCATCTTTACTATTTCATTACCGTTCTTACTCATCGACATCTTACACCTCCATTAATTCGAGCTGGGCGCGGCTTTTACAGCTTCGGCGCCTCTTCTTTCTTCACCGGCTGCCTTAGCGTCTTGTTGTCATCGCGCACGCGGGTAAATTCCGCTGTCTGCCGGATCTCTCCTGCTTCTTCCGCTTCCTTGACAAGATCATCAAAATTCATCGCGTGCCGCGTCGTACCATTGTGCTCCTGCACCGCCGGAGCCTCATTCTGCGCCGGTTCATTCTGTCTCTCCCAAACGGCCCTGAGATTGTCCCATGACTGAACCGGCAGATTCTGCGCGATCTTCAGGCTGTGGTCCAGCTTGACCAACGGCCCTCCTTCCTCCAGAAGCCTTGCATTCTCCTTCTGTACGCCTGCCTCCAGCCTCGGCTTCATATCCTCCCGGATCCTTTTTATCCGCGGAAAAATTTCCCTATCATCAGCGAACATTTCCTCTGTCTTTTCCACATTGGTCATGCCGTCCTCTTTCCGCTTCATCGCGCACGCGTTCAGATCCAGCTGAATCGGAATGACTTCCAGATCCCATTCGCCCGCTGCGTCCATCTTGTCCGCTTTTTCATACGGATTCGCCTTAAGCCGGGCCATATCGATCCGGTGTCCGCCGTTCACCATGGCGTTCAAAAGGATCCTGTTATAATTCACCGGCCCCTGGCCTTCCATCAATCCGTCCGCATATTCCTTCAGGGACACCCCGTCCACATAGAAAAGGTTCTCCGGATCCATGCCCAGAATATTCTTGGCTTCCGGCGCCGCGACGGCGGAGTGAAGCAGGCCGGACACAAATGCCCACGCAAACTCGTCGTATTGCGTAAAGTCCTTTCGGGACATATTCATGTACTGCGCGGCAGACGGCGGCAGCTTTAAGCCCGCCGACGTATTCCGGATTCTGTTTTTCAAAAGCCCGCGGTCAAAATCCTGCAGCGACTCCAGGGCGTCGTAGTCCAGACTCGCGAACGACGAGCCGGCGATATTCATCATCCGGCCTGTCAGCTCTTTCCCTCTCTTCTGCCAGCGGGCGCCCTCGATATCCGTACTATTGCCCTTCATCGCATATCGTTCCCGGGCGGCCGCGGTCGGGTAGCGGTTATTGAACCATTCCGGATAATCCCGCGCCTTGATAGCCACCGTCTGCGACAGCCCCTCATATACGTTCAGCTTCAGTATATCCTCCGGTTTGCTCAAATCCAGATTGTCCGGATCGAATTGATCGACAAAATCGGCCATCTTGTCCAAATATTTCGTCCGCTTCTCCATATCCGGAGAATAGAACGCCCTGACCATCTCCTCCATCTCCCGCTCGAAGCTGCGCTCCCGGTCGTTCGGCGAAAGATTCTCTTTGCCGAGCAGGAAGATACAGGCCATGGGCTGAAGATCACGCAGATCCTTATCCGCGTATTCCGTTCCGAGTTCTTCCCCCGCAGCGTTTACATACCGTCCTGTAATGCTCTTGCTTCTCGCCAGCAGGTCCCTCGTGGCCAGGAAGATCCGATCCTGTATGCCGTCAGCGATCTCCTTATCCAGCTTCTCCGAAAGGCCCTCCTGCAGAGCCGTAAGCTTCGGATCGCTGTACGCCTTTTCCGCCTTCTCCTGGCGGGTCTTGCACTTAAAGGGTCCCCAGTTAAAATAAGTACGGTGAATATAGCCGTAGCTCCTGTCATTTTCAATATCCGGCTGGCATTCCCGAAGATCCAGGCTAACCGGATGCACCGTCACCTTGTAGCCGCCGTCCTCCCTGCTGGACACCTGAGCGAGCGAGATCCGATTGGTTCCTTCCTGCATCGCCCGCGCCAGGTACGCGCCGGAATAATCGCTGACTGCCTCCTCCGTACGCCGGTTCTCAGGAAGATGCGCCATGGTATACTCCCGCAGGGACTGACCGTTGATGAAGATCAGATCCTCCTCCTCCATCGCCTGGGCTGCCTTTCCGCCGCGTACCACGCTGCCGTGTCGTATCCCTTCGGGCGTTAAGGCTTCGTAAATATTCTGCACCATCCTCCGGCTCAGATCGACAGCCGTCTTCGGAAGCTGGTCAAGATTGTCATCCTTAAAATCCGCCAGACTGCTGAGTACCGCGGGAACACGCAGCGTCACGCCGGGAACCGTCTCTCCGGCCGTCATATACTTCCGCGCGAACTGGGCGTTTAACTCCTCCGTCATCGGAGCCAGGTATTCCGCCGCCATACGGTCGTCGCTGATATCTGCAATCTGCCTGGAACCCTGATAGAGATCCCGCTTCTCATCGTCGCTTCGAACGCCTCTCATCTCCGGATCGTTATAATAGGCTTCCATGGCGACCTGCATCCGCTGGCTCAGCGCCCGCGCCTGATTCATCTGTACGCGGAAAAGATCCTCCACGTCGGCATACTGTCCGATAGCGGTATGATAGATCCCCGGATACTCCGCCCGCAGGTTGCCGACGTGCTGGTAGGTCTGGCTGAGCAGGAAAAACCTGCGGATGTCGTCCTCATTTTCCGCGGTCAGGCTGTCCATCTCCGTTCTGACAATGAAATGGAACACACTGGCGATCCATCTCTCCCGGTTCGTCCGCGCCTGCTCGGCTTCCTCAGGCGTCGCCGGCTTTCCTGCAAAGTCCCGAAGAATCTGGCGGTAGGTGTCCTCGTATTTCCGTTCCGGCTCTGTCGTACGCCAATTGCCGTTATCGTATTCCGTCCCTGGTCTGTACCTCTCGGAATGCTCGATCTCATCGATCGTAGCCATCATCCAGAAGAGCTGCGGATCGGCCGAATACGGATTCCTCTGCAGTTCCTGCTCTCCCTCGGCCCGAAAACCATTTTCCTTCTCCCAATCCTCACGGATCCCGTCGCTCTGCTCTCTCCTGTCCACAAGTTCCTGAAAGATTCTGTCGACCGCATCCATGTCTTCCGTAGTTACCCTTGCAGTACGTTCGTCAGCCATTTACTTCTACCTCCTGTTTCATCGTCATATACACCTTATGCCGTCATTAGCGCCTCAAGGAAACGGCCGCATTCCGTCCGCCGCTTCCCTAAAGCGCAGATCTGAACGCAGATCGCCGCGCTTATCCTGACCCGCGCACAGCGAAAAGGAGTTTGCCGCTTAACTTTTGATGATTCCGTCAGGACAACCGGTTCCCCATTTTCCGCCGGCACACGTCCGCAGGGATCCTGTGAGTCGTCCGCATCATCCCTGATTATATTATATCATTATCCGCCAAAATGCGTTTCCGATTTTTAGGTAATTCAATTGCTTTTTAGGTAATTTTTGCGCAATCCGCTCCGAAAATTGAGGACTTGAGGGCCTGGGATTCGTCCGCACAACGGTCAACCTGGGCCAGCAGAGCACTCCGTTCCGGACGGCTGTTCTTTTGGGTATCTGTCGCTAACATGCCTTTTCGTATATATGTTTGTTTTCGTGTCCTTTATTTGGTTTGTGTGTTTGGGCTCTCCCCTCCTGTGTCTTATTTGGTATCTCAAGAAAAATATGGAGATTTGGCAGTGGCATATCAGGCCGCAAACAAGCCGCTTACATATAAAAAACAGCGGGCTCACCCGCCCGCCGTCTCGAAAAGATCATCCCTTGTAATATTCTTCAGCCACTTCCCGCTGAGGTAATGCCGGATGACTACCGGCCATTTCACAAACTCGTCGGTACAGAGCAGGAAATACACTGCCAGCACCGGCAGCTTCAGCACGAACGCCGCCGTAAAGCCCAGCGGCACCGCATAGCACCACATGGTGATCGTATCGCAGATCAGCCCGAACCGGCTGTCGCCGCCGGCCCGGAACACGCCCGCGATCAGCGTTGTGTTCACCGCCGCGCCCATCACATAATAGGTATTGATCAGGAGCATGACCTTCAGATACCGAAGGGCCTGCTCCGACAGATCCGCGTACTTAAGCACCAGCGGCGTCGCGCACAGGATCAGGAAACCGCCCAGCGCGCCGCTAATCACCGTCAGCTTCATAAGCCGGGATGCGTCCCGCCTGGCCTGCTCCATCTTATTCTCCCCGATCACATTGCCGAGAAGGATCCCGCCTGCGCTGGCGAAGCCGAAGCACAGGACCGTTCCGAAATTCCGAGCCACATTGACGAAGGAATAGGCTGCCACCGCGTCGCTTCCCATATGCCCGAGGATCGCCGAGTACAGGGAGAACGCGACGCCCCAGGCCGCGTCATTGCCCAGCGCCGGGAGCGAGATCTTCACGAAATCTGTAAGGAGCGCCTTGTTGCGGATGAACAGGTACCGCGGATCCAGTTTAACCTCCCTGCTCCTCGCCGACACGATAATGCAGCCGGCCAGCTCCACAAGCCTTGAAAGCGCCGTGGCGATGGCGACGCCCGCCGCGCCCAGCTTCGGCGCGCCGAACAGCCCGAAGATAAACACCGCGTTCAGGATGATATTTAACGAAAATGCGATCGCGTTCAGCACCGTGCTGATCAGCACCTGGCCGATGCTCCGAAGCACCGCCAGATAGACCTCGGTAACGCCCCAGCACAGGTAGCAGACGCTCATGATCCGCAAATAGGACGCGCCGATGCGCACCAGCTCCGGATCCGCCGTAAACACACGCATCATCATTTCCGGACACAGAAGGACCGCGGCTGCAAACATCCCAGACAGCGCCAGCGAAAACCGCAGGCCGATTCCCTCCACCGCCCGGATGGCGCGCAGATCACCCTTGCCATAGTACTGGGCGCACAGGATCGTGGCCCCCGTCCCCAGACCGTAATAGATCATGAACAGGATGCTGGAATACTGGGCCGCCAGCGACACCGCCGAGATCGACGACTGGCCCACATAGTTGAGCATCACGATATCCGCGGAGCTGACCGCGGCGCTTAGAAGGTTCTGGACAACAATAGGGAGCACCAGCTTCGTGATCTGGCGGTAGAAGCGGGCGCTCTCTTCCTTATCTTCTTTCCTTTCTTTATACTGCATCGACACCTGAATCCTCCCCGCGCAGCCGCAAAATGTCAAAATGTTCATAACAGCGAATCTTTGTCATTATACGGTATTTTTTAATATTTCACAAGCTCTTGCGAAAAAATATACCATTGTCAATTCCCACGCTCTTATCTCTCATATATTTCTATTGACTTTCGATTTCTCATGGCATATAATCATTTTATATTATATTATATATTATATATAATGATTAAATGGAGAGCCAGACATGCTTTTTGAATATTTGAAAGAACATTACGAACCCGGGGAGCCGATCTTCACGGAAGATATTTTTATCGAAGGTATGAACCGCCCGAATTTTATCCAGCAGCTCAAGACGCTGACTGATAACGGTAAAATAGTCCGATACGAAAAGGGAATCTACTATATTCCAAAAACAACCCGTTTCCGTCGGGCCGCCGGACCGAGTCCGGAGACAGTTGCGCAGTACAAATACATCTCGCGCATGGGAAAAACAGATGGTTATTACTCCGGCGGCACCTTTGCCAACCAGATCGGCATATCTCTCCAGGTTCCGATGAAGAAAGAGATTGTCAGCAATAATATTGCGGCCATTGTCCGGGAAGTCATGATTGGGAAACAGACCTTTATCGTACGCCGGACAAATGTTCCTATCTCCAAAGAGAATGTCCATATATTACAGCTTTTGGAACTTTTGAAAAAACTGGACAGTTATATCGATGGAAACTATGAGATGGCAAGAGAAAGGATTGTGAAGTATTCCCTTGCCAATCATATCCAGAAGGCGGATATTGACCGATACATCCGGCAGTATCCAGACTCAACTTTCCGATTCTATTATGAAATGAGGTTAGATGATGTACTTACATGACGACAGGGGACTCTTTTCAGAAGTCATCGCTGAAATCAACGAACGCACCGGTATCGCCAGCTCCATTATCGAAAAGGACTACTACGTGACCATGATTTTGAAACTCCTTGCGAATGCCGCTCCGGAGGTTGTTTTCAAAGGCGGTACGTCCCTTTCAAAATGCTTCCACCTGATCGACAGATTCTCTGAAGATATCGATATCACGTTTACAGAACACATTGGCGAAGCACGAAGAAAAAAGCTTAAGTACTCGATCCTGAAACCAATCAGTGAAGAACTGCGTATGCCAATAGAAAACTGGAATTCTATTGAAAGCGATAAAGATTACAATTATTACCTGTTCCAATATCGGTCAGTATCAGAATTTCCCGTTGAAGACATTCTGCCCGGAATCAGGCTGGAAACGTCGCTCATTTCCTATTCGTTCCCGACGGAAAAGTGTGAGATCAGTTCTATTATTTACGAAACACTCAAGACCGAAATGCCGGAACTGGCATCGCAGTACGGACTTCATCCATTCCAAATGCAGGTGCAGTCCGTCAGCAGAACATTTATTGACAAGATTTTCGCGCTCTGCGACTATTACATGAATAAACAGTCATATCGGTTTTCGCGTCATCTATATGATATATACAGGCTCTATCCTGTTATCACGTTTGATGATGCATTTAAAAAACTTATCTGCGAAGTACAGGAACATCGCTCGCACCTGTCCATTTGTCCATCCGCCAAAAACGACGTCGATCTGAAAGCTCTCATATATGAATTTCTAGACAACGAATTCTACAAACGTGACTATGAAAGCATAACTAATACTTTAATCTCTGATCATATAACCTATGATGAGACAGCTAAAAGACTCCGTAAAATCGCCAATATGCTATTTTGAGAAGAAACAAATTTATTCCGCCTCCAGCAGTTTCAGAAGCGTCGGCTCCACGCCCAGAAACTCCGTAACCGCCTTGATCTGCTCCCCGTTCTCCTTGCGCCTTCCGCTGCGCACGCAGCGCAGCAGCAGGTTCTTCGGCGTGTGCTCCATATCGATGAACTCCAGGATCTGGGTCCGGTAGCCGTGATTTTCCAGAATCTCCGCCCGCAGCGCGTCCGTGTACAGCGCCGCCATCCGCTCCTTCACGATCCCGTAATGGAAAATGGGCCTCAGCAGGTCATTTTCCATCTGCCCGTTCAGCTCATGCTGGCAGCACGGCACCGACAGAATCACCTTCGCGTTCCATCGGACGGCCTTCGCCAGGGCGTAGTCCGTGGCCGTATCGCAGGCGTGGAGCGTCACCACCATATCCACCTGATCCGCTCCGGTGTAATCCGCGATATCCCCGTGAAGAAATTCCAGCTTTTCATAACCGTACTGCCGGGCCAGCCGGCCGCAGTGTTCGATCACGTCCTCCTTCAGGTCCAGCCCGGTGATCCGCACGTCCAGCCCCTGCAGTTCATGCAGATAGTAATACATGGCAAACGTCAGGTACGACTTGCCGCATCCGAAATCGATGATCCGCACCTCCCGGTCCTTCGGAAGCTGCGGCAGAATGTCCTCGATAAATTCCAGAAAGCGGTTGATCTGGCGGAATTTGTCGTAGCGGGAATTTACGATCTTTCCATCCGCCGTCATGACGCCCAGATCCTTAAGAAACGGCACCGGGCGGCCTTCCTCCAGGATATAGCGCTTGCGGCGGTTGTGGGTGAGAATCCGCATTTTCGGAAGCTGTGCGTCTGGGACATCGGCCGACTTATTATCCGTTCCAACCAGCCCGACCTTTTCCAGATTTCGTTCTTCTCTTCCAGCCTTTTGCAATCCTGCGCTTTTCGCTTCTGTTACTGTCCGATCAGTTTCTGCTTTCCTGACTGCCTCCAGACTGGCCTTTTGTTCCCCGGCCGCCTTCCGCTCCGGCTGTGCCTTCTTCACCTTCACCGTCTGCTTCCCGGCCTTGCTGACCAGCACCTGCATACTTCCAAACTCCGAGAACAATTCCAGCTGCTTATACTTCTGCATCGCTTCTTCGATATATGCCAGCGTCTCCTCTTTCCGCATATTCCGGTGAAACGCCTGCTTGCCCCGGAATTCCTCTGCCTGGAAAGCCAGACTTTCATCCGCCGCCGGAGCTGCGCTTCCCACACGTTTGCCGGCCGGCAGGCGCAGATACAGAGGACGCACCTTGATCTTCTACGCATCCTCTTTATCCCGCGGATTGCTGATCACGATCTGATCAAGCTGTTCATTTAAGAAATCATCCAGCTGCTCCCGCAGCGATAACCCGTTCCCCGCCATAATTTCTTCCTGCAATTCTCTGCTCAGTTCTCCGCCCGGATCCATTTCTCCCGCAGAAGCTCCGGGTGCCCCTCCAGATGCGCGTAATCGTTAAACCGTTCCACCGTAAAACGCCCATTCCCCGGATCGTACCGAAGCTCCGTAATCCCGGTGTTCTCCAGATTCTTCCCGACCTGCCTCCATCTGGCCAGATCCACTCCAAGCAGATACACCACCAGACTGCGGATCACGCCGCCGTGGGTCACCACCGCCACATCATGATACGGTCGCCGGGCAATCTCAAGAAGCGCCGGGTACGCCCGCTTCACCACATCCCCGGCGCACTCGCCGTTCGGATAGGGCAGATCCCGCTCCATCTTCGCCTGTTCCCGCTTAAAATCCGCGAACCGCTCCGCGATTTCGCCATCGCTAAGCCCCATCATATCACCGAAATCGATCTCCCGCAGTTCCTCCATCACCTCATGCTCCGCGTTCCAGTAGAGGTTAGCCGCCTGCGCCGTCTGCACGGCCCGCAGATAGTCGCTGGAATAGACCATATCGATATTTTTCTTTACCAGCCGCTCGCCCAGAAGCGCCGCCTGACGGAAGCCCTCCTCCGACAGGTCCACGTTCACATTGCAGAGGCGGCTGCACTGCCGCCCGTGGCGGATCAAATAAATGTTCATATGCCCTCAACGGTCTCCTATCCTGCCCCAATACCGAAGGGCCGCTGTCATCAGACTGGCCCCTTCCATTTCCGAGCTGCAGAGTCACGTCTCATTTCGCAGACCCCAGCATTTTCACGCGGTACGCATTTCCCTCCGACGCGTCGAAGCCCGCCGGAAGATATTCCGCAGGAATATATTCCTCATAATCCAGGTCCATAAAATAGTTACAGAAAATGATCTCCACATACACGATCCGTCCGTCGCCGCCGTCCAGCGCGTAGACAAAACCGTTCATTGGATCGGCGTACACAGCCGCCGGACGGTAATCTTCATTAAATCCGGTCACACCGTAATATCCCAAGTACTCCGTGGACGGATACTCCGCCAGCCGCGCAAGCTCCTGCCGGTACGCCTCTTCCTCGTACTGCATCGTCAGGCAGCACAGATACTGCGGGTCCCATGGATCGTAATAGACCATTTGGAACGCTTCGACCGACATCCCAGCTCCGTTTATCGTCTCCGGGAAAATGCTCTCGTCCATGTCCAGCTTATCCCGGTAATCCGCAAGCGCCGCGCCGCCGATGTAATCCGCGTACCGCGCCGGATCCGAGCTGACTATAACCTCTGTTTCAGCCCGATCCCATAGATACAGGTTACCAAGAACGCTCACCAGAAGCAGGCGTATAAGGACGGCCGCCAGTTCTTCCTGCGTCATCCGCAGCGCAAGCCGCCGGCTCCTGATATTCTCTCCTACCGTCGCCATTCCTGATACCTCCTGCCATGATCATGCATCCAGTATCAATCGCCCGCGGCCTTCTGTCACGCAAATTATCTTTGCGGCAGCCATTTTAATTCTTAAAACTATGGATCGGCGCCGGGATCCGCCCGCCGCGGCCCACAAAACCTTCGCAGGAATACCGATTCACCGGGATCACCGGCGCGTAGCCGAGAAGACCTCCGAACTCCGCCGTCTCCCCCACGCCTTTGCCGATCACCGGGATCAGACGCACCGCCGTGGTCTTCTGGTTCACCATGCCGATGGCCGCCTCGTCGGCGATGATTCCGGCAATGGTGCTGGCCGAAGTGTCCCCGGGAATCGCGATCATATCCAGCCCGACGGAGCAGACGCAGGTCATGGCTTCCAGCTTCTCGATTGAAAGCGCCCCCACGGTCACCGCGTCGATCATGCCCTGGTCCTCGCTGACCGGGATAAAGGCGCCGCTTAAGCCGCCCACGTAGGAGGACGCCATGACGCCGCCCTTCTTCACCTGGTCATTTAACATCGCAAGCGCCGCCGTGGTTCCCGGCGCGCCCACCTTCTCCAGACCGATCTCCTCCAGGATCTCCGCCACGCTGTCCCCGACCGCCGGCGTCGGCGCCAGGGACAGATCGATGATTCCAAACGGCACACCGAGACGTTTCGACGCCTCCTGCGCCACCAGCTGGCCCACCCGGGTGATCTTAAACGCCGTCTTCTTGATGGTCTCGCACAACACCTCGAAATTCTGCCCTCTCGCGGCCTTAAGCGCCTCTTTTACCACACCGGGGCCGCTGACGCCCACATTGATGATGGCGTCCGCCTCGGTCACGCCGTGAAATGCACCCGCCATGAACGGATTGTCGTCCGGCGCGTTGCAGAATACCACCAGCTTGGCGCAGCCTAAGCTGTCCCGCTCCTTCGTGGCCTCGGCCGTTTCCTTTACGATCTCACCCATCAGCCGCACCGCGTCCATGTTAAGGCCGGTCTTGGTGGAGCCCACATTGACCGAGCTGCAGACCTTCTCCGTCGCCGCCAGCGCCTGGGGGATGGAGCGGATCAGATTCTCGTCCGCCTGGGTCATGCCCTTGCTGACAAGCGCCGAATAGCCGCCGATGAAATTCACGCCCACGTCGTTCGCCGCCCTGTCCAAAGTCTTTGCGATCGTCACGAAATCCTCCGGCTTCCTGCAGGCGCAGCCGCCGATCAGCGCGATCGGCGTCACCGAGATCCGCTTGTTGACGATCGGCACGCCGAAATCCCTGGCGATCGCCTCGCCGGTAGCCACCAGGTCCTTCGCCTGCGCGGTGATGCGCCGGTATATTTTCTCATTTAACGCGTCCAGATCCGAATCGCAGCACTCCAAAAGGCTGATGCCCATGGTGATCGTGCGCACGTCCAGATTCTCCCGCTCGATCATCTGGTTCGTCTCATTGACTTCGAATATATTGATCATAATGTCTCCTCGCTCAGATCCTGTGCATGGCCGTGAAAATCTCTTCCCTCTGGCAGTGGATCCGCACGCCGATGTCCTCGCCCAGCTTCTCCAGATCCCCCGCCATTTCCTCAAAAGGCTTTTCCGCCCCGTTTACATCCACGATCATCATCATGTTAAAATATTCCTGCACGATAGTCTGGGAAATGTCCAGGATATTCACCTGATTCTCCGCCAGATACGTACACACCCTCGCGATGATGCCCACAGTGTCTTTGCCGACTACGGTAATGATTGCTTTGTTCATGGTCTTGCTCCTCGCTTTATAAATCCCTGCGCTGCCTGTAGTTACTGTCTGCCGTTTCTATAGTGTCACAATCTCCGACATCTCGTCCCTCCGCGCCACGGCAATGGAGAAATCCGACGCCCGGTACTCGCTGTCTCCCTGATCGATCTCCAGCTTCACCGTCTCATAGGCCAGCTCCGGGTAGTTATTGGTCTTGCTCAAATGCCCCAGCAGGATCTTCTTCAGATTGTCGTGGAGCAGATAGGTTAACAGCCGCCCGGCGTTGTCGTTGGACAAATGTCCGTGGTCGCCCAGGATCCGCCGCTTCAGATAATAGGGGTACGGCCCGGTCTCCAGCATCCGCACGTCGTGGTTGGATTCCAGAAGGATCGCGTCCAGCCCCTGCAGATGGTCGATGATATACTGGTCGTAATGTCCCATATCTGTCGCCACCGCCACCGATTTCCTCCCGCATTTCAGCCGGTAGGCCACCGGATTCGCCGCGTCGTGGTCGATCCGAAACGCCTGGATCGTCAGATCCCCCACCTCGAAATCCACATCCGGCTCGATGGGGTGCAGAAGCTCCCGCGGATACTCGCCAAGACCGCTGATATTTAGGATCTCTTCAATGGTCTCCTTCGTGCTGTAGATCGGCACCGGGTGCTTCCGGGCCAGGATCCCCAGCCCCCGCACGTGGTCCGAGTGCTCATGGGTGATCACGATGGCGTCCAGTTCGCTGCCCTTTACGCCGATCTCATTGAGTCCGGCCTCGATCTTCTTGTTGCTGACGCCGGCGTCCACGAGCACATGGGTCGTGTCAGACCCCACATAGATGCAGTTTCCGCTGCTTCCGCTGGCTATACTGACTAATCTCATTCTCTCAACCTGTCCCTCTTCTGCTACTTCCCCGCCGCGACTGGCCACATTCCTATTCCTGCTTCTCAAAGAACGCCAAAATCTCCGCGATCTGCCTCCGCAGCTGCTCTTCATCCCCGTTATTATCGAGAATCCGGTCCGCCAGAGCCCGATATTCTTCCTCCGCAGGCTGCTGCCCCATGACCGCCAGACATTTCTCGCGGGAATATCCGCGGCTTTCCATCAGCCGCCGGATCCTCGTCTCTTCCAAGGTATAAACATACCATACTTCATCGTAAATGTCACCCGGTTTTTTCCGAACATCCGGCTGCTTCTGATCTCCCGGCGTCTTCCGATCTGTCGATGACTCACGTCCGCCAGCCAGCTCCCAACTTTCCATCCGTTCGTGATCTTTCCATAACTCCAACCGATCTGCAGACTTCCGATTTCCTGTCTGCTTCCTCTCTTCCGGCAACGCCGTCTCCACCACAAGAAGAGGCAGCAGGCTCGAGTCCTGCGGCCCACTCCCCCGAAACTCCTCCGCCCTCCGGTACACTTCCTCCCACACCAGCGGATGGATCATTTCATTCACGCGCTCCAGAACGGTCTGATCGGAGAAAATCATTTCCGCCAGTTTCTCCCGGTCCAGTTCTCCGTCCGCCCCCAGGATCCCTTCCCCGAAAGCCTCTGTCAGACGCTGATAACCCGCCTGCCCTTTACGCTCCAGTTCCCTGGCCGTCTGGTCGGTCTCGATTACCGCCGCGCCGTATTCTTCTCTCAGGATCCGAAGGACGCGGCTTTTACCGGCTCCCACGCCGCCGATCAATTCAATAACCATTTTCATCCTCCGATTGATAACAATCTTATTGGTAACGCCGCTCATCCGGCTCGATAGTTCATTTCCACTCCTGCGTGCTGCCGTGCCGGCGATTATCCGTTATTTGGGGAGGCAATAATGCGTGTTCTTTCCCTTGCCTCTCTGGACGATCAGCCCGTTTCCTGCCATTTTCCGCAGCAGCCGTCCGCATGTCGTCTGGCTGATACCCAGCAGTACTTCAACTTCTTTTCTTGTAATAACTCCCCGTTCCTTTGTCAGCGCAATTACTTTTTCTTCTTCCGTGCTGCTTTCGGCCTTCGTATTATCCTGTTCTTTCTGCCCCGTCTCTGCGTTCAGGTTAGGAAGAATGATCTTAAACGCATGATCGGACGTTTCAATCTGCGGCGTCCGCCCGGTTCCTTCGTAAGCATCCAGGATCTTCAGGATTCCTGTGCCATAGGCTTCAATCAGCTCCAAACGATAAAATACATTCGCAAGTTTTACATTTCGACATACGGATATCCCCATCGTCACATCCTTTAAGGTCACACCGCTCACCAGGCCGCCGATCGAGGTAAATTCGATCTTGTTTGTATAAATGCTGATGAAGCTGCTGGCCCTGAAGGAATATTCGCGGTGGACAAGAAGGTTCAGGAGAGCCTCTCTGACAGCCGCCTCCGGGTAATCGCGCCTGTCGATACGGCGCAGCTTCTCAAAGGATGAATGGGTTTGATTGCGAAAATCAATAAAATTATAAACATCATCCATTTGTCGGAACAGGGAGCCGGCAAATTCTTTCCGATCCTTAAACTGGTTCTGGTTTGTCCCTTCAAAAACTGCAGCCTTGATCGTATGCACGCACTGATCGGAAAGCAGCAGCCCCAAATTCGTATAAACACCATCCTGTGTCATAATACCCAGCGTTTTCATTTGAGACGGCCCAAACTTTATATTCCGGTCTGCAAATTCTTTTCTTGTTCTTTCAAAGGTTAGATTCTGTTCCAAAGACCGCATTTCCTCAAAGTGGTCGCCATCCGTTTCCTTAATCATATGCCGGATCACCGTATTGGTAGCCGGCACAGAGGAATAACCTTGACGGACGTAAACGCCTTCGGGACGCAGCCCTTTTTTCGCAATATAATAAGGCCGCTCCGTCCCCTGCTGAATATCGACCGCGACAATTTTCTTTCCTTCTGCCGTCAGGGTCTCATAGTGAACAAACATGGTTAGATCCGGTTTGATGGCATCACGGATCATATTGCTGACCTGCAGGGAAACGCTGTCCGGATCGTCCAGTCCTAATACGGTTCCGTCATCACGGACGCCGATATACAGCTTACCGCCTTTACCGTTTGCAAAAGCAACGATTTCCTTTTTGATATCCTCTACCACGATCGTTTTCAGTTCAACCGTTTCGCTTTCATGAAAAATCATCCGATTGCCTCCCAAACTCAATCTAACCATATTTTAACCATTCTAACCGTTCTTGTCAATCTCTTTGGTTAGAATAGTTAGAATAAATTGCAGGCACGGAATCCTGCTCCTCCCCGGAAGGCGAAAGGCTTTCATAAAACCCATAGTCGACGGTCCCGTGGATCTGATCCAGATCGCCGGGTACAAGTTCACGCACCATCAGGCAGTCGATATGCGGCAGATGCAGGTTCTCCCCCGCATAGATGCCGTGATCGGCCGCCGTCTTAAAACCGCGTGAACGATAATTCCGGGGATCGCCTTCGACCAGAACCGCCTTGTAACCAAGCCCTTCCGCCTTTTTAAAGCCGTATTCGATCAGCTCTTTGGAAATATGCTGACGCTGCAGCTCGGTTTTTACGGCGACAGGCGACAGAAGCAGCAGTTCGTCCGAATATTTCCCTTCAAGATGGAATCTGGAAAACATCGCATATCCGATGACCTCGTCCGCTTCATCCGCCATGATCAGTTCCAGCTCCGGAAGGTAGTATTTCTTCGACCGGATCTCCTCCACCAGCCGCCGGACCAGCCGGCCCTCGTCTGCGTTTTCATGTTCGGTAAATACCTTTTCTACCAGATCCAAAGAAGGGATTTTATACTGCTCCGTACAAACTTTTATGATCCGTTTCATTTTGCACCTCCGCTTTTGAAATCTTACGCTGCATAAAGTATATCAGATCCGTCCGCCTGAATAAAGCAACTGTACGATTAAGAAAAGAATAGTAGAAAAAGGGCAGCGCACCTTAACGCAGCGCGCTGCTCCAGCCTAATTCTTGTATGCTGCTAATATTTTATAGATCCCTTGCGGGGAAATGCAGTATGTCTCCGACAGCTGCCTGACGGGAACGCCGCTTTTGTATTTACGGTATATTTCCGCGTTTCTTTCCGCTAACATCGAGCGCGCTTCCGTTTTGTCTCCCCACTTTTTCCGGTTGGCGGTCAGCCGGGGAATATAAATATACTCGCCGTCGACATAATCCTGAATCTGCTTCAGCAGCTCCGCCGGAAGCAGCACACTTCCATTCTTATAGCCCATCGCGGCACCTCCAAATAATGAATTATTTGAAAGGGCATAGGCTATTTGCGCCACACGCCAGCCTATGCCGCGCGCAGCACCCTTCCACTGATACGGTTACGCAAACACTTTTCCTCCTAATATCGATTTGCAACTATAACTGCATTTTTATAATAGCATCCGACTGCGGACCCCTAATACCGTCCCGTCGTTTCATCATTATCAAGACGTTGGGAGCAATATTCTTCCACCAGTTTTATAAACTCTTCAGCCACTGCAATCTGCTTCTCTGTCTCCTCTCTATTGGCGATATAAAAATCATCATAATCACTCGCATGTCGAATCGCCTCTGCACCCGTGATCCGACGCCCCATTTCTTTTGGAAAAACTTCTGTCCTTACATAGTCTTTATTAAAATTCGCAATTGCATCTTTGTGCCTTTTGTAAGCTCGGCCATCCAATGCATGAACAGCGCTCACAGAATGGAAAATCGCATAATATGCCCTGTTATTGGCCGATTTATAGGCTTTTCCGGCAAGCAAGAGTTTTGCGGCATCAAGATCTTCTTTCGCTGTTTCAATCCTATATAAAACTAAATCCCTGCGGGTACCATCATATTCATGCTGCATCATATAAATTAACTCCTTCTCTATTAACATTTGCATAGAAGGGATAATCTGCCACCCATTTTTGAAAATGCTTCTCGTTCTTTACTGCCGGTTTTATGTCCATGTCATATTCCATATTATAATCGAAGGTGATATCTATTAACCGGTCAAAAAAAGCCTTCGCCTCAATATCCGTAATATCCAGCAGGATCATAATATCCACATCCGAATCTGCTCTGAAATCTCCTCTGGCATAAGAGCCGTACAAAATCACCCGTTTCAGATGTGAACCATATAGTTTCGCGACTTCTTTTACATATTGCTGCAATATATTTTGCATAGTTTGGGGCATACTCTCACCTCTTTCTAAAATCCCGTTTTTTATATTATATACCGTCTCCCCGTTCTTCTCAATACAATTTTGAGAGTCAATGTCATTCGATCCTCTTCACATATACCCTCGACGCCTCTCCGTCCATGTCATTCATCTGTGTAAAATACTCGCAGCCGTATTTCTCATATAATCCAACATGATTCGTCGAGATATACACTTTCGCAACATGTTCCAGCTTTGCGAGCCGTTCGATCTCCGCAAACAGAAGTCCTGCAAAGCGATGTCCCCGATGCTGCGGGAACGTATAGACAAAGCCCATCCACGGCGTAAGGCACGTCGGCTGAATATCGTCCTTTTGCGCATAAGTGCAGAAAGAAATCAGTTCGTCGCCGTCTGTCAGCAGCAAAACTCTGGAACCTTCTCCGACCGCGTCAAAAAAAGTTCCTTTGCTGAGCAGTTCATGCAGAAAAACGCCTGCACCCCAGTCACATTTCGCTATCTCTTTCAGCCAGTGTTCCTGTCTGTCGCTTTCAAAAAAGTTGATCACTTTCATACTATCACCAATGCACAAATTCTCCGCTAATGACTCCGCAGACGCTGCTGTCTGACAGAATGCCATACCTGTCAGGACGCCGGTACTTATCGCCCATAATATCGCTGCTTCTGTGCGTCCTGAGCCGATCCAGGTCAAGCTCGGCTATATAAACGCCAGGCTCCTTCGGAGCTTCGAAAACGCACATATCCCTGACTCCATCCGCCTGCCACGGAACGCCGTCGAAAAGCGTGGAACATCCGTTGCAGTCGGGATGTCCCTCCGGATAATTGCAGGTCGCCACTGCGACCATGTTCTCATAGGCCCTTGACCGCAAAGCGGACAGTCTGTTGATCTCCATCGGGCACGCATTGGGAGCCAGGATGAGTTCCGCCCCTTTTAGCATCAATATCCTTGCGCTCTCCGGGAATTCCCTGTCAAAACAGATCATCGAGCCGATCTTTACCGTCCCTCTTCCGAAGTCCAGATCCGCGGTATAGAAATCATCCCCGCCATCCAGCACTTTCTCCAGATCAAACGCGCAGGTATGCACCTTGGAATAGTGAAGGATCTCCCTGCCCGTCCGATCGAAAAAGATAACGGAATTCAATGGCTTCGGCCTATGCGCTTCAAGAAATGTTATCCCGACCGCCATCTTAAGCTCTGACGCAAGATCGCGAAAGCCGTTCAGAAAGGCGCTCTCTTTCTCAATGGCCAGATGATTTAATTCGTCGTGATCCTGCGGCAGATCGTACCCGTCGCTCCACATTTCCGGGAAAAGGGCGATATCCGCCCCCTTTTCCTTTGCCTCTATGCAGGCTTTCTTTCCGATCAAAAAATTCTCGTCGAGACTCTTTCCCGGCAGGATCTGTAAAAATGCTATTTTCAGGTTCATATTGATATTCTCCAATTTAGCACTGTTCCAATCTTTCACTGCTTCCCGTATTGCAGCGCAGCAACGGCAGCAACAACAATATATAGTCTGCCGCTTTGCCGCTTACCCGTTTTCCCTCAGCAAATACTCAGACACATCACGAACCGCCACGGCCTTCCGGTCGCTTGCGATCTCCCACACAGGATGCCCGGTGCTCTCCCCCGCAAAATATCTGCGCGCTAAATCAACAGTACGCGTTATGTCGTCTGTCTCCCACAAGTTATCGTATGCCTCGTCGAACAAACGCATATCGAGCCGGTCGGCGGTTTCGGCGGAAAGCTCGATTTCAAACAACCTGATCTTTAAGCGTTCTCCTTCCGAAGCCTTCCCCCAGTCGATCTCAAAAAGCTCACGACAGGATGCAATATCGTCAAAAAAGTAATTGCATTTTAACCGGCAGCAGCGCCCGGGAAATTCCCTTCGCCGCACATACTCAAACACCGCCTCCGCCGCCCACTTCACATAGTCTGTCTGCATATCTGCCATTCCGAATCTGTCCAGAGATTCGTGCATGAACTTTGCGGCAAAATAAGCGCCATAAAAGCAGTCTTCGCTTCGCTCCAGCGCCTGGGTAAACGGTTCCGTCAGCTCCCAGTATTTTTTATAATTGACCGACAGTTCCCCGCCCAAACGAAGTGTGTCGCTCATATGGTAAACTTTCAATCTTTCCACCTCAGACTTCATTTATTTTATAACAATTGTGTTTCGACAGAACTGCTCGTATTTCCATGCGAGCAGAGCGCCAGTAATGTTCTGTTCGTATTGCGGGCATACTGCCCTTCACCGCAGGTCGCGTCTGTGATACATTTCGTTTCCGCCGTTCACAGACAATATTCTATGATATAGTCTGCGAAATACGGCAGCGCCAGCGATACATACGCCTGACGGCTTTCCAGAATGCCGCGCTTCAGCAGCCTGTCCCTGCACATAGAATAACTGCCCGCTCTGCCTCCCATCAGGCGAAGCACTTCTTCCCGCTTGTACTCACCTTTTTCTACCAGAAGCGACGCTAAAAAACGATTCGTCTCTGTCATTTTCTTCCAGATTTTCTCATAAGAATAAGCAAACAATTCCGTCTTGAAATCCGGCAGGATGTCGGACAGACTCTCCTCGTTTTTCTTTTTGAAGTACAGGACGCCAAGCTACTGAAACGCATAGGCATATCCTTTCGTACATTTCGCCATTTCACAGGCTTCCCAGAAGGATTCTCATAGCTGAAATAATCCTGCCGAGGTCTTCGATGTAGCAATATAGATTTATTCCGGCGCTTTGCTGAATGTGGTCGTAAAAGGATTCTGCATGGGAGATCTCCTCTTTATACTTTTTATTTGTCTTTATAAGTTTTTATACCTCTTTATACTTTTGGTC
The DNA here is from genome assembly GCA_947626395.1 of uncultured Lachnospiraceae bacterium. Taxonomy (GTDB): domain Bacteria; phylum Bacillota; class Clostridia; order Lachnospirales; family Lachnospiraceae; genus UBA3402. Next base: position 898 of record CANQRU010000045.1, on the reverse strand, counting down.
TGGGCAAAGTTCCACCCTTCTAAACTTCTTCCGCGATCCGTAAAGCCGCATAGAATTTCTGCATATCATGATTCGCTTCATGCAGCCCATCCGGAGTATAGCTTTCTGTATCAACGACGTCCCCCGTCACCAGGAAATCATAGAGTTCTATATTATGGAAATCGCATACAGCCTGAACGCCGGCCAGCTCCATCTCCACCGCAAGGCAGCCTTCCCTTTTTCTTTGCTCTGCCAGAGATCGCGTTTCCCGGTAGATCGCGTCGGTCGTCCATACCCTTCCTTTTACAAAGGGCAGGCCATATTTTGCAAATATTCTCTCCACAACATCCGCGTTTTTTATCGTTATGTAATCGGCCGGGCTGGCGTAATGGTAGGACATGCCTTCGTCGCGGTACGCTTCCGTCGGGATCACATATTTTCCTTTTGTCTTTTCAGGATCCAAGGCGCCCGCCGAACCGAACAGGATAAATTTGTCCGCCCCTGTATGCCAGTTGATCTCGATCACGTCCGTTCCCGCAAGCGCGGCGCCGATCTCCGAAAGATAAAAGACGATCTTCCTGTCATTGACCGTCAGAAGGTGCATCGGTCTGATCCGGTTCGCGGCCCGTATTTCTCCGATCTGTTCATTGGGAAACCGCTTAAGCACCGCAGGATATATTTCTCTTGAAAATGTACCGATCGCGATATCGCAGCTCTTTCTCTGTTCACCGAAAAACGCTTTCGGCGAAACGATCGCTTCGCTCTCTGGGGTGAATGAATCTGTAATCATTTCGCTTCCTCCATGCGCATCCTTTGATAACATAATCCGCCACTTTTCTCAAAAAATTAGATAGGAATTTTGATTATCTCTTTAGAAGTTCTTAAATGTCGGTATAGCCCGTATTTTCGGGCTTTCCCG